>CAZVUM010000069.1:7498-11607 GCA_964629575.1 uncultured Acidimicrobiales bacterium | reverse complement strand
TCAGATGGCGAAGCCGCCGGTTTTTGTCTCGAGGTACTCGTCGATGCCCTCGTGGCCACCTTCGCGACCGATTCCCGAGTCGCCCATGCCGCCGAATGGCACCGAGGCCGATGTGGGGTTGACGTCGTTGATCCCGATGATCCCGAACCGCAGACCTTCGAAGGCACGCATCGCGGTCCCGATGTCTCGTGTGTACACGTAGGCGGCGAGGCCGTAGTTGGTGTCGTTGGCCATTTCGAGCACCTGGTCGGTGTCGCTGTAGGTGATCACCGGGGCGACGGGCCCGAAGGTCTCTTCGCGGTAGATGGTCATGTCGTCGGTGACATCGGTGAGCACTGTGGGGGCGAAGAAGTGCCCGTTGGCATGGGGACCATCCACCAGGCGAGCTCCCCCGACGGGCACGCCTGCTCCCTTGTCCCTCGCGTCCTCGACCTGGGCTTCGACCTTGGCGACCGCGGCGTCGTTGACGAGGGGTCCGACGCCGATTCCGTCTTCGAGACCGTTTCCGGTCTCGAGGCGAGCGACCCGTTCGCAGATGGTGGCGCTGAAGTCCACTGCCATGTCCTCGTGGACATAGAGCCGGTTGGGAGAGATGCAGGCCTGGCCCGCGTTGAGGAACTTGAGAGCAGCGGCGCCCTTGGCCGCGTGAACTGGGTCGGCGTCTGGGAAGACGATGAACGGGGCGTGCCCGCCGAGCTCGACGGAGATGCGCTGGAGGTTCGCCGCTGACTTCGCTGCAAGCTGACGACCGACGGCGGTGCTGCCGGTGAAGGTGAGCTTGGCCACCCTGGGGTCGCCTGTGAGAACGTCGCCGATGGGCCGCGGGTCGGCAGCGGTGACCATGTTGATCACCCCGGCGGGGACTCCGGCATCGGTGAATACGTCGTAGGTGGCCTTCGCGCACAGCGGTGTCGCCTCGGCCGGCTTGAGAACGATCGTGCAGCCGGCGGCGAGCGCGGGGCCCATCTTCCGGGTGAGCATCGAGATCGGGTAGTTCCACGGGGTGATCGCCCCCACAACACCCACGGGCGCCTTAACCGAGAGGAACCGCTGGTCGGGCCGCTGCGACGGCAGCCACTCCCCCGTCACCCTCTTCGCCTCCTCGGCGAACCAGATCAGGAAGTCGGCGGCGTACTTGACCTCGGCGCGCGAGGCACGTAGCGGCTTGCCCTGCTCGGTGGTCATCAGCCGGGCGAGGTCTTCGCTCCGCTCGGTCATCAGCTCCCACGCCTTGTAGAGCACCCGCGAGCGCTCGTACGCCGTGGTGGCAGACCACGAGGCGAATGCGTCCGCCGCGGCGTCGATCGCGAGCGTTGCGTCATCCGCGCCACCGTCTGGCACCTGGCCGATGACCTCGCCGGTCGCCGGATTGGTGACCTCGAACGTCGCCCCTGAGACGGCATCGACCCATTCGCCGTTGATGAACACTTCGACCTCCACGAGCCAGACGGACTCGGCCAGGGTATGCGCCGTTCGCACCGCGACGCGAGCTGTCCCATCGTGCCGTGGTCCGAGCCGCGGTTCTAGGCTCTCGACAGTGTCGGCGAGTGCGTGGTGGCGGGGTCTGGGTGTGGCTGTCGTGCTCGGAACCGCCGTGACGATCGCCCTCGTCGCCAACGACCGGGAGTCGCAAGCCATCCCCGCCGCACCCGCAGCGACCAGCCCCACGACGACCACCCCATCCGCGGCACCGTCCACCGCGGTCGCAGCGGGTCCGACCAGCACGGCACCAACGACGGCCGCCGTCTCCTCTACCACCACCATCACCAGGACCACGCTCGCACCACCCAGGTCCGCGACGATCATCGTCACCGGCGACCTGATCACGCACCTCGCGGTGGGCCGCGAAGGTCGCCGCAACGCGGCAGACTCGACGGCGATCTACGACTTCGGGCCACTCTTCGCTCGGATCGCTCCGACCATCAGGGCCGCCGACCTCGCGCTGTGTCACCTCGAATCGCCGCTCGCTTTCGACGGCGCGTTCAGCGCTTTCCCGTTCTTCAACGGCCCGGCGGAGCTCGCGCACGCGCTGGCCGATGCCGGGTTCGATGGTTGCTCGACCGCGAGCAACCACGCCTTCGACCAACTCGAAGACGGGGTGGACGCCACGCTCGATGTATTGGACGCGGCCGCCCTGGGCCACGCCGGAACCGCACGTAGCCCGGAGGAATCCGACACGCCCACGCTGTACACCGTCAACGACATCACGGTGGCCCACCTCTCCTACACCTACTGGATCAACGGGTTCGCGCTTCCCCCCGACGAGGCGTGGCGAGTCGACCTCATCGACCCCGACCGCATCGTGGCCGATGCGCATCGAGCGCGGGCGGCGGGTGCCGAGCTGGTGATCGTGTCGATGCATTGGGGCAGCGAATACGTCCGCCAGCCCAACGACGAACAGATCCGCTGGGCAACGCTGCTGGCCGAGAGCGGCGTCGTGGACGTGATCGTGGGCCATCATGCGCACGTGATCCAGCCGGTCACCTGGATCGGCGACACCCTCGTCCTGTACGGGCTCGGGAACTTTCTCTCCAACCAGGAACCGGTCTGCTGCACCGCATACAGCCAGGACGGCGTGGTGGTGGAGCTGACGGTTGTCGACGACGACGAGCGCAACCCGCGCGTGACCGGCTTCGAGTTCACGCCCACCTGGGTCGATCGCTCCCGGATGCAGGTGCTGCCGGTGCTCGACGGACTCGTCGACCCAGACCTGCCCGTATGGATCCAACGCTCCCTCCAACCGAGCCTGGAGCGCACGCTCGACAGCCTCTCGCTCCTCGGATACGAGCTCCCCGAGCCGCGCTGAGCCTCAGGAGTGGCTCGCGGGCGGCCCGGGATCCTCCAGTTGGGGCATCTCGATGTGGGAGTGCGACACGATCCCGGCCCGGGTGATGGCCCCCGACCCGAACTTCTCCCGCACCTGGTCGACAACGGCATCGCGATCGGGTCGCGATCTCGCCGTGAACGGAAGCCCCAGCTGCACAGCGTCGGCGTCCTCGAGGTTCGACAGTGCTAGCCCGAGAAGCGTGAGACCGGTCGACTGCAGGTCGTCCCAGCGCGCGTCGAGTAGCCGTCGAGCCGCCTCGAGCACCGTGTCGGTGTCGTGGGTGGCCTGATCGAGAGTGTGCGAGCGGGTCGCCCTGCTCATGTCGTCGTGGCGGAAGCGCAGGGTCACGGTTCGGGCCACCCGCTCACCGGTTCGCAGGCGTCTGGTCACCCGATCGACGAGCCCGAGGAGCACGTCGTCGATCTCGCTGCGACTTCGCTTGCGGCGCCCGAGTGCGTGCTGTGATCCGATGCTGCGCCGGCGGACCCGGGTCTCGACGGGCCGAGGGTCGAGGTTGTGGGCGAGAGCGTGAATGTGCCGGCCCGCCGCCGGCCCGAGAATCGAGGTGAGCGCCCCGACCTGGAGCCGGGCGACGTCACCGACCGTGTGGATCGCCTTGGCGGCCAGCTTGTCCGCCGTGATCGGCCCCACACCCCAGAGCCGCTGGACCGGCAGCGGGTGCAAGAAGTCGAGCTCCCCGTCGGGTTCGACGACCAGCAGACCATCTGGCTTGCCGACGCCCGACGCCACCTTCGCGAGGAACTTGGTTCGCGCCACTCCCACGGTGATCGCGAGCCCGACCTCGTCGCGCACCCTGGTGCGGAGCAGCTCGGCGATCTGGCGTGGCGGCCCGACCAATCGGCGAAGGCCGCTGACGTCGAGAAAGGCCTCGTCGATCGAGATGCCCTCCACCAACGGCGTGACATCGTCGAAGATCTCGAACACATCCCGGCTGGCCTGGGTATAGGCCGCCATCCGCGGCTCGACGACCACGGCGTCGGGGCACAACGCCCTCGCCTGAACGCCGTTCATCGCGGTGCGCACTCCGCATGCCTTGGCCTCGTAGCTGCACGCCAGCACCACACCGCCCCCGACGAGCACGGGACGCCCCTGGAGCGCAGGATCGTCGCGCTGCTCGACCGAGGCATAGAAGGCGTCGAGATCCGCGTGAAGGATCGACGCGCTGGCTTGCATCGAACACATGTTCGCATGCTAGCACGGCGGGTTCAGATCAGGTCGCTGTGCTCATCACCCAATGCCGATCACCCAATGCCGATCACCC
>CAZVUM010000069.1:4217-7398 GCA_964629575.1 uncultured Acidimicrobiales bacterium | reverse complement strand
ATCACCCAATGCCGATCACCCAATGCCGATCACCCGAGGCTCGTCACCCAGAGCCGATCGCCTGAAGGAACGTGTCGTTCTCGGCGGGCGATCCGATCGTGACCCGGATGCCCTCGCCCTCGAATGGTCGGGTGACGACGCCTGCGGCCTCGAGCCTCTGACACAGCGGCACCGCGTCGGCGCCGACGGGCATCCAGACGAAGTTGGCCTGCCCGCGGGTCACGACCCACCCGGCAGCCTCCAACGCGTCGGCCACGCGCTCTCGCTCGGAGATCACCTCGGCCACACGGGTGTCCAGCTCACCGGCGGCCTGGTCGGTGAGGGAAGCCAGCGCGGCGACCTGCGCGAGTCCGTTCACCAGGAACGGCAGCGCCACCTTGTCGAGCGCGCCGATCACGTCGGGGTGTCCGATGGCGTATCCGACACGGAGGTTCGCGAGGCCGTACGCCTTGGAGAACGTGCGGAACACGACGGCGTTGGGGTGGGCTGGCAGGATCGCTGAGATCGGATCCTCGATCGCCGGGTCGGTGACGAACTCCCGATACGCCTCGTCGATCACGACGACCACATCGGATGGCACCTTCGCGAGGAGAGCGAGGAGCTCCGCTGTCGTGCATGCCGTCCCGGTGGGGTTGTTGGGCGTCGACAGCACAACGAGCTTCGTCTTGTCGGTGACCGCGTCGGCAACCGCATCGAGATCGAAGGCCTGACCGTCGAGCGGAACGGTGACCGCCGTCGCATCGGCGATCGCGCTGAAAACCGGGTGCACCTCGAAGGAGCGCCACGGATAGACCACCTCGTCACCGGCATCGACGTACGCCAGAAACAGTTGCTGAAGCAGTCCGACCGAACCGCAGCCGATCGTGACCTGATCGAGGTCGACGCCGAGCCGGGTCGCGAGCGCGTCACGCAGCTCGAGCCCACGGTGATCGGGGTAGCGGTTGGCAGACGCGATGTGGTCGCCGATCGCAGCCGCGACCGAGGGCAGGGGGCCGTAGGAGATTTCGTTGGAGGCGAGCTTGATCGCCTGAGCGATCTGATGCTCCTCTTCGGCCTGAGCGGCCGACTTCCCTGGCTTGTACTGCGGCAGACCGTCGACGACGGCGCGAGGGCGTCCGTGCATGCGTGGGAGGGTAGTCGGGCTCGTCGTCGAGCCCCGCTGTCAGCCGGCGAGCGCTTCGAGCACAGGCCAGTGCGGCTCGCCGCCGCCAGCCGGGTTGAGCGGGATGACGACGAGTTCGGTCGCGCCGGCGTCGAGGTGTTCGTCCACCCGTCGGCCGATCTGATCCTCACTGCCCCAGGCGACGAGTGTGTCGACCAGCCGGTCGCTGCCGCCGTCGACGAAGTCGGAGTCGTCGAAGCCCAGGCGACGCCACGCCCGGTGGTAGTAGGCCAGTCCGACGTAGAAGTCGATCGCTCGCCGGGCGAGCCGTCGAGCCTCCGTGGGATCGTCGCAGAGCAGGCACATCAGCGACACGTTGATCGCCTGATCGTCACGCAGCTGCGATCGAACCGAAGCGGTGTGCGACGGATCCTGCAGATAGGTGCTGAGGCCGTCGGCCTTGCCTGCCGCCATCTCGACCATCTTGGGCCCGTGCGCTGCGACGTGGACGGGCGCGGTCTCATCGCCGGGCACCGAGAGCCGAGCGGCGGCGATGCCATCGAGGTACGCGGCCAGGCGCTCGACGGGTGGATCCCAGTCGTGACCGCGCATGCCCACCAGCCCGGCGTTGGAAACCCCGACACCCAGCACGAATCGACCGCCGGAGAACTCCGCGAGCGTTCGGGCCCCTGCGGCGGCAGCGGTGGCGTCGCGGGCGTAGATGTTCACGATTCCCGTCGCCATCTGAAGCTCCTGGGTGTGCGCGAGGAGGTGGGCCGACGTCGAGAAGGGCTCTCGCCCGAACAGCTCGGGCACCCAGAAGGTGTCGAGGCCAATCTCCTCCACCCGCTGAGCGCACGCCACGAGCGCCTCACCGGCCATCCGGTCGGTGTTGAACATCACGCCGAGCTTGCGGCGGCTCTCGCGTGTGGCGGTGGTGTCGGCGGCAGTCATGACGGCGAAGCTACCCCGCCCTCATCGAAGGATGTCGGCCACTGCGAGCTCGGCGAACCGGTCGGGGTCGTAGCCGAGGAACTCGCACAGCACCTCGTAGGAGTGCTCGCCATACATCGGAGCCGACCAGGTGGGCTCGATCGGGGTGTCGGAGAACAGAAACGCCTGAGCCTCGGCCCAGGAGTGCCCGAGCGAACCGTGCGGAACCTCGACGAAGACGTTCCGGTGGAGCATCTGTGGGTCGCGGACGAGTTCTCGCCCGGTCTGAACGACGTGAGCCGGTATCCCAACGGCGATGAGCGCGCTCTCGGCTTCGTCGGGCGACAGCGGCGCCGACCACCCGGCGATGAGCTCGTCGAGCTCATCGTGACGGGTGCGCCGCTCCTCGACGGGCAGCGATGCGAGATCGTTCCTGCCCACCATCTCGGCGAGGCTCCGCCAGTTCGCTTCCGTCTCGCAGGCGATCGCCACCCACGCGTCATCGCCGGCAGCCGGGTAGACGCCGTGCGGCGCCATGTGCCTGTCCCGGTTTCCGGCGCGATCGACGATGCGTCCGTTGACCTCGTCCTCGAGAAACGCGGGTCCGAGGAAGTGGAGCGCTCCCTCCAGCTGCGAGTAGTCGATGTAGGTGCCCTCGCCTGTACGGCGACGCCTGTCGAGAGCCGCAACCAACACCAGGGCGCTGAGCTTCGGCGAGATGTAGTCGGTGAACGCTGTGAACGGACCAGCGGGCATGCGATCGGGCCACCCGGTCATGGGGTAGAAGCCGGCGATCGCCGCCGCCATCGTGCCGAAGCCGGCGTAGCGGGCCATCGGTCCGTCGTCGCCCATCAGGTTCGATTGGAAGACGATCAGGTCCGGCTTGATCGCACGGAGATGATCGGGGCCGAGACCCCAGCGGGTCATCGCTCCCGCGGAGAACGAATCCGTCACCACGTCGGCCCAACGGACGAGGTCCTCGATCACCCCCTTCGCCTCGGGGTGGGACATGTCGAGGGCGAGACCCTTCTTGCCCGCGTTGAGCGAGTGCATCTGAAAGGCGCCCTCGGGATCCCCGTCCTCGGCCCGAAAAGGACCCGCGCCGCGCAGGACGTCGGGACGGGTCTCACTCTCGACCTTCACCAC
>CAZVUM010000069.1:2994-4117 GCA_964629575.1 uncultured Acidimicrobiales bacterium | reverse complement strand
CCGGCAGATCCGGCAGATCCATCACCTGCCAGTAGTCCCGCTCCCGGAGGTGGTCCATCGACAGCACGTCGCGGGTCGTAAGAATCGGTGCGATCAACAGGTTGCGTTCGAGCGCCGCCTCGAGCAGCTCGGCCTTGGTCTTGGTCGCCATGAACGCGGCGATCGCCGCTGTCCCGTCCTCGAGCGGCTCCATACCGAGCTCACCGGCGAACACGAGGTTGGCGTACTCGATCCAGTTCTGGTCGCGCAGCTCGTCCGAGCACATCCCCACCTCGTGGATCCATTCGAAGAGCCGGGCCGTGTACGGGCCGATCATCGCCCCGAACAGGAACGTCACGGTGACGTGACCGTCCGCGCACGGGTGCACGAACTGGATGGTGAAGGGACCGAGTTGCACGCCACCGGGACGTCGAGTGGGACTCTCTGCCTCGTCCTCTCGCAGGGCGTACATCATCTGGAACTGCGTCGCGGAGAGGAAGGAGGTCTGCGCGCTGACGTCGGCATGCTGGGCCCGCCCAGACGTCCCGCGGTCGAACAGGAGCGTGGCCACCGCGCAGGCGGCATCGGCTGCGGCGAAGTTCCACGTCTGGGGCTCGGTGACCCGCACCGGTGGTCGATCGGGGTCGCCCGTGAGCGACATCGTTCCGGAGGCCGCCGCGATCGTGAGGTCGGTGGCCGGCCAGCCGCTCTTGGGTCCCGACTGGCCGAACGCGGAGATCGAGACGGTGATCAGCCCGGGGTGGGCGGCGCGCAGGGCGTCGAGATCGATCGGGATCGCACCGCATTCGAGAAGAACGTCGGCGCCGGCGGCGAGCGCATCGAGATCGAGATCGCCGCCGAGCTCGACGGATCGGCGTCCGCGGTCCTGCGCGAGGTGTGAGATCGCCGAGTCCGGCGTCTCGACGTCGGCGACGAAAGGCCCGCGGTGACGGTGCCGATGGCCTCCCTGCGGTTCGACGTGGATGACATCGGCCCCCAGCTGCGCCAACAGCAGCCCGGCCAGATGGCCGCGATCATCGGTCAGATCGAGAATCCGATACGGCGACAACATCTGTGCCCTCCCCACGTGCACGAAACAACCCGGCGGGCAGTGTCACACCCGCGGCCAGGCCCCGCAATCAGG
>CAZVUM010000069.1:0-2894 GCA_964629575.1 uncultured Acidimicrobiales bacterium | reverse complement strand
TACCCGAAGGAGACGAACTCCAGCACGTTGGTCGGCGCGGACGGACTCCGGAATCGCCGCACCGCCATCTTCGTGTTCAGCGATCCGTCCCCCGGGTTTGCCGAGATGTCCGCCGCGTACGGTGCGATGAGCCCAGAGCGATCTCGCCGCGCGAACTCGTGGACGACCTCGAGGTCCTTCTCGTGGGCGACCTCGAGCGACACGTGACACACGGGTGGAGCAGCGGGGCTCAGGCGGAAGGGATCGGGCAGCAGCGCCGTGAGCCGATCGGTCATGTGCTGCAGGTTCTGCCCGCTGCGACCGTCGCGCGAGCCCGCGTAGAAGAGCTCCACCGACACCTCGGGCCCACCGTCGGGAGGTAGGACGAAGGAACGGGCGATCGTGACCTCATCCAGCGTCGGGTCGGTCGCCTGGAGCGCGGAGAGGACCTGCACCGACGGGAACACAAGATCGCCGTCGGCGGTCGCGAAGGGACCACCCCTCGGCAGCGACGCGTATCCGTCCGCCTCGCAGGCATCGCGCCAGAGGGCAAGGAGCGAGTCGAGCAGACACGCGACCTCTCGGCCGACGTGGTCCAACCTCAGATCCATGCGAGACAGACGATCCTGCAGGTGCGTTGGCGCCAGCGATCCGAGCACTGCGGCGGGCTCGTGGTCGAGGAGGAGCGACGCAGCGTGGGCGAGCCGCAGCGCATCGCGACGAGCGCTCGCAGTGACGTCATCGGGCCGGACCCCTCGGGTGGCCAGCGCGTCCACCACCGCGGGGTCCGAGGCCAGCCGATCGACCCGAGTCACGAAGTCCAACAGCCGAGCAGACGACGGGCGGAGGCCAAGCCAGCTGCGTCGTCGCCGACACTGGTCATCGCGCGGTGACCCGGGGGCGATGGACAGCTGGTGCCGTGGCGTTCCGACGTCGGTCATAGCCACGTAGAGTAGTTGTATCTCACGTTGTGTGGCAAACACTCGTTCAGTAGCGACCTCGGTGCGCCTCAGCACCAGGCGGTAGCGTCGTGGGATGACTCAGATCGGCTTCGGCGCGTTCTTGGCCCCACACCACCCCATCGGCGAGAACCCGATGCTTCAGTTCCGGCGTGACCTCGACTTCGTCGAGCACCTCGATCGCCTCGGTTTCGACGAGTTCTGGTGCGGCGAGCACCACTCGTCTGGTTGGGAGATGATCGCGTCGCCGGAGATGTTCCTGGCGGCTGCGGCCGAGCGGACGCATCGCATCATGCTGGGCACGGGCGTCGTGTCGCTGCCGTATCACCATCCCTACAACGTGGCCCAGCGGATGGTTCAGCTCGACCACATGAGCGGCGGTCGGGCGATCTTTGGCACCGGCCCGGGAGCGCTTCCCTCCGACGCCCACACGTTCGGCATCGACCCCATGGTGCTACGCGATCGCCAGGACGAGGCTCTCGGCGTGATCATGCGGCTTCTGCGGGGCGAGCCGCGCTTCAGCTACGAGTGCGACTGGTTCGAGATGCACGACGCCAAGCTGCAGCTGCTCCCGGTGCAGCGGGACATGAAGGCGGCTGTTGCGTCGATGGTCTCGCCGTCGGGCATGACCCTCGCGGGCAAGCACGGGGTCGGAGTCTTGTCGATCGGGTCGATGGCGGCCGAGGGGATCAACGCGTTGCCCACCCAGTGGCAGTTCGCCGAGGACGCCGCTGCGGCGTCGGGGGCGGTGGTGGATCGCTCCGAGTGGCGGGTCGTGATCAGCTTCCATCTCGCCGAGACGCGCGAGCTCGCTCGGGAGCAGGCCAGGCACGGCCTGCAGCGGTGGCACAACGAGTACATCGTCGGAACGCTGCAGCGTCCGGGCGCTGTGGCCTACGGCGACCCCGACGAGGCGGTCGATGCTGTCTCGGGAGGCGCGGAGTCCTCCGCGGTGATGCGCGGCGCGGTCGTCGGAACACCGGACGACCTGCTCACCTTCATCCGCGACATGCACGAGGTGACCGGCGGTTTCGGCAAGGTGGTCGGCTTCGTGCACGACTGGGCGAACCCGCGCGACACCTTCAACAGCTGGGACCTTGCGGCCCGCTACGTGATCCCCGAGCTCAACGGCTCGCTGGAGGGCCTGCGCGAGTCGCAGAACTTCGTGTCGACCGAGCGGGCGGTGTTCGACAGGGCCGGCCAAGCGATCATGTCCAAGATCATGGAGAACGAGAAGGCTGCGGCGGCCATGAAACTCACCATGGAACAACAAGCCGCAGACTGAGCGGGCGACCATGAACACAGAGAACGAGAAGGCTGCGGCGGCCATGAAACTCACCATGGAACAACAAGCCGCAGACTGAGCGGGCGACCATGAACACAGAGAACGAGAAGGCTGCGGCGGCCATGAAGCTCACCATGGAACAACAACAAGCCGCAGACTGAGGGGGCGAGTGGCGATGCAGGCACCGCTGGAGGGCCTTCGGGTCCTTGAGTATGCGACGGGGATCGCCGGACCGTACGCGGGGCGGCTGTTGGCCAGCCTCGGGGCGACCGTCGTGAAAGTGGAGCCCGAGGTTGGCGACCCGGCTCGTCGCCAACCGGTCGACGACCAACCGATCGCGACGGGCACCACGAGCCCGCTCTACGCGCATCTCAACGCGGGCAAGCGAAACGTCGGAGCCGGCGTCGTCGATCCGTCGTGGGCCCACGTCGTGATCAGCTCCGACGTTCTCTCCGAGCTCGCGGGCGGCCCGCTCGATCCAGAACGACTGTCCTCGGCCCGCGATGCCGGGCGCGCTGCGCCACAGCTCGTCACTGTCACGGCGTGGGGCGCGGACGCCGCCGACGCCGGCGCGATCGCGGATGAGCTCCTGGTGCAGACAGCGACCGGTTTCCTTGGCTTCAACAGCAACGAAGGAGCTCCGCCGCTGAGGCTGCCGGGTTGGCAGAGCC
>CAZVUM010000068.1:0-24755 GCA_964629575.1 uncultured Acidimicrobiales bacterium | reverse complement strand
CTCGTGATAGGCGAGCACGGCCGCCAGGTTCGCGGCGTGATCGGGTGAGGTGCTGTTGGCCATGGCCGAGGTGGCGCTCATCGAGAGGGTTGGTGGAGGGCGGCGACTATAGCCGGTGCGGTCGGGTCAACTTTGGCTGATCAAGTGGGTCAGTTTTGGATGGACATCTCCATCGGTCTTTGGGACTAGGCCAAGGGCGCCCACGACGACGTGGACAAGGTGCTGATGAACGCAGCGCGCAAACTCGCCAGGTTCCATATCGAGCCCGGGGATCTCTGGCCAGGCCTCGGCGGGAAGCTCGCCAGACGGCGAGAGTACTGGCGCGAGATCAAGAGCGCGCTGGCCCGTGAGGCGGAGGCCTTCCCGCGCAAGCCGGGGGTGTGAGGTTGCCTCAGATCTAAGCCACGTTCACTGCACCCCAAATGCCTTGAACACCGCGTCTCTTGGATCCGCGTAGAAGCTCGTCTGGAACTTGGCGAAGAGCTCTCCCGGGATGGTCTTGATGTCGCCCACGCTGGCCATGGGCAGGAGCAGGCGCTTGGCTCCAGCGTCCGCGGCGACCTGCAGGGACTCCGACAGGTTCTCTACGGGAACGATGCTGCCGCCCAGGCTCATGGTGCCCAGCACGACCATCTGCGACTCGACGGCCTTGCCGATCAGAGCTGAACAGAAGGCGATGTAGGCCGACATTGTCAGCGTGTCGCAGGGCCCTGTGTTGTGGGCTTCGACGACGTGCAGGTGGTAGTTGTGGTCGCTTGGCTTGATAGACGCCTGAACCTGTGAGGCGTTTGCACGGAAGTAGTCGAAGCCGACCCTGATCGACTCCTTCGCAACCGTGCTCGAACCGAAACCCGAGAGCTTGAGCTGGCCATTTCCGGCGGTGACCTGGGTCTCCAGGCGGTACAGCCCGAGATGGCCGTTGCTGCCGGCACCGACGGTGAACAGCGAGCCTGGGTTCAGAGGATCCTCGGGAATCAGTCTGTCTCCACCCTGCTCCTTGACCTGGATGATCTTATCTTCGCTAGTCTCCAGGTCGATGTAGCTCAGGTGGACATCGAAAAACTCCATGCCGCCGATGCGCTTGAGCTGCTCCTTCACCCGCCGCCTCGCCTCCAGGGCATATTCAAGGCACTCACGCACGCCCTCCTTGTCGTAGTCCTCGTGGGGGTAGAGCAGCTTGAGCAGGCCCGACACGGTGTGCTTGATGGCGGTGCTGTCCCGCTGGCCGATGTCCCGCCCCAGACGGAAGTACTTGCTGATGGCGTCCCCGAAGTTCTGCTTGCGCATCTCGCGGAAGAACTCGGCCAGGTAGTCCACGATGAAGCCGTACTGGTTCGTGAAGAACTCCGGGCGCATCTTGGGGATCTCCCAGCCCGGAATGTAGGCGTGGAAGCGATCGAGAAAGGCCGAGTCGATCATGGCCTCAGGGAACGGCGAGAACAGATGGCTCGTCTTGAGCAGCGCCTTGATGTTATCGATGTTGCCGACGAACGCCATCGAGGCTGAAGCGTTGATGGACCCTCGGCCCCGGGCGAATGACCCCGATGCCATGTAGTCCTTCATGATCTGCACGCCGTCGTGGTCTTTGAAGTGGATGCCTGCCACCTCGTCGAAAGCGACCACATCCCACATACCCACCAAGCCGACCTGTCTGCGGGCCAGGTTGTAGAACAGATTCGCCACCGTGGTCTGACCGCCAGAGATCAGGATGCTATTCGGGCTCAGCTCCTTGTAGATGTGGCTCTTGCCCGTGCTCTTCGGGCCCAGTTCGCAGACGTTGTAGTTGTTCTCCACGAACGGGATCAGCCGGGCCAGCAAGTGCCATTTGACCCGTGTTTCCAGCGTCGTTGGCTCCATGCCAGAGGACCGCATCAGCACGTCGAGCCACTGCTCTGACGTGAACTGACCGCGCCCTTCACGCAGCTCGTTCATGTCCATGTTCGGCATCTGGATCGGCTTGATCTGCCGCACAGTGAACGGTGAACCCTTCTGGCCTTCCTCGAAGAAATACTCGAGCGTGACGAGGGCCCACATGCCTCCCACGAGTAGCTTGTCGTACTGCTTGACGAACGCTGTGGGGACAACAACACCCTTGATGCCCAGACTGAAGAGATGGGCCTCGTAGGCGTCCCGCTTCTCGTTGAGCTCGACGCTGACCTTGTCGATGACCTTGTGGGTGCCCTTCTCCCGGATCAGCGACTTGACCTTCTCAGCTTCATCGGGCCGCACGAAGTTATCGGCGAGAATGCGCTTCACTGTCTGCAGGCCCTCTGCGACCACCTCTGCGTCTTGCGATGCGCAATAGTTGCCGAGCAGGTACTCCAGCACGAACACGGGGACATTCGCCCCCTCCTTCACCAACTTGGTGAGGTCTTTGCGGACGATCTTCCCGGCAAAGTGTTCGTTCAGCAGCGCATCCAGGTCGCTGCCGGGCAGCGCGTCGCATTCAGAAGTCATCGGTAAAGCTCCGGTCGATCACTACGGGGGTGGCCAACACCTCCGCATCGGTTTCCACATCATGCAACACCAGGCGGTAGGGCGTGGCCTTGTCGAAGGGCCCCCGCCCGAGTTCCAGGCGAAGCGACTTCTTTCGCTCGTCCATGCTGTCTGAGCTGCTGTCGAAGGTGATGGTCTGAGTGGACGTCACCGCAGTCTCGCCGTCATACACGGCGGCACGCAGGGTGATCGGCCGCTTGCGTTCACCCACCGGCTCGGTCTGAATGAACTCAAAGCGGTGCTTCGGAGCGGTGATCTTGTGGTTCGTCCCGAGCACCTGTACCGAGACCTTCTCGCTGCGGGTTCCCGCCTGCCCCTTGCCTCGGACCAGAGTGGCTGTCACGACGGGCACAAGCACCTCCTGGGGCATGGCTCCGCCGTGGATGAACCGAGCGCCACCTGTGAAATGGAAGCGGTTGGCCCCACGGGGCACCCAGAACTCCATCGCACCTTCAGCAGCGGCCGTCACGTCGATGGACCCATGATGGGCCTCTGGCACCGTGCCAAGGTCGCGACCGATGACATAGCGCTTCTTGCTGATCACCGCGTGCTCGGGCTTGTGGCTCAGCTTGCTCTTGTCGGTCTCGGACAGCGCTTCCTGCTGGTAAAGGAAGCCGTGGTCAGCCGTGACCCAGACCTTTCCTGCGTTGAGCTTGTTCACGCAGAAGCGCACCAGCTCCACCAGCTCTTTGATGCACTGGGTGACTGCCTCGAAGGTCTCGCTCTCCGTGGATGCCGTATCGCCCCGGGCGTCGATGACGTTGTGGTAGATGTAGACCACTCGCGCACTGTCGGTTAGCGCTCGGGCATCGTCCTGCTTCATGGGTTGCAGCTCTTTGGCTTGGCAGGCCATGCCCTCCACAGTCGCCAACTGCTTGCCCCGGGCGTCGGTGCCTGCAACGGCCTTGCCGTCGACGGTCACCTCGCCCTTCTCGTTGTAGGCGAGGGTCTTGTGGGGCAGCAGGCTAGCCATGCCCAGGGCCGTGTAGGACGGCAGCACGCCCAGCATGGCCGTGAGCTCAGCCTGCATCCGGTACTCTCCGTTGAGCAACTCGGTCAGCTCCTGGGCGGCCTCATACCGAAAGGCATCGCTGATGATGACGAACGCTCGGTTGCGGGCCGCCTTGCTCAAGTGCGGGCGAATGCGCTTCGCGTAAAAGTCCTGTTGGGCGGGCAGCTCCTCCAGTGCCCACAGACCCAGGAAGCCTTCGTCGAGCAGGCGGCTCCACTCCATGCCGAGGGGCTGCAGGAAGCCCTGGCCGTACACCTGCTCGACCCGCTCCGCGAGCGTCTTGAGCAGGTCCCAGTTCTGGCTGAGGGCTGGCTTCGCCTTGGTGCAGAACTGTCGGTAGAGGCGGTCGAAGCGGTGCAGGTGCTCTTGGTAGGCGGCCAGCAACTCGGCGGGACCGCCATAGCTCATGGCCTTGTGATGCACCCTGTGTAACGCGAAGAGCTCCGCAGCCGCCTCGATGGCATCGTACGCATGGGCAGCGGCCCGCCGCTCGGAGGCATCACTGCCCGGGCCAGAAAGCCAGTGCCCCGCTCTGCGCTCGGTGGCGAGGACTGACACGCCCTCCACGCTTGCGGTGTGCTCCTCAGTGAGCAGCCGTTCCTTCAGGCTGGAGACGACCCGCATTTCTGCGTCCCAGAAGGTATAGACATCCTTGATGGCCTCCAGATCAAGACCCGTCAGCGCGTCATCGACTTTCTGTTCCTCGGCCACCGCCCTGGCTGCAGCATCGTAGCTGGCCGCCTTGCCGCTGGAGTCTCGCCACTGGGTCAAGAAGACGACCGCATTCCGTCCGCCCCAGGCAGGGAGTTGGTGTTGAGCGAGGGATGGCATGGGGGCGTCATCCGTCTGACGGAAAAGCTCCGAGATGAAGAGCCGTCGCAGCAGCCCAGCCACGGTCGGTGCGTCTGAGCTGTACGCGAACTCGCTGCCCATCAACTCCCAGAAACGCTCGGCCAGACCCATCTTCTCGAAGGTCGCGATCACCTCCGGCGGCTCGGCGAGGCTGAAGCGCCCACCCCGCTCGTGGCCATGACACAGTGAGCTGAGCACCGCGAACGGGCCCGCAAGCGAGCTGCCCACGAGCACGGCCATCATCTTGAGATCGAGCGAGGCCTCGTCGTCCTCCGCCCCAAGGAGCCGACGCAGCTTCTTGCGCCGGTCCTGGCTGCCCAAGAAGACCGCCCTGGCTTTCAGGTGATCCCGCAGAGACAGCCGGGTCAGCCCCAGCTCTTGCAGCCAAAGACTGGCCACGTCCGCGTGAAACTGTGCGCTGTAGAGCCTGATGTCGAGCAGCCAGTCCTCCTCCGCCCCTGGCGCCTCGCCCTGGCTATAGATCAGGTACTGGCCGGTGCGATCCTCCCGCTCCAGCAGCAGCTTCGCCGAGAGCCCGCCCAGCGCTCCCACGTCGAGCACCTGCACGCTGGCGATGTCGCCCGTCAGGCCGCCCTCGACGTAGTCAGCAAACTCGCCGTTCGAGTCGTGCCAGAAGACGAGCCGCTCACCCTCCTTGACGAACTTCTGGCTCAGCGCCTGATCGACCTGGCTTGCCTTCATGGGGATCCTCTCTGCTCGCTCGTTCTTCGCTGGCTACGCCCCTCGCAGGCCCCTGCAGGGCTGGGTATTAGCCAATGGGTTGAATGGTGGCGAATAGATAAACCTCTGCAAAACAAGAGATTACGTCGATTGATTGGCCACTATTCGCCAATCGCAGCGCGCTATTCGACAGTTCTGTCCGATCACGGCTCGCCCTCGTCGACCCCGCCTCCGGGCCCTGGATACCACCGCGAGCCGCGAGTTTTTCCGGTGCGGTGGACCTTCCCCGCCTTCCTCAGCTCGCTCAGCAGGTGTCGGACGTGCCTCGGGCTCTCGGCAGGCAACACCTCCTGAAGATCGCGCAAGGGGCTGCCAGCCTCCTGGTTTCGCTGGATGTGATCCTCAAGCAGAGCCTTGTTCGTCTCGGTGTCGAGCCCCTTTCTGCGCGTATAGACGCCGGGCTTGCCAGCGTGCTTGTAGAAGCGCTCGGAGAGCAGATACCTGGCCCCCCGACCACGCCCCTTGCGCTCAATGGCCCCCAGGTCGAGCAACGCAGACGCCCGCTCGCGCAGCCGATCAGAGAGGTCAATCTCTCGATGGACCGCATCCAGGAGCAAGAAGTCCTCGGTTGTGAAGTTCGCCAGGGCCTCATCACCCAGCTGCTGTAGAAAGCTCAGGAAGCCCTCATCCTGCACCTCACCGCTCAAAGCGAGGCAAACTTCGTGGGCGTCACTGGCGGAGTAGTCAGGGAGCAGCTTGCCCTCCTGAATGCACCGCTCGACCATCAGGCTCACACCCTGGCCTGAGCGCTCGACGAGATCGCACTTGGCCATGACCTCTGCCACCCGACGGTTGCGGGGGGACTGCCGCCAGAGCAGGTTCTCAGCCGTGATCCCCTCGGGGAATCCACCGGGACTGACGATCTCCAGCATACGCGGAAACTGCCTGACGAAGATCGAACCGCCCAGCCGATAGTCGCGGTGAGCCAGGGCGTTCAGGATCCCCTCGCGCACGGCGCCACTGTTGAGGGTCGGGATCTCGCGACGGAACAGCCCCTCCTGAAACAGGTGCACCTCGTTGCGCAGGTTGATCATCTCCCACAGCTCGTCGATGTAGGTCAGGAAGCCCTGGCGAAACTCCCGCCGCTGGCCGTAGGGCACAGACGCCTCCGACGAGCGGTACTCGAAGATGGTCTCAGCCTGAGCCAGGTGCCGCCCCAGCCCCTTGTGAGACCCCAGCAAGATCAAGGCGGCGTAGGTGAGCTGACCGTCTACCGTCAGCTCAGCGTCCTCCAGCAACTGGTCGGCGCTCATACTCTTCAGGGCTGCAGTCCCTGAGCTAGCCAGCCAGAGCTCGCGCAGCTTCTCGATCGCCGTCTCGTCGAGGTCGGCCAGCGTCGCGCCAGCGCAGACCTCCGCTGAGTAGTCAGGTTGACCCTCATCGAAGATGCGCTTGAGGACCTCCGGGCTCATGGCGACGAGGTCCTCCCCGCGCCGCATCCAATAGGAGCCCTGGTACTCAATCGCCGATCCAATAGGCCGGCTCGGGATCGAGACCACCACCACCCGCCCATCGGGGTGATCGATGGTCGCGACATCAATGCGCAGGCGCACCCTCTGGCCCAGGTCGCGCTTCAGCACGGAGAGGTCTTGAAAGGCGACGGTCCCCACAACCCGCCGGGGGCGCTTGTCGCTCACCCCGAGCACGACGTGCCCCCCACCCTCGTTGGCGAGCGCCACGCAGTAGCGGGTCAGCTTGTCCCGGTCGAAGCTGGTCTTGGCCTCCTTGAACTCAAGGTGCTCATCCTCGGTATCGCTGAGCCACGCTTGCAGCTGCTCCAGGGAAGTCCCGCCGAAGCTCATGCGTCCTCCGGCCTCTTACCGTGCAGCGGGATGACGTACTCGCTGCGCATGCCGAGACCTTGAACCAAGTGAACTTGGCGTCGAGCAACTGGCGTCACGAAGGATTCCATGTGTTGGGCGGTCATGGCGCAGGTAGCACTTTCCGCTGCGGGTTCATCTTGAATCCGTCTGGAACTGGCTTGAAGGGCCCCTCGGGCGATCGAAAGTTGCTCTGAAACTGGCGAAGCGCCAGTAGGTCGATCTCTCCGACAACAAAGTAATCTTCGACCCCGCCCTTCACGCGGACAATGTCACGCTCCCAGGCATTCTTGTGCGGCACGCGGATACGACTATCTCCATGTTCGCGATCGTTGCACTGAACAATGTAGGCGTGCATATCGAGGGCCGCGGACTCTATGAGAGAGTCAAACGTATCAGCATCACGGTTCCACTCCGGCACGAAAAGCGCATCCACTTCTCCGCGAAGATCCGCTCGATAGCGAATATTTGTAAGCTCGCTACAAACCAGAATCGCAAAGTGTAACCCTCCATGACTCAGGACTGGAGGGCTATCCCACTTCGATCGAGCCTTCGGTTTCAGTACCTTTCCGGCAACTCGCTTGAGTTTAGCTTCCTCATGCAATGATGGGCGCTGCTTGTCCTGCGAATAGTGCATGAAGGACGGGAACCCAAGCGCATCATGAGAGAGGCATGCCCACGTCTGATTCTGCACGGCACCACGCCTACGATGCAGATACTCAACGCCACCGATCAAAGAGATCCCCTTGCGCTGTAGGCGAATCGCAATGCCCAAGAACCAACTGGGCGGAAGCGAGCACTCCGGCAGGATCAGGTAGTCCGGCTTCTCCCTGCAACCAATAACTGCACTTACTAGGCGAAAGAGCCGATCCAGGCGAGTTTTGTCCGGATCCGCCCTTTGGCTAACAGACGCAACCCAACTTCTCTGGTCTGTTCGCCAGCTGGAGACGGCAATACGAACCCTGCCGCACTGCCCATCCCCCTGCGGTATGACTATCGGGTCAGACTGCCTCTTGCTGCTTCGAGCTGGCAAGGGCTGCTCGGGCGTGAACCCGCGGAGACCAAGCAGGCAGACGGCAATCTCCTCCGAACCCTCGGGAGTGAACGCGTGCTCATGCAGGACGTAGATTTCGTACACGCTGGGCGGACGCGTTGGAAAGAGGAAGCCCACTGGCAGGTTCTCTTCGCAGGGAACCCGAATAATCCCAGAAAGAGAGAGGGCTCCCTTAACCACAGCGTCGTCTACCAACCGAGCCGCAGAGTCCGCGTTCAGTTGCGAAAGCGATCTCTTGGTAATCCTGGTTCGGTTACCGGCGATAGTCTCAGCGGGCATCAATAGTTGCTTCACTGGGCGACAGGCCAGATCTCGACGGAAGTAACTCTGATGCGCCTTTCGCAAGCAAGTCGGGTCGGGCTTCGGGAGGAGGCTGAGATCCTTGGCGAAGTGCCTGGACCAAGCGCCCTTCTGGGTTGAGGATTGAGGATATCGAAAGCTCGTCTCAACGCACTGCGCGACGACCTGGCGGACCTCCTCTTCAAACCGACTCAGCACCACCGAGCCTGCTAGCTCAGTCCGAGACTTACGCATACCGGCGATCGAAACCCGACAGCTCTTGAGGTCCTTCAGAACCTTCTCCAGGGCGCCAACGATCTTCCTTAGATACTCAACGTCGCCGTTGATCCCCGCCAGTTCAATCATGCGAGGCAAATAGCCAAAGAACTGAAACAACGCAGGCAATACCAACACATGGCGAATCATGGCATCGAGAAACGCATGCCGTCTCGCGGCCCAGTCATCCGGGGAGAGTGCTCGGCTGTACGCTTCCACATCGCGCAGTTTGAACGCAAACGCGGCTCGCTGGACCGAAACGCTGTCGGCCTTTCGAAGGCTGTCCGCAAACTCACCGCTTGTTTGAATCGCCGACAAGAGATCTGACTCGATTGTTGCGCCTTCAGTCGGCAGCTCCGGCAAGGCGAGCCACTCGCTCGCTCGGTTCCGAATCTGTTTCTCGATAGAAGTGAGCAGACTCAGCCCCGACTGACCTGACAAGGCAAACGTCTTGTTCTTCCCATTCGCGAACTCCACCTTGCTCCCCTCCAGGTAGAGGGGCTGGAATCGGTAGCCAGCTTTCCGCTTCTTTCCTTTATTGCGTTCACGCTTCACCAGAAGACCAGGCATCCGCTGACACAGCCAGTCCCACACCGCCTCCGAGCTCCGCAGGGCCGCCCCGTCCTCGACAACTAGAATGATGTCATCGACATATCTCCCGTAGTACAGTGGAGCCACTTCGCTCTTTATCGCCGAGTCAAGCTGGATAAGTGCGAGGTTCGCAATAACCGAGGACGCCACGAGACCTACAGGCAATCCTCTACCGAGCGGCGTAGCCTGTGACCACTCACGCAATGCACCTATAAACGCCGTGTGAAGAGCCATCTCGTTCGGCTCTAAACCCACGCCGACGCGACCCATGAAGTTGTCGTCCAGCATGAAAGCAGGATCTAACATGTGATAGAAGGAACTGGCATCAGCGGTCACAGCAATAACTGATCGGCCATTCTCCAGCGCGCTCCGGATGGCGCTCATCCCATCATCCCGCCACTTGCGATACGGATGCACGTACGGTGGGTGAGAACCAAGCGCCAGTCGGTTGAGTCTACCACTCCCGACCCGACGAAGCCGGTTGCCTCGGACGTCCTCGCTGAGACACTTGTCGAACTGGTGGCCAACTATGTTAATCCACAGCGTCGCGAAGACATGGAATCCGATCGGCAGATTCTCCATCAAGCGAAACACTGCCTCTGGCTTCTTCTCCCTTAACAGCTCCCACTGCTTTTCAGCATCGGAATCGGCAAAACCATTGAGCGCAGGCTCGTCCATTCGCTTCGGGACAACTGTCCAGGCGTCAGCAGGGACTGTAGGAGCACGCCCCTCACGGAGTCGGGCCCGAAGGCGTTTCAGGTTTGCCTCAAGATCACTCTCGAAGTTGAGCAATTCTCTTCGTCTGAGTCTGCTTGAGTAGAAAAGATCTACCTTTACCTTTCTGTAGGCCATCCCTAGGTCGCGGAGGGTGCAGAGTTCTCCGAAGTCGGGTTGTGCGGGGCTCATTTGGTCTCAGCCTTCTTTCCGTGCACGGCCTTCACCTCCGCCAGCAGGTCGCCGAACTTGCCGTAGTTGACCTTCACGCCGTCATCCAAGTCGAGGCTGATGCGCATGTCCGCGTAGTGGCGCAGCTTCTCATCGAAGGCCAGCAGCTCGACCTGCTGCTTCTGGAGCTTGGCGCGCTCCTTCTCCAGCCGCTTGCCGTGCGCAGTGGACGTAGCCACCTGGATGTCTCCCTGGAGCTTCTCCAGCCGGGCCGCCATCTTGCCCTGCAGCGGGATCACGTACTCGCTGCGCATCCGCGAGAGCGTGCCCGCGTTGTAACGATGCAGGTAAACGAGGCACTGGAAGGCCTTCTGCTTGCCGCTCGAAAAGAGCCAGTAGATGGGGCGCTTCTTGTAGGTCTTCAGGTGGCCCTTGAAGAAGTGGTCGCAGAGGTAGCGGCGCAGCGTCTCGCGGCTCGACTCGTTCTTCTTGGGCGAGAGGTTGTCGGCCAGGAAGGTAAGGTTGGCTTCGAGGTGGCTCCTGTCCCAGGCCACCGAGATGAACTCGATGAGGCGGTGGGCGGCATCGTCGTCGAACCACTCGGTGTCGGTGAGCGGGACGATGCCGTCGTCGTCGGCCGGGAAGGTGGGGTAGCGGCTGGGGTCGAAGCCCTCGTTGCCGCTGTGGGCGTAGATGAGGCCCGGCGCGTCCAGGCTGTAGCGGCCCATCATGCAGCCGATGGCGTAGGAGACCAGCTCCTCCATGGTGTCCTGGCGGAAGCGGGTCCACTGCTCCTCTTCGGTGAGCTTGCCGCCGTAGCGGTAGGCGGGGTTCACCGTGAGGGTGATCTGCTCGATGGGGACGTCGGGGGTGAGCTCGTCCGCCAGGCCGTAGGCGTCGATGAAGAGGCGGTTGTTCTCCTCTTCGAGGCGCTTCATCTCGGCGATGGTGTCGCGGTTCTGGGTGATCCAGGCGGTGTAGCTGGATTCGAGGGTGGGGGTGGGCTCGGAGGAGGTCGCCAGGAGGGGGAGGGATTGGAAGTTCCAGGAGCGTTCGTAGGCGTTCCAGTCGGCTCTTCCAGCATTGACCAAACGCCGCACTATGTCCTCAACTTCGCCTTTCGCGTTGGTCTTTTGCGGCAGTGGAAGAGCGGCGACGTGTCCAACTTCGGTCTTCATTCCAGTACTGATGAAGCGCAGCAAATGACGCGCAGCGCTTGAGCCAAGTATGCCGAGAAGGGAGGTAAGAGATTGGCTGTCTTTCGGCTGAGCAAATGGACTCACGTCGTCGAACGCATATCCACTGCCAGCTTGGCGCACGAAGAACCTACCGTTGCTCACACGATTCCAGACAACAGACTCTCGGAAGTACAGAGCTTGATTTCGCAACGATGCGTTGTGCGTACTCTGGATGTCACTTCCGCCGTTTTGGAGATTGACCACCGCATCGTTGTTTCCATACCACTTCCGGCGATCTCCACCCTGCTGAAGGGGCACCCAGCAGCGCCGAGACGTGTTTGTTTCAGACCACTCCGCCACATCGACGGAGCGATCTGTGGAATTGACCTCAAACCACTGTCGGTAGTGCTTTTCGTTGTCGCCGCTCTGTATCCCGATTCGCGGATCGGCTATCTCGCTCAGCTTTTCACGTTCAAAAGCAGCGTAGACTTGATCGCTGGCCCAGTATGCGATGGGGTTACCAGGAATCTTCGCGAAGTTCGCGTTTGAGCATGAGAAGCGTGGCTTCTCAAAGAAGCGCCGTACTATTTCTTCGTTACTTGCGACTTTGCTGTGCTCAGTGAATAGGCGCAGGAATGTCCCTCGAATCGCCTGAGGCACGGAGCGCTTCAGCACAAATGAGCAACTACCGAAATCTGCCCCCCAGACACCCCGTCCATTGTGAACGAGGCTGACTATTGGCGCATCACGGCAGATCGCGCTTCTGAGGTTCTTGTAGGCAGAGAGGGACATCCAGTTTGGGATCGTAATCATCCCGACGTGTCCTACGACCCGCGCAAAGATGACGTTCCGCAAAAGGAACGCGCCGTAGAGATCCGCCTTGCCCGGTTTGTAAGCCGCTTTTACGAAATCCTTTAGTGCAGCGCAGAAGTATCCGCTGCCCATATACGGCGGATTCGCCACCACTGCGTCGTACTGCGCCGCCAACAACTCGGCCTGCTGCACCAGCGGCTCCAATCGCTTCAGCGCATCCGACACGAACATGTCCTGGCTAGTCGCGGCGCTCAACTGCTTCAGCGCCGGCAGCTTCGCCGCCAACTCCTCCGGCACCTGGATCAACGATCCAAACGTCGTCGCATGTTCAAAGAGCCGCTTCAGCTCGGTGAGGTCTCCGGGCTTCAGCCCGAAGTCCGAGAGCTCCACCCCTTTCGCCAGCCCGTCCGCATCAAACCCCGCGCTATCCACCAGCGCCATCACATTGAGCTTCACCCCATGCTCAAACAGCCGCCGGTCATCCGCCCGCCCCTTCATCATCAGCGCAAAGCCCGTCAGCTGCGCCGCGCGCTCGTCGATGTCGAGGCCGAAGAGGTTCTTCTCGAGAATCAGCTGCGGGACGTCTCTTTGGCGATAACCGCGCTCCAGGTAGATGGCCTTGAAGAGCTCATAGGCCTCCACCAGGATGTGCCCGGAGCCACTGGCCGGGTCGATCAGCGTCAGCTCCTCGGGGTTGAGCTGGCTGGGCGTGATGGCCGCGAGCTGCGCGTTGACCTCGTCGGTCTGCTCGGCGGGCTCGATGTAGTACTCCATCTGCCCTTTGAGCGGTGACTTGGGATAGGTCGCCAGCCACTGCGCCCCCAGCGAGTTCTGGACCATGTACTTCACGATCCAGTTGGGCGTGAAGAGCTGGGTCGCCGCCGGAATGTCTTCCGACTTCACCACCTTGCCGATGACCTCGTCCTTCTTCTCCGAGATGTAGAACTGGTAGAGCCAGCCGATGATCTCGATCTCTTGCCACAGCGCCTCATCGACTTGCTCGACCAGCCGGCGGATCAGCGAGTCGGTGTGCAGCAGGTTGGCGGGCAGGAGCAACTCGTCGGCGGCGCCCACCTCCTCGAAGAGGAAGGGCATGGCCCTGTGGAGCGCGTTGCACTGAGCCTTGAGCAGCAGGCGGTAGAGGGCTTCGTCCTGGGTGCCGTCGAGTTTCAGCTCGACCGCCCGAGCACGATCGAGCCCGGGGAGGTCGACGTCGGTGGCGTGGTCGAGAATCTCGGGGTGGCCCTGTCCCTCCGGGTGGCTCAGGACGCGATAACCGTGGTCGAGGTAGCCGTGCAGCTCCATGTAGCGGATGGCTGCGAAGCGGTTGAACCAGGTGTAGGCAATGGCCTCCATGGTGGCGTCGAAGCCGTGGGCCTCGACCCGCTCTACGAGAGCCTTGCGAGCTGGGGCAGTGGCCTTGGGGAAGGCCTGGCCGTCGACGAGCAGGATGTCGCCCTGCACCTGGGCGGGCGCGTTGACCTCCGCTGTGATGCCAAGCCGCGCCGCTTGCGCACTGACGGCGGCGATGAAGGCCTTACGGGCTTCGGGAGCGTAGTCCTTCAGTTGGGATGTGTTCACGTTGCCAGCCTTACCTGATCTGAACCCGCTCGTTGGCCGCGATCGCGGCCTCCAGCTCTGTGCGGAGCTTGGTCAGGAAAGCCTCCACGTCCGCTGATGTCTCGATGAAGCCGCCCGGCCAACTCGACTTGGCTTCCACGACCCGGCGATGCTTCAGCCGCGGCCTTGGCTCCGGCGGTAGCTTGGGAGAATCGTCGGGGCCCGCGGGCTTTTCACTGATGATCGGCGGCGCCTGCAGCGCCTGCTCGATGTCGTTGAAGGCCTGGTCGGAAGCACGCTCAGCCGCCAGCTTCGCCTCTGCGATGTGGGCGATGCTCGTGGCCTTGGCAGCTCGCTGCTGCAGTTTGCTCAGCGCGCTGGTGGCCTGCTCGCGCAGGGCGTCGTCAGCGGCCGCCTTCTCCAATTCAGCCATGACCCCGTCGAGCAGAACCTGGATCTCAGCGATCACCACGCTGCGAGCATCCGAGACCAGGCGGTCGTTCACGGTGCGGGCGGCGTGCATGAGGCCAGCCACCTCATGCAACAGGTTGTAGGGGCGGGGAGTCGCGAGGATCTCCTCCATCCGGGCCAGAGCTGGCCCGGCCTCTGCATCGGCGTCGAGCTGCAGCCGGTTCTGGGAGAGTTCGCCCACCGCGGCGCGCAGCTCCTCCCAGCTGTGCTTCTGGTTGGCGTAGAAGCCCTGCAGCTCCTGGATGTCTTCGGCGAGATCGAGGAGTTCAGCCCTGTTGGCCACGAAACGCTCCAGGAACTGCAGCGAGTTGGCCTCTTCGGTGAACTTACGCAGGGAAGACAGGGCGGCCTCGATCTCGGCGAGACCCGGGTAGTTGCCTGTCTTCGCCAGGGGCAGGGCGCCGGACAGGCCAGCGCTCCATGCGTTGACCTTCTCCTGCAAGAAGGCAAACAGTGCGTCCTCGGCTTTCGGCCCCTGTTGGGCAAAGAGGTCTGTGCCCAGGGCCTGCGCCTTCTTGATCAGCTCACCGGCTGCCGACTCCCGCAGGGTGATGATGACCTTGCGCTGCTTGTTGCTGGAGGTGAGGTGGTCATTGGCCTGATCGAGAGGCAGAGGGGCTGCTTCGACGATCAGGTTGATCTCCTTCAGCACCGCGAGGCGGGCCACCAGCAACACGACCTCGTGCTCGGGCCAGCCAAAGGGCCGCTCGCCAAAGCGCTTCTGGATGAGTTCGTGCAACACGATCTTCTTGCTGGTAGCTGCGCACAGGCGGATGTAGTCACGCAGCTCATCGAGGGCCTGGGGATTGGCTTCGGGAGTCGCCATCAGCAGGCTCTGCTTCTCGACGTCATTGGCCCGCAGGGTGCTCTGGATCTCGTGCTTGGGCTGAGCCTGGAGATGCTCGATGAAGCCCATCTTCGGGTAGGCGTTCTTGATCAGGTAGTCGAGCGCGTCAGCCAGGGCGGCCTTGGGGTCACTGAAGCTCTGGTCGCGCTTCTTTCCGCTGGCGAAGTAGCTGGCGCTGCCCAGCATGGACTGCAAGCTGGACACAATGCGACTGCGGCGGGCCCGGTTGTCTTCACTGCGATCACGAAGAATGCGCTTGGTGGTCTCGTGCAGGGTGCCCGTCTGCTTGGCCTGCACGTAGCGTTCTGTCTGCAGCCAGATCGTCAGTTCTCTGCCCAAGACCCCGTCGTCGGGCAGGCGGATGAGCACTCGCCCTTTCTCAAGGGTGGTGTTCATGATGCAAGCGTTGTCGTCGCCCAACTCGGCGTAGCGATCCCCCAGGGGGCTCACCACAGCAACCTCCAGGTTGCCTTCCAGCTTGTTACCCACCGGGTGATCATCGCAAGTGCGGTTGAAGCTGAAGTCTCGACCGGTCAGCCCGTACGTGTGCTTGCGAACATCGCGCAGCAGGTCCTCGAACAGCAACTTGCCCAGTTCGCGAGCATCGGCGCCTGAAGGAACGGTGGTGTTCTTGATCTCGCAACCGATGTCCCGCTCCTCGTTGGTGAGGAAGAGGTACAGGTCGCCATTGCGCGCGATGAGCGTCTGACCTTCGAGCCGCGCGAGAGAGGCCTCGATCGTCTTGCGCAGCGCCAGTTTGTCGGCGTCGATCTCCCGCACACACAGGGTCACCAGGTTGTCCACACTCCCCGGGAGCTCTTCGATGTAGCGGATCAGGAAGAGCACCTTGAGGATCGTGGAGTCAAAGGGCTCCAGCGCGTGATTCCCGGCCGCCTGATCGATGGTGCGCTTCACCGCTCCATCGAGAAAGCCCTCGACCGACGGGTAGAAGAGGTAGAACGGCACCAGGGCCCCCACCTCTTCGGCACCGATCTCCTTCCCTGCACTTTGAAAGGCATCGAGATTCGAGCGCTCGCCCTGTGCGAGATGAAGCCCCGTGGCGCCCGCCTTGCGGATCGACTCGAAGACCTTCTGAACAAGAATGAACTGGTAGGCCGCGAAGGGGTAGCAGGCGGAGAAACCCTCGGCATCGTCGTACGTCTTGAATGACATCCCCGTGTTCACGAAGGAAAGCTGGTTGCGCAGGATGTCGTGCTTGCCCTCGTAGGCTGCAGCCAAGGGCGCCCCCGCACCGGCGTTCTTCGCGAGCAGGCGCGTCTTGATCACCTCGTCGACGTTCGAGCCCGACAGCGACAGGCGCGTCGTGAAGCGCCCTTGAATCTTCGAGAAGTCGTGCTGCTTGGTGCTCCTGAGCTCGCCGAGGACGGCGTCCAGGTCTTCCTGTGAAGTCACGACAACCCAAGCACGCCCGTCGCAGAGCGTGCCGAGCTGCTCGGTGATGGTCTGCAGACTGAGCATCAGGTGCGTGTCGTTGCCGACGAACTGGCCGACCTCGTCCACCAGGAACATGATCCTGTGCTCAGGGCCCTTGCTGTCCAGGTAGCGCTTCACCCACTTGGCGAAGTTCTCCACGGTCAGGCTGAAGTTCTCCTCAGCGCCGTCGACCCACTTCTCGGCCGAGGCCTCGCTCTGCCCGAGGGCCTCCTTCAGCGCCGCAATGACCTCGTCGCGGCGGAACTCCCAGGCGTCCCGTTCCTGAACCCAGGGGGCCCCGGCCTGCCGCTCGAAGGCCTGGTGAAAAGCATCGAGCTTGCCCTTCTCGTCGAGGTAGCGCTCCATGTGAGCGATATGGGGGTGGTCGCTGCTGTAGCCCTGCTTCTCGTTGAGGACCTTGAGAAACACGCGCAGCAGCACGTCCCGGCCTGAGCGGTGGTCAGCCTTGCTGTCGATGTTGAAGAGGACGGTCTCCATCGACGCGGCGACAACCCGCTTCAGATCGCCAAAGAGCATGGCCTCGTCTTTGAGCTTGCTGGCAAAGAAGTCAACGGCACGACAATGCTCGTCACCGTGGGTGTGGTCGTTGTTCTCCAGCAGGTAGGAGAGCACCTTGATGAAGTGCGACTTGCCGCAGCCGAAAAAACCTGAGACCCAGACGCCGTTTCTATCCGCCGCGCCATCAGCTGATTCGATGGAGGAGAGCAAGGCCGCCACCAGATCGTGCATGTGCGTGGTCAGCTCAGCCGTGACCACGAACTCGTCGAGCTCTTGCCACACTGAGTCTTCGTCGAGCTGGTCCGCCTTGACCACGCCGTTGATGGGGCGGTGGATGTCGCGCTCGAACAGGTCCTTGATCTTCATGCTTGCGCATCTCCTGGTATCAGCCTGAAGGCCCGGTAGTAGGGCTTGCTGCCCGGTTTGGATGTGCCAGGGGCCACTCGGTCAAAGAGCCGCAACGTCGTCCCGTCAAACATGCCCGGATAGAACATCACCAGCGGCGTCTCTGCCATGATGGTGTGCAGGCAGTTCAGCAGGCTGTGAACGCGGAGCATGGGCCAGACACTGCCAACGCCCGACAGCAAGACCAGGTCGAAATCAGCCGGGCTGTTCGTGGCAGCGATGAAGTCGCGAACCTTGTCAGCCGAAAGGGGGCCGTGCAGCGCGCGCAAGACGGCGGCGTCGCCCTTGGCAACCTGCATCTCCAGCACCCTGTCGAGCAGGCCCCGCTGCTCAAGGTAGGCCAGGACGACATCCAGCAGGTTCAGGTGCAAGACGCTGAGCTGAGCGTGGTGGCTGACCAAGCGGCCCACCATCATCTGGATGTGCTCGCGCACTGCCAGCTCGTCCTCGGCCGGGTAGTCGAAGATGTAGCAGGCGATCTCGTTGCCGATGCCCTGGCTGGAGAGGAACGCCTCGCTCGTGATCTGTGGCAAGATCTGATTCAGACGCTGGGAGAGACCGCCGGTCATTCGGCCACCTCGAGGCAGCGCAGCACATACGACTCGCCACGGTCGCGCAGGTAGGTGGAGAGCTGGGCATCCACGAAGACGTTCTGCAAGACCAGGCTCCGGGTGTCCTTCAGGTATTCGGCCTCGGCCAGCATGGCGAAGATCGACGATCGCAGCTTGACCATGGTCGCATCGCTCCATTCGGGCATGTCCGGATCTCGCCCCCGGCAGCCCGCCAGGTACTCGTTCCACAGGGTCAGCCGGAGCGCTGTGGCAAAGAGCGCCCGCTGCTCGCGCAGGGTGATGTCCATGAAGTCGCCGAGCAGACGGCTGTGCTTGATCGCGCCTGCGAGGGCCGCCTGAGTCGCCTGAGCGCGCCCCCCATCGCGGACCATCTTCCACAGCCCTTCGCCCAAGGGCTCCAGCCGGGCGCGGAGAATGCGGGAGCTCTTCTGAATGGTCACCGGGCTGCCCATCTGCAGCACGTTCTGGTCGAACACAGCCTCTATCCACGCGTCATCGCTCACGGACTGCAGGAGCAGGTCGGCGATGATGCGGCACTCCCGGAGTCGGAGTGAGGTGCTGCTGATGGTGGAGGTGTAGGTCATGGGGGGCGACTCGACTGCCGGCGGCCGCATTGCCACGGCCGTCGGTGCTGTTGATGGGCAGACAGTTTGGCATCTCCGGCCGCTAGAACGACCTACGGGTAGCGAACTGACCGGGCGGCCATCCGCACCACGGGCCATGCCCTCGCGAGACCGCACAGCTTGCTCAGCCCTCAACCGATCACCGTGACCGTGTCGTCGTCTTGAGTGGCCTGGCCTCGCTCCACGACTCGGGCAATGGCCATCAGCATGCGCTTCTTAACCTTGTGCCCCATGCGCCCTACACCCAGGACTCTCGCGGCCTCCCGGGCCAGGTCCGACTCGGGCAAGCTGATGTGCTGCTCCAGAACGTAGGCAACAGCATTGGCCAGCTCAATCAAGGGTACCTCAGGAACACTGCGAGCATCCTCGGGCCCAGGGCCCGGAACCCGCAAGCCGCCCCACTCAGCAGGCGTGTCAGACGAGCGCCACAGGACAAGCTCGCCAGCTGGGTCACGCTCAACCATGATCGATGCATTGCCCATCGCGCATTTGCGATCCAGAATCGACTCGATGTGGGAGACGGCCTTGGAGCTGACACGCCCCAAGCCCCAAGCGGCGCCTACTCGTTTTGCGACAAGACTGAGAAGCACCGGCGCTTCAGCCGCCACAACGTCTGCCGTCCTGAGCCACAGGCCTTCAGCTGCGACGGGCTCATAGAACCCCATTGACGAAGGCGGCGCGCCGTAGGCAGAGCTGTACACCGGCAGGGAAGGCTGTGCCTCCTCTGGAACTCTGTCATCGACATGGTCTCCCTCAGCCACAGGCGCGTCCCCCGCCGCCATCTTCAGCTTCTGGACGGCAGTGCTCCCCGCGGCAAGCGAGAAGCTATCAAGGGGAGCCACCGCTTCTCTGTCTTCTATGTTCACAGGATCGAGCGCCCGTTCAGCCGCCGCAGCTCTCTCAGCGATCACGCCCGCATGAGCCTTCTTGGCGACGGCGATGGCAGTCTCGAGTTTCTCAACTTCCCGAGCAGGGTCTGTCCACCAATCTGTTGACCAGATGCGGTGAATCTCCCAACCCAGGTCGCGAAGAACTCCTTCTCGCAGCTTGTCGCGGTCCCGTGCCGTCTTTCCGCTGTGGTAGTGGGCACCATCACACTCAACGCCCAGCAGATACCGCCCCGGTAGCTCCGGGTCCACCACAGCCAGGTCGATGCGATACCCCGAACAGCCCACCTGCGGGTGAACTTCCCACCCCCGGGCCGACAAGGCCTTGTGGACCTTCGCCTCAAAAGGCGAGTCAAAGTCTTCTCCCCCGTGGAACTGAGTGGCTTCGGCAATGGCATTCATGCCGCGGTGCGCATAGTCGAGAAAGACCTTGAGGTCCTGCACGCCGCGCGCATTGGTTCGCTTCAGGTCAATCTGATCGCTGGTGATGGTCGAGAAGACCACGAGCTCTCGTCGAGCGCGGGTAATCGCAACGTTCAGCCGCCTCTCACCACCGGTGCGATTCAGAGGACCAAAGGCCATGGACACCCGGCCTTGCCTATCCGGGCCATAACAGATCGAGAACAAGATCACGTCTCGCTCATCGCCCTGGACGTTCTCCAGGTTCTTCACGAACACCGGCTCAAGCACATCCTCGGAGAAGAAGCGCTCAAGCTCTGAGTTCTCCAGACGAGCTTGATCGAGGAGATTCTCCACCAAGGCCTGCTGGGCCTGACTGAAGGTCACAACGCCAATGGTGAACCCCTGCTGCAGCGGATCGCGAAGCCGTCGCACGATGTCGGCCACCAGCGCTTCAGCCTCGCCCCGGTTCGTGCGCGACTTGCCCTTGTCATACACACCATCGGCAACATGCCGCCAGCTCACCCCAAGGCCATCTCGGTCCGCCGCCGGGAAGGTCAGCAAGTTGTTGTCGTAGTAGTAGTGGTTGCTGAGTGCAATCAGGCTCTCATGCCGGCTGCGGTAGTGCCAGTCGAGATGCACCAGCGGGACCTGAGCGCTCATGCAGTCATCGAGAATGCTCTCCATGTCCTCCACTTGATCGTCACCCACGTCCTCATCGTCTCCCGCCCGCTGAAAGAAGCTCGTGGGAGGTAACTGCTTCGGATCCCCCACGACCACCAGCTGATCCCCACGAGCAATGGCGCCGATGGCATCCCACACCGGGATCTGCGAGGCCTCGTCAAAAACGACCAGATCAAGCGAAGAGAAAGAAGTGTCGAGATACTGGGCGATAGAGATAGGGCTCATGAGCAAACAAGGCTTGAGCCGCGACAACAGATCCGGGATCTGGGCGAAGAGTTTGCGCACTGGCATGTGCCGCTTCTTCTTCGTGACCTCGCGAGTCAGAATGCCCACCTGTGACTTCTTGAGGTTCGTGTTCCCAGAAGGGACCTTGGCTGCCAGCCGCGCCGCGATGATCCGTTGTGTCAGGTCTGTGTATCGATCATCGACCTCTCTGAACTCACGGATCTTTCGTTCGTGCTCGGGGCTGGAGAAGCCCGCAAGGACCGGTTCAGAGTCCATGACCGAAACCAGCCACCACTTGCCATAGCTGTGTTCAAACACGTCGGGAAGCTCTTCACCAGAGAACTCCCCTTGCTCGTACAGGTCAATCAACGGCAACAACCCCTGGGCTACAGCCCCGCCTCGTTCATCACGGTAGCTGCACCATTCACGCAGACGGCTTCGGCCCCGCCGCCAATCACCTGTGACCCGCTCCAGCCGGTCCAAGACACCTGGCTCACCGACCCCACCCCATGCCCTGGTTTCGTCAAGGTCGAGAAGCTCCTTGCACTTGGCCAAGCTGGCCATCACCGGGCCGTGGGACTCACGCAAGGTCCGTAGAGCCCGCCCCAGCGCCTGGTCTGCCATGAGCAGCTCAGCTCCATCAGTGGAGAGCTCTGCCCAGCGTGAGCGCAACTCCGCGGCTCGATCCCTGTCACCTCTAGCCATTCGCTGAGCGATCGAGCGAAAGCGGCGTGCCCAATCATGAATGCTGGCCAAGCCGTCCCAATCTGCCTCACCACCCTTCCAGTGTCGGTCGAGCAGGGAGCGTGCGTTCTCACCGGCAGACTGAAGAAGTCCCTCCTCCTCCTGGAGGCTGGCGATTCGCTCCAGAACGCCTTTGAACCTCTTTGCGTCGGGAGCCTTACCCTCCTTGGAGACTTGGCGCAGAGCTGCCTTCACCGGGCGCCGTCGCCACCAGCTAGCGGGCCACGAGGAGGCCTCGGCTATGCGGAGTTGAGTCAGGAGACCATCGCAGGCAAGATCCAAAACGTCGTTGGTGAAGTGAGAGAAAACTTTCGCCCGCAGGGCATCTCTTGCTCGCCCATGCTGGATCCAGTTCTCAAGTTGCTCTTGGATCTGATCCCATTCTGGGTCCACCAAGATGGCGCGTGGCGGTCCGGGGCAGCCGAGCAAGATCTCGCACAGCTCGTCTACGAGACCAAGGTCCTCATGCGACAAGACCGCCGCGTCGAGCCCCAGGTCGCCTTCGACAGAGTGGATCACCTCAGCCATAGAGCGGACCGACGTTCCGAGGCGTTCCACCTCCTCCAGGCAATGTTCCTCCCATCCAGGCTTCCAATCTCCTCGCTGCACAGCCTTCCACGGATGACCAGAGAGTCCGCGGCATGCGTCGCCAGCGGTCGCCAGACGGTCGACATGCAGCCTCAAGCTATCGAGTCGGTCAGCGTCGACATCTGTGTGGCTGCCAAACTTCAGCGGTACGCGACGCACGTCACTCAGACCAATGGCCCTCGACGTGACCTGAAAGAACGTCTCGCCTGAATTGCGGCGCAGATGAAGCGCCTGCACGTAGGCGTTGAGCTCATTTCGCAGGGCCTCCAGACGGCGGGCCTCACGTTCCCAATCATCACCGCTCTGCTCTCTCACACCATCCAGTGCCTCCTTGAGTTGCTTCAGCACCTTGGGCTTGGAGACCTTGTTCGAGTGCAGTTCTAGGCAGAAACGGCCCAACCCGACCTGGTTGAGGCGTCGTTTGACAACACTCAGCGCGGCCATCTTCTCCGACACGAACAGGACCCGCTTGCCCTCCGCCAAGCAGTGGGCGATCAGGTTGGTGATTGTCTGCGACTTCCCCGTCCCCGGCGGACCCTCCAGCACAAAGCTGCGCCCCTCTGCGGCCGCCATGACCGCTGCCAGCTGGGACGAGTCCGCCGACATCGGACAGAAGATCTCGCTGGGCTTGCGGTCGAAGTCAAGCCGATCCGGCTCAGGAAGCGCGCCAGATGAAGGGAACGACTCTCGCGGGCGGTTCACCAGGTGGTCCACGACAACATTGCGCATGAGATCGTCTTTGCGCGCCGTGAGATCCTTCCACATGAGGAACTTGGTGAACGAGAACAGCCCCACCCAGGCCTCCTCTACAACCTCCCAACGATCCACACCGACCACTGCTTCTCGGAAGCGACGAAGCACTGCCGCAACATCAACGCCCGAGTCATCGCCTGGCAGCGGGTCCAGACCGCTGATCGTGATGCCATGCTCTCGCTGGAGAAGCTCCAGGAGTGTCACGTTGATGATCGGATCATCGTCTGACGCCCGAAGCTGAAAACCTTCATGCACAGAGCGGCGCACCAAGGTCACCGGGAGCATGAGAATCGGAGCCAAGCGACGATCTTCGCTATGCTCTGTCTGGTACCAGCCCAGCATGCCAATAGCGAGAAAGAGCTCACTGGAGCCACCTTCTTCGAGAGACACCCGGGCCGCACGATAGAGCTCTGTCAACCGCCGCCGCGTAACGTCCTCTGTCAGGTCGGTATGTAGTCTGCCAGCCAGCAGATCCTCATTGAGAACGCTCGACCTGGCTTCTAAGCCTGTTCGGCGGCGGTGCACATCCTCGTCCCGAGGATCGCCCTGCCCGAGATCCTCCGGCCTTGGGAGGACGGAGAAGCTGCGCCCATTGGCAAGCTGATCTTCGAGAGTGCCAAGATCAGGGCACAGCAGCGGCACAGTCTTCTTCGTTTCCTTGAAGTTCAACAACCGATTGCGAAGCGACAAGTCGAGGAGGCGACTTTGCCAGCGGTCAATCCGGCTCTGTGGTGTCTCGGAGCCAGGTTCTGGCACCTGCTCTGCGCGAAGAGCGTCTTCTTGTGCGAACCGCGAGGCATCAGGAATGCTGGGAGGAGCAACTGTGGTCGCGCCCTCAGCGTCCGAGCCACTTGCTGCACCGTCGCTTTGCTCCACCCGTTCTGGCAACGGCCGAATGCGCCCAATACGGGCCCGGTGCACATCGATGAAGTAGCTCAGCTCGTCATCGCACTGCAGAAGGCGGGCCGCCTCGTCGACCGCCGCCTGGAAATCAGGTCGGCTCGAAGATGCCGCAAGAGTTGGATCAAAGACGACAATCTCGTTGAGCTCGACGCGCTTGCGCAATCGCAGGGCGTCATCGCACGCTGCTTCTGGAAAGCTCTGCTCAACCAACCAGACGCCACAGAATGCGTGCCCATCCATCAGGACCACAATCGGGTGCAGGCCGATGGCCTCCAGGCCAGCTGCTGCCAGGAGCGCCATATCAAGGCATGTGCCCATCCCTTGCTCGACCAAACGGCCTGGCAGGCGCACACGTTGACCGTCCAACTCAAAACTCGGCGGCGGGTTCACATAACTGAACTGCTGATCGCGAATAGCCGTGTAGACCGCCGCGGCCATCTGCCACGTTCGTTTAGTGCTCTTGCTTTGGTAGCCAGACAGCGCGCTGTCCTGGGTCCACGACTCAAGCAAGCCTGCAGCACTCTTGAGGATGGGCCCCAAGGCCGGGTGGTTCGGCGTCACAAACGCAGCGAGAATTTCGGGCAAGGAGTTACCGCCGCTCCACTCATCGGCTGCTAACAGCTCGACGGGCTCAACGTGAGCGAGATCCGGCACACCCTCGCCGCTCACTGTGAGTAGCAAGCGACCAGCTAGGCGTTCCGTCAGTTCTCCGAGAATCGACGGAGACAGGCGCAAGTCGACACCCTCGACATTGAAGGTGCTGCGCGGTGGAATGACGCTGATTGTCGTCGCCCAGGCATCTGCGAAGGCAGGATCGGACGCAATGGTGATTCTCAGCTCATGCATCGAGTCATCGGAAACATTCTCGATGTGCAGCGCCTTGATCACAGGCACATCGTTCTGCTGCATGGCGTAGTTCACACGCCGGTCGAGTTCGACATGCAACCGGAGAGGCTGGACCTCATCATTGTCGACAATGGCGAGCTGCGGTTCCTGGTCCATCCTAATTCTCTCCTTGCTCACCTGACCATCGCCATCCTCGGGCTGGTCATCTGATCGATCTTCTGCCAAGTCTACTCACCCACCTCACAAACAACCCCCGCCACCGGCAAGTGCACAAAGCACCCCAGCGCCGTCTTGCCCG
>CAZVUM010000067.1:13385-24979 GCA_964629575.1 uncultured Acidimicrobiales bacterium | reverse complement strand
TCGCCGCCGAGCATCCGGAACCCATCGCTCGGCTTGATCGGTCCACGAGGGTTGTAGGGAACGCTCAGGATCCCGAGCGCGGTGAATACATCGGGACGCATGAGCGCTGACCACCACGAGATCGGGGCACCCCAGTCGTGGCCGATGATGATCGCTGTGTCGTGGCCCAGCGCCTGCACCACGCCGACGTTGTCCGCCACATGGCAGAGCATCCGGTAGTCCTCCACGGGACGGGGAGCGGCGGAGCGTCCGTACCCGCGGACGTCGATCGCGACGGCCCGATACCCGGCGCCTGCGATGGCCGGTAGCTGGTTGCGCCACGAGTACCACGACTCCGGGAAACCGTGGACGAACAGCACGAGCGGGCCGTCGCCCATCTCGGCGATGTGGATTCGAGTGCCCAACGCGTCGACGTCGTGGTGCCGGATTCCGGACAGGTCAGCGGTCATCGCCCCAGTCTGCCCGCCCTCCCCCACGGAGGTGCCCCACGAAGGTGCCTGGCACCTAGTGTTACGAATCGTCACACGAAGTGCCAGGCACCATTCGCAGTAGGTTGCTGCGATGGTCGACGACGAGCACATGGTGCGGACCGCCGACGAGCTGCGCGAGATGCTCGGGACGCCGCGGGCCGCCCAGCTGGCGAAGTGTCTGCCGCGGCTCGACGAGCACTGCCGTCGATGGATCCAACGCAGCCCGTGGCTGGTGATCTGCTCATCCGACGCCGGCGGCCGGATGGACATCTCCCCGAAGGGTGACCCTCCCGGTTTCGTGCGGATCCTCGACGACACGACCATCGCCATACCCGATCGGCCAGGCAACAAGCGTTTCGACACCCTGACCAACGTGCTGGAGAACCCCCGAGTGGGCGTGACGTTCGTGGTCCCAGGCCGCGACGAGGTGGTCCGGGTCGGTGGCGTCGCCCACATCACCAAGGACCCCGAGCTGCTCGCCTCGATGGCGGTTCGCGAACGTGAGCCGGTGCTCGCTCTGATCGTCGACATCGACGAGGCGATGTTCCACTGCGGCAAGTCCATGATCCGCTCCGGTCTGTGGGAACCCGAGCGTTGGCCCACCGTCGACGGCCTCGCCTCGTACGCGCAGTGCCTGGCCGACCAAGCGGCCGCGGACGAGACGGTCGAGCAGATGGAAGAGCGGTTCGGCTCGTGGCGGTCCGGCAACGAGCTCTACTGAGGGGACCACGATGACGATCCAGCTCGACCATCTCTTCACCTTGCGGCTGAGGCGTGACGAAAGCCGCGCCTTCACGATTCGCAACGGCCCGCACGGAACGCGAAGCGTCGCCGCGGCGGACGAGGGCGGCCGCTTCGAGGGACCTCGGCTCTCTGGTCGACTCGTGACGGGCACGTCGGGCGACTGGGCCACCTTCAGGCCAGACGGCAGCTTCATCATCGACGCCCGCCTGATGCTGGTCACCGACCAGGACGTCCCGATCCTCATGTCGTACAAGGGAGTCGGCGGCTGGAACGACGACCGCACGCCGTGGATGCACACGTCGCCGATCTTCGAGACAGGCGACGAACCCCATGGGTGGCTCAACAACGTCCAGGGTGTGGCGAAGGGCTACGCCGACGGGGACCAGATCGTGTACGAAGTGTTCGCCATCGCAGGGTGGCCGGCCGAAGGGGAGAGCTGATGAACCTGAATGACCTGGACCTGACGACCATCGAGCTCGAACCCGACGGCGATGTGCTGCGCGTCTGGCTCAACCGCCCCGAAGCCCGCAACGCACACAACCAGGCGATGATCGGAGAGGTCGGCGACCTCTTCATCGCGCTCAACACCACACCGGATCATCGTGTGGTGGTGCTCGGCGGTCGCGGAAAGTCGTTCTGCGCCGGCGCCGATCGCAAGGAGCGGGCACCGGTTCCCGAAGACGCTCGCCTCGCGCGCTACACGGGCCAGCTCGGTCGGCGCGCCGCCAGGGCCATCGAGGACTGCGACGCCGTCACGGTCGCGCGGGTCCACGGCCACGCCATCGGTGGCGGATGTTGCTTCGGCGCCAGCTGCGATTTCCGAGTCACCACGGCCGACGCACTCTGGTACGTACCCGAAGTCGAACTCGGGGTCCCGCTGCCGTGGGGGGCGACGCCTCGCCTCATCCAGGAGATCGGGATGGCTCGCGCCCGCCAGATGATTCTCACGTCGCAACGGGTGGATGGACGCCGCGCGGCTGAGTGGGGACTCGCGCACGAGGTGGTCGACTCCGAGGACGATCTCGACGCGGCGGTCGACCGGTGGGTGGAGCGCCTGCTCGACATGCCGCCACTGTCGTCGAACATGGCGAAGTACCAGCTTCGTGGCTACAGCCAGCTACATCGGCTCGGTGATCTGTCGGAGTTCGACGGCGACGGTTCGGCCGCCGCGATCCGTTCGCCAGACGCAGAGGCCCGATTCAAGAGTTTCGGGTAGCGCTCGGGTCCCGACTTCGCCCCATCGCGGTCCACTGACTGTCACTCGCCGCAGCTTCGCTGCGGAATGCCATGGCCCGCCCAGCCGCGTCACTTCACTGTCACCCGAGTTGAGCAACTTTGGTGTCAGGCACCGATGTTGCTCAACTGTCACTTGCCGCAATCGTCGGTCGCTTCGCTCCCTCCTCTGCGGAATGCCATGGCCCGCCCGGCCGCGTCATTTGCCGGCGCGGGCGTCGATCTTGGCGTAGGCCGCGCGCATGGCTTGGGCGCCCTCGATCGCACGGGGGACGCCGCCGTAGATCGTCATCTGCACCATGATCTCCTCGATCTCGGTGCGGCTCAGGCCGTGATTGAGACCGGCGGGAACGTGAAACGCCAGCTCGTCCACCCGCGAGAGCACGGTGAGGATGGCGATCACCACCACCGACCGGTCGCGCCGACTCAGCTCGTCGCGGGCCCACACGTCGCCGAACGCCCAGTGGTAGGCGATCCGCCCCACCTCGCCGAGCGCACCCACGAAGGCGTCGAAATCCGCCTCGGGATCCGGATTCGAACGCCCTCCGGTGAGGGTCTGACGAACGTCGCACGCCTGGGCGCGCCGCTCGAGGTCGCCCTGCAACGCGCTCTCCTCACGGGGCGGCAGGCGATCGACGCCGTCGATCATGGCGAAGCGTTCCTCCATGATCCGAGTGGCCTGCATCGCCATCGGGAAGCCGGCGTAGCACGCGACGTGCAGCATGATCTCTTCGATCTCGGCGCGCGTGAGGCCGTTGTTCAAACCGACCATCGTGTGAAGGCTCAGCTCCTCTGTGCTTCCGATCGTCGCCAGAACCGTGATCACGATGAGGCTGCGGTCTCGGCGACTCAGCTGCGGACGGGCCCAGACGTCGCCCATGACCACATCGACCGCGTAGCTGCCGAGCGCTCCGTGACGACGATGCATGGCACGAGCGGACCGTTCCGGGTCGACTTCCCCTGCCATGAATCCGTCGAGAACGTCGAGCGCGTCGGCCCGCCTCTCGGCATGCGTGCGTGGCTCCATGATTCTTCCCCCTGTATCGGCCGAACTCAGTCGATGAGTCCCATCACCTGTGGGTTGCGGTTCTCCATGATCGAAGCGTGTTTGTCCTCGAGCATGGCCACCATCCCCATGTCGGTGAAGATCCAGAACTTGTCGTTGACGACCGCGTCGTGAACGAGACCCGCCACCTCGTCGGGGGCCATCCCACTCGCCAACGCGTCGGTGACGAACTGCCAGCGGGCCTCAACTTCAGGTGTGGGTTCGACCAGGGCGTCCGGCGCGGCCCATTCGGGTCTGTTGCGGTCGCTCTTGGCGATGTCGGTGTTGACCCACCCGGGGCACAGGCACGACACGCCCACGCCGCTCCCCGTCGCCGCCATCTGTTGGTGCAGGCCCTGGCTGATCCCGACCACCGCCCATTTCGACGCGGTGTACGCGCTGTGACCCGGGAAGTGACCGGCCATGGAGGCGGTGTTGACGATGTGACCTTCGCCTTGCTCGATCATTCCGGGAAGGAACACGCGGTGCCCGTGGATCACGCCCCACAGGTTGACGTCGATGACCCACTTCCAGTCGTTCACGTCGATGCGGCCGTCCATCAACCCGCCGGCAACACCCGCGTTGTTGCACACGACGTGGGCAGCGCCGAACGCCTCGAGGGTGGCCGCGCCCAGACGGTCGACCGCGTCGCCGTCCGCGACGTCGGCGATGTGACCGACCACGCCAGTGCCGTGCTCACCGACCGCGGCGACGGCCTCGGCGAGTCGCGGTTCCTCGATGTCGCTCATGACGACGTTCATGCCTTCGCGTGCGAAGCGGTGGGCGAAGGCAAGGCCCATGCCGCTGGCGGCACCGGTGATGACGGCGGTCTTTCCCGAGAGTTCTTTCACTCGGTTGACCCTACGGCCGGCACGGTGAGCGAGCCAGCGACTGGCTGCTCGCGCGGCTCCCTATTCGTAGAGATCGTCGGGCGGGGCGGATCCGGGGATGTGGGTGACCGGTAGGCCCGTCTCCCGCTTGACCCGGCGGACCAGGTCCCCCTTGAGCCAGCGCGACAAGCCGGCCGGCAGCGTGGAGAGGATGATGCCGTCGAACGACGAGCGACCGAGCACCGTCTGAATCGCTCGAATCGGGTCGGCGTCGCCGAGTTCGCCAGTCGCGGCGTAGGAGGCTGCGTCGATCTTTGCGAGCTGGGCGTCGAGGCGCTTCTGGGCTGCGGAGATTCCCTCCACGTCGGGACCGAGGAACTCCTCGCTCGCCGGCAGCTGTTCGCTGGGAATGCCCGTGACGGGATCCGCGCCGAGCATGGAGAGTCGGCGGGCCCTGGCGTAGCTCTTGGAGTGGGTGGCGGGAACCACCAGGTGGAACTCGCAGGCGCCTTCTTGGTTGAGTCGGTCGATCTCGGCCACCAGTTCGCCGGTTCCGAGCGTCTGGTTGGCCACGATCAACCAGCGCGTGACCTCCACGTCCGGAGCGTCATCGGTGTCGCCGGGCCGCCACCGATCGACCTGAAACGCCACCCGCAGCTTCACCCGGTAGTGGGCCACCTTGTCGTCGATGATCAACACGTCGCGCTGCTCGACGTTGGCGACGCTGAGGTCGCGGATCGTCTTGGTCGCCTCGCTGATGGCCTGGCGGGCTGCGTCTTCCCACGATTCCGGGCTCGACGCGACGAGGGTGATCACCTTCTCGACCCTGTTGTGCCCGGACCCGATGCCCTTGCCAGCCATCGCCTCGACCTCCGGTGCGTGGTGTGGCCAAACTGTAGGGCATCATGTCCGTGACCCGGGAGGCCGCAATCCAGTGAGTGTCTACAACGTCATCGAGCTCATCGGCACAAGCGACCAGTCGTGGGAGCAGGCAACGGCCAACGCCATCCACGAGGCCTCCAAGACGCTGCGGGATCTACGGGTTGCAGAGGTCATCGAGCAGGATGTTGTGATCGAGGACGGGTCGGTTGCGGCCTTCCGCACCAAGGTCCGCCTGTCCTTCAAGCACGAATCTCCCTGAGCCTTCCAGGGGGGCGAACGTGACGGAGTTACCTGTGGACCAACGCGGCCTCGGTGGTATCCGTGTGGTCGAGATCGGCGAAATGGTGTCCGCCCCCTGGGCGGCGAAGCTGATCGCCGACCTCGGCGCAGACGTGATCAAGGTGGAGCCGCCGGGCGGCGATCGGGCCCGCGGCCGGGGGCCGGCGGCGCCAGGTGGTGAGGACGGTCCGGGCGGCCTCTTCACCTACCTCAACATCAACAAGCGGTCGGTGGTGGCGGATCTGTCGACAGCAGCGGGACGAGGCAGGCTGGCGGAGCTGCTGTCCGGCGCTGACCTTCTGCTCCACAATCTGGCACCAGCGGACTCCGATGCCGCCGGTCTCACGGCCGCTTCTCTCCGCTCCGACTACCCCTCCCTTGTGACGGTCGCGCTGACGCCCTTCGGGCAGTCGGGTCCCTACCGCGACTACGCAGCCGAAGAACTACAGGTGGTTCACGGCGGGGGCTGGGGCTGGCTCACCCCCGGCTGCTCGGATCGAGACGACCTCCCCCCGCTCAAACCGTTCGGCCACCAAGCGGACTTCCAGGCCGGGTTCGGTGCGGCGACAGCAGCGCTCGCCGCCGTCGATCGGGCGCAGCGCACCGGAGAGGGAGACCATCTCGACTACAGCGCCGCCTCACATGTGGCGACGATGCTCGAGGCGGGCTTCATCGCGTGGTCGTACCTCCGGGAGATCCCGAGCCGTCTCGGAGCCCGGGTTCTCAACCCCTGGCGCATACTCGATGCCGCCGACGGGCGGATCTTCATCGTGTGCGTCGAACAGGACCAGTGGGGTCGCCTGAAGGAGATCATGGGCCAGCCGGAATGGGCCCAGATGGAGATGTTCGACACCCTCGAGGGCCGCTTCGAAGCCGAGGATCTCCTGCACATGTGGCTCGGCGAGTGGACCGCATCGCAGAAGGTGATGGATCTCTTTCATCTCGGGCAGTCCAACCGCGTGGCCTTCGCACCGGTTTTCACCATGGCCCAGATGTCCGAGGAGCCCCATCTCGAGGCGCGCGGATTTCTTCGGGAGGTCGATCAGCCCGGTCTCGGGCGGGTTCGCATGCCCGGCCCACCGTCGCGGCTCTCCAGCCCGTGGTGGGAGGTTCGACGACCGGCCCCCGCCGTCGACGAACACGCGGGCGCCACCTGGTCCTCCTCTCGCGCCGAACCCGTTGGCGGTAGTGCGGCGAAACAACAGACCCCGCGTTCGCGACCGCTGGAGGGCGTGCGCATCGCCGACTTCTCGTGGGTCTGGGCCGGCCCGTACTGCGGGCTGCATCTGGCGTCCCTCGGCGCCGAGGTGATCAAGATCGAGTCATCGTCGTCGATGGACCTCGGCCGGCGGCTGCCCCTCCATTCGATCGACCACGACCCAACGCCGGACACCAACGCCTATTTCAATCAATGGGGGCAGGGGAAGAAGAGCGTCACGGTCGACCTCGGATCCGAGGAGGGCCGCGCGCTGGCCAAGCGTCTCGCGCTGGAGTGCGACCTCGTGATGTCCAACTTCGGAACCGGTGTGATGGACCGCTTCGGGCTCTCGTATGAGCAGCTGAAGGCTGAGCGGCCCGACGTCATCGTGGCCACGATCAGCGGCTACGGCAGCCACGGGCCATACAAGAACTACATCGGCTACGGGCCGACGACGGGACCGCTTTCCGGTTTGGCGTCGCTGACCGGCCACACGGGCGGACCTCCCGAGGAGCTCGGCGTCGCGCTCGGCGACCCGGCGGCGGGCATCGCCACGGCCTTCGCTCTCGTCGCTGCCCTGGTGGCGCGCCGCAGGACCGGTGAGGGCCAGTACATCGACACGACGCTGTGGGAGGCCACGACCGCCTGCGTCGCAGAAGGCTGGATGGCGTGGGCTCTCACCGGTGAGCAGCCTCCACGGATGGGCAACCGGGATCCGCTGATGGCGCCGCACAACCTCTTCCGCTGCGCTGGCGACGACCGGTGGGTGTCCATCGCGTGCGCCACCGAAGAGCAGTGGGCCGCACTGAGCCGGTTGCTGGGCATCGAGGACGACGCTCGCTTCGGTACCGCTGCGGATCGAAAGCTCAACGAGGACGAGCTCGACGAGATCATCGGGGACTGGACCGCGGGGCTCGATCGCTGGGAGGTCACCGAGCGGTGCCAAGCGGTATCGGTGCCGGCGTTTCCTTCGCTCGACGCCCGGGACATCGATGAGGATCCTCACTACAACGCTCGCGGGTTGATCGAGCGGCTCGAACATCCCGTGGTGGGTGCCAAGAGCCACGTTGGCGTGCCGTGGATCTCCCACGAGGGGCCCAATGGTGTGCCCCGTCCTGCACCGATGCTCGGTGCAGACACCGATCAGGTCCTGTCCGACGTGCTGGGTCTGTCCGCCGACGAGATCTCCGCCCTCCGCGACGCCGGGGCACTTCAGTAGTTCCTCGCCGAGTGTGAGGGGGCCAGTTCTGGCGCGCTCACACTCGGCGGAGTTGGCGTTCGGAACGGGCACAGCGCAGCGGGGATCGAGCAGCGGGAACCAGCCTGGCGGGGAACCCGCTAGCGTGCGCCCGAGGGGAGCTGGCGGCTTGGCCTCCGGGGAACTCGGCGAGTTCGCCGCGCCCGGCTCAGTGCAGCGCAGACACAGGGGGTCCCGTCATGGGAGATCTCATCATTCGTGGTGGCTCAGTGGTAGATGGAACGGGCGCGCCGGCACGTCGCGCCGACGTCGAGATCGAGGACGGCGTCGTCACCGAGATCGGTGACCTGGCCGGCCGGCGCGCGAAGCGAGTGATCGACGCCGAGGGCCATGCGGTGACGCCGGGCTTCGTCGACGTGCACACCCACATGGACGCGCAGATCGCGTGGGACCCGCTCGGGGAGAGCTCGTGCTACCACGGCGTGACGACGGCGGTGATGGGCAACTGCGGTTTCACCCTCGCCCCGGTCAACTCTCACGAGCGGCATCTGGTTGTGCGCAACCTCGAACGGGCCGAGGACATCTCTCCCGACGCGATGGCGGCGGGTATCGACTGGAAGTGGGAGACGTTTCCCGAGTATCTCGACTTCATCGATGCAACGCCGAAGGGCATCAACTACGCGGGCTACGTCGGTCACTCGGCGCTGCGCACGTGGGCGATGGGGGAGAGGGCATTCGAGCAGGAGGCCGACCCCGACGACCTCCGGCGCATGCTCGGGCAGCTCCGCGACTCGCTGCGGGCGGGGGCGATGGGGTTCACCACGTCGATCTCGTTCAATCACGAGACGTCCGATGACCGGCCGGTGGCGTCGCGAATGGCGGGCTGGTCCGAGATCGAAGCCCTCGTGTCGGAGATGGGCCGCCTGGGCGGTGGGATCTTCGAGCTCGCCCATCACGGCGACCTTCGGTCGCGCGATGCGGAGAAGCGGGAGGCCTACATCTCCAGATTGGTCGATCTCGGCGTTCGCACCGGGGTCCCGATCACCTATGGGATGTTGGCCTTCTCCAACCTCGAACACACGTGGCGCCCGGTCGTGGAGCTCCTCGATCGGATCAACTCGTCTGGCGGCCGCTCGTGGGGGCAGGTGCACACCCGCCAATTCGGTGTCCTGCTGTCGTTCCAGACACGACTGCCGTTCGACGCGCTGCCGTTGTGGAGCGATGTTCGCCAGCAGTCTCTCGCCGAGCAGAAGGCAGCGCTTTCGGACCCTGTCATGCGAGGCAGGTTGATCGAAGCGGCCGAGAACGGCGACTACGGCCGGGCGATCGGAGCCGAGGCGCGCAAACCCGACTGGCAGCACGTGATTCCGATGTTCAGCGCGCTCCCTCCCCACCGTTCGATGGAGGAGATTGCAGCTGAGCGGGGCGTGTCTCCGATGGAGGCGTTCGTCGATCTCTCGCTCGAGAACGACCTCGGGCTGTTCTTCATTCAGGCGGCTGCCAACCAGGATCAAGACCTCGTTCTTCAGCTGATGCAGCACCCGTACGCGATCCCGACGTTCAGCGACAGCGGGGCTCACGTCACCCAGATCATGGATTCGTCGATCCAGACGCACCTGTTGGGGCATTGGGTTCGTGACAAGGAGGCGTTCACCCTCGAGGACGCGGTGCGGCGCATCACGCAGATGCCGGCGAATGCGTGGGGATTCGACGATCGGGGCGTCCTCGCCGAAGGAATGGCGGCAGACGTCAACGTCTTCGATCCACTGACTGTTGCTCCGGATCTCCCCGAGCTGGTCCACGACCTGCCGGCGGGTGAGCCGCGGCTGCGCCAGACCGCAACCGGATTCCTCGCCACCATTGTCAACGGCGAGGTGCTCGTGGACAACGGCGTCCCCACCGGCTCGACTCCCGGACACCTGCTCCGCGGTTCGCTGGCCGGCTGAGCGAAATCGGTTCCAGCGAAATAGGTTCCAGGAGCGCTCCTGGAACCTATTCGGCGGGGTTGGGGTGGCGGCCCACGTAGGCGGAGGTGTAGCCGGGGGGATCGGGCCACTCCACTGCCGCGAGCGCCGAAGCCGCGTCGTGCCAGGCGCCCACGAGTCGGTCCTCGGACGCGTAGTCGAAGGGATCCTGGAGACGCTGCTCCAACGCGCCGCCGTACTCGAGCGGGTTCTCGGCGAGCCACCGCACCGCTTCCCGCCATGCCGCCCGCGCGGGGAGGACATCTCGATAGCCGAGGTCCCGTTGCGTCGGCCCGATGTCGAGCACTCGGTGGCTGGAGCTCCAGCTCGTGAGCATCGGCCTGGTGCACGGTGCGAACTCGTAGGGGATCGACACGACGTCCCACGAGTGGTCGAGCTCGTCGGCCACGGTCTCCGCGATCTGGGCGATCGACACCGCATGCTCGTCCGCGACGTTGTACACGCCCCCCAGTGCCGCCGTCGGGGCGTCGCAGGCCAACAAGGTGGCGTGCGCCGCATTTCCCACCCACGCCTGGCTCTTCACGGTGAGACCGCCGTCGGGAACGATGATGTAGGGGCGACGGTCGAGGGCACGCCGAACGTAGGGCCACTCCCGGGGCAGGATCTGCCGCGGGCCATAGAGCTGTGGGTAGCGGAGGTGGATCGCCCGGGGATGGTGTTCGAACACCGCCTCCTCGGTCTGGCGGATTCGACGGAGCTTGCGGAAGGACTCGCCGTCTCCCACGAGGGCCGCGTCATGGGGCTGGGGGACCGTGAGCCCTGCAGGCGACAGCTCGTCGGGGTTGGCGAACCCGAGGTAGACGCCGACCCCGCCGATCGAGACGAAGTGGTCGCAACGCCCCACCAGCAGGCGCGCCAGATCGCGCAGACGGCCATACATCACGACAGCGAGGTCGAACGTACGGTCGCCGAGCGCTTCGGCCGTCACCTCGACGTCGAAGGGATCGGTGTGGATATGTTCGACCTCTGGCCCGATGAGGTCGGTCTCGTGGCGACCGGTGTGCAGGATGGTCACCTCGTGGCCGCGATCGAGCAGGCCGTTCACCACGAGCGGGCCGGTAGGACCTGTGCCACCCACCACCAAAGCTGTCGACATGCTGTGAAGTATCGCGGTCAGAGGGCCGGGTCGTTGGTACCCGATTCGAACGTTCGGTAGTTTGTAGCGACACCGATCTTTCCAGGGGGTAAACAACGTGGCGACCAAGGCTGGCGAGCGACTCGACTTCGACGGTGGCGTCCAGGTCATCGTGACGAAGGGTGGCGACGGCGATGTCACCGCTTCCGACGGCGGCGAAGGCCTCAAGGTCGGCAAGCGCTACCAGGACGAGGACACGGGCATCGAGGTGCTGGTGACCAAGCCGGGCGGCGTGACCCTGCAGTGCAACGGCAAGGACATGGCGCTTCAGGAGCCGAAGAAGACCAAGTCGGCCGACTGAGGTCGCTCACAGGAAATCCGGCCACCATGGAGCTCACACGAGCCGAGGACGGCCGGGTTGCAACGCTGACCCTCCCCGGCGGACCGCTCGACGCGGAGACCGCCCGGAAGACGTCGGCGATTGCAGAAGAACTGGTCGAGGACCGCGACGTGCGCGTCGTGGTTCTCGGCGCGTCCGGCCACTTCTGCTCCGGAGCGGCCGACGGTCTCGACGTCACCTCGGCCGACCCCGATCCTGCTGCGGCCCTGTCGCGGTTACGCGTTCCGGTGGTCGCCGCCATCTCGGGTCCGTGCC
>CAZVUM010000067.1:0-13285 GCA_964629575.1 uncultured Acidimicrobiales bacterium | reverse complement strand
CGCTGCGGTGTCAGACGTCGTCGAACAACTCCTCGGTGCGGGCCCGCTCGCCCTCGAGTTCGCCAAGGAGGCGGTGCATCGAGGGAGCGAACTGCCCCTGCGCGATGGACTCCGGCTCGAAGGCGACCTCAATCATCAGCTGGCCGCCACCGAGGATCGCGCCGAGGGTCTCGCCGCGTTCTTCGACAAGCGGCCCCCCGACTTCGCCGGGCGATGAGCGCCCGCTGGCTGCCGGCGGGCCTTCACGATCTCGCCGTCGCGCACGGTGCGGTCATCGACGCAGCCTGCTCGGCGTCGCCCGTCGGCGATGCGTCGCGGTGGGTTGATCTCCCGGAGTTGGTGGTGGAGGAGCCGACGCGTCCTGCCGAGCCCGTGCCCTGGGGGGACGGATTTGTCTCCGTCGATCTCGGACCCGACGATGCATCGACATGGGAGTCGTTTCGCGCTGTCGCCACGGATGATCGAGATCCGGAGTCGTTCGCGACGCGAGCCCAGGTGTGGCGGCTGCCCGTGGTGCCGTATCGACGCCGCGGCAGCTCGCAGGCACCAGTGACGAACTCGCCCGCACCGTCTGGAACTGTCGACCTGCGCGGCGTGACCGTCGTGGACCTCACGTCGATGTGGGCAGGCCCCCTCTGCACCGAGCTGTTGGCGCGCGCCGGGGCCGCGGTGTTGAAGATCGAGCCGGCGTCTCGGCCGGATGGCTTGCGGTTCGGTGACGGCGACGACGGCGGTGGTCGCGCCCCGATGTTCATCGAGCTGAACCGTTCGAAAGACGTGCTCGACCTCGATCTGCGCCACTGCTCCCACGGAGGTGAGCTCGGGCGGATCCTGCGTTCGGCGGACCTCGTGGTGACATCGCTCTCCAATCGAGCGCTGACCAACCTCGGCGTCGATGCCGCGACCCTGTCCGAGGGGTACCCCGACCTGCGGACGCTGGCGATCACCGCGTTCGACATCGGCTCGCCCGAGGCCGACTGGGTGGCGTACGGCACCGGCGTCCATGCCGCGTCGGGGCTCGGCTGGACCGCCGAGTGCCCCGTGGCCCCGGCGTTCTCCTACCCCGATCCGATCGCCGGCCTGCTCGCGTGCCGGACAGCACTCGCTCAGCTCAGCGGAGACGCGCCCCCGCATGCGCGCGTGTCGCTGGCCGAAGCGATCCGACCGCTGGCGGCGCGATGAGCGAACGGGTCCACCTCGACTTCGGCTCAGGCGGTGTCACCGTGGTGACGCTCGATCACCCGCCCCTCAACGTCTACGACCTTGAGATGCGTGACGCGCTCATCGGTGCGCTGACCGCCGTTCGCGATGTTCCCGGCGTGCGCTGCATGATCCTGCGTGCCGAGGGGAAGCATTTCAGCGCCGGAGCGGATCTCAGTGAGTTCGGGACTGCAGACACGATCGTCGAAGCGCGTCGCATCCGGTGGGACCGGGACCCGTGGATCACCCTGTCGGAGCTTCGGATCCCGACGATCGCCGAACTGCACGGGTACGCGGTGGGGTCCGGTCTCGAGATGTCGCTCCTGTGCGATCTGCGGGTCGCGGCAGACGACGCGGTTGTGGGCCTCCCCGAAACCAAGCTCGGCATGCTGCCCGCTGCAGGCGGCACCCAGAGCCTCACGAGGGCCGTGGGCCCGCACGCTGCCTCGCCGATCGTTCTGACCGGACGCAACCTCGATGCCGACGAGGCCATGCGTCGGGGTCTGGTTCACGAGGTGGTCCCGCGCGACGCTCTCGAAGACCGAACCTCGGAGCTCGCGACCCGGCTGACAGCGATCGATCCGGTGGTGATTCGAAGCCTGAAGCGATCACTGGCCGCCGCCAAGGACCTCACTCTCGGCGAGGGTCTCGCTGTGGAGCGACAGCTCGCCCGAGACCTGACTCGGTAGCGTCCCTGAGATGAGCGACCTGTTCTCACACACCACTCTCGTCGTGCAGCAGAAGGCGAAGATCATCGAGCTGCAGAACGAGTACAAGATCTTCGACGAACACGGCGCTCAAATCGGCGCGGTGCGCCAAGTCGGGCAGTCGGGTCTGAAGAAGGCCGTGCGATTCGTTGCGAGTCTCGATCAGTTCTTCACTCACAACCTCGAGGTCGTCGATGCGACGGACTCGGTTGTCCTTCAACTCACTCGCCCCGCAAAGTTCCTGAAGTCCAAGGTCGAGGTGCGCGACGGCAGCGGGGCAGCCGTCGGACGCGTGGTGCAGCTCAATGCAATCGGCAAGATTCGGTTCGGTCTCGAAGGCCCAGCCGGTGAGCAGCTCGGCACCCTCAACGGTGAAAACTGGCGGGCCTGGAACTTCAACATCCAGGACGCAGCGGGTACCGAGGTCGCGCGCGTCACCAAGAAGTGGGAAGGCCTGGCGAAGAATCTCTTCACCACTGCGGACAACTACGTCGTCAACGTTGAGGACAGCGCGCAGGGACCTTTGCGAACCCTGGCATACGCCAGCGCCCTGGCGATCGACACCGCTCTCAAACAGGACGCGCGCGGCCTGGGCTGAGAGCCCAGATCGCGTTCCGTCCGATGTTCGGCACCCGTCGCAGCGCGCTCCCTGGCGTCTTCGACGTCGTGCCCGCCGACCTCACGACTCCTGCGAGCCCCAACGCGCCCGCACAGAACAGCCGGCATGCGCGGCTCCTGTTCCTGTCGACCGCGCTCGGGACGTTCCTCGTCACCGCCAACGTGTCGACGATGAACGTGGCCTTTCCGGACCTCGAGACCACCTTCAGTGACACGACTCGCGGCGCGCTGACCTGGGTTCTCAACGCGTACACCATCGCGTTCGCGGCACTCCTGATCCCGGGCGGTCGTTTGGCCGACCGTTTCGGGCGCCGCCCCCTGTTCATGTTCGGCCTCGGGCTCTTCGCCTTGGCGTCACTTCTGGTCGGCGCCGCACCGTCGTTCGGCGTGGTGCTCCTCGCGCGGGTTGTCCAGGGCATCGGCGGGGCTCTCCTCGTGCCTGCGTCGTTGGGGCTGCTCCTGGCCGGCACGCCAGATGACGCGCGCATGACGACGGTGGCGAAGTGGGGTTCGCTCACAGCTTTGGGAGTGGCGACCGGGCCGGCTGCCGGTGCCTTCATCGTCGACGCGTACGGATGGAGGTGGTCGTTCCTGCTGCTCCCGCCGTTCTGCCTGCTGGCGTACGTCGCGGGCAGGAACTCCCTGCCCCACACCCGCGCCGATCGCTCGGCCCCGTTCCCCGACGTGATCGGGGCGGTCTTCCTGGCAGCTTCGATGGCTCTGCTGGCGTTCGCGTTCGTCCAGGTGGGCCCCTGGGGTTGGTCGTCGCCCGGAGTGCTCGGGGCGTTGGTCTTCTCGGTGGTGCTGCTCGGTTTGACGATGGCCAAGGGGCGTCGACATCAGGCACCGGCGCTGCCGTCTCACCTCTTCCGGATCAGGTCACTGACCATGGCCAACATCGCGACGACGGTGCAGGCGGGAGGGTTGTCTGCTTCGATCCTCGTGAACGTGTTGTGGCTCACCGAGGGCTGGGGCTATTCGATTCGCACCGCGGGCATGGCGACCGCACCGCTACCGATCTTCGTGGCGTTCGTCGCGCCGGCCGTGGGACGCCTCGGATCCCGCTACGGCGTGCGACCGATCGCGGTACCTGGCTCACTGTGTTGGGGTGCGGGCGTGCTGATGTACGCCCTGTTCATCACCGAGACGCCCAACTACTGGGGCCTGTGGTTCCCGGCTTCTCTTCTCATCGGAGTCGGTGTGGCGACCACGTTCCCGCTGATCAGCGCCGCAGCGGTGAGCGAAGTGCCGCCCGCCGAGTTCGCGGTCGGGGGCTCGCTCAACCAGATCGGTCGTCAGTTTGGCGCCACGGTCGGTGTGGCGGCTCTGATCACCGTCGTCGGGCAGGACGGCGATCTTGGCGCATTTCAGAATGCCTGGTTCATCACCGCTGCCACCGGACCCATCGCTGCGCTGTGCGTGTTCGCAATGGGGCGCCCGCGGCCTGTTCGGTCCGGCTGACCCTCGTCCCCTCCGTCGAGTGGGAGCGGGCCAGAGCTGGCGCGCTGGGACTCGGCGGTGTGGGAGCTACAGGGGGTGGGAGCTACAGCGGGATGCGGTACAGCTCGGCTGCGTTGTCCTGCATGATCGCCCGGATGTCCTCAACGGCCAGGCCCTCGAGTGCCGCGTGAAGCGATGCGTCGTCACGGGGATACAGGCACGTGGGGTGCGGGAAGTCGGTTTCGAACATCACCGACTGGTTGCCCAGAAAGTCGATCGTGGGCTTGATCGTCGAGCGCTCGAACCAGAAGCACCCGTAGAACTGCCGCCTGAAGTAGTCGGACGGCAGCATCGACAGCCCAGCGAGCTCGTTGGGGGCCGTCTCGTGCATCTGGTGGTCGAGCACCTCGAGGAAGAAGGGGATCCAGCCGATCCCGCTCTCCACCGAGACGAACTTCACCCCGGGGAACCTCTCGGGAATGCCCGAGTAGATGAGGTTGCCGACGGTTCGGGCGTTGCCCATGAACAGGTTGGCCGAACCGACCGCCAGCTTCCGTTCTTCACCGAACGAGGGCCACGGTGCCTTGCCGAAGAAGTCGAGGTTGCCCTTGGACGACCCGATGTGGAAGTTGACCGGCATCTCGAGGTCGGAGCAGACCTGCCACACAGGATCCCAATGGGGTGTGGCCATGTCGGGCAGCCCGGCCTCTTCGGGATTGGCGCATGTCACGATGCCGCGCAGGCCGTTGGCGTGGGCACGTTCGATCTCTCGAACCGCAGCGTCGAGGTTCCACCACGGCAAGAGCGCCATGCCGAACACCCGTTGGTCGGTGGCCTCCTGGAACTCGGCCAGGGCGTCGTTGTAGATCTCGACCGAGATCAGCCGCAGCATGTCATCGGGGGACTTCAGGAAGTTCTGGTTCCCGAAGCCGGCGACGTTGGGGTACATCACCTGGGCGTGGATGCCGAGCTGGTCGAGCATGGCGACCCGCGCTTCGGCGTCGAAGCTGGCCCGGTGGACCATCTCGTTGTCCATCTCGAAGAAGGCGGTGCCGGTGATCTTGGCGCCGTCCGGATCGACCACCGACGACGCGATCGGGAGTCCGATCGGGATGTCGTCGTCGAACCACCAGCGTCGGCGTCCACCGCGCTCCTCCATCCGAGGTACGCGGTCGCGGAACTTGGCCGGGGCGCGGGTGGTCCACAGGTCGTAGGGCTCCGACCAGTGGCTGTCCGTGTCGATGACCTTGACGTCGGCGAGACCGGCGACGTCGTCGAACATGGCGCGCATACCTTTACTCCACGGGCATCAGGTCGGGGCGATTGCCGAACTCGGGCCGCTCCGTCCTGGTCTTCTTCAGCTCCCAGAAGCCGTCGATGTCGCCCATCGCCATCATCCCGTCCCAGAGCTTGAGGGCGTTGTCGCCCTCGGGAACGCGGGTGATGACGGGCCCGAAGATGCCGAGTCGTTCGCCGTCGGAACGATCCCAGGCGATAATCGGCGTGCCGACGTCTTCGCCGACGAGGTCGAGACCGGCGTCCATACGGGTGCGGATCTCCTTGTCCCACATCTCGTCGTCGAACGCGGCGGCGTGCTTGGTGTCGATCCCGAGCTGCTCGAGGACCTCGACGATGTCGAAGTCGCGGTCGCCGTCGTTGTGGATGCGGGACGCGAGTTCCCAGTACAGGTTGAAGATCGGCCCGTCGCCCTCTTCGGCCCGCACCGACTCCATCACGCGGAGCATGTGGTGCGTCTTGACGACAGCCTCGTAGTACGGGCTGTCCTCGGGCGGGTTGTTCTTGAACAGCAGGCTGATCGGCTGCCAGACGATGTTGAGATCACGCTCGTCTGCGACTTCGTCGACGACCCAACGGGCCGTCACCCAGCACCACGGTCAGATGGGGTCCACCCAGAACTCGATGTCTTTCGCCATGGCGTGTGAGGGTAGTCGGAGGCGGGCCCTTCGCGGCTGGTCGCGTAACGCTCCGCGGGGTTGATCTGCACCGGCTGTTCGATCCAGAGCTGATCTCGTTCGTCCGGGCCGTGCTGCTCGAACGCAAGGTGGTCTTCTTCCGCGCACAGCACCTGAGCGCGTCCCGAGTACCAGTGCCGGTTCGAGTGGGAGGTCGGGTCGATCGCCTTCTGGGACAACCGCACCGTGCAGCACGACGCGGCGAGCGACCACTACCCCGACGACCGGGTTCTACGAATGGTCACCGTGGCCGGTGACGTGCCCTTCTTCGACCCCGCCACTGCGACCGCGACCGACCCTGTGCCGTAGCGCCCGGCAAGTTGAGCACCGGCAAGTTGAGCAACATGGTGCCTGACACCAAGTTGCTCAACTCGCGTCGCTGCGCTCCTCTGCGGATCAGGTGCCGGTCCAGTTGGGCTCGCGCTTTTCGGCGAATGCCCGCGGGCCCTCCTTGGCGTCGTTGGAGCTGAACACCTTCTTGGCGTGGGGCTTCTGCAGCTCCCAGAGCTCGTCTTCGTCGTAGCTCTGCGCGGCGGCGCGGACGAGCGCCTTCGACGCGGCGACGGCCAGCGGTGCGTTCACCGCGACACGGTCGGCCCATGCGATCGCGGCATCGAGCGCGCCGCCGGGCTCGGTGAGCTCACTGAGCATGCCGACCTCGAAGGCCTCCTCGGCGAGGATGTGCTCGCCGGTGATCGCCATCTCCATCGCCTTCGTGTAGCCCACCCGCGCCGGAAGCCGGAACACGCCACCGGCACCTGCGAAGAGACCCACCTTGACCTCACGAATCCCGATCTTCGAACCCTTCGAGGCGACGAGAAGATCGCAGGTCAGAGCGATTTCGCAGCCGCCGGCCAGAGCGAACCCCTCGATCGCCGCGATCAACGGCTTCTCGGACCCAGCTCGGATGAACTCGTTGAGCGGCCCGATGTCCTCACCGCGAGCAAAGGCCTTGAGGTCCATCCCCGCAGAGAACCCACGACCGTTGCCGGTGATGACACCAGCCGTCAGACCGTCGTCGTTGTTGAGTTCCTGCACTGCGTCCCGCAGACCGTGGGAGAGCGCGCCGTTGATGGAGTTCATCGCTTCGGGCCGGTTGAGGGTGATGATCATCACCCTGTCCCGCCGCTCCACCAGCACCGCCTGGTCGTTGTTCTCGTCGCTCATCGTTCCTCCTCGTGACCGGGAAGTCTGCTCCAAGCTGGCGCGTCGTGCGTAGCTCCTGCGATCATCTCGCTGGACCACAGGGGGCCCGAACGTGAACCTCGGAATGCTGCTGTTCATGCCAGCGTCGATCGCCGGCGAGCAAACCATCCTCATCGACACCTCCACGGAGGCCAGTGGCGGCGAGGCGCGCCACGTCACCTACGAAGAACTGCTCGAAAACGTGAGCAAGGTCGCGGGGCTGCTGACCACGCTCGGCGTCGAGGTCGGTGACCGGGTGGGCATCTTCGCCACGAACAGCGTGGAGTGCGTCGAAGCCATCTTCGGCGCGGCGTTCGTCGGCGCCACCGTCGTCCCCATGAACTTCCGGGCGGGGGCCGAAGAGACCGCCCATCTGATGTCGGACAGCGGCATCAAGGTGTTGTTCTCCGAAAACAGGTACGCCGACCTGGTTGCTGACAACCGCCCCGACTCCGTCGAGCACGTGTTCATGCTCGACGACGCCGACTCCTACGTCGCCGCTCGCGATGAGGCGTTCGAGCTGCCGGTACCCGAGGACGTCGATCCCGATGGGCTGTGCTCGCTTCTGTACACGTCGGGCACCACCTCGCTGCCCAAGGGCGTGAAGCTCACCAACGGGGCCATCACCGGCTACGTCATGGGAACCAACGACGCCGCGACCGGCGAAGACATGGGTCGCATGGCCCTCGCCGCGCCGCTGTATCACATCGCCGGGCTCACCTCGATGCTCAACGCCCTGTACTCGGGGCGGGTCGTGGTACTGCTCCCGCAGTTCGAGGCGTCGGCCTGGATCGACTGTGTTCAGAAGCAGGCGGTGACGCACGCGTTCCTCGTGCCGACGATGCTGGCTCGGGTGATGGAGGCGCCGAACTTCTCCGCCGATGCGTTCACCGGAATCGAGGCCATCACCTATGGCGCGGCACCCATGCCGCCGTCGGTGATCCGGCGTGCCATCGGTGAGTTCCCGCCCAACGTTTCGTTCGCAGGTGCATACGGCCAGACCGAGACCACCTCGACCGTCGCCGTCCTCGATCCCGACGACCACACGATCGACGGCGATGAGGAACAGCAGGCCCTCAAGCTGAAGCGCCTGAGCTCGGTCGGCAAGGTTCTCGACGACGTCGAGGTGCGGGTGATCGCCGAAGACGGCAGCGTCTGCGAGCCCGGCGTCTTGGGCGAAGTTCAGCTTCGGACCTTCCGCGCGATGGACGGCTACTGGGGCAACGAGGAGAAGACCAGGGTCACCGTCGACGACGAGGGCTGGGTCCACACCGGCGACCTCGGGTACCTCGACGAGGAGGACTACCTCTTCCTGGGTGGCCGCACCGGCGACATGATCATCCGCGGCGGTGAGAACGTGTCACCCGACGAGGTCGAAGACGTGCTCTATGAGCACCCCTCGGTCCTCGAGGCGGCTGTGGTGGGCGTCGAGAGTGAAGAGTGGGGCGAGCGGGTCGTCGCTGCGGCTGTCGTGCGCGAGGGCAGCGGCACCACCGGCGAGGATCTCGTCGCTCATGCCAAGGAAAAGCTCGCTCCGTTCAAGCGCCCAGAGGCGGTGCACCTGATGGACGAGCTGCCACGCACGTCGACGGGCAAGCTCCTTCGGCGCGACCTCATCCCGCTGCTCGAAGAGCTCGGCATCTGAGGCTCCTCGACACCGCATGACCGATCGGCTCCTCGTTCGGGGCCACATCGCGACGTTCGATTCGGCGCGCCCCGAAGCGACGTCGGTGCTCATCGATCGTGGCGTCGTCGCCGAGCTCGATGCGTCCGGTGACCTCGACGCCGCGGTGATCGAGTTGCCAGGCGACGAGCGGCTCCAGCCGGGGTATGTCGATGACCACGTTCACGTTCTGGCAACGGCCGCCACGCGACTGTCCGTCGACGTGAGCGCCGCCTCGTCGATCGCCGACCTGCTGGCCGTCGTCGAGGAGGCGTGTCGCCACATTGACGGGTGGCTGCGGGTCTGGGGCTACGACGACGCGCTTCTCGTCGATCGCCGCCATCCCAGCCTCGACGAGCTCGATGAGGTGACGGCTGACCGCCCGACGGTGGTGCATCACCGAAGTGGTCACGTCGCTCTTGTGAACTCCGCCGCTCTGCGCGCTCTCGGCGACGGGCCGCCCGGCGGGGTGGTGGTCGAGGGCCACGAGCTGCTGGCGAAGGTCCCGAGGCTCGACCCTGTGCAGCTTGCCGAGTCGGCGGCCGCCGTTTTGGACGAGATGGTCTCGAGGGGAATCGTGCGGTGCACCGAGGCCACTCACACCAACGACCTGGCAGCACTGGAGTTCTTGGCGACCCTGACGAGGCGAGACGGGCCTGACATCGTTGCGATGGTGGGGGCCGACCGGCTCGGCTCACTCGGTGGCCTGGACTGCGGCGACGCGGTTCACGGTGTGCAGATCGGACACGCCAAGGTGATGCCGGTGATCGGCGACGACCACAGCCTCGTGCCGCTCGTCGCCGCTGCCCGGGCGGCGGACTTTCCGGTCGCCCTTCACGTCATGGACATCGACACTCTCGCAGTCACCCTCGATGCGCTGGGCGAGTCGCCGTCCGGCGCCGATCGGATCGAACACTGCGCGCTCGCGCTGCCAGAGCAGTTGGACCGTGTCGCGGCCGACGGGCATGCGGTCTGCACCCAGCCGTCGTTCGTCTCTCAGCGAGAAGCGAAGTACCGCGCGCAGCTCAGCAACGTCGAGCAGACCTGGTTGTGGCCGCTCCGGTCACTGGTGGAGCGCGGCATCACGGTGACGTTCGGATCCGACAGCCCCGTTGTGCCTGCGGATCCGAGCCAGTGGATCGACGGTGCGGTCGATCGCCCCATCGGCGCCGACGAGGCTGTGGACCGCGACACTGCACTGCGTCTCGCGTCGATCGGGCCCGTCGCGCCGGGCCTGGCGGCCAGGGGTCTCGTGATCGGCGGCGGCCGGGGCTTCAGGCGTCTCGGCGTCTGACCGCCGCGCGCACCCGCCCGGGAAGCGACAGCGGCGCCCGGACGAGCTCCTTGGCGAAGGGACGCCGGTACCGCCAGCGTCTCAGAGTGCGAAGGCACTGAACCCGCTGCCCCACGGTGAGCGGGGCACGCCAGATGGCAGCGACGTGGCCGCGGAGCAGGCGCGCGTTGGGGAGCATGGGGCCGGCATCTGCACGACCGGTGTAGATGGCCGCGATCGCAGCGTCGGACCCCTGCATCGAGACCTCCGCGTGCATCCTGCGCTGAAAGTGCACGGTGGGATCGAACAGGTACTGGCCGCGCATCGCGAGCTCGCCGAGGAGCACCGTGTCCGCGCGCTTGTAGGCACCCAACCCGGGCGTCGACTTGAGCACGTCGGTTCGGATCACTCCGAACAGGGGATGCACGAGGTGGAGGTCGCGGACGATGCGCTGCAGCCGACCTGCGGGAGTGGGTTCGTCGAGGGCACCCATGTCCTCGTAGCCGCTGGTGATGTTGCCGTTTTCGTCGATCAGCTCGGTGCCGGTGTAGGCCAGCGAGGCGCCGGGACCGGCCGCATCGAGCAGTTTGATCGATGCCTCGTATTTGCCCGAGAGGGGGATGTCGTCGGCGCAGGCCCAGGTGAAGTACTCGGTGCGAGCCCTGGCGTAGCAGCGGTTCCAGTTGTAGGCGGCACCGCGGTTCTCCGTCGCGACGTCGATCGTGATGCGGGGGTCGTCTGCGCGGTGGCTTTCGACGATCTCCCGTGTGGCGTCGGTGCTCGCGTTGTCTGCGATGAACAGCTCGAAGTCGTCGACCGACTGCCCCCTGATGGCTTTCAGGGTGGCATCGAGGTAGTCGGCTCCGTTGTACACGGGCAGTCCGACGGTGAGACGGGGGAGCGCGCCAGGCACTCGTCCGACGGTATCAGCGCTCGATCCCGCCCCAGCTTCGGCCGCCGACCTGGGACACCTCTGGCTACGATCCGCTGTCGCGAAAGGGGCACGGGTGGCAGGACCGATGGACGGAGTTCGGGTCGTCGAGCTGGGCCTCTGGGTCGCGGGCCCAGCGTGCGGCGGCATCCTCGCGGATTGGGGCGCGGAGGTGATCAAGATCGAGGCCCACGCCGGCGATCCCTTCCGCAGCCTCGAGTGGCTCTACGGCGGACTGGGCAATCCGCCCTTCGATCTCGACAACCGGGGCAAGCGGTCGGTCGCCCTCGACCTCGGCACCGAGGGCGGCCTGGCGGTCATGCACGAGATGCTCGCCGACGCCGACGTCTTCCTCACCAACTTCCGGCCAGGTGGGCTCGAACGGCTCGGCCTCGACTACCCGAGCCTCAGCGAGCGCTACCCGAGCCTGGTCTACGCCAGCGTGACCGGCCTGTCGTTGCGGGGAGACGAGCGCGACCGACAGGCGTACGACGTCGGGGCGTTCTGGTCGCGGGCCGGCGTTGCTCGCTCCCTGACGCCGGAGGGCGGCGATCTCCCGTACCAGCGCGGTGGGATGGGCGACCACATGACCGGTCTGTCTGCCGCCGCTGGGGTGTCGGCCGCGCTCTTTCACCGTGAGCGAACCGGTGAGGGCCAACTCGTCGAGGCGTCGCTGATCCGCCTCGGTGCGTACATGCTGGGTTGGGATCACAACGTCACCGCGGTCACCGGAGCCGAGACGGTCGCGTGGAGTCGCTACGGCCCGCCGAACCCGCTCATCAACTGCTACCAGTGCTCCGATGGCGAGTGGTTCTGGATGCTGGGGCTCGAAGGTGAGCGCCACTGGCCCGACGTGATTCGCGCACTCGAACGCACCGAGTGGGCGGACGATCCGCGCTTCGTTGGAATCGAGGACCGGTTGGAGAACGCTCCCGCGCTCGTCGACGAGATGGACGCCGTCATCGCGACCAAGAGCCGAGCCGAGTGGGGCGAGATCTTCGACCGGGAGAACGTGTGGTGGGCGCCGGTGCAGTCGACCCTGGAGTTCCGCTCCGATCCTCAGGCTGTCGCGGCGGGCTGCTGGGTCGAGGTGCCGACACCCGACGGCGGGTCGGTGGAGATGGTTGCGACGCCGGTCGACTTCTCCAAGGCGTCCTGGGAAGTGCGCGACCCCGTGCCCGAACTGGGACAGGACACCGAGTTGGTGCTGATGGAGCTGGGTGTCGACTGGGACCGCATCGAAGCACTGAAGGCCGAAGGCGCGATCCCGTAGGCGAGGCCAGGGGGTCTCGCTGCGATGCGGGCCCGAGGTCATGTTCGTGCGTGCGGCCCTAGGGTGAACGCTGGTGCGATACCGATCGCCTGACGAGGACAGCGCCCGGTGGCAGGGGTTCCCCTTTCGATCGGGTGACGTGGTTGTCAGCACGCGGTCCAAGCACGGCACGACGTGGGTGCAATGGATCTGCACGATGTTGGTGCGGGGAACCTCGGAAATTCCTGGTCGATTGGTGGATGAGTCGCCATGGCTGGATTGGCTCGCTGTTCCGCTCGACGAGGTGCTGGAGAATCTGGAGCGGCAGACCTATCGCCGGGTCATCAAGACACACACTCCGCTGGACGGGCTCCCGGTGGATGAGCGAGTGACCTACGTGGTGGCGGCTCGGCACCCCCTCGATGCCGCTGTCTCGCTCTATCACCAGGGAAACAACATCGATCGCGCGCGCCTGGCTGCCGGTACCGGAAATCCGAGCCCAACGGTGGGAGCGGTTCGGCCGCCGCTGCGGGAATGGTTGAGCGCATGGATCGCGGCACCTTCGTCCGCAGACCAGGGGCTCGATTCGTTGGAGGGTGTGGCACACCATCTCGGTGACGCATGGGCGCGCCGCGGTGCCGACAATGTGGTCCTGGTTCACTTCGATGATCTGCTGCGGGATCTTCCAGGACAGATCGCCCGGCTCGGCGAGGCATTGGGAGTCACGTCCGAACAGGACGCCGTTGGAGGCTTCGCCCGTGCCGCGGAGTTCGGTGCAATGCGGCGTCGCTCGGATCACCTCGCCCCCGATCCCATCGGAGTTCTTCGCGACCGGGCTCACTTCTTCCGCGAGGGCCGGTCCGGTGCGGGTGTCGAGTTCGTCGACGCGGTGGATCTCGACGCCTACCACCAGCGCATGCAGGACTTGCTCGAACCGGACTTGCTGCAGTGGCTCCATCGTTATCCCGGCGGCGGCGGGCGGAGGACCTGATCAGACCGTCGCCGAGAGAACAAGTCTGCCTCGACTGCTCGTCAACTCGTAC
>CAZVUM010000066.1:1518-26934 GCA_964629575.1 uncultured Acidimicrobiales bacterium | reverse complement strand
GCCCTCGGTGTCGTCGACCACCGCTGGTGACATCGTCGGGCCCTGCTCGCGAGATTCGTCGCTCACTGCTCGTCAGACTCGTACTCGTACTCCAGCAGGCCCGTATCGAGCCTCGTGGGGTGAAACGTCCAGTACTGACGGATCTCGGCGATCAGGGAGTCCTCGAACCTGTAGTGCTCCGAACCTCGAAACACGAACGGTCGCCGCTCGGTGGGCTCGGTTCCGGTCATCCGCCACTCGATTGCCGCCGTGTCGCCGTCGTCTGCCGCAACGAGAGAGTCGACGAACCATTCGGCGCCGCCCCATCGTTCACGCACCTTCACCCAGGTGGATCCGATGTCGGCGCTGCCACGCATCGGACGGATGTTGGTGTCCCACACGACTGCGTCAGGCGTGAAGTGAGCCGCGACGTCGTCAGCGGACCCATGGCCACATGCGACGAAGTAGGCCTCGATGCGCTCCCCCGGTGTCATGGCTGTCACAGTACCGGCGCTCAAGACAGCTCCGCCGAGACGCCGATACCGCTGAGGTGAGACGACTCGCCCTCCTCGCCGCCTTGTCTGCGGCACTGGTCCTGCCGGCGACGCCCGCCGCTGCCCTGACCTGCGGTGGACTGCAGTTCGAACACATCGAGCTCGGGGTCCCCATCCCGCAGCCCATCGACGTCGCCGTCAGCGCCGACGAGGCGTACATGGTGTGGGTCGGCGCACGCGGGGACATTCATCTCCGCAACGCACCAGGTGGCCTTGACCTGTCGCCCGCGCCTCGATTCGGCTCCACCGACTGGTTCGATGGGCTTCGCCCCGACCTCGTCACCACCACCGATGCCGACCCGTCTGACGACGCCGAAGCGATCCGGAGGAGCAACGAGACCATCGTCGGAATGTCCATGACACCGACGAGCGCAGGCCTGTGGATGTTCTCGAGCTACGGCCGGGTGTTTCCGTTCGGCGACGCAACGTGGCTCGGCGACCTCGAACAGCTGAGCGTCGAACCCGCTCTCCCGGTGACGGGCGGCGCCGCCACAACCGCCGGTGACGGTTACTGGATGTTCGGCGACGACGGCGGCCTGTTCGCCTTCGGCGGGGCCGCGTTCCATGGATCGGTGCCCGGCGCGCTCGGCGGGGCACCACTCGCAGCGCCGATCGTGGGCATGGCCCCCTCCGCCTCCGACGGCGGGTACATGATGGTCGCAGCCGATGGCGGCACCTTCGCCTTCGGCGACGTGGTGTATCGGGGCAGCCTGCCGGGGCTCGACGTGGTTCCGACCGAGCCCATCGTCGGCACCATCGCGACGAGCGGTGGGTACTTCCAGCTCGGGGCCGATGGTGGAACGTTCCTGTTCGGGTCCGCCGGGTTCGTGGGCTCGATTCCGTTCGCAGCGTCGTGTGGGCGTCTCAGCTACTGGCCCGGGATCGGCGACGCCAGCCTCTCCGGACGTGACTTCGTTTCCGCTCACGTTCTCGCGACCGGCGACGGCTACGTGCTCACCGACGACCTCGGCTGGACCTACACCTTCGGACGGGCCACCACGATCGCGGCGGCAAGTTAGAGAGCCCTGCTGGCTTTTCGGCGAACCCTCTGCGCGCGCTCGGGCGGGTGCGAGCCCGCCCGGGGTTGTTCACCCGCTGGCTCTTTGGGCGCGATCCGTTCGGACCCGCTTCACCGTGATCGGTGCCGTACCCACCCACAACACGACCTGCTCGCTCTCCGCGAACCGCCCACGCTCTGCTGGCCCTCAACGAACCGCCCAGGTTCTGTCGGCTCTCTGCGAACCGGTCAGGCGTCTGCTTCCCAGGCCTCCGCGAGCCACGCAGTCAGTTGATCGTCGATCTCGGCTGTCTCTTTCACGTTGACGACGTGGTGGAACTTGTCGCCGTGTTCGATCACCTTGCGGGAGATGCGATCCGAAGTGACCCTGCGGCGCAGGTTGAAACCGACCGCCACCCACTTCGTCATCGTGCGCAGGGACAGGAAGGTCGTCCGCCGCTTGAAGAAGATCCCGACCGACACCGGCTCGTAGTAGATGTCCGGATCGACCTCGGCCTGGAAGAAGTCGCGTACCGCCTCGAAGATCGGCGGCTCGAACTCCGGGCCGGTCTCGAAGTACTCCTCGACGGTGAGGCCCGGCGCGCAGTCGTGGCCCTGGTTCGTCCGCCCGAACTTTCGGTCGCACTCCGGACACGTCCACACCGCGCCAGTATCGCACCGGGCGACCCCGACCCCGTTCAGGCGAGAAGCTCGAGTCGCAGACGGCCACCCGTGACCGGGAACCACTCCACCTCCCATGCCGAGTCATTCCGGGCGGAAAACCGTGCAGAACGACTCCACCCCAGGTGGGGACGGCCCACGACGAAGCCAGGCGCGCCCACCGGACGCGCCTGGGCCTCGTTGTCGAAGGTCAGACCGGTACGGCCTACGGGTTCATCCGGAAGTTGGGATCGTGCTGGCGGATCTCACGGCGGGCGATCGTCATCTTGTGCACCTCGTCCGGCCCATCCGCGATGCGCAGGGTGCGCATGTGCGCCCACATGTGAGCAAGCGGGGTGAACTGGGTGACGCCGGCGGCGCCGTGCACCTGGATGGCCCGGTCGATGACTCCGAGCGCCATGTTCGGGATCGCGACCTTGATGCCCGAGATCTCCTGGGCTGCGGCCTTGTTGCCCACCGTGTCCATCAGGTGGGCAACGTGCAGCACGTACTGGCGGGCCTGGTCGATCTCGATACGCGACTTGGCGATGTCGTCCTGCACCACACCGTGGTGGGCCAGCGAACGACCGAAGGTCTCACGCACCAGCGCTCGCTCCACCATGATCGCGAGTGCCCTCTCGGCCACGCCGATCGAACGCATGCAGTGATGGATGCGACCAGGGCCAAGGCGGGCCTGGCTGATCGCGAAACCCTCGCCCTCGCCGCCGAGGATGTGATCCTCGGGAACGCGCACGTTCTCGTAGATCACCTCGGGGTGGCCGCCACGGTCCGAGTAGCCGAACACGTGCGGCTCACGGCCGATGCTGATGCCCGGCGTGTCCTTCGGGACAGCGATCATCGCCTGCTGGCGGTGGCGCGGGCCGTCGGGATCGGTCTTGCCCATCACGATGAGGAGCTCGCACTCCGGCCGCATCGCGTTGGACGAGAACCACTTGGCGCCGTTGAGGACGTAGTCGCCGCCGTCCCTGTCGATTCGCAGCTCGATGTTGGAGGCATCCGATGACGCAACGGCCGGCTCGGTCATGGAGAACGCCGAGCGGATCTCACCCTCGAGAAGCGGAGCCAGCCACCGCTGCTTCACTGCGTCGGAGGCGTAGAGGTTGAGGATCTCCATGTTGCCGGTGTCGGGGGCGGAGCAGTTCAGGGCCTCGGACGCGAACGGCACCTTGCCGAGCTGCTCGGAGATCGGCGAGTAGTCGAGGTTCGACAGCTTGGTTCCTGGCGCCTCGGGATCGAGGTGCGGGATGAAGAGGTTCCACAGACCACGCTCCTTGGCGGCGGCCTTCAGCTTCTCCATCATCGGAGGCGTGCCGTGAGGATCGTCCATCGCCGCGAACTCGGCGTAGTACTCCTCTTCGTTCGGGTAGATGAAGTCGTCCATGTACGACTGCACGGCCTCCTGCATCTCGAGGCCTCGGTCGGTGTATCCCTGCATGCGGCTGTTCCTTGTTGTCTCGTCAAGGGGCTCGTCGTCGTGAGCATGACGTCACCCGTGTCTGTAGCACACGCAGAGGCTGCGCCGCTCAGGAACCAGTGATCACCTGGCAACGATTGGGGTCGGTACAGGCCGACGGATCCAGGGTTGCGGCCCGTTCCGCGAGGCGCACGAGCTCATCGCGGGCGCTCTGCAGGCGAACGATCTGCTCGTCGAGATCGGAGAGGTGGCGCTCGAGCAGGGCAGTGGTGTGCTGGCACGACCTCTCCCCTGCATGCTTGAGCTCCAGCACCGAGGCGATCTCCGCGAGCGAGAGCCCCGTCGCCTGAGCGTCACGAACGAACCGCAGCCGATCGATCGTTTCGGGTCCGTAGTCGCGGTATCCGGAGTCCGTCCGCCGGGGTTCGTCGACGAGACCGATCGACTCGTAGTACCTGATCGTCTTGGTCGAGACCCCAGACGCGTCCGCCACTTCACCGATCCTCATGGGGGAATGCTATGGAAAGCTGGGCGGATGAGCGGACCCCACGAACCCGTCACCACCGGAACCCGCGTCAGCGAGTCGGGATTCGACCTCGATCAGGTCGACCGGCTCCTGACCACCACTCGCGCTGTTCGCAAGCGCTTGGACTTCGACCGTTGGGTCTCTGACGAGGTGATCTTCGAATGCATCGACCTCGCCGAGCAGGCGCCCACCGGAGGCAACGACGCCAGCCGGCGCTGGATGGTGATCCGCGATCAGGGAACGAAAGATCGACTCGGCGAGCTGTACGCCGAGGTGGGCGAGCTGTTCATCAACGCTCGCGGTCGCCTCGATGGCACCGGTCACGTCAAGGAGAAGGTCGTCAGCTCGAGCGCGTACCTCGTGGAGAACTACGCCAAGGCGCCCGCGCTCGTCATGTGCGCCATCTGGGGCATCCACGACAACAGCGGCAAGCCCGGATTGTTCGACAGCGGCATCCAGTCGGCGTGGAGCTTCAACCTCGCCCTGCGATCACGTGGCCTCGGCTCCGTCTACGCCACGATGCTCAACAACAAGCAGGACGAGGTGGCGGAGTTGCTCGGTATCCCGCCCGGCATCACCACGCTGGTTTGCTTCCCGGTCGCCTACACCAAGGGCACCGACTTCGACCCGGCCCCCCGCCGACCGGCGTCGGAGATCACCTACTTCGATCAGTGGGGGTTCACCCGGCAGCGACCGTCCGATGACGGAACCGCTCGGGTCGCCGAAGGGCAGGGCGTCGTGGTGGAGATCGACACTGACGCCCGGCCTCGGGCCGTGTGGGACATCATCAGCGACATCAACATGCCGGCTCGCTTCAGCGGCGAGTTCCAAGGAGCGGAGTGGACGTCGGACGGCGAGCCTGGTGTGGGATCCACCTTCACCGGCCGCAACGAGATTCCCGATGTGTTCAAGTGGGAGGTCAACTGCATCGTCACCGAGTGGCGGGAGCGCGAGGCCTTCGAGTGGCGAGTGACCGACGTCGACAACCCTGGTGCGATCTGGCGCTTCGACCTCGCCGAACAGGGGGCCGGGAGTCGTCTGCGCTTCTCGATGGTCATCGGGCAGGAGAACAACGGCACCGTGCCCATGGCGTTGAAGGATCCCGAGCGCGAGGAGCGGGTCCTCAACAAGCGGCGCGATGTGCTGCGGGCCAACATGCAGGCAACGGTCGAGGGCGTGAAGGCGATCGTCGACGGCGGCTGAGCACCGGCCTGTCTCGCGCCTGCACGTCTCGGGGGCCGCTGCTAGACGAGCGAGGCGACGTCGAGTGTCAACATCTGCTCCGCGTGGCGGCTCGCCATGGCGACGAACATGTCGTCGCCGCGCTCGGTCTGCTCCACGATCTGGCTCGCGACCACCGCCATCGCGTATCCGCTGGTGGAGCCCAGTCGGTATCCCAGCTGGATCTCGCCCTCGTCGGCGTCGACCCCGCGATCTCGCAGGGCGGCCGTGTACCGGTCGACCAGCGCGTGCTCGTGCGTGGCGCGGATGTCGGGAAGGAGTCCCGCCCCGAGGAAGTACGCGACGTCGTAGGCGCCGATGCCCAGCCGTGCCGTCTGCCAGTCCACGACCGTCAGCGGCGCCACACCTCCGCCTCGGCCGAACAGCATGTTGTCGAGCCGAAAGTCGCTGTGGGCGAGACACGGCGTGAGAGAAGCGGAGGCCGCGGCGACGTCGCCGATCGCGCCACCGAGCCACCGCCCCGCCTCGAGCTGGTCGGGCGTGAGTCGATCCGCGTACCGATCCTCGAAGCCGGGCCACAACATCCCGTAGAGCGCCAGGCGACTCTTCGTCGACTCCGGATCGGGCACCCCGATCCAGGGCAGCGCCGTCAGCTCCGCCACCTTGTTCCAGGTCGCGGCGTGGAGGTCGGCCGCGGCGTCGAGGGCGAGGCGTGCCTCTTCGACGCTGCAGCCCGCGATCTGATCCCCCTGCTCTGCGGGCGCGATGTCCTCCATCAGCAGCACGAACCGGTTGTTCTCGAGGTCCTCCTCGAGGCGGTAGACGTGCGGGGTTCGAATGGCCGCCTCGGGCTGGAGGTCCCGGTAGAAGCCCACCTCGCGGATGTAGGTCTCCGTTGCGGCTGCGGCAGCCCGGCTGACCTCGCTCGTGGAGGGGAACTTCCCCACCACGCTCGCGGGAAGCGATTCATCGGGATCGGACCACGTCAAAGAGAAGCGCACGTTCTCGCCGACCTGCCCTGTCCCGATGGAGGCCGCGTCGGCCGAGGTCACCATCGAGTCGCCGGCGGCAGCCGCTTCCTGCAGCGCCGTCGTCAACCAGGCCGCGTCGATCGCTTCGAGCTGCGTCGCACTGCCTGTCACCACAACGTCGGCCACGCGTCTCCCTCGCCTCGAGCGATTGAACGCCCGTCATTGTGGTCCACGCGGCGCGCCCCGCCGCCCACGTGACAGATTGGTGCGATGGGGTTGAAGGTGATCGGAATGATCGGACCCGCGCCGCCGAGCGGCGAGGCGACCGTTCACGTGATCAACGGTGGTGTCTCACCGCGCTACCTGATCGAGTTCGCACAGGCGCACGACGAGGCCGGCTTCGATCTCGCGCTCGTGGGGTACACGTCGATGTCGGCCGACGGCTGGCAGGTCGCGACCCACGCGGCCGCGCACACCGAGAATCTCGGGTACCTCATCGCCCACCGTCCCGGGTTCGTCGCGCCCACCCTCGCCGCGCGAAAAGCTGCCACGTTCGATCAACTGACCGAGGGACGCTTCGCTCTGCACATCATCGCCGGTGCCGGCGACCACGAGCAGGTACGCGACGGCGACTACGTGGCCAAGGCCGAACGGTACGCGCGGGCCAGCGAGTACATCGACGTCATGCGCCGCACCTGGGCCTCCGACGAACCATTCGACCACCACGGCGCCTACTACGACGTGGACGACGTGCGATCCGACGTGAGGCCGTTCCAGCAACCCGCTCCACCGGTGTTCTTCGGCGGCTCCACCGAGGAGGCGCTCGAGATGGGCGCTGAGCACTGCGACGTCTACGCCGTGTTCGGCGAGCCCTTGGCAGCGACCGCTGAGCGGTTCGACGAGTTCCGGGCCCGGGCCGCCCGCTACGGGCGGAGGCCCAAGTTCTCGATCAGCTTCCGGCCGATCCTCGGCCGCACCGAGGGTGAGGCGTGGGACAGGGCCAACGCGATCCTGCAGACCGTCGACCCAGGTGCGCCGCGCTTCGCCTACGACCACGGCGGCGAGCGCATGCTGGCCCACGCCGCCGAAGGCGACCTGCACGACGAGCGGTTGTGGATGGCCATCGCCAAGGCCGTCGGCGCCGTCGGCAACACCTCGTGTCTCGTCGGGACCCCCGAGCAGGTCGGCGACGCTATCCTGAAGTACTACGAGCTCGGCGACCTCGGATATGTCCTGATCAGGGGATTCAACCCGCTGGAGGACGCTGTGGACTTCGGGCGGGAGCTCATTCCGCGCATCAAGCAGGGCGCGCTCGACATCGACGCGAGGCTGGCCTCGGTGAGCTCGTGAAGTTCGGTCTTCGCTACTGCAACATCGGGCCGCTGTCGCAACGGGAGCCGGCGCTCGAGATCGCCCGCTTCGCCGAGGACGCCGGCTTCGAGTCCCTGTGGACGATCGAGCATGTCGTCATCCCTGCCGAGTACCAGTCGAAGTACCCGTATTCGGACGACGGCCGCTTCGGCTGGCGGGAGGACCTGGACTACCCGGATCCGATCATGTGGCTCGCCGTCCTCGCCGGTGCCACCACGTCGATCAAGCTTGGGTCGGCAGTGATGATCCTGCCCCAGCGCAACCCGGTGGTTCTGGCGAAGGAGATCGCCACGTTCGACATGATGTCGGGCGGCCGAGCGCTGTTGGGTGTGGGCGTCGGCTGGCTGGAGGAGGAGTTCGAGTCGATCGGCATTCCGTTCCCCGAGAGGGGGCCGCGCACCGACGAAGCCATCGAGGTTCTGCGGGTGCTGTGGGCCGAGGACGAGGCGAGCTTCGACGGAGAGTTCACCCAGCTCGATCGGGCGCTGATGTTCCCCAAGCCGGCCCAGAAGGTCGGGGGTGCGCCAGGCGTGCCGGTGATCATCGGCGGGCACAGCAAGCTCGCAGCACGGCGGGCGGGACGGCTGGGCGACGGATTCTTTCCGGCCAGGGCCACGCCGGACGATCTCGGTGCGCTCCTTCAGGAAGTGGAGCGGGCCGCCGGCGATGCGGGGCGTTCGATGTCTGCGATCGAGGTCACTGCGGGCAGCGCGTTCGACCTCGATACCGCGCGGCGATTCGAGCAGATGGGTGCCGATCGGGTGATGTGCCCGCTGATGCTGCCCGAGCTGATCACGGATCTCGACGACGCCAAGCGGAAGATCACCTGGTTCGCCGACGAGATCATGAGCGCCTTCTGACGCTGCTCTGGCCGGCGGCGGCTACAGGTCCTGAGCCGGCGCCCACGTGGCGTGGGTGCCGCTGGAGATGCGCTCGGGAAGCCTCACCTTGGCGACCGGTCCGGCGGTGGGGTCGGCCGCGTCGAGGATCAGGCACTCGCTGAGGTCGTTGACCATGTCGGTGGTGTAGGTGAGCAGGTAGCCGTCGTCCTCGGCGGTCGACCCGTCGCGGGGTGCCATGACCGTCTCGCTGATGAAGGTTCCCTGCGGGAACTCCACAAGCTCCTCGACCCCGGTGTCGAGGTCGTGCTTCACGAGGCCGTCCATCGCGAACAGCCCGTGGGCGCCTCGTGCGTTGTAGCTGTAGCGGTGGCGGCGGCCGGCGTGGCGACCGTTGACCATCGGGAACTCGAGGTTGGTGTCGCTCATCGACTCTTCGGTGCATTCGCCGGTCTTCACGTTGAAGCGCCAGCGGTGCGCCCTCGCCTGCAGCACGTTGAGGTCCAGGGTCTCGAAGCCCTTCAGTTCAGGCGGGAAGCGATCGATGCCGCGAGCAGTGGGGTTGTGCTGGAAGAAGCCGTCGAGGACGACTTCGTCGCCGTCCTCGTAGGCGTTGGTCCAGTGGAGGACGAACGTGGGGTCGGCCTCGAACCACAGGATGTCGTCGCTGGTGCCGTGGCGCGGCACGAGGGCGAAGCGGGTGGGCATGTCGCGGTGGAAGCGGTTGGAGTAGTAGCCCTCTTCGAGCGCGTCGGGGTCCCAGAAGAGCGGCAGGTCGTTGAGGATCGACCAGTTCTCGGTGAACGCCATGTCGTGCGGAAGTCGAGGGCCCGGGAGTGGGATGTCGATGTAGGTGGTCAGCTCGCCCTCGGGGCTGAGCACGCCGTAGTGCATGTATGGGGCATCGACCGAGTAGTTGAAGAAGAGGAGCTCGCCGGTGTGCTCGTCGAGCTTGGGATGGGCGGACACGCCTTCGGAGGGGAAGCGTCCGCCCCAGTCGGCACGGCCCTTGCCCTCGAGGGTGATCGGGTCGAGCTGGTAGAGGTCGCCGCACTGGTAGAAGCTCGCCAGGGCCATTCCGCCGTGCACGATGACGTCGGTGCTGGCGTTGTCCTTCATCATCGAGCGAGCGCCCCAGCCGTGGTCGGCTTCGGCGTTCTTGGGGTGCTCGCTGATCCCGGCCCACAGGCTGCGCTTGGCGTCCTGTTCGGCGAGGAAGCCTTCGGTCCGAACGAACCGGTTGGAGTAGCGGACCCCGCCGTTGCCGAACGACGTGGCGTGGAGCATCGCGTCGCCGTCGAAGGGGTGGTAGCGCTTGATGGGTTCGAAGAGCGCGGTCTCGGTGTTGCGCAGGTACACGCCGCTGAGGTCGTCGGGGATCTCGCCTTCGACGTCGAGGTCCCACGCGTCGTACTCGTTGAGCTGCGGCTTCCAGGCTCCGGTTCGGTACGGGTGGGTGTCGTCGGGCGGCAGCCCTGTATCGGCGGTGAACACGTGCTCGACCTTCATGTGGGCCACGGTACCCCCGTCGAGGTGGCGGGGGCGCAGGAGGGGTGCAGAGGGGTGCAGAGCGGTGCAGGACCTTCTGCCCTGTCGCTCGACGGTGCGGGCTGCAAGGATCGGGCCCATGGCCCGCACCATCGAACAGCAGCGAATGATCTGGGAGAACATGTACGGCCCGGCGAGGGCGACCGAGATGATTCACAAGGCCGAGGAGCTTTTGCACCTGCAGCCGGGCCGCACGGTCGAGTCGGTGGCATCCGAGGTCGACCCCGAAGACGACGACCTCGACGACGCCGCCAGCTCCCGCCCCGGCGTCGGCTGACCCTTCACAAGCGCACAACGGGGTCTCACAACCGCACAACGGGGTCAGACACGGGTCTGACCCCTAGTGCGCGCTCTGGGTGGTGGGTCGTTCAGAGTGGGAGCGGTGGGTGGCAAGTTTGCGCGCTGGGTGAAAACCGTGCGCACAGGGTAGGCAAATGTTGCCATTGGGGTCAGACACGGGTCTGACCCCTAGTGGACGCGGTGGGTGGGCGACCCTGGACGAAGAGTGGCGGGGGGGCTACTCCAGGAAATCGGGGCAGTCGTCGACGATTTCGTCCCACAGGGTCTGGAACGACAGCCATCCGAACATCGGGCTGCCCAGTCCGACGCGCATCCCTGCCGCCGCTTCGTCGGGCCATCTCTCGTGCTCACCCGCCGCCTCCGCCAGCAACTGCACATGGCACGCCTTGTCGAGGCTCACGAACCACCACGCCGCCTCGTCGACCGTCGCCCCCGTGCTGAAGATCCCGTGACCGACCTGGATCCCCACCTTCGCCTCCCCGAACGCAGCGGCGAACTCGTCGGCCCCAGCGCTGTCCATCGCGACCCGCGGCTCCCGGATGATCGCCTGGTCGCCGTGAAAGACCGCTGTGTCCTGGGTGATCGGCGCCACCGGTCGTCCGAATGCGGACCACGCCGATCCAAACGTCGAGTGCGCGTGGCAGACCGCATTCACCTCCGGACGGGCACGGTGCACAGCCGAGTGAAGCAGGACACCCACCGGGTTCACCGGACGCTCCCCCTCCGTCAGATTGCCGTCGTGGTCGACCTGCACGAGGTCGCTCGTGCGGATCCGGTTGAACGAGATCCCGAGCGGGTTCGCCCAGAAACGCTCGGGATCCCCGGGGTCGCGCACCGTGACGTGTCCGAGCAGCCCTTCGGAAAAGCCGGCACGCCCGAAGATCCGGCACACGCCGGCGAGGCGCTGCTTCACGTGCGTGCGTTCGTCCTCGACGCTGGCGAACGTCGGCGGCTGAAGGGTTGCGAATCCCGACATCGGCGGGGTCGAAGGTGGTGCGTCTGCAGTGTCGGTCATGTTCGATCCAGGATCACGTGTTCGGTGGTGAGGATGGCCTCGGGCGGGTCGCCGAGGAAGTTGGCTTCGTCGGCTCGGGTCGCGGCGTACTCGGCACTTTCCGCCGAGGCCCTCATCGCATCTATGCCGTCCCACCACGTGAGAGCCACCCCGTCGAAGCGGGGGCGGGCCGCCCCCTGGTAGGCCCCCATCCGGATGTGGCTCTGCACGTAGCGGCTCATCGTCGGAATGGACGCGGCGATCGGCCCGTGGGTCCCGCTCCAATAGGCGTGGGCATCCTCGGGAGTCATCGCGGTCGAGAGGTGGACGAACTCGACGTTCTTGATGGCGTCCGCCGGAATCGGACCGTCCTTGATCACCACATCGTCCACGACGATCTCCACGAGCGCATCGGTGTCGATGAAGTTGGGCTCGTCGGCCTTGGCCGCAGCGAACTCCGGCGTCGAGGCAATCGCCGCGAGCTCTTGCTTCGAGGCGAAGCTCACCTCGGCGATCCCGTCGAAGGGCAGATCACCCTTGCGGTAGCCGCCCAGCCGGGCGTGACTCTGCACGTACCGCTGCATGCCCGGAAGCCGGCTCACGATCGGGCCATGGGTGTTGAGCCAGTAGTCCTGAAAGTCCTCGACCGACATGCCAGGCCGCCGCCTGACGACCTCGATCACCTTCACCGAGTGCTCCGCCACAGCTCCCCCTCCCCCACAACGCCGCTCACAGTACTGGCGCCTGCGGCTCGTCACCCGAAACGATGCGTTCGAAGCGCCGCTCGATCTCGGAGGTCATGCCCGGATGGGTGAGGACGTAGAAGCGGCCGGTGCGCACGGCGTCCTCGACGAGTTCGGCCGCCCGCTCCGGCTCGATCCCGTCTCGGGCGAACACCTCGGCGATGCGCTCGCGCCGGGCCTGGACCTTGGCCGCCTGTTCGGTCGTGAAGGACACCGCGAGCGCTTCTGGCCTGTTGCGGTCGGCGGTGCCGAGGTTGGTTCGCACCCAGCCGGGGCACAACACCGACACGCCGACGCCCGATCCCTCGTCCTGCAACTCGTACTGAAGCGTTTCGGAGAGGGCGAGGACGGCGGCCTTGGCGGCGTTGTATGGCCCCATGCCCTGCATGTACAGGAAGCTCGAAATGGAGCAGGTGTTGACGATATGGCCTTCGTTCTGGGCCCGCAGGTGCGGCAGAAATGCCTCGATGCCGTGGATGACGCCGTACAGGTTGACGCCGAGAAGCCACTGGAAGTCCTCGATCGGCAGCTCTGCGATGGGAAGACCACGGCTCCCGACACCGGCGTTGTTGCAGACGACATCCACGGCCCCGAACGTCTCGATCGCCGCATCCGCCAGACCGTGGACCTGCGAGCGGTCCGACACATCGGTGGGGACGCCGATGACCTCGCGACCCTGACCACGAAGCGCCTCGACCGCCTCGTCGAGCCTGGGCCGCTCGACGTCCGCGAGAACCAGCCGAGACCCTGCGGCCGCGAAACGTTCGGCCATGGCCCTTCCGATCCCCGATGCGCCGCCCGTGACCACGACGGTCTTGCCCTCGAGTTCCACCGCCCCTCCCCTCGCGTCCGGTTCGAGCGAGCCGGACGCGCCGCAACCTACCCTCTCGACCATGGCCCCCTCAGACATGCCCTACGAGACGATCCTCACCACTGTCGACGACGGCGTGATGACCATCACGCTCAACCGCCCCGAGCGCATGAACGCCTGGAACGAAACGATGGCGTCCGAGCTGAGCCAGGCCCTCGAAGCCGCGGAGGCCGACGACGCGGTTCGCGTGGTGGTGCTCACCGGTCAGGGCCGAGCCTTCTGCGCGGGCGCCGACCTGGGCGACGGTGAGGACACCTTCCGCAACGTCGACGAGGTCAACACGCACGTCGCGGGCACTCCCGAGACGATGCCCTGGGACATCACCAAGCCCGTGGTGACGGCGATCAACGGCCACGCGATCGGCGTGGGAATGACGTTCCCGATGACGACCGATCTCCGGTTCGTGGCCGAGGACGCCAAGATGCAGTTCGCGTTCGTGCGGCGGGGAATCATGCCCGAGCTCGGTTCGCTCCGGCTTCTCGAACGAATCGTCGGACGCCAGGTCGCGTCTGATCTGCTGATGTCCGGCCGCATGTTCACCGGGGCCGAGGCGAAGGAGATGGGACTCGTCGCCCGGGCGATGCCCGCCGCCGAGGTCCTTCCCGCTGCGCTCGAGTGGGCCCACGATGTCGCCGCAAACACCGCGCCGGTCTCCGTCGCTGTGACCAAGAAGCTCATGTGGGAAGACGCACGTGACGAAGCCGAGACGATGTTCGATCGCGAGACCCGCATCCTTCCGTGGCTCGGTGGCCAAGCGGACGCAGCCGAGGGCGTGATGTCGTTCCTGGAGAAGCGGCGGCCGGACTGGTCGATGAGCCCCACGACCGACATGCCGGACCTGTCATGAGGTCGCGGTGGGCGGCCGCGCTTCTCGGGCTCGGGATCGTGCTCGTCGGGGCCGGCTGCGGCGACACGGACGGCGGCGACGCGGACGGCCCGTCGTCCAGCGACTCCCCTGCAGTGATCGAGGATGTCGTCGAGTACGAGTTCACCGGAGCCGATCCGGTGATGGCCGAGGACGATCGCGGCGTGTTCGCAGCCTCGGACGGCCTGCTCTATCTCCTGGGGCCGGCCGAAGTGACCGGCGATGCACTGGCCAACGCATCGGCCCGCTTCCAAGAACAGTGGCTGGTGGACGTCGAGTTCGATACCGACGGCGGAGCAGCGTTCGGCGCCATGGCCGCACGACACTTCGGCAACCAGGTCGCCATCGTGCTCGATGGCGGGGTCGTCTCCGCGCCGCTGATCAATGCGACGGAGTTCGACGGCGTCGCCGTGATCGCCGGTGCGTTCGACGAGGGGTTGGCTCGCGACCTCGCCGTCGCTCTCAACCAGAACGGTTCGATCCTCGAATTCCGACCCGTGCTCGATGTTGCCGAGGACACCGACGAGGGCCGCGCCGCCCTCGAGGCCGCCCTCCGCAGCGAGTAGCTCTCCACGCCCTCAGCCAGCCGGCACACGCCCGTCTCCCGGGCAACGGTTGCAGGTGGATGACAATCCCGCACCCTCGAGCATCACGGTATGTGCCGGCGCGAAGATCATGTCTCCGCACACAATCTGGCGGGGGTGGGCGATGGCGTGTCGAATATGAGCCTCAGATGGCTTCTGGCAGCGTCAGTACTGGTCGCTGCGTGCCAGGGCGGCCCGGCGGGAGGACCGTCAACCGATCAAGACTCGGCCCCAGCCACATCGGGGAGAGGTGTTGCCGCTTCGACTGTCGCGAGTCCTGGCCCGTCTGCGCCTTCGCCGACTGTTTCTTCAGCAACCGAGCTCGCCAACCGCGACGACCCGGCACTTCGTGCGGTTGCGGCCTACCATCCGGCGGTGGAGCACGTCTCCTCTGGAGCGGTGTGTGACGGGACACCCGATTTCCGACCGGGTTCGACGGACGGAGCGTGGGAACTCGCCGACGCGATCAACGCCTTCGATGTCGCCCCGGTCATCGATCGGGTCGGGGACGGGGCGGTCTTCGACCCGATTGCGCTCCCCGACGGACCGAACTTCTTTCCGTCCATCGGCGATTGGCTGGACGCGCATCGCTCAACCGGCGCAGCTTCGATTCAGGGAATACGGACGTCGCCGGGCTTGCGGTCGATCACCTTCATGCTCGACCGGCCGTGGGAGTGGCAGGGCCGGACCTACAACCTCCGAGTCGAGCTCGCCGTCCGCTCCGAACCTGAGTGTCCGGTCCGCTTCGAGGCCGGGCCTGTCACCACATGGTTGACCGAGGACGCCTGCTTGTTCGAAAGGGTGCGGAGGCCTGAGCGCGTGCTCGGGAGTTGTCGCGACGCCTTCCTGCCGCGCGCTGGGCACGTCGCAGTCTGGATGGGCGATGAGCTGGTCATGTTGGGAGGTCTCACCGTGGTTCCCGCCGATGCGCCGTCGGCGGTCCGGGTTCGGCTCGACGACCGCGAGCCCGACCGGTTTCCGCTTCACCAGGCCAGCGCCGCCGAGGCAGCCGACGGCGGCCTGTGGGTCGTGTCCGACCAGGGGCTGTCCAGATACGACCTCATCGTGGTCAACTCCAGCGTCCGGGAGTTCGTCGGCGAGAAGTTCGGTCACGGGCACGTGTTCTTCGCCGTCGATATCCCGACCGGACACAGCCGACCGATCACCGAGCCCACCGCTGTGGAGGGTCCGTTGCGCGGAGTGTGGAACGGCGAGCACATCTACTACGCCGGAGTCGACGATCGGATCGTCGCTCCTCGCTACGACCCCGACTCGGACTCGGACTCAACTCCCGCCGCTCCGAGACCTCCCTCGAGGACGCGGCCGATTCGAACAGGCCTCGAGGTCGGTGGACCTCGCATGGACTCGGGATCGCCTGGTCATGCTGTACCAGCCGGGTGATGAACACGGCGGGCCGTCCCAGCTTCACGTCCTCGATCCCTCGACGGATCAGTGGAGCACCCACGAGCTACCGACAGAGGCGATCGCGGCCACGAACATGGCAGTGGTCGACGGCGGGGTCGTCTTGCTCGGCGGAGGAACCAAGATGCTCTACACCCCGCCACGCGAGCAGACCGGCGTGACCGAAGTCTGGCACTTCGACCCACAGGATGAGGCGTGGACGTCGCTTGGCGAGAGCCCGATGGCCGGGGCCGGCTTGTCGTCGTTGACCTGGACCGGGGACGAGCTGATTCTGTTCGGAGGGTTTCCCGACTGCGATCTCGAAGGGCCGCCAGCCGGTGTCGCGTTCGCCCTCGACCCCACCTCCGGTGAGTGGCGCGAGCTTCGATGACGCCAGGAGGCCGCGCCGTGCCCAGCCCTGGACGCATGGGTCACATCAGTTCGAGGAGGAGTCCCGTGAGCGCGTCGGGGCAGGTGATGTGGGGGTTGTGGCTCGCATCGATGGAGCGATGCTCCCAGGCGGGATCGGCCCGAGCCCGCTCGCTGAATTGCCCGAACACATCACCTGGCGCCGCCCGGGTGCAATAGATGTACGAGCGCTCGATGTGCGAGGTGTCGTTGACCAGGCGAATCAGTTGGGTGAGAGTGCCGAGCGGCTGGTCCCCGCGGCGACCGGAGATCCACTCGATGTCCTCCTCGGACGTGTCCTCTGGAGTCGGGTTGGGCGCAACCCGCCAGCCCTCACCTGCCTCGGCGCGCTCTTGAATCGAAGCAGACGCGACGGGCCCGGCCAGATCGAGGAGTGATTGGCCGTTCTCGGGAACGAACGCGTCGAGGTAGACGATCGCCTTCACGCGATCGGGCACTCCGGTCGCACACACCGGTGCCCACCATTCCGCCGTAGCTGTGGGCCAGGATCGTCACGTCGCGGAGATCCTCGTATCGAATGACCGCCGCGACATCCTGGATGTGAAGATCGAGCCTGATCCCCGCGTGCGCCAGGTGCGAGCGTTCTCCGACGCCCGTGTACGTCGGGGTCCAGAGATCGATGCCGTGGTGCGCGAGCCGCTGACGCATCTTCTTCCACACCCACCCGGCTGACCACGCGCCGTGTGTGACAACCATCGTCCGTCGTCCGCTCACCGTTCCTCCAGAGGCGGTCGCTGGTGGGGGTCAGTCTTACCGGTTGCGACTCGCTGTCCCACTGTTGTGGCACCTTTCACAGGATGGGATCAGCGACTGGCGCGGGCAAGACACTCCTTCGAGACCGCGCGCCGATGGCCTTGGCACGGGCCACCTGGCAGACGAGCAAGCCGCTGGCGGTCGCGTGGTGGGGTCTCGTGATCGTGCGCGGCGTCCTCCCTGCCGCGCTCACCCTCGGCCTCGGCGCCCTTCTGCGAGCGGTCGAGTCGGGGGCGCCGACCGGGCCCTCGCTGGCCGTCGTCGCAGGTTCGTTCGCGATTCTCGGCGTCGCGACGCCGATCCACACCCAGGTCGGGGCGATCCTCGGCGACCGCACATCGGGGCTCCTTCAGGCTCGACTGACGAGCGCTGTGTCCGATCCGCCCGGCATCGCCCATCTGGAGCGACCGAAGCTGGCCGACGAGCTCGTCAACGCCCGCGACTTCGACCTCGGGATCATCGGCCCACCGATCTCGGTGTCGATGGGCTTCATCGCGTCGGGTCTGGTCGCCCTCCTGAGCGGGGCATCCCAGGCCGTTGCCCTGGCCACGGTCACCTGGTGGGGGGCACTGGTGATCGCCGCGGCGTGGCTGTCGACCCACTGGCTCCTCCGGGAGAGTTCGTTCTGGCAAGGCCGAAGCGAACCGGAGGTCCAGGCCGAGCAGCGCCACGCCGACTACTCCTACCGACTCGCCGTCGAGGCGGGTCCGGCCAAAGAGGTCCGGGTCTTCGGCCTCGGCGAGTGGGTCGTAGACCGGTTCGCACTGCGGCGAAGGCGACTCCTCGACATGCAGTGGAACTCGATGCGGCTCCGCCAGCGATCGCTGGTCAGCGTGCTGGTGGTGCTCGTGGCGGCGCACGCAGTCGTTCTGATTCCGTTGATCCTGCGTACGGCCGACGGCGATCTGGCCCTCGACGCGATCGTCGTGGCTGCGCAGGCACTCATCGGTGCTGCAGCGCTCGCTGTCGGCGACTTCACCTGGGCGCTCGATGCCGCGGCCACACCGGTGAAGGCGGTCGAAGGTCTCGCAGCGCGCATGGCACCCGAAGGAGACCTCAGTGAGCCGCCCGATCCGCCGGGCCCCCAGCCAACCGACGGCCTGCCCGCTCACGAGATCCGGTTCCGGGAGCTGGCGTTCACCTACCCGTCCGGAGGCCCACCGGTCTACGAGGGCCTCGATCTGACGATCCCCGCCGGTCAATCCACCGCGATCGTGGGCCGCAACGGCGTCGGCAAGACGACGCTCGTCAAGCTCCTGTGCCGCCTCTACGACCCGACATCGGGGTCGGTGGAGATCGACGGCGTCGATCTGCGCAGCTTCGACATCGAGCAATGGCGAGCCCGGGTCGCGGTGGTCTTCCAGGACTTCGTCCGCTTCGAGCTCAGCCTCCGCGACAACCTCGTTCCGGCCCGCGCCGCCGGCATGGTCGACGACGACGCCCTCCTCGCGGCGCTCGAAACGGCGGGCGCTCGCGATCTCGCCGCGCTCGATCAGGCACTGTCCAAGGCGTACACCGGCGGCACGGACCTGTCCGGCGGCCAGTGGCAGCGCATCGCCCTGGCCAGAGCCCTGGCGGCCGTGCATCTCGGGGCAGGGGTCGTCGTGCTCGACGAACCGACCGCGCAACTCGATGTCCGTGGCGAGGCGGAGATCTTCGAACGGTTGCTGTCGGCCACAGAGGGCTGCACGACCATCCTCATCTCGCATCGATTCTCCACCGTGCGGCGGGCCGATCGCATCGTCGTCATCGACGAGGGCCAGGTGGTGGAGGCCGGATCCCACGACGACCTCATGGCTGCCAACGGTCAATACCGAACGATGTTCGACCTCCAAGCGGCGCGCTTCGAGGAGGACGACGAGGACGGCGAAGGGCAGGTGAAACTGTCATGACCGACGCCCCGGAGTCCACTGACGATCTCGATGACCTCCCTGGCGGGTTCGCTGCGGTGGCATTCATCCTCCGGCTCGGATTCCGCTACCAGCCGGCACTGCTCTGGGTTTCGCTCGGCATCACGCTCGCGGCCGCGCTGCCCGACGCACTGTTCGCGCTGTGGCTCGGCCTGCTCGCTCATGCGCTGTCCGAAGGCGAGCCGGACCGGACGCTCCTGCTCATCACCGGCTGCGGTCTGGCCTTCTCGGCGATTGGGGGCTGGGTTCTCACCGCAGGAGGCGACCGCCTTCACCTCCGCTTCCGACAGCGCCTCGCGGTCGCCCTCGAGACGCACGTCGCCCGACTCCAAGCCACCGCAGCAGGAATCGAGCAGCACGAGCGGCCCGCCGTTCTCGATCGGCTGGCCATCCTGCGGGACCAGGTGTTCACCCTCGACCACATCTTCCTGTCCCTCTTCGGCTCACTCGGGCTGCTGCTCCGCCTGCTCGTGGTGATGGCGGTTCTGGCCACCGTCGAGCCGGCGATGCTGCTCCTCGGCCTCGCGGCAGTCCCACCCGTACTGGCGTCGGCGCGCCGAGGCCGAGCCGAGTCGTCGGTGTGGGAAGCCGAAGCGAGCGGGAGGAGGCTGGCCCGCCACCTCTTCGTGCTCGGGACCGAGGCCCCGTCGGCCAAGGAGCTTCGCGTCGCAGGAGCCACGCGGACGGTGGCCGAGGCTCGCGACCGGGCGTGGCAGGCCTTTCTCGGCCCGATGGAACGGGCGCGGGTGCGCTCCGCACTCGTGGTGACCGCAGCCTGGGCGATCTTCGCAACGGCCTTCGTGCTCGTGATCGTCGAGGTCGTCAATGGCTCAGGACCGGATCGAGCGGCCGACACTCTCATCGTCATCGCAGCGGGTGCCCGCCTCACCGCGTACATCAGCGCCGCCGCAACCGAAATCGACACCTGGGGCTTCTTCATCCAGGGCTCACAGCGGCTCCTGTGGTTGGAGCGCTTCGTCGAATCTCGCCGCCGCCCGGTAGAGGCGACGGTTCCGGCCCGGCTCACCGACGGGATCTCCCTGCATGGCGTGAGCTTCCGCTACCCCGGCAGCTCCGACCTCGTCCTCGACGACGTCGATCTCCAGCTCCCGGCCGGGTCGGTGATCGCCGTCGTGGGCGAGAACGGCGCAGGCAAGTCCACCCTCGTCAAGCTGCTGGCCGGCATGTACACGCCGACGGCCGGCCGAATCGAAGTCGACGGCGCCGACCTGGCCGGCATCGATCCGCAGGAGTGGCGGGAGCGGATGGCGGGTGCGTTCCAGGACTTCGCCCGCTTCGAGTTCGTCGCCCAGCAGACCGTGGGCGTGGGTGACCTGCCGCGCATCGACGACGGACCCGCCGTGGCCGGCGCGGTCGAGCGGGCGGGTGCGTCCGATGTCGTCGGTCGACTCGACGACGGTCTGGGCACCCAGCTCGGTCCGAGCTGGCCGGGCGGCGTCGATCTCAGCGGCGGCCAGTGGCAGAAGCTCGCGCTCGCCCGGGGCTCGGTGCGGGATCGACCGCTGCTCGTCGTCCTCGACGAGCCGACATCGGCCCTCGACGCCGAGACGGAGCACGCCCTGTTCGAACGCTTCGCCGAGCTGTCACGAGACGCCGACGACGGGCGGATCACGGTGCTCGTGTCGCACCGTTTCTCGACCGTACGAATGGCCGACACGATCGTCGTGCTCTCGGGCGACCGGGTGGCGGAGGTCGGCACCCACGATGAGCTCATGCGCCTCGGTGGGTCCTATTCCGAGCTCTACAGGATCCAGGCCGCGTCCTATCGCTAGGACATCAGCTCAGGGCGCTGCCCATCAGGTCGGCGAAGTTGTCCGCGTAGAACTTCTGCCGGAGCGCCTCGGGGGCATCGCCCAGCGAGCGTTCGAAGCGCTCGATCGGCCGGCGCCCTCCCTCGACATGCGGGTAATCGGACGAGAAGAGCACGACGTCCTCACAGCCCTGCGACGCGATCCACCCGACGTCCTCGGTCGGGTACGGCGTCGCTCGGATCTGCCGCTGTACGAACTCCGACGGGCGAAGGCTCAACGCCTGCAGTCGTTCCTCGTGCCGACTGAAGGCATCGAAGGCCGACTCCATCTGCCGCATCCAGCCAGGAACCCAGATCGCGCCTTGCTCGATCACACCGATCTTCAGAGCGGGGAACCGTTCCAGCACGCCATCGAAGATCATCGTGGCGAGGGTCTGCATCGGCGGACCCGGGATGGCCATGTAGTCGACCGACCTGAAATTCTCGCCACCACCGTGAAAGTCCGGCGGGATCGGGCGCCCGTTGACGAAGTAGTCGGGGTTGATCAGCCGGCCACCGCCACCGACGTGGAACACCACCGGAATGCCCGCCTCCTCGGCCGCCGCCCACACCGGGTCGAGCGACAGGTGCGATGGCGAGTGACCCTTCGGACAGCTCGACGCGACCAGAAGCGCTGCTGCCCCCGCTTCGATGGCCTCGCCCGCCGTCGATGCGGCGAGATCGAAGTCCGACAGCGGCACGTAGCACGTCCCCAACAAGCGAGGATCCACTCCGGTGAAGTCGAGCATGGCCCGATTGTGTGCCCGCGTGACCCCGGCGAGCAGCTCGCGGTCGGTGCCGTGCTCGAGCCGCTCGAGGTACTCGCTGTCGAACGTGTTGAAGATCAGCTGGCTCTGGAATCCGAGCTCGTCGAGCACCGCAGGTCGGTCCTCCGCGATGAACGAACCGGGGGCATCCCAGTTCTTTCGGATCATGAGCTGCTCGGCGTCTTCAGCGCGATACCCGGGGTCGGCTTGTTGGTCGCGCACGTGCTGGAAGAAGCGCTGGACATCGAACTCGCCGGTCCCGCCGACACCCCCGGCGAAGGACCGGTGCTCGTACCGATCCATGAGCGAGGTGTCGATGTATCCGTCGAGCCACTCGGGCGTTTCCATGATGTGCGCATCGGCGTCATGGACGAATCGGTCTGTCACGTAGGGCACGGCGAGCTCCTGAAGGGGGCGGGGGTGAACAGCGGGTCAGCGGCGCGGCTCGATCGAGGCGGTGATCTCCACTTCGATCAGGCCGACCACCAGCGGCGCACCGGTTGTGGTGCGGCAGGGATACGGCGCATCGAAGACGTCGAGGAACACCTCGTTCCAGACAGCGAAGTCCTCGATGTCGGCGAGCTGGCAGTTGACCTTGACGACGTTGTCGAGGGTCAGCCCGAGGTCGTCGAGGATGTCGGCGAAGATCCCGAGAACATGGCGGGCTTGGCCCTCCAGACCTCCCGGAACCGCCTCACCCGTTTCCAGGTCGAGCCCGGTCAGCCCGCTGAACATGATGATGTTGTCGACCCGAATCGCCGTGGAGTTCTTGATCCCGTAGCGCGCCATCGCCGCTTCGAGGCGCGGCGTGGTGGCATGGACCTCGATCACGCCGGGGCCCCGACGGCTGCAATCTGCCGTTCGAGCGCGCGCCGAAAGTCCTCGACGGTGGTCTTCGAGAGGAGCTCGGTGGCCATGTCGTCGTAGGTCTCCCAGATGACCCCGTCGACGGCGGTCATCGACAAGTGGACGATGGTGCCTTCGGGGCCGCCTTCCTCGGAGTGCAGGTGATCGCCCTCGTTGGCGCTGAAGTGGCCTGGCGGCCGTACCTGGTCGAGCTGCCAGTCACCGTCGACGAGCTCCCAGGTCTTCTGGACGCCCTCGACGACGAGCGTGTCGGTCGCGCCGACGTGGCGGTGACCAGGGCACCGGGCTCCTGGGGCGAGGCGGAAGTAGATGTCCACTTGCTGGCGTTCCTCGTTGACCCCGAGGACCCAGAAGTAAAGGCCCTCGTAGCCCGGGAACTGGCGCCATGTGATGGCGCTGTCGTCGATCGTGATGTCTGGTCGCGGCAGCTGGTCGATCATGGCGACCAGAGTAGCGAGGTCAGTCCGCGACGAGCCGGGCTGTCTGGTAGTCGTCGAGGCCGAGGGCATCCCGCACCGGCTCGAACGCGTCCATCCTCGGGGCCGGGTGACTGGTGCCAGTCCCGTCCGCGATTCGAGTCATCATCTCGAACGCACCGACGACTGCAGCCGCGTCGACCATGAAAGCGTCATCGGTCGCGTCGACGAGCTCCTGGCGCACGGCGTCGAGGTCGCCCTCGGTGCCGGTGGCCGCGTCGACGAACCTCGTCAGCAGGTCCGCGTGGGGTACCTGACCGTGGCCCTCCTCGCCATCACCGCCGTCGGCGATGAGGCTGAGGTCGACGTCTGTGTCGGTGGCGAGGCCGCTCGCACGGAGCAGGCCGCTGTGTGCCGCCGTTCAGTAGAAGCACTCGCGTAGGGCCGCAAGCCGTGAAGCGACCAGCTCGATCTGGCGCCGATCGAGGGTCCCGCGGGACCACTCCATGTCGGCCATCGCCGGCCCGCCCATGTACATGACCTCGATCAGGTCGAACATCGTTCGGTGCGACGACGGAACCCCGGACATCGCCCTGACCACCGGGGCCACCATCGGCATGCCGTTCCAGTAGCCGTCGACGTCGTCCTCGACGTGGAGAACGGGCACCCAGTTGTGTCGGGCCGGCTTGGAGTTGACCTCGCCGACGCCCACCGGTTGACCGGGCTGAGCCGTGGGGAGCTCGGGTGCAGTGAGGCCCGCGGCGTTGGCGAATCCATCGATCGCGACCACAGCGATCACGATCTCGATGGCCTCGACCCACTGCTCGGGCGTCATCTCGGCCATCGAGAGCGTGTCGTTGTACCACTCCTCGGTGAGGGTGGCCGCGTGCCGGGACAAGCGATAGACCGCATCGCCGACGTGTGGCGCCACGTCGGGATCGGCCACCCGCTCGTCGACGGTGGAGGGCTTGACCCACGGCGGCAGCGGATCGTTGTCCGCGAGCGCTGCCCGGGCGACGCGGGCCATGCCGATCCGTTGGGCGCCGGTCCAGGTCGCGCCCGGCTCCCCGAGGCGCTCCCACACACGGGCGATTGCGTCGCCGAGGTCGTCGCGCACCGCAAGCCCGCTGCTGGTCAGGGACCCTTCGATCAGGTCAGTCGCCGTGGTCATGGCGTCGAGAGTAGTTGGCCCTCTTCTGGAGGACGGTCCGAGGACCGCGTGCGAAGCTGCCGCATGGATCGAGACGACTTCTACCGAGGGGGGAGCGGAGAACTCTCTGGGCCGCTGGCCGGGCTCCGGGTGCTCGAAGCCGCGACCACGTGGTCCGGTCCGATGGCTGGATGCCTTCTCGCCGACATGGGCGCCGACGTCATCAAGGTGAGCTCCCACCCGGCGACGTCACGCGGATCGCGCCGCCGCATCTTCCCGGCACCTCGCTGTCGTTCGCCAACCAGACCGTCAACCGCAACAAGCGCTCGATCAGCGTCGACCTGAGGACCGACGCAGGGCGAGAGGTGTTCCTCGACCTCGCCGCGGCGAGCGACGTGGTCATCGAGAATTTCCTCCCCGGCACGCTCGAGGGCTGGGGGCTCGGCTACGAGCAGGTGAAGGCCGTGCGCCCGGACACCGTGTACCTCTCGATCACCGGCTGGGGCCAGTTCGGTGATCTGTCGCCGCGGCCCGCCTACGACCCAGCCGTGCAAGCGGCCAGTGGTTGGATGTCGCTCAACGGGGACCCCGACGGCCTGCCCGTGCGAGCGCCGACCTTTCTCGCGGACGACCTGGCTGGGCTCCACGGCGCCCTGGCGGTGCTTGCTGCGCTCCGGCACCGCGACGCCTTCGGCGAGGGTCAACACGTCGACGTGGCACTCCTCGACGTGACCCTGTACCAGTCCAACGGCTTTCTCACCCTGGGAGCGATGGGCCTGGACCTGCCACGCATGGGATCGGAGGTTCCGGTCGCGGTTCCGTGCAACACCTACCGCTGCAGGGATGGCGCGGCCTTCATCGCCCTGCTCCTCGACAGCCACTGGGACGCTCTGGTCGGGCTCATGAACCGACCGGACCTCGCTTCCGACGAAGAGCTGCACACCAACGCCGGACGTGTCGGACGTCGCGCAGACGTCAACGAGGCCGTCGCCGGCTGGTTCGCGGGCCTCGACGTGAGCGAGGCCGTTCGTCTCGCGGCCGAGGCAGGCGTTGCTGTGTCCCCGGTTCACACATTCGGCGAAGTCGCCGCGCTCACTCACGTGGCCGAGCGCGAGATGCTCCAGATGGTGGAGCTCGAGGACGGGACAGAGGCCCCGATCGTGGGGCCTGCGGGGAAGTTCAGCCTCACACCCACGGCGGTGCGTCGGGCGGCTCCGGCGCTCGGCGCACACGGACCCGAGATCCTGCGGGAGCTGGGCTACGACGAGGTAGCGATCGACCGCCTCCGCTCCGACGGTGGGCTCTGAGTCACACCAGGGTGCCGGCGGGGGGCTTGATCCCCAGCATCATCTGGCCGTGCAGTTCGGCGGCCCTGTCGTAGTCGAACAGGATGTGGCCGGAGAGGACCGACACATCGCGCCGGAATCGTTGGAGCGGCGAGTCGAGGAACTGGCTGGAGGCACCCGCTCCATCGGCTGCGTGGGCCACGACCTC
>CAZVUM010000066.1:0-1418 GCA_964629575.1 uncultured Acidimicrobiales bacterium | reverse complement strand
GACCCCCATTTCCAGTGACCGCTGACGCGCCAACCACCGTCGGCCTTGGTCGCGCGGCCCGTCGGGGCCAGGGTGGCCGGGCCGAGCGCGTAGTTCCTTCCTGCCCACAGCTCTGCCTGGGTGTCGAGGTCGAAGAGCGCGAACTGCCAGTTGTGGTGATTCAAGAACGCAGCGACCCACGCGCTCGACACGTCGCCCTTCGCCATCTCACGAACCATGTGGGGTATCACGTCGAAGTCGAGTTCCTGGCCGCCGAACCGTTGTGGGACGAGCGTGGAGAAGAAGGCGGAGTCGACGACCGCATCCCACGCCTCGGGCGCAACCACGCGTAGCTCCTCGCTCGACTGGGCATGCTGGGCGAAGGCGGCGCCGACGTGGCGTGCGCTGGCGAGGTGACGCTCCCGCTCCTCGTCGCTCATGGTCATGCTTCCTCGCTCCTGACGGGATCGAGCCCGGACTGGGTCTCGTAGAGGTACAACCCGGTGATGCGCATGCCGACGATCGCGCAGCTGCCGCTCGAGGGGTGGGTGCGAACCATCAGCCGCCATGTTGGCAGGTGGCCTGGGCGCGCCGCTGGCGTGGAAAGCTTGGCCGCCGCCGCCCCTTTCGTCGAAGAGGTTTCCGATGCCCGCCTGGACTCGCCACGATGTCGACGGCCTTGCTGTTCTGACCTTCACCCGCACGCCGCAGAACTGGATGAACCTCGCGTCGATGACGGAGCTTGCCGATGCGCTCGACTCTCTCGGCGGCGACGAGTCGATCGGGGCGGTGATGCTGACCGGCGGTGTCGACGGGTACTTCGTCGCCCACGCCGATCTCGACGACCTGAAGCTGACAGCGAAGGGCGAGGTGCCCGAGGGCGACCCTGAGGCGTGGGGGCGGGCGCTCACGTCGCTGAGCACGATGCCGCAGCCGACGATCGCCGCGATCGACGGTCAGGCCTGGGGCGGAGGCTGCGAGATCGCACTCGCATGCACGCTGCGGGTGGCGTCTGTGCGCTCGCACCTCGCTCTGCCCGAGGTGAGCATGGGCATCATCCCGGGCGCCGGTGGCACGCAACGGCTTCCCCGCTTGGTCGGGGCCGCAAAGGCGGCCGAGCTGGTGCTGTCGGGCCGCCGGGTTTTCGCCGAGGAGGCCCAACAGATCGGGCTCGTGAACGCGGTGCTGCCCGAGGAGGGATTCGTCGACGCGGCCATCGGGTGGTGTGGCCGGATCACGAGGTGGCCGAGGGCTGCGGTGGCCTCCGCGAAGCGCGCCGTGCTGGAGGGTCTGCAGATGCCTCTCGAGGAAGGGTTACGGCACGAGTTCCGCCTCTTCCGCGAGCTGAATGCCTCCGACGAGGCCAAACGCCGCAACGCCAACTTCGACCGCCCCTAGCGCACTCTCAGTGACGTCCCACCACCCCCAGCGTCCACTAG
>CAZVUM010000065.1:18872-27321 GCA_964629575.1 uncultured Acidimicrobiales bacterium | reverse complement strand
CTGATGGTGCCTGCTGGACTGCGTGCTGGGAGCGCCGAGCGCGGCGCAGCTCCGTGGCCCGGTAGGCCCTAGCGCTTAGCCCTAGCGGAGCGGCGCGACAGGGGGTGGTCTACCAGGGGCGCGTCCGCGGACAGTTAGCCTGACCGGGTGCGTCGGATTCGGGTTGCTCTTGCGCAGTTGAATGTTCGCGTCGGCGATCTCGACGGCAACGTCGCCAAGGTCACCGGTGCCTACGACGCCGCGGTCGACGGCGGGGCCGACGTCGTAGTGTTCGGCGAGCTGACGGTCACCGGCTACCCACCCGAAGACCTGCTGCACAAACCCAAGTTCGTCTCCGACAGCCGTGACGCGCTCCAGCGGATCGCCGCGCATACCGGCGATGTCGCGGCGGTCGTCGGCTACCCGGAGTTCGATGGCCAGCTCCACAATTCAGCGGCGATCTGCGTCGGCGGCGAGATTCGGTCGACCCACCGCAAGCAACTCTTGCCCAACTACGCGGTGTTCGACGAGGAGCGCTACTTCGAGCCGGGCACCGATCCGGGCCCACTCGTGGAGATCGCCGGCGTTCGCATCGGGGTGTCGATCTGCGAGGACATCTGGAGCCCCGGCGGGCCGGTGCCGGCTCAGGCGGCAGGCGGCGCCGAGCTTGCTGTCAACATCAACGGCTCTCCCTACCGTCGCGGCAAACAGCAGATACGCGAGACCGTCGTCCAGGAGCGAGTCGCCGAGGCCCGCGTTCCCCTCGTGTACGTCAATCAGGTCGGTGGGCAGGACGAGCTGGTCTTCGACGGCGGTTCGCTCGTCATGGGCGCCGATGGCCAGCTGGTGGCCCGCTCGCCGCTGTACGAAGAGGCGCTCGAGTTCGTCGACCTCCAGTTCGACGTCGAGCCGCCGCCGGCCTCGCTCGACGTCGTTTCGATCAGCACCGGCACTCGCTCAGCCGACGTGATGCAGAGCTCCATCGCCGATCTACCGGATCCGGTCGGCGAGGTCTGGGGCGCCCTTGTCCTCGCCACCCGCGACTACGTCGAGAAGAACGGTTTCTCAGAGGTGGTGATCGGCCTGTCGGGCGGCGTCGATTCGAGTCTGGTCGCCGCGCTCGCTGTCGATGCGCTCGGCGGCGACCGCGTGCACGGCGTGTCGATGCCGTCGCGCTACTCGAGCGACGGAAGCAAGGACGACGCCGCCGAACTCGCCAAGAACATGGGCGTCGACTATCGCGAGATCGCAATCGAGCCTGCCCACCGAGGGATGCTCGACATGCTCGCGCCGAGCCTCGCCGGCAGAGAACCGGGACTGACCGAGGAGAATCTACAGAGCCGAATCCGTGGCGTTCTGTTGATGGCGCTCTCCAACGCGTTCGGGTGGCTCGTGCTCACGACGGGCAACAAGAGCGAGGCCGCGGTCGGCTACTCGACGCTCTATGGCGACACAGCGGGCGGATTCGCGGTCATCAAGGACTGCCCGAAGCTGCTGGTGTACGAGCTCTGCCGCTGGCGCAATTCTCAGACGTCGGATCCGTGGATTCCGGTCGAATCGATCACCAAACCACCGTCAGCCGAGCTGCGGCCCGATCAGCGAGACGATCAGTCGCTCCCGGCTTATGAGGTGTTGGACCCGCTGCTCGAGGCCTACGTCGAGCAGGACCACACCGCCGACGAGCTCATCGCGATGGGCCACGACGCCGAGCTGGTCCGACGCATCACCCGCCTGGTCGACATCGCCGAGTACAAGCGCCGCCAGAGCCCCCCCGGCCCGCGGGTGTCCTCCAAGGCGTTTGGCAAGGACAGGCGCCTACCCATCACCAATGGCTATCGGTGAACAGCGCGGGCGCGGGAAAGACAGACCGAAGGCTTCCCATCACCAATGGCTATCGGTGAACTGCGCGGGCGCGGGGAAGACAGACCGAAGGCTTCCCATCACCAATGGGTATCGGTAGCGATTCTGTCGATGTGTTCGGGGCCGATGCCGCAGCATCCGCCGATCACCCTGACGCCGCGGTCGATCCAGCCCTTGGCCGCCTCGGCATAACGCTCGGGGCTCATGACGCCGTTGAATATCCAGGTTCCGTCGACGTAGTCGCCGCTGTGCGCGTAGGCCCCGACGTGGCCGGTCCAGTGCTGGTCGAGCACGTCCAGACACCCGTCGATGAGCCCCGCATCGGTGTGCATCACCGACACGACCGGGGTGACGGCCGGGTCGAGAGCCTTGAGTGCGTCCTCAACGGTGTCGCCCTCTCGAAGGCGAGCCACCCCATCGTCACCGATGGGGTCACCCTCTTCTGTTCCGCACGTGAGCCCCACCCACACCGGAAGACCGACGGTGGCCGAGGCATCGAGCACCACCTCCATCCGCTCGATGCCGACCATCATCTCGAGCATGAGGAGATCGGCGCCGGCGTCGGCCATGATGCGCGCCTGGTCGACGGTGTTCTCGTGGAGCCGCTCGAGCGTCGGGGGAGTGGCCCAGCTCCAGTAGCTGATGCCCCCTGCGACGAGCACATGGTCGGCGCCGGAGTCCCCGCGGGCCTCGATCGCGAGCTCGACCCCGCGGCGATTGTAGGGGTCGAAGTCGTGCGCGCGGCCTGCGTCTACGAGGATGTTGCGACCGGTGGCGAAGGTGTTGGAGATCACGACCTGCGCGCCGAGGTCGATGTAGTCACGGTGGATCTGGCGAATGATGTCGGGGTGGCTGAGGGCGCCACCGGAGTTCCATGCGAGGTCGACCTGGGGGATGCCCCTGCGTTCGCACTCGGTTCCGGTGCCGCCGTCGATGATGATCGTCTCGCCCTCATCGAGGCGGTTCATGAGGTCGTCGTAGCGGCCCACGTGTCCTCCCGATAGGTGCCTGGCACCTAACGTTACGAATCGTCACACGAAGTGCCAGGCACCTAGTGTGGCCGGCTATGCGAGCGTCGAAGGGACGGCGATGACCGAAGCGAAACGACCGCGGGCGCCCTTCGCTCCGTGGGATCGGCGCGCGCTTCCCGGGCTGTTCGACGTCGATGAGACGGCGCGACGTGTGGGCCACTACAAGTGGGTCGAGACCAAGCTCTTCGAGGCGATGGGCGGTTGGGTCGCGACGGTGCCCGAGCTCGACGTCAAGATGCGTCTGGGCACGCACTGCTATCACCACGCATGGCACGCCGACCTGTTCAACAAGCGGCTGCCCGAACTCAGGGAGATGAAGCCCGAGCGGCTGACGATCCCACCGAACGACGAGATGGTCGCCTTCGTCGAGGCCATGACCGAGCCCGAGGCGCCCGAGCTCACGATCGAGAAACTCGTCGGTGTGTACCGGGTGCTGATCCCGCACAAGATCGCGGCCTACACGTACCACCGCAACGGCACGAGCGAGATCACCGACATGCCGACCGTGCGCATCTTGGACTTCATCGTTCAGGACGAGTTCAGCGACTGGCGCGAAGGCGAGATGCTCATCCAGTCGATGATCGAGACCGATGAGGAAGTCGACCGGGCCGCTGCCCACCAAGCCAGGCTCGAGAAGCTGATGCTCGCCGCTGGCGGCATCGCAGGGCCTGGCAGCATCGGGGATCCCTACGTCGAGGTGGAGGAAGAGGACTGATGCGCAAGATCTTTCCGGCCGACGCACTGGCCCGCGACCGGCGGTTCAACCGCCAGACCCCCGAGGAGCGGCTGAGCGATCCCCGCATAAGCCGCCCGGGCGCCGGCAACCCGTCGTCGTCCAAACTCACGCCCAAGCAGGCCAACGGCCCCGATCGAGCCCGTGCGCTGATGCACGGCATCTTCGTCGGCGAGATCCAGGCGCTCGAGGGCGCGGGTCGCACGTGCTGGGACTTCGAGGAGGGGACCGACGTTCCCTTCGAGCTCAAGCTCGACATGGCTCGCCAGTGCTGGGACGAGGCGCGCCACTGCGAGATATCCGTCGCGCTGAGCGATCACATGGGAACCGAGCTGGGCGAGTTCGCTGAGAACGTCACGCTCTATGAGGCCGCGTGCAACCCCGACCCCGTCCTGCGGCTGACCGGTGTGAATCGGGCGCTCGAAGGGCTGGCCATCGACGTGTTCAACACCATGAAGGAGTTCGGCAACATGGCCGGCGATCCGGTGTTGGAGTTCTGCGAGGACTGGATGCTCGCCGACGAGGTGACCCACGTGAAGATGGGTTCCGACTGGCTGCGCCGCCTCACCGCCAACGACAAGGAGCGGCTCGACAAGGCGCTCGAGTTCCAGCGCGTCGTCGACCGACTCTTCTCGTTCAACGGCTTCCGGGGTGAGGACGACGACAGTCCGATCCAGCTGACCCGACGTTTCCGTGAGCTCGCCGGGTTCTCCACTGACGAGATCGACGAGATCGCCGACATGGCTCGCGAGACGAAGAACGAAGCCCCTGTGTGATGGGAGTCGTGTCGGTCACGCCGGACACCTTCGAGATGGTCTTCTACGACGCGGCCGTCATCGCTGAGGTCGCTGCCGATGTGGCTGGACGCGTGGGCTTCGACGACGACTTCTCGATCGAGATCGAGGAGGGTTCGCCGCTCGGTCGCAGCCGACTCGGGAGCTACGAGCCGGTGGTGCTCCAGGTGGAGGGCGGCGCATTCGAAGACACCCGTCGACCCCGCAACTTCAGCAGGAGCCGTTCGAGCGACGTGATCGGACGTGCGCTGCTCCGCGTGCTCGACCGCCGCTCTGGCCGCTTCGACGAGTGCCCGGGCGATGACGAGCTCGACCTCGCACTGCATTCGGCGTGGGACGTCTTCAGCGTCGGCCGGCTCGAACGCCTCGGCTACTCACCCCAGCGCAAGCGGCGGCTCTACCAATTCCGCAACCGACACGGGTTCACCGACGCGGCCGACGCCGCGTTCGACGAACTGTGGGGCTCGAGCGACCTCGGCTGGGCCGACGTCGCCCGCATCAGCGAGGCCTGCCGGTAGAAGCGGCTCAGCCTCGGGCGCGGCGGACCTGTTCCTCCACCCAGGGGTAGGTGGCGGCGAGCCCGGCCGCCAGCTCGTTCTTCGGCGCGTACCCGAGCGCTTCGATGCGGTCGTTGCTGAAGTTTCGCGCTTGCACCCCGACGGGTCCCGGAACCCACTGCGGGGTGATCTCGCGCCCCGCCGCTGCTGCGACGAGGTCGACGAGCTCTTTCACCGACACGTACTCGCGTGTGCCGATGTTGGTCGGGCGAACCTCGTCGCTGTCCATGAGGCGACGCACCCCGTCGACGAGGTCGTCCACGTAGACGAAGCTGCGAACCGCAGTGCCGTCGCCCCACACCTCGATGGTGCCGTCGCTCGACTGCGCCACCTTGCGTGACAGCGCGGCCGGGGCTTTCTCCCGTCCGCCGTCCCAGGTGCCCTCGGGGCCGTAGCAGTTCTGGAAGCGGGCGATGCGGGCCTCGAATCCGTGTTCGCGCCCGTACGCGGCAACGAGCCGCTCGGCGTACAACTTCTCCCAGCCGTACTCGTTGTCGGGGAATGCGGGGTATGCGTCGTCCTCGGTGAGCTCGGCTTCGCCCACCTCCATGTCGCGATAGACGCACACCGACGAGGCGAGGAAGAAGCGGCCGACCCCGTGACGCGCTGCGGCTTCGACCACGTTGAGGTTGACCAGCATGCTGTTGCGCATGATCTCTGTCTCGGCGTGGTGGATGAATCCCATGCCACCCATGTCCGCCGCCAGTTGGTACACCTCGTCAACTCCCGCGAGGGCGCCGGTCGCGGCTTCGACGCCGCGCAGGTCGGCCACGACGAACTCGTCCGCGGCCGACGGCGTCCACTCTGGCTCCTTCAAATCGACGCCACGCACCCAGTAGCCGTCGGCTCGGAGGCGACGGACGAGGTGGCTTCCGATGAAACCGCCTGCTCCACAGACGACGGCCCTGTTGGTCACTGCTTTCCTCTCGTGCAGGTCATGCGAGGTCGTGGGCGCTGATGCCCTCGAGGAGATCGATGTCGGGCGGCTCGCTCAAGATGCCAGCGCATCCCTCGGCCATCTCCACCATCACTGGCGAATCGAAGTGGGCTCGCGCATCGTGTTCCGAGTCCCACTTCTGAATGATCACAAACCGCGTCGGATCGGTGTATGACACGCAGAGATCTGCGTTTCGGCAGGCCGGCTGGTTGCGGGTCATCACCACGTATTTCGACAGAACTGCCAGCAACTGGTCGGGATCGGCGGCCCGGAAACGCAGAGAGAGAAGAGCGATCTCGAGATCGTCATCGGCTGTCACGGGCGAGCTCTCTCTGGGAACGGAACCATGTCGGAAGCTGACCGACCACGCAGGCGGGTCGGGAAAACGCAGATCGAGTCGGAACGAATCGTGCGAACGGGTAGTGTTGAAAGCCACGTCAGTACGGACCCGCCCTCGTGGCACGAGTTTGAGCGTACCGGCGAGAAACTGTTGGTTCCGGCACCGAAGCCTGTCTGCCGAGGGAGTGAGGTCGAGAGGTGGCCAAGGAGAGGGTCGAGCGCGACGAAGAAGATCTCGTCCGGCTGTATCTCACCGACATCGGTCAGTACCCGCTGCTGACCAAGGACGACGAGGTCCGCCTTGCCCAGGCCATCGAACGGGGAGTCGAAGCGCGCGAGCATCTCGACACCGGTTCGATGGAGGACGGCTCGCCGCTGACCGCGGCCAAGAAGCGCGAGTACCGCAAAGCCAACCGTGAGGGCGAGGAAGCCGAGCGCACATTCGTGCAGTCCAACCTGCGCCTCGTCGTCTCGATCGCCAAGAAGTACCAAGCCTCGGGCCTCCCGCTGCTGGATCTGATCCAGGAGGGCAACCTCGGTCTGATGCACGCCGTCGAGAAGTTCGACTGGCGCAAGGGCTTCAAGTTCTCGACCTATGCCACGTGGTGGATTCGCCAGGCGATCACCCGCGGCATCGCCAACACGGGTCGCACCATCCGTCTACCGGTCCACGCCGGTGACACTCTCGCCCGTCTGCAGAAGGCGCGTTCGCGGTTGGAGCTCAAGTACGGGCGCCCCGCGACCCTCGCCGAGCTGGCGGTCGAGGTCGACATGCCCGAGGACAAGGTCACCGAGGCGTTGCGCTTCGCGGCCGAACCGCTCTCGCTGTCCGAACCTCTGCGCGAAGACGGCGATGCCGAGCTCGGCGATGTCGTCGAGGACCGTTCGGCGGAGTCCCCCTTCGAGGTCGCAGCCACGGCGCTGCTGCCCGAGGAGATCAACCGGCTGCTCGCACCGCTCGATGAGCGGGAGCGGGAGATTCTGAAGCTGCGGTTCGGTCTCGACCGAGGCGAACCTCGCACCCTCGAAGAGGTCGGCGAGCACTTCAACCTCACCAGGGAGCGCATCCGTCAGATCGAGGCACGCGCCATGTCGAAGCTGCGCCACCCCTCCAGCGACACCGGCGCCCGCGACCTCCTGAGTGTCTAGCTGTCCCGCTGCGTCGACACCTCCCAAGTTGAGCATCCCAAGTTGAGCAATCCGGTGCCTGACACCATGTTGCTCAACTCCAACGTCAACCGACCTCTTGGTGGCTCCTTTGGCTAGAGGTTGAGTCCGAGACCGCGAACTCGCGAGGCAACGTCAGGCTCCATGTCGTTCTTGCGTCGAAGTCGCTGCACTGCTGTGTGGACCGTGCTCGCGCTGTGTGCGCCGTATCGTTCCGCCACCCGCGCGGCAGAAACGCCTGTGGTTCGCAACGAGGCCGCCATCGCGACCATGCGAGGGGTGTTCGATCGACCTCGGACGACGATGTACAGCTCGTCGATGCTGACGCCGAACGCGGCGGCGACGGCCCGATCCGACGCGGCGAACGCGGCTTCGAGTGCGTCGTCGTCCGGTGAGTCGGTGAAGGACTGGTCGAGTTCGTCCAAGAGCTGCAACGCATGAGGATCGCCAGAGGCGGAGGCAACTGTCTCCGCGTAGGTGTGTTCGGACCGACCGTCGAGGAGATCGAGGTGAAGCCAGGGCAGAGCTGACCTCCCGCGGAGGTACGCACCCAGGCTGGACCAGCGGTAGTCGGCTGGATCCGGGACGAGGCCGGCCCGGTGCGGGTTGAGGTGAACGTAGAGGCCAGCGCATGTGAGGGCATATTGATCGTCGAGGGGTCGCGCATCGTAGCGACCTTGGAACAGCGCCCCGTGTCGGTCGTGGACTGCGTTGAAGGCCTTGGCGTAGCCACCATCGAGGTACTGCATTGCCTGGGCGAGACGACCTGTATTGGACCGCAGGACCAGGTGGTAGTGATTTCCCATCAGCACGTACGCCAATACGGCGACGTCGAAGTCCTCCTCGATCGCGCCGAGAAGCGCCAGAAACCGGCGGCGGTCGCGATCGGTTCGGTACAGCATTGTCTGGGCCGTGCCACGGTTGGTGACGAGGTGGCTTCCGCCGGGTGTGTCGGAGCGAGGTGCTCTCCCCATGCCGGCGGAAGCTAACTCCGGGATGGGACAGCGACGCGCTGTGAGGAGAAGTTGAGCAACGCGGTGTCAGGCACCACG
>CAZVUM010000065.1:0-18772 GCA_964629575.1 uncultured Acidimicrobiales bacterium | reverse complement strand
TGGGACAGCGACGCGCTGTGAGGAGAAGTTGAGCAACGCGGTGTCAGGCACCACGTTGCTCAACTGGCACCACGTTGCTCAACTCGGTCCGGCTATGCGGCTTTGGATGAACTGCTCCGAGCCCGCAGCGAGTGTCTGCGCATGAGCCGCACCGGAGGTGCGGCGAACTCGCAGCGAAGAATGGCGGAGGTGGACGGGAATCGAACCCGCCGGACGGGGATCACCCGTCCCACCCGCTTTGAAGGCGGGGGAGCCCACCAGGCGCTCGGACACCTCCTCGCGAGGATGACTATAGGAGCTGCCGGGATCCACGACGCAGTCGATCCTGCACAGCCTGTCTCCGCGGAGACGGCGGTTCCCACTTGGCCGTCGCGGCGAGGCCGATCTCACCGAGGAGCCCGATTCGGTCGGTGTGGTGGCCGTTGCCGGTGAGGTTGATCGTGAGCCCGTCGATACCGGTGTCCATACAGGCTTGAAGCCTCTCGCCGACGGTGTCGGCGTCGCCGAAGACGAGAATCATCATGGCCATCTCGATGATCTCCTCGTTCCAGCCCTTGGCCGCCGCGACCGACCTCAGATCCGCCTCGGCCTCCTGCATGGTCGGTGCCACCAGCACCATCTGCAGCTCGGTCACCGTGATCTCGGACCGATCGCGGCCCAGCCGTTCGCAGTGGCCGGCCAGTGCATCGAGCTTGCGCGGAATCTCCTCGATCGGCCCGCCGACGCCGAAGATCCCGGCACGACGAGGTTGGTGCTCCCGGGCGGCCTCGGTAGGTTCGGTCGAACACTTCCCCGGTGTGCCGTTCGTGAGCGCGGCGTGAGCTGTGAGGTGAAGTGCGGTGGCCCGTTTCGAGGGTCCTGCCGAAGGTCTGGCCGACCTCGTCGACCGCGTGCACGACCAGTTGGTGACGATCTCGGCGCCCCGCCGGGACGACGTGGTCGCGGCCATCGAGGCCCAGGGGCGCGGCATGGCAGCGGAGGTGCGGCTGGCCGCTGTCGATGAGGTTCTCGGTCGCCTGTCGGGTCTCGGCGGTCTCCGCCGGGTGATCGATGACGACGACGTGTCCGACGTACTCATCAACGGTCCGGGCAACATCGTCGTGGAGCGTCTCGGCCGCCTCGAGGTTGCGGGTTCGATCAGCAGCGTCGAGCTCGACCGGCTCGTGGAGTACCTGCTGGGCCCCACGGGTCGAAGGGTCGACCGACGCAGCCCCGTGGTGGATGTGCGACTCGACGACCGCACGCGCTGCCACATCGCCGTACCTCCCGTCGCTGTCAACGGGCCTTGCGTCTCGCTTCGCCGCTTTCCGGCGCGACCCCGCGCACTCGACGAGTTCGCCGCGGGGTGGCACCTGCGGCAGCTCGAGGAGGTGGTGCGGGACCGTCGCAGCGTTCTCATCTATGGCCCGACCGGAAGCGGGAAGACCTCACTTCTCGCCGCCCTGTTGGCCTGTGTGGCGGGTTCGGAGCGGGTGGTGGTGATCGAGGAAGCGGCCGAGCTCCCGCTGCGCGGCAGCCACGTCGTACGGCTCGAGGCGCAGCCGCCCAACCTCGACGGCCACGGAGGTGTCAGCTCCGCAGCACTGGTCGCAGCGGCGCTCCGCATGCGGCCGGACCGCCTGGTCGTCGGTGAAGTGCGGGGCGTCGAGGCGGCGGGATTTGTCCACGCGCTCAGCACCGGCCACCGAGGCTCGATGGGAACGGTGCACGCCGACACGCCCGACGGTGCGATCTGGCGGGTGGAACAGCTCGCCCTCGGCGCTGGCGCTGTCGGAGAAGTTGGCGCGCACTTGCGTCGGGTGATCGACATCGCCATAGGAATGCGCCGGTGTTCGAGCGGGGCGCGCCACGTTCATCGGATCGATGAGGTCACTGCTCCATGACGCCGACCCTGCCGATCCTTGGCCTGATCGCCCTCGGGTGGCTCACCTCACCGGCACGTCGGCGCTGGTTGGCGACCCGCCGCCGGTCTCTCGGAAACGCCCGCCACAACAGGATCGTGGCGACCGAGCTTCCCGAACTGTGTCGCTCCATGGCCCGGCGCCTCGTCGCGGGCGACACGCTTCTCATTGCTCTACGCGAGTCGGCGGACGGCGCAGCGGTGCAGGCCGACATCGAACGCGTGGCCGACGATCACGCGCACGGAAGCACGCTCCGAAGGTCGGTGGAGCGGTGGGCACACCAATCTGGAATCGACGAGCTCCGCGCGTTCGCAGCTGCGGTCGCCATCGCGACGGGGCCGGTCGGACCGAGACCGGAGCTCTTCGACTCGGTGGCAGTGACGCTGAGGCGCCAGCGCGATCGTCGCGCAGATGCCGAGGCTCACGCTGCCCAGGCGCTCCTGTCGTCCTGGGTCATCGCCGCGCTGCCGTGGGTGGTCGCGGCGGCCGTTGTGGCCGAGGGCGGCGCGCCTGCCCAGATCCTGTTGGGCACGCCAGTGGGTCGCGCCGCCGTCGTGAGCGCGGCCGCATTGGAGGTTCTCGGCATCGGTTGGATGCGACGAATGATCCGATCGGCGATCCGGTGATGGCCGTGGTCGGAGTCAGCGCCCTGCTGCTCGCCGTCGGCGTTCTCACCCGGCCCGGCCGCCGGCTCCGCCGCGGTGGCGCCTCGGCTCGACGGGCGGATCCACTCGACCTCTCCGTGCTGTCCGAGCTGTTGGCGCTGCTCCGTCTGGGAGTCGACGCCGGACTCTCGCTCGGGGGCGCGACCGCCCTGGCGCTCGACTCCCTTGCGGACGCGGAGACGTCCTCCGAGCGCCGGATGCTAGAAGGCGGCGGGTCGGTGATCGAGGTACTCGAGTCGCTCGCGGGGCGCGGCGGCCGCTCTGTCGGCCTCGATGCGCTCGTGGTGTCGGCTCGGTACGGCCTCCCGATCGGCGCCGCGCTCGAGCGGGCCGAAGCCGATGCTGTCGCAGAGCTCCGGAGACGCACCGAGACACGCATCAGACAGCTCCCGGTCCGCCTCTTGTTCCCGCTCGTGCTCTGCGTCCTACCGGCGTTCGTTCTCGTCGGCGTCGCCCCCGTCGTGGTGGCGGCGTTGCGAGTGTGACTTCCCGTTCTTCCCCCAGAGAGCTTCCCCTCCCCTCCCGACCAACTCAGGAGACGTCCATGAACAACAACCCAGAGAGTTCGGCACCACTGCTCACACCGCAGACGGCCGCGACCAAACCGAGCGAGTCACGCGGCGACGAAGGCCAGGCCACCGCCGAGTACGCGCTTCTGACAGGCGCGATCGCGCTCGTCATCACGGCCGTCACGGCGTGGGCGGCGAGCACCGGCAAGATCGCCCGGCTCCTCGACCTGGTGTTCGATCACCTGGCCCGCGGGATCGGGTGAGGCGTGGGAGAGGCGAGCGCGGTCAGGCCACGGCCGAGCTTGCGCTCGTCACCCCACTCGCCGTGCTGCTCCTGCTCTGTGTGGTGCAAGTCGGACTGGTGGCGAGGGATCAGATCCTCGTCACCCACGCGGCGCGGGCAGGAGCACGAGCCGCGGCGGTCGATCCGCGACCCGCAGTCGCCGCGGCAGCTGCGCGGTCATCGGGTGATCTCGCGAGCGAGAGGATGACCGTGCACACGGGTCAGAGTGGGGGTGATGTGACCGTGACGGTCACCTATCACGCCCCCACGTCGGTACCTCTCATCGGTGCGATTCTGGGGGATGTGGAGCTCCGCGCGAGCTCCACATTCCGAGTCGAACGCTGAGTTCTCGAAATCGCCCCAAAGTTCGTCTTGCACGATCGCGTCCAGCGCGGTTCAATGACAAGCGTGTAATTACGGGCCGGTGATCCGGTCCCGGGCGGACTCGTGGCGGAGTGGATCGGACAGCGATGGCGTTTGTCGAAGACAGCAACGAAGAGGTCGTCGAGAAGAGTTGGTGGGACTACGCCAACTGCCTCGGGGTGGACCCTGACCTCTTCTTTCCCGAGCGTGGGGCGAGCACCAAAGAGGCGAAGGAGGTCTGTCGCGGCTGTGTCGTGCGCGAGGACTGCCTCGAGTACGCACTCAGCCACGGTGAGAAGTTCGGTATCTGGGGTGGGATGAGCGAGCGCGAGCGCCGCCGTCTCCGCCGCCAGCGGGCGCTCGCTCGTCGCGCCGCCGCAGGCCAGGCCGGGTAACGGCCCGTCGACCCCGCTGGTAGCCTGAGCTGCCATGGGAAGTCTTGGTGCACCGGAGCTACTTGTCATTCTCGTGATCGTTCTACTGCTGTTCGGTGGTGCGAAGCTGCCCAAGCTAGCCCGCTCCCTCGGCCAGGCTCAGAAGGAATTCAAAGAAGGCGTCCAGGACGCCTCGACGGACTCCGACGAGGCCTGACCGACGCCCACCGGCTCGGGCGGTGATCGCATGGCGGGACGCGCGGTCGTCGCGGGTGCATCTGGGGAATTCGTGGGAACCGTCGTGACGCGCCCGTCGTTGAGAGAAACGAGAAGGCACGCACCGGTTCGTGGGTGCCGAGCACAGTGGTGAACGACACCCGGAGGTCACGTCGCCGTCGCCGCCCGTCCGCGGGAGGGGTCGAGGATGTGCCCAGCTGGGAGGAAGTCGCCCAGGAGCACGGCGCCTTCATCTACACCGTTGCGTACCGACTCACCGGCCAACCCGACGATGCCCACGATCTGGTGCAGGAGGTGCTGCTCCGAGTGCGACGCGGACTGCGAACCTACCAACCCGGCTCGATGCGCGGCTGGCTCAGCCGCATCACCACCAATGCGTTCCTCGATGATGTTCGACGCAAGCAGCGTCGGCCTACCGACGCGTTGCCCGACGACCCCGAACGCGTGCTCCCGAAGTCTGCTGCTGCCGACGAAGTTCTCGCGGCCCGGGGGCTCAACGAAGAGATTCAGACAGCCATCACTGCGCTCCCCGAGGAGTATCGAGCCGCAGTGGTGTTGAGCGACGTCGTCGGCCTGAGTTACCAAGAGGTGGCCGACGCGCTCGATGTGCCCGTGGGTACCGTACGGAGCCGGATCCACCGTGGTCGCTCGCGCCTTCGGGAGGCGCTCGCATGAACCCGAATTCCGGCGGGCCGCCCGATCCCTTCGACGACACCAATGGCGCCGACGGTCTCGACCCGCGCCTCAGTGCCTTCCTCGACGGCGAGCTCGACCCGCTCGAAGAGCACGACGTTCGACAGCTGCTCGAAACCTCGGCCGAAGCGCGCGCCGAGTACGGGGCGGTGCGAGATGCACGCGACATGGTGCGCGACCTTCCGCTACTCGAGCCACCCCCCGACGTCGCAGCCCTCTTCGACGCCGTCGAGCGTGGTGCTTCGGTGTCGCCGCTGGTCGGGCCGGCGAGAACCCGCCGGGCGCGGGCCCGTGCCGTTGCCTTGAGTGTCGTTGCGACGGCCGCGTTCTGGGGTGTCGTTGTGAGCTCCAGCATCACCGCCGCCGTGACGCCGTCGCTCGACGGTGCGATCGCGGCCCACACTCTCGCTCCTTCGCTGGGTGGCGACGACGCGGCCATGGACGACGTCGCGATGGACGATGTGGACATGCCGGTCGAGGCTCCCGGCAGCATGAGAATGGTCCACGTCCAGCGACGCGGCCGCAACACGCATGCGATCTACAGCGACGGAGAGCGCCAGATCAGCGTCTTCGAGGAGCCAGGCCACGTTCGCTGGGACGAACTTCCGCCCGGCGAACCGATCGACCTCAACGGCTCCCGCGGCTGGCACGGGTCAGTCGATGGCTACGAGGTCTTTGTCGTGCAGCGTGGCCGGCGGGTATACACGATCGTTGCTCAGGCCCAGGCCGACGAGATGAAGATGATGGGCGACCTCAGCGATGCGATGCCCGAGGACGACACATCGCTGCTCGACCGGGTACGCGACGCGTCCTACGACGTCGTCACCGTGTTCGGCCTGCGCGGCTGACCAGCTGACCAGTCCGATCTGGTCTCCACGGGACGTGTGCTGCGGCTCCTCGGCGAGTCAGGCGGTCGCGCGCGCCATGGCGTCGAGCCGACGCTGCTTCAGGATTCGGCGGCGCTGCCGCTCAGAGGTACCGCCCCACACGCCGTGGTCGATGCGGTTGCGCAACGCGTACTCGAGGCACGGCTGCTGCATCGGGCACTCGTTGCAGATCTTGCGTGCCTTCTCGACTCCGACCCCGTCACTGGGGAAGAAGGTCGACGGGTGTTTCTCTGCGCACAGGCCGTTGGCCATCCATTCGGTGGTCATGACGTGTCCTCCGTCTCACCACTACTGACGAACGAGACTCCCGAGCGGTTCCAAGATGTCGCGATTTATCCCAATTTTTTGGGAAGGGCGCCCTGTCGCAAACTCTCGCGGGTCCCAGATCCAGCGACTCGCGCTCTGCGGTAATCCGCAGATGGGGCAGTACCATTTGCGGGTCGTTGAGAAGGAGCCCCGGTGACCGACGTCGAGACGCCCGAAGAACTGCCGCCGCCCGAGGTCGGGATTCGCGTCGTGTATCTGGGGCCGGTGGCGCCCCATTGGGAGATTCAGGGTCTCTACGGCGAGGAAGCCGACGTGGCCGAGTTCCGTCGTCGCACGATGGCCCGACTCCAGCTGCTGCCGCCTCACGATCCGCAGTTCCGTCGCAACCGCGAGCGGGTCGCCCGCGATGCGGAGCGTGAGAACTACGAACTCGAGTGGGATCTGGGCGTTCCCGAAGAGGACTGAGCCCGTGAGGGTGCTCGTCACCAACGACGACGGTGTGGGCTCCGAGGGCTTGTGGGCGCTCGCTCGACGGGTGGTCGCCGCGGGCCATGAGGTCGTGGTTGCCGCCCCCATGGTCGACATGACGGGGATGGGCGCGGCGATCGGTGGCGAGCTCGGCAACGACGAGATGCGGTACGAGCGCGTCGATCGGTCCGATCTCGGCTCGGCCTCCTGCTTCGCTGTGGACGGTCCGCCCGCCCTCTGTGTGATCCTCACCCAGCTCGGCGCCTTCGGTGATCCCGTTCAGCTGGTGGCAAGCGGGGTCAATCCGGGGATGAACGCGGGCCGCTCCACCCTTCACTCCGGCACGGTCGGCGCAGTCATGACTGCCGTGAACAACGGAGCCCATGGGATCGCGGTGAGCCAGGACCACCTCGCAGCCGGCCACCCAGCCGATGAGTTCCACTGGGATACGGCCACCCACCTGGTCCCTGAGATCATCGAACGGGTGGCGGCGGTGGACAAGGGTCGGCGGGCGGTCAACGTCAATGCGCCCAACGTGCCGCTCGATCGGATCGACGGCGTCGCGACCACGAGCCTCGCCAAGTGGGGCGATGCAGCCGGTGTGCTCGAACACCTCGAGGAAGGCAAGCTGCGCTTCGTCCGACAGCCGGGCGCTCGTGCCCCGATACCTGGCACCGATCACGCTGCGGTGCGTGAGGGCCAGATCGCAGTTGCCGAATTGATCGGCTTTCGGGTCGCGGATTCGGACCTCGAGCTGGACGGCCTCACGGTCTGATCAGGCGAGGCCGGCGAGTCGTTCACCGGTTGTTCACTCACTCCGTGGCAGCCGTTCACCTGATCAACCGAGACCCGTCACCCGCCCTCCCTACCGTGCTCTCCGTGCAACGACATCCACACTTTCCCCCCCGACGTCGCCGGATTCTCCTCACGGCGCTCATCGGCGTTCTCGCCCTGTTCGCCGCAGCCTGTGGCGACTCCGACTCTGGTGACTCGAGCAGCTCGGACTCCGATGGATCAGGTGGCCTCAGCGGCTCGATCTTCATCACCGGGTCCTCAACCGTCGAGCCGGTGACCAACCTCCTCGCAGAATCGTTCGCTGCGGCCAACCCGAGCGTGGCGTTCAGCGTGCAGGGTCCTGGTTCTGGTGACGGACACAAGGCCGCCTGCGCCGGTGAGGTTCCGATCTGGAACAGCTCCCGTCAGATCAAGGACTCCGAGGCCGAATGCCTGGCCGAGGCCGGCATCGACTTCATCGAGCTCCGGGTGGGCATCGATGGCATCTCGGTGATCACCTCAGCGGAGAACGACGCGATCGATTGCCTCGACTTCGAGGACCTCTACAGCCTGATCGGGATCGAGTCGACGGGAATCGGGTCCTGGGCCGACGCCAACGATCTCAACGTCGCCCTCGGCGGTGAGGGGTCGTTCCCCGACGCCGACCTCGAGATCTTTGCTCCGGGCGAAGAGTCGGGCACCTTCGACAGCTTCGTGGAGATCGCCCTCGAGGGCGTCTGGGAAGCCCGTGTCGAGAGCGGTGACGCCGACGAGAACTTCGCAGTCCGGCCCGACTACAACGCGTCGGCCGACGACAACGTCATCATCGACGGGGTAGCGGGCAACGGGACCAGCCTCGGCTGGGTGGGCTTCGCCTTCGCCGATCAGAACCGTGAACGGGTGAGGCTCGTGGAGATCGACGGTGGAGACGGATGCACCGCCCCGACCCCTGAGACCATCGCGAGCGCCGCCTTCCCGATCAGCCGCTTCCTCTACACCTACATCGATGCGGGTCAGGCGGATGATCCGGCGGTGAAGGCGTTCGTCGACTACATGCTGAGCGACGAGGGCCAGGCGTTCGTCATCGAAGCCGGATACGTCAACCTCGATCCCGCCGACCTCGAGCAGGGCCGCTCCAACTGGTCCAACCGCACCACCGGTCGGACGTTCTAGGCTCCCGCCCGGTGTTTCGGACCGCTGACCCCCACGGCGACCCTGGCCGCTCGTGACGACGACCCTCTCCATCGACGAACTCCAGACCGCACGCGGGCGGCGGGCGCGTGCGTCCGCCGCCCGGTGGGTGTTCCTGTCCGCCGCCGCGGTGACGGTGTTGGTGAGCCTGCTCATCATCTGGACGATCGCGTCCGAGGCCTGGTCGTTCGCGAGCGAGGTGGCGCGCGATCAGCTGTTCGCGATCGGCTGGTACCCGCGTCGCGGGCTGTTCGACCTGAGCACGCTGCTCGTCAACTCAGCTCAAATCTCGGCGGTGGCCATGATCGTGGCGATCCCGTCGGGACTCGGCGCCGCCATCTACCTGGCCGAGTACGCACAACCGCGGGTACGCCGTGTGATGAAGCCGACGCTCGAGCTGCTGGCGAGCGTGCCGAGCGTTGTGCTCGGCGTCTTCGCGATCAGCTTCATCACCCCGTCGTTGCTGAGCAACTTCTTCGACGACATCAACTTCTTCAACAAGCTGGCCGCAGGGATCGCGGTCGGCCTCCTCGTCATCCCGTTGATCGCCTCCATCTCGGAGGATGCTCTGCGGGCGGTGCCGAACTCTCTCCGCGAAGCGAGCTCGGGTCTCGGCGCCCGCAAGGTCACCACCACGATCCGGGTCGTTCTTCCCGCGGCGCTCTCCGGGCTCATGGCGGCGGCAATCGTCGGGTTCAGCCGGGCCATCGGAGAGACGATGGTGGTCACGATCGCTTCGGGCGGCGGTGACACCTCGTTGTTCAACACCAGCCTCTTTGAGTCGGGTGGCACGATCACCTCCGCCATGGCGTCCCTCGGGCTCGGTACCGATCAGGTGGCCGGCAACGATCTGGCGTTCCAGAGCCTCTACTTCCTCGGGGCCCTGCTCTTTCTCATCACCCTGGGCCTCAACCTCATCGGCAACGCGATCGTGAATCGCCTGAGGGAGAAGTACTGATGGCCGTCGTCACCACCCCCGGTCAGGTGGCACGCACCACCGCCGCGGATCTGGAGAAGAGGGCCGGCGCGGATGTGGCGGGCGCTGTCTTCAAATGGACCCTGATCGGTGCCACGACCTTCGCCACTGCGTTCCTGGGCGTGTTGCTCCTCGTGATGGTGGTGGACGGCTGGAGCGTGCTGTCGGGGAGTCTCGGGCATTTCCTCACGCACGGCTTCTCGCAGTCGGCAGACAACACCGGCGTGTGGCAAGGGATTCTCGGGTCGCTCCAGATCGCGCTCGTCACGCTGGTCTTGGCGGTTCCGATCGGTGTCGCGACCGCCATCTACCTCGTCGAGTACTCCGGCGGGAGCCGCTTCGCTCGACTCGTCGAGCTCAACGTCCGCAACCTCGCCGGCGTGCCATCGATCGTCTATGGACTCCTCGGGCTCGCAGTATTCGTGCAGACGCTCGAGAACTTCACACAGGGACGCACCGTGGTGGCGGGCGGGATGACCCTCGCCGCAATGGTGCTGCCGATCGTGGTGATCACGAGCGTCGAGGCACTCAAGGCCGTGCCCCAGGAGCTGCGCGAGGCCGCATACGGCGTGGGGGCGACCAAGTGGGAGGTCGTGTCCAAGCAGGTCGTCCCAGCAGGCGCCTCGACGATCCTCACCGGAACCGTCCTCGCCCTCGCCCGCGCGCTGGGCGAAGCGGCGCCCCTCATTCTCGTCGGCGCCGCCACCGGGTTCATCTCCTTCGGCGACGCCAACTGGCTGGAGACATTCACCGGGCCCTTCACAGCTCTTCCGGTCCTGATCTTCAACTTCGCCCGCCAACCGGGCGAGGAGTGGGCAGCCAACGCCGCCGCGGCGTCGGTCGTCATTCTGGTGGTGGTCCTCATGGTCAACGGGTTTGCCATCTACCTGCGCAACAGATTCGAGAAGAAGTGGTGAATGTGAACGAGCCCATCGCAGGCCGCAGAGCGGAGTCCTTCGTGAGCGTTCCCATCAGCGATGATGTGGCTGCGATGAACACGGAGCACGCGACCGACCAGCAGTCACCCCACGACGCGGTCTTCGCCGTCGAGGACCTCGAGGTCTACTACGGGGAGTTCCGAGCCCTGAAGGACGTCTCCCTCGACATCAATATGCACGAGGTCACGGCCTTCATCGGACCGTCGGGCTGTGGCAAGTCGACCTTCCTGCGTTGCTTCAATCGGATGAACGATCTCATCGAAGGCGCGAGGGTCGAGGGGCGGATCGACTACCACGGCGTTGACCTGTACGACGAGCGGGTCGATCCGGTCGAGGTGCGGCGTCGGGTGGGCATGGTCTTCCAGAAGCCCAACCCGTTTCCCAAGTCGATCTACGACAACATCGCATACGGGCCCAAGCTCGCCGGAGCCAAGAAGGGCGACCTCGACGACATCGTCGAACGCTCGCTGCAACGAGCGGCCCTGTGGGACGAGGTGAAGGACCGGCTGAAGTCGTCCGCGTACGGCCTGTCGGGCGGTCAGCAGCAGCGTCTGTGCATCGCCAGGGCGATCGCTGTCCAGCCGGACGTGGTGCTGATGGACGAACCCTGCTCTGCGCTCGATCCGATCGCCACCGGCCGGATCGAGGAGCTGATCGGCGAACTCACGAGCGACTACACGATCGTGATCGTCACCCACAACATGCAGCAGGCGGCGCGTGTGAGCGATCGCACCGCCTTCTTCTCGGTACAGCTCAACGATGAGGGGATGCGGACCGGTGAGCTGATCGAAGTCGGCGAAACCCGAGCGATCTTCACGAACCCTGCGGACTCCCGTACCGAGGCCTACATCACCGGCAAGGTCGGCTGAGCCGTCGTCGGTACGCTCTTTCGAGGGAGCCCACGCCCATGAGCAACGACGAGACCCGTACGCAATTCCAGACCCTCCTGGAACAGCTGCGCACCGACCTGGTGCACATGGGCGCGATGGTCATCGAGGGCATCTCCGCAGTGACTGAGGCGCTCCTCGCTGTCGACGTCGCCGCCTCAGATCAAATCGTGACCGCCGACGACGAGTTGGACCTCCTCAGCCTCGAAGCCGAGGAGATGTGCATCGAGATGCTGGCGCTGCAGCAGCCCGTTGCGATCGACCTCAGGACGATCGTCACGGATCTGAAGATGGTCGCCGAGATCGAACGCTCCGGCGACCTGGTGACCAACATCGCCAAGGCGATCCCGCGCATCCAGGGGGTGGAGCTGGAGCCTCGCCTCCGGGGTCTCATCGATCGGATGCGCGAGCAGGCCGTGAAGTTGTTCGGTCTGGCGATCGACGCGTACTCGGAAGGCGACGCCGGGCTCGCGTCGGCCCTCGGCGATCTCGACGATCGGCTCGACGATCTCCACAACGACTTCATCGACACCGTTTTCTCCAGCCGGACCGACCGTTTGCTGACCACGCAACAGGCGGTGCAGCTCGCGGTGATCGGGCGGTTCTACGAACGCATCGGCGACCACGCGGTCAACATCGGTGAGCGCGTTCAGTACCTCGTGACGGGCGAACTCCCCGAGCACGCAGGTGCGCAGCGGGCCCGTGCTCGGCGGGAGGCGGAGAGCGCCGGATGACTGTGCTCCTCGCCATCGCAGCTGCTGCTCTCGCCGCTGCGCTGGCGGCGTCCTGGGTTCGCTGGACGATGTGGAAGCGCAACATCGGCCGGCGCCTCAACCGGGTGGTCCTGCAGCTCGATCCCGCCCCCGTGGCCGACGACCTCTCGCTTCCGGATCTCGTGGGGCGGATGGAAGGTACGGCCGAACGCTTCTCGATCGACTCCAACCTGGCCCAGGAGGAACAACGCCGTCTGCTGCTGGCCCTGGACGAGCTCACCGTGGGAGTCGTGGTCGCCGACCAGGACGGCACCATGCTGGTCCGCAACCCCGTGGCGGATGAGTTTCTCGCGGCGCGCCATGCCGCCGCCCTCGTCGGCGCAGCGGTGACCGACCTGCTCCAGGTGGCCAGCGGCGGTCGTGGCGGCGAACGGACCGTGAACCTGACCGGTCCACCCGCGCGGGTCATCGAGGTCCGTTCGCATCCCCTTTTCGACAGCCAGCGACCCATGGGCGCCGTGGTCGTGATCGAGGACAGCACCGAAGGCGACCGACTCGACCGGGTTCGCCGTGATTTCGTCGCCAACCTGAGTCACGAGCTGCGGACTCCCGTGGGAGCGATCGCGCTGTTGAGCGACACCCTGGCAGGCGAGGACGACCCCAAGGTGCGGGCTCGGCTCGTGGAGCGCATCGGGCTCGAGGCGGAGCGCGTCGGCCACATCATCGATGATCTTCTCGAGCTGAGTCGCGTCGAGCTCGACGGTTCGCCTCGACAGGACCTCGTGGACGCGGAGGCGCTGCTCGCCGAGGTCGCCGACCAAACCGCGCAGACCGCCGATCTCCGCGAGATCAAGCTTCTACGCCTGCCCGCTGCAGCGGAGCTTCGTCTCCTGGGTGACCGAGGTCAGCTTGTGCGCGCGCTCGGCAACCTCGTCGACAACGCCATCAAGTACAGCGACCCAGGTGGGTCTGTGGAACTGGCTGCTCTGCAGAACGGCTCATTCGTGGACATCGTGATCCGCGACCAGGGAATCGGGATCCCCCAACACGAGCACGAGCGGGTGTTCGAGCGCTTCTACCGGGTCGACAAGGCGCGCTCACGCTCGACCGGCGGCACCGGGCTCGGCCTGAGCATCGTTCGCCATGTGGTTGCCAACCACGGTGGTGAGATCTTGATCCGCTCGCGTGAGGGCGAGGGAGCGACGTTCACACTGCGACTCCCGATGGGGGTCTCCTCGTGACGTCGGTCCTCGTGGTGGACGACGAGCCGAGTTACGCGGACGCACTCACGGTGAGCCTCCGCCGCGAGGGCTTCGATGTGACAGCAGTCGCGGATGGCAGCGCTGCGATGGCCGCGATCGAGAAGAGTCCACCGGACTTGATCCTCCTGGACGTCATGCTTCCCGGCATGTCCGGCATCGACATCTGCCGCGAGATCCGCAAGACATCGAGGGTGCCGGTGATCATGGTCACCGCCCGAGGTGAGGAGATCGACGCCGTCGTCGGCCTCGAGGTGGGCGCCGACGACTATGTCACCAAGCCGTACCGATTGAGGGAGCTCGTGGCCCGCATGCGGGCAGTGCTCCGGCGGGGGGGCGGTTCTGTCGAGGGCTCCGACGACGAGATCGATGCGGTCTTGCGTGAAGGCGATCTGGAGCTCGATCTCGGCAGACACGAGCTTCGGGTGCGGGGCGAGCTGGTGACGTTGGCGCTCAAGGAGTTCGAGCTGCTGGCGTACCTGCTCGAGCGCTCGGGTCGGGTCGTCACACGCGACAGCATCATGCAGAACGTGTGGGGCTACGACTACCTGGGCGACACGAAGACCATCGACGTCCACGTGAAGCGGCTTCGGAGCAAGATCGAAGAGGATCCCGCCAGACCCACGCGGATCACCACCATTCGCGGCGTCGGCTACCGCTACGAAAGATCGGCCTGACTCAACCCTTGCGGCGGAATCGCGACTGCTTGCGCATGGGCTGCTCGTCGATCGGCGGAGCGGTGAGGAGCTCGGGATCCGGATTCTCGACGACTCGCATGCCGAGGTCGGCCGGCGGCTCGATGATCTGACCTGCGGTCGGCGCGGGAAGGTCGACCGGTGGGGTCGCGGCCGGTTCGGCTGGCGGAGCGGTGGGGTCCGGCGCAGGCAGGCTGTTCACTTCGCCGTCTGTCACCGATGGTGCCGGCATGTCCAGCGCGGCTTCGGTCGGCGGAGCCAGCTCGGTCACCTCGGGCCCGAGGCCCATGATGTCGGCCGCCTCGTCCGAGGTCATCTCAACCTCGGGCGATGCCTCCTCGGCCCCACGACGTGAACGACGGCGACGGCCCTTCCTGTCCTCGGAGTTCGAGACCGCATCCGAGTCGACGGCGTCGGGAGCCCTGTCCTTGGAGCGGCGACCCATGAAGCCTCGGCGTCGCTCCGGTTCCTCTTCGACGACCAGCTCCGCCGAGGGTTCTGCGGACACCGCTGTCTCGTCGAGCGAGGTAGGTGGCACGACTTCGATCGGGTCGCCCGTCGGCGGTGCGGCCAAGAGGTCGTCGGTCAGGGTGTCGGTCAGATCGTCGAGGCCCGTGGCCTCCGCAGTCACCGCGACCCCGTTCGGGTCGGGGAGCGATCGATCGAGAATCACGTGCTCCTCGGTCGGCGGCGGGAGGTCCACCGACTTGGGATCGTTGGAGCGGCGACGACCTCGACGGCGACCTTTGGTGTCCTCTGACACGACCGGGTTGACGGTGTCGTCGACGGCGCGTCGCCCGCGGCGGCCCCGTCTGCGCTCGGTCTCGGTCGGGAGGGCGCCAGTGACGACGTCGTCGACGGCGATGGGACGCAGAGCAGCGGCCGCGGTGACGCGACCGGGAATGATGTCGTCGTATGCGGGATCCCAGCGCTGTGGGGTCACCGTCCGAGGCTGTGGCGCCTCGGGCGCTGACGGCTCGGCCGCGATGGGTACTTCGGCGGCAGGCGCGGCGAGAATCTCCTCCAACCAGGGGTCGGCCTCGGTGTCCACCGGATCCGGCGGGGGTGAGATGTCGAGCGGTGCGAGCTCCGCATCGCTGACCAGCGAGGCTGGGGGTGGCGGCACCGCGAGGGGGTCGACGGGCGTGGTCTGCGGCGCCGGTTCGATGTGCTCGCGCGGCTCTTGTGGCGCCTCCATGGCCGGCGGCTCTGGATCCGGCTCGGACGCGATCTCGAAGCTCGGTGTGTGGGGCTCGGGTTCCGGCTCGGTGACGGGGTCCTCGAGGGAGTCGAACCAGTTCTCCTGGGCCGGGCTTTCGGCTTCGGACTGGTCGCTGAAGAAGCTGCTGAGATCCGGGAGTTGCACGTCGTCCTCGGTCGGGTCGATCGGCACCGCCGCGTCGGTGTCTGCTGCCGGTTGCTCGGGCTCAGTCGCCGCGGGGGGAGTGTCGATTCCGGCGAACCAGTCGTCCGGGCTCGGCGCAACGGCCGGCGAGGCCGATGGTTCGGCGTGGACCGTTGGGGGTGCGACGACCCCGGCCGGATTCGAGTCGACGGGGTGTTCGGGTTCGTCGGTGGCCTCGGGCTCATCGGGGGTCGACTCTTCGAGCCCGCGGACCAGTGCCTCCATCGATTCCTTGACGTCGTCGAGCGACTCCGTGCGCGCTTGATCCTCCGGTGGGAGATCCTGCGCTGCGTCCGCGTCGTTTGGCTCGTTGTTCTCGCCGTAGACGTTGCCGAGAAAATTGGAGAGACCACTCATCGCTGATCGCAGTCGTCCAGATCGAGGGTCGCGTAAGGATGAACAATTCGCGGCGCCCGGCTGAACGTCATGCCCTCTGGGTTCTTTCGAGCGGAGTCGCCGCTTACAGTGGCCGTCGTGAACGGCGAGCCGCGGCCGACCCGGCGGAGCATGAACTCGGGCCGAGGAGCCGAAGCGTTCGTCGTGAGCCCCTTCACCCGGCTCGCTCGGGTGCACATTCTCGGTGCTGGGGGCGATGCGCTCATCGCCATCGCGCTGGCCGGATCGCTGTTCTTCAACCTCGACCCCGCTGCCGCCCGCCCCAAAGTGGCTCTGTATCTGCTGCTCACGATCGCCCCTTTCGCCATCGTCGGGCCTCTCATCGGTCCGCTCATCGACCGGGCTCGTGGTGGCCGGCGCGGCATGGTGATCGTGAGCGGGATCGGCCGGGCGATTCTCGCGGCGCTGATGATGCGCCACCTCGACTCGCTTCTCCTCTTTCCCGAAGCGTTCGGGGCGCTGGTGCTCGGGAAGACCTATCACGTGGCCAAGAGCGCTCTCGTCCCGGGCTTGGTCAAGGAGAAGGACGACCTCATCGAGGCCAACTCCAAGCTGTCGCTGCTGAGCGGGGTGGGAGGGTTCCTCGCCGCCGGTCCCGGGCTGCTGCTCAGCTTGCTCGGCTCCCAATGGGTTCTGGGCGCCGCAACGATCGTGTTCCTGTTCATGGTCCCGGTGGGTATGCGCATTCCGCGCTTGCAGGTGGCGGCCGAACCTCTCGACATCAACGAGCGGAGCGAGCTTCGATCGACCGGGATCGTGATGGCTGCGTCGGCGATGGCCGTGCTGCGAGGCATGACCGGCTTCACCCTCTTCCTGATCGCGTTCTGGCTGCGGACCGAGGACGCGTCGACCGCCTGGTTCGGCGCGATGATCGTCGCGAGCTCGGTGGGGCAGCTCTCTGGAGCGATCACCGCGCCCCACCTGAGAAAGGTCGTGCGCGAGGAGTACCTGCTGGGCATCGTCCTGGGACTGTCGTCCCTGGTCGCCCTCCTGGTGGCGTTTCCGGCGGACCGTGTCTCGGTGTTCTTCTTCGCGATGGCGATCGGGCTGTCGGCTGGCCTGGGCAAGCTCAGCTTCGACGCGATCGTGCAACGCGATGCACCGGACGCGAATCAGGGCCGGTCGTTCGCCCGGTTCGAGACCCGCTTTCAGCTCACGTGGGTGCTCGGCGGCATCGTGCCCGTGGTCGCCCCCAACGGCATCCTTCCCGTTCGAGCGGGATTGATCGTCCTCTGTGTCGCGAGCGGGGTCGCCTGCTTCCTCTACTTGGGCGGGCTCTGGGCTCTGCGCCGTGGCCGGCGCACGCCGTTCCAGGTGGTGGCGTCGAGACTCTGGACGGTGGCCCGGTACGAGCGCGTCAAAGCGCGGCTACCTGCACGCGTCGGCGGCGCCCTTCCGCTTCCTGCCGCGCAGACATCGATCGATCCGCCCGCTGACGACCCGCCTGATCGCGAGCCACCAGCGGTGTGATGCCGCGGGTCGTCAGTCCGAGTCGTCGGGCAGGTCGATCCTCGCCAGCCACAGCCCTGCAGCCTCGACCTCGTTGGGTGTCGGCAGGGTGCGGGGGGATTCCCACAGCCGTGCCAGGCCTTCCTCGCCGGATCGTTCGACCACGCCCGCGACGAACCCCTGGCCGCGCTCGACCAGATCGGCGCGCAGGTCGACACCGAGCAGCCGTTCGACGAAGCGATCGCTCGCGCTGGCGGTGACCCGGCGACGCCGGAAGGCTTCGACCAAGCTGTCGTAGGAGCCGATCAGGCCTCGCCCCACCTGCTCCATGATGTGATCGGTGTACCCCACGATCACGGCGAGAAGAGCCTCCAGATCCGGGACCACGGCCGCCTGTTCGGTACTGCGCATTGCACCGAGGAGCGCTTCGGGGTCGCCGAGGACCTGCTGCATCTGCCGCTGGAGGTCTTCGGGATCTCCGGCGCCGAGCTCCATTTGGGAGAGGCGTTCCTCGATGGCGTGCGGATCGTGGTGGAAGCCGTCGATGTAGCGGCCGAGGAGGTCGTTGACCTGGGCGCGGACGTGGGGAACCGCCAGCACGGAGTGCATCGTGAGCTCGTGGACGCACACCCAGAGGCGGACGTCGTCTTGTGGGATGCTCCACTCGTCGGCGAACTCGGCCAGGTTGGCCGCCACCACGAGGATCCGGTCGCCCTCCCGCGGAATCGGCAGGTCGTAGATGCCGAAAGTTCGGATGGAGAGGTGGCCGGCCATCGAACCGGCGCTCATGGCCATCATCATGGGGTTCAGGAACTGGAACAGCCCGCCGAGCAGCTGAGCCTCCGGTCCAGCTGAAAGGTCGTCAGGAGGGCTCGCCTTGAGCCGGACCGCCAGTCGCTCCATCAGTGGACGCTGCGATTCGAGCGTCTCGCGCGCCCACTCGGAGCGGGTGACAGCGTCGATCCGAACCGGGCTTCCGCTGCTCGTGGCGTCGAGACCGGTTGCCGTCGCCACCTGGAGCTCAGCAACGCGGGCGAGCTCGGTGAGGCGCACTCGATCCGTGGGATCGACGTTGGTTTCGGGTGTTCCGCCCGTCGCCAACTGGCGCGCGAACTGCTGTGCCGCTTCCCAGTTGATGGGCCCCTGCGTCTGGAACATCTTGGCCAGATCGCCGAGGAATGGGAGCCCGCCAAAGGGGTTCTCGTCGTCGAGGGGGTCGTCGTCGGACACACGAGCATGGTAGGCCGGTGCCCATGAACCTCCACGTCGACCCGCGGTCGCTGAGGACATCAGCCGGTAGGCGAAGGTCTGAGATTCCAGAGTCGCTGCACTCCGCTCTTGTCGCCTTCGGCGACGGGCCGCTCGGGCCACGCCTCCGATCCGGTCCTCGCTGGCGCTCCTCCCTACTCGCGCAGCTCCTGAGCCCGGTGGTGAAGCGCTGT
>CAZVUM010000064.1:0-30218 GCA_964629575.1 uncultured Acidimicrobiales bacterium | reverse complement strand
ACACACGTTCGATAACGTGGGGCCTATGCGCGAAGACGATCTCGATGCCCTGCCGCTGCCCGATCTCGAGCGCCGGCTCACCACCCAGGCGGCCATCGTGGCCGCCGAGACCGCCGGCTTCCTCGCCTTGCTCGCAGCGTTCGACAGGCGCGAGGGCTGGAAGGGCGACGGCGTGAACACCTGCGCTCACTGGCTGAACTGGCAGCTGGGGACGTCATTTCGCACCGCGAGGGAGCAACTCCGGGTCGGCCATGCGCTGACCGAACTCCCCCAGATCCGGGCCGCATTCGAGGCGGGCGAGATCACCTACAGCCGGGTCAGGGCGATCACGCGCATCGCCGTGCCCGAGACCGAAGACCACCTGCTGATGCTGGCCAGGGAATCCACGGGCGCCCAGCTGGAGACCATCGTGCGGACCTACCGCCTCCTCGACGAGCAGAACGACGAGGATCCTCCCCCGCCACCGGCCCCCGAGCTTCGGAAGCGGCGCGAGCCCGACGGGCGAGTGACGATCAGCCTGACGACCGATGCGGTAGATGCCGAGCTGGTGATGCAGGCCGTTCACGCCGCGATGACGCCAGACGGCGAGCGGCCACTGGTCGAGCGGCGTGCCGATGCGATGGTGGCGGTGGCCGACAGCTACCTGAGCCAGGGACCGGCCGACCGAAGCGGAAACGACAGAACCACCGTGCAGATCCACGAGGACGCTCGGCGAGTCTTCCTGAGCGACGGCACGCGGTTGGACCGCGAAACCGCCTCGCGGGCGACCTGCGACGCGCGGCGCCCTCGCCGCAGCGCCGGGGTGAGCGCGTCACTACGCCGACAACTTCAGGCACGCGATGGTGGGTGCGTGTGGCCGGGCTGCGACGCTCTCCACCACCTCCACGCCCATCACGTCGTCCATCGCGAGCACGGCGGCCCGACCACGCTCGACAACCTCGTCCTGCTGTGCGGCCACCATCACCGTCTGCTGCACACCGGCGGCTACTCGATGCACCGACGAGGCGACACGCGGTGGGAGGTGCGGCGAGCCGACGGTTCGGTCATCGAATCGTCGCCGACGAAACTGACGGTTCCGCGGAACCGCATTCCCAGACCGGTCGCCGACCCTCACGCGGTCGTGAGCAACTGGTCCGGCGACCCGCTCGACACTCGGGAGTTGATCGGAATCCCGGTCCGAAGGGATCCGATCCCCACCGGCTGACGCCGTCCCGGTCGAAACCCCACACTGCCGTTCGACATCCGAACAGACACGCGCGATCTGGGAGGATCACACCATGTTCAGCGGGTTCCCCACCGAGACCATCGACTTTCTCGCCGATCTTCGGGCGAACAACTCCAAGGAGTGGTTCGACGGCAACCGCAAGCGGTACGACGAGCACTACATCGGGGCAGCGAAGGAGTTCGTCGTAGCAGCGGGCTTGGCGCTCACAGAGCTGGTGCCCGACATCGTGGCCGAACCGAAAGTCAACGGCTCGATCTTCAAGATCAACCGAGATGTGCGGTTCAGCAAGGACAAGACGCCCTACAAGGAGCACATCGACTTCCGCTTCTGGCAGGGCGATCGGAAGACGGCACCGTCAGCGCTCATGTTCCGGATCACCCTCGATGACTACGGCGTTGCAACCGGGGCGCCTGGCTTCGACAAGGCTCGGCTCGAACGGTTCCGCGGAGCCGTCCGGGGCGAGTGGGCGTCGCTCAAGAGCGCCGTCGACCAGGTCGAGGCAGCCGGCTACCACGTCGACGGTGAAGCGCTGAAGAAGGTGCCGGCGGGCTTCGAGCCCGTCCACGACACCCAGGCCAGGCTCCTGCGCCACAAAGGCCTGATGGTCGGCCAAGGCATCGACCACGGCCCAGAGCTCCACACCTCAGAGCTCATCGACGTCCTCATGCAGCGGTGGCGGGAGGTCCTGCCCATCCACGCCTGGCTGGTCACGAACCTGAGCTGACGCTCCACTGCCAGGCATTCCACGTCACGAACATCGACCAGCCGTTGGCCTCGACGCCGTCGATGCCCGACTGCCATGCCGCCACCCGGTCGGACACCCACAGACGGCGGGCCACGGCGTCCGTCGCCAACCGCTCGAACAGCGGGCCGGTGTCTCCGGCGTCAGCGAGCTCGGCTTCGCCCGGCAGCACCTCGTCGAACAGGCAGGACCAACAGGGCGATGGACCCAGGTACGCCTCGGCCACCAGCACCTCGAAGTCGTCGTTGGACACCCACTCCGCCACCAGCCGGCTCGGGCCCACCCGCAGCTCGGGAACGACTCCCCCATCGTCATCGGCCTGAATCTGGATCGCCCTGGCCATCGCCCCGAGCATGGGAAGGTCCTCCGCCAAGCTGATCGTGACCTCGCGGTCGAGGTCTGCAACGGGACGCTCATCGAGTCCCGGGAAGGCAAGCGCGGTCGACTCTCCCTTGAGCAGCGCCCCGACGAATGCGTCTGGGGCGAATCCCGTGAGAACGGATCGCCGCACCTCGCTCGACAGCGAATCCACATCGAGTAGCGCCATCGCCTGCCACCCGCCACCGCCATCCACGTCTTGCCCGCAGCCGTCGACGTCCTCGCACACGTAGGTCTGAAGACCGGGCGCCGCCCACGGAAAGATCACGTCCAGCTCTCCACGCCCGAACAGCTGCAGGAGGGTCGTCTGGTCGGGCACCACCACCAAGCGCAGCTCGTCGACCCACGGGCCCTCCCCCGCCTCGACGCCCCACCACGAATCGTTGGGGATGAGGACCGTCTCGAGACCCGACGTCTCGGACACCACCATGAAGGGCCCGCCGAACAGATGCCGCTCTGCGGGCTCGACCGTGTCGACGCCCGACCAGAGACGTCGCCACCCGGGAAGCGGCTGCGTGAACCGCACGGTGATCAGGCCATCGGACGCCTGCTCGACCGACTCGACGAACCGATCGTTGGCGGTACGCCGCAAGTCGCCGCCATCGATTGCAGATCCGTCCGACCAGCCCGCCCCCTCGCGCAGGCGAAACGAGGCCTCGCGCAGGTCCGGCCCCTCGACGACGGAGCCGGGCTCCACGAGCCGGGGCGCCCAGCCGCCGCCGGGGCGGGGCGTGAAGAGCTGCGGGTGGATCAGCGCCCGCACGATGTCGCCACCGACGTGAGCGGCATCGGGGTCCGGCTCGATCCAGATGCCCACGGTCACCGAGCCGCCGCGCTCCCGCGGTTCTTCGACCTCGGGCAAGGTCAGTGGCACCTCGGGCGCCTCGGTGGTGACGGTGACCTGTGAGAGGTCGGCCGTCGTCGAGGGAGCGCGCTCGGGTTCGGGGTCCGAACAGCCAGCGATCAACAGCGTGAGCACGAGGCTCGCGCCGGCCGCCCTACGCCAGGAGCAGACCAAGAACCAGCGTTGTGAAGGCGAACACGATCGCCACCACGATCGTGATGCGGTTGAGGTTCTTCTCCGCAACCGTCGAGCCGGCGGCGGTCGACCCGACGCTGCCACCGAACATGTCCGACACGCCACCGCCCTTGCCACTGTGGAGCAGCACGAGGCCGATGAGGGCGAAAGCCGCAACGAGATGAACGGCACCGACGATCCATGTCATAACGGGGTCAGAGGTTACCAGCGGCTGCGCCGACTACCGCAGCACGCACGCGCGCCGGCGACAATGGCAACTCGTCGATCGTGACGCCCAGAGGTGACAGGGCGTCGCAGACGGCGTTGGCGATGGCCGCATAAGGCCCCAATGTCCCGCCTTCTCCCACTCCTCTGACGCCGTTGAGGTTGTCGGCAGGATCCTCGACGTGGCCCATCACGATCTCGGGAATCTCCAGCGCCGAGGGCAGTAGGTAGTCCATCAGCGTTCCGGTGGTGAGCTGGCCGTGTTCGTCGTACACGAAGTGTTCGTACATGGCGCCGCCGATCCCCTGGGCGAGAGCTCCTTGCACCTGTCCCTCGACGATCATCGGGTTGATCATTCGGCCGGTGTCCTCCACCACCACCATCTTGCGGACATCGATCTCGCCCGTTTCGATGTCGACCTCGACGACCGCGGCCTGGGCGCCGGCAGCGAATGTCCCGGTCATCGGGTCGTAGAAGCGGGTCATCTCGAGGCCCGGGTCCTCCCCCGACGGCAGCCGCTGCGGCTCCATGAACGCGACCCGGCAGACCTCCGCCACCGAGACGCCTACTGCGGGGGCGTCCTCGGTGTGCACGAAGCCGTCGTCGATGCTCAACCATTCGGGGTCGGCTTCCATCATGTGCGCCGCGATCCGGAGGATCTTCTCCTTGGCCGCTCTCGCCGCCACGGTTGCCGCGCCCGAGCCGATCACCCCCTGACGGCTCGCGAATGCGCCCAGACCGAATTGAATGCGCCCGGTGTCGCCCATCTCGACCGACACCGAATCGAAGGGCACGCCGAGCTCTGCGGCCACCACCTGACCGAGCGTCGTTTCGAGCCCCTGCCCCTGCGACGTGGTGCCGGCCAGAACATGCACTGACCCCGAGGGATCCAGGCGAACCGTCACGCACTCGTGCCCGGTCCGGAAGGGCAGCCGCGGCCCCGCCGAGGCCTTCTGCCCGAGCCCGGTGAGCTCGTTGTAACAACTGAACCCCACGCCCACGTAGCGACCGTCGCGTCGGGCCGCCTCCTGCTCCAGGCGCAGATCGTCGTACCCCACCAGATCGACCGCCTGGTCGAGGCACTCGATATAGGTGCGAGAGTCGTGCACGAGGCGGGTGGGGGCCGTGTAGGGAAGGTCGTCCGGGCTGACCAGATTCAGCCGTCGCAGCTCCACCACGTCCATGCCCAACTCCGCCGCTGCGTCGTCGAGCAACCGGTCCATCACGAACACCGTCGCAGGGCGAGCGACCCCCCTGTACGGACCGGTCGATGCGGTGTTGGTGGCGACACCACGCACGTCGCAGCGGAAGTGCTCGAGCTTGTACGGACCGGTCAGTAGCCCGCCGGCCATGAGGGGCTCGATACCGGCCGTCCACGGGGCGCAGCTGTATGCGCCGACGTTGGCGTGCAGGGTGGCGTCGACTGCGACGAGAGCGCCGTCGGCGTCGAAGCCCGCCCGCACCGAATAGTGGTGGTCACGCGCGTGCAGGGCGGTCTGAAGGTGCTCGACCCGGTCCTCGATCCACGAGATCGGCCGACCGAGCCGGCGGGCCATCTGGGCGACCACGAGGTCCTCGGGATACTGGGACGCCTTCACTCCGAAGCCGCCGCCGACGTCACCCACGATCAGCCGAACCTGGTGATCCGCGAGATCCAGCGCAGAAGCGATGCAGTTGCGGTGCAGATGGGGGATTTGAGAGGTGGCGTGCAGCTTGAGGACCTCGCCACCGTCATCCCAGACCGCGACGGCGCCGCGACCCTCGAGCGGCACGCCACCGTGGCGGTTGGTCTGGTACTCCCGCTCGATCACCAGCGCACAGCCGTCGAGGGCGCCCTCGACGTCACCCGCGTCGAAGACCCTGCTGACCAGCACATTGTCGGGGGCCGCCGCGTGGACGGGCTCGCCTGGCGCCCCGAGTGCGGCCCGCGCGTCGACGTGGACGTCGTGGTCCTCGTAGTCCACGACCACGAGCTCGGCGGCGTCTTCTGCCACGTAACGGTCCACGGCGACCACGGCCGCCACGGCTTCGCCCTGGTAGCGGACCTTGTCCGCCGCGAGGATCGGCTGCGGTGTCGGGACGTGGGTGGGAAGGGCTGACTCGGCGACGAGTTCGACGCCCGCGATGTCGGCGTCGCGGCCGGCCGCAACGGCTACGACACCCTCCAGATTCGCGGCGTCGGAGATGTCGATGTCGCCGATGCGCGCATGAGCCACGGGGCTACGAACGAAGGCAACGTGCAGCATCCCGGGGTACCGGACATCCGCGATGAAACGGCCCCGACCTGTCAGCAGCCGCGCATCTTCGACCCGCGGCACGCGCTCGCCGAAGGGCGCCCCATCGGTTCCGGGTTCGCGTTCGCCGCTCACACCATCGAGTATCCGCCGTTGAGCGAGATGGTCTGGCCCGTGACCCATCCCGACAGCGGTGAAGCGAGCAGCATCACCATCGGAGGAACATCGGCTGGCATCCCCACCCGGCGCACGGGATACAGCTTGATGATGCGCTCCATCTTCTCGTCGTCGGCGTGACCGGTGTGATGATCGAAGTTCTCACTGCGGACGAGCCCGAGAGAGACGGTGTTGGCCCGGATCCCGTCGCGGCCGAACTCTTTGGCCATGGACTTCATGAGGCCCATCGTCGAGGCGCGCGTTGTGGCGACGGGGGCAAGGCGCGACTCACCGACCCGTCCCGAATCACCCATCAGCGACACGATGGAGCCGCCGCCGCGCGACTTCACATCGGTGTCGATCATGTGGCGAATCACGGCCTGGGTGACCCGCATCATGCCGAGCACGGTGACATCCACCATCTTGGCGAAGTCATCGGCATCGAAGTCGAGAAAGGGGCCGGTGTCGGTGTAGGCGGCGTTGTTCACCAGAACGTCGATGCTGCCGAGGGACTCCACGACCTCGCCGACCAGTCGATCGACGTCGGCCTGGCTTGTGATGTCGGCCTGCACCGCGATCGCTCGTCCGCCGGCCTCATTGGCGGCCGCAGCGGCCTTCTCGGCTCCCGCCGACGAACTGTTGTAGCTGAAGGCGACGTTGGCGCCCTCAGCCACGAACGCCTCGCCCAGCTCCCGGCCAACGCCCTGACCGCCGCCGGTGATGAGGACGTTCTTTCCCCCGAGCTGAAGATCCATGGCGGTGAACGTAGCAAGGTTGACTAGGTTCCTGATCCGTGAAGCCGGCTCCGTTCACCCTGCACCGGGCCACATCGATCGCTCACGCCGTGGGCCTTCTGGGGCGATTCGCGGAGGCTGACGAAGAGGCGAAGGTGATCGCGGGAGGCCAGAGCCTCACTGCGCTGATGAACCTCCGGCTCGCTCGCCCCGACCATCTCGTCGACATGACCGGTGTCGCGGAGCTCCACCGAATCGTCGACGACGCTCACGGGGTGCGGATCGGGGCGATGGTGACCCAGGCCGAGGCCCTCGCCGATCCCGCGGTGACCCTCGAGGTCCCGCTCCTCTCCGCCGCGCTGGCTCACATCGGCCACACCCACATTCGCAATCGCGGCACGGTCGGGGGCTCGATCGCCCATGCGGACCCGGCTGCCGAACTTCCCGTAGTGGCGCTGGCTCTCGATGCCGAGCTGGTGGTGGTGGGCCCAGGGGGTCGCCGGAGCATCAGCGCATCGGAATTCTTCGAGGGCCCGTTCATGACTGCGCTCGGTCCGGCCGACCTGCTCGTCGACGTTGTCGTGGGCGAGATGCAGCCCGCCGAGGGCGGTGCTCAGATCGAGTGGGGGTTCGAAGAGCTGGCCAGACGCGATGGCGATTTCGCGATGGTGCTCGCCGCAACGATCGTCTGGCGAGATGCCGCCGGCACCATCACCGATGCACGAGTCGCCCTCGGCGGGGTCGGATCTACTCCGCTTCGATCCTCCGGCGCAGAGCAGCGGCTGATCGGCAGCTCTGGCGTGCCCGAGGACCTCGCTGCCGCGGCCGCGGCGGCTGCGGCGGACACGAGCCCCACCGACGACGTTCACGCCAGCGCCGAGTATCGGCGGGACATGGTCGAGGTCCTGGTGGACCGCGCCCTGCGAGGAGCACGCCTCCACTACGTCGAGCCGCATGAAGCGCACCCGTCGCTGCCGACGGTGTCGCCTGGGTCCGGCACCGTTGTGGTCAACGGAGAGATCAGAAGCGTCGAGGGGGTGCCACATCGGCGGCTGCTCGCCGACTGGCTCCGCGACGACCAAGACCTGACCGGCACGCACCTGGGGTGCGAGCACGGCGTGTGTGGCGCGTGCACCGTTCTGCTCGACGGAAGGCCCGTTCGTTCGTGCCTGATGTTCGCCGCGCAGGCCGAGGGCCACGACGTCACCACGATCGAGGCGCTCGGGACTCCAACCGACCTCCACCCCGTGCAGGAGGCGTTTCGACGGTGTCACGGCCTGCAGTGTGGGTTCTGCACCCCCGGCATGGTCCTGACCGCCGTCGACCTGCTGCGGCGGATCCCCGACCCGACGGAGGCCCAGATCCGTGAGGATCTGAGCGGCAACATCTGCCGGTGCACCGGCTACGTCAAGATCATCGAAGCCGTTCGGCACGCCGCCGAACTCGTCCACGACAGCTGAGCGTCAGCGCAGTTGCACCTGCGGGTTCACCACTGACGGTAGTGTCACTATCCGATGGCGGTCAGCACAGATGCCGAGCTCTGGGACGCATTCGAGCGCTACCAGGACGCAGCTACCCTGGTGGCTGCGAAGTCGATGCGAAAGTCCTTCGAACATCCGATCTCCGGCTATCTGTGGTTCGTCTCCGAGCTGGCCCATCGGTCGTACTCCAATCCCACCGACGCCCAGCTGATGCAGGAGTGGTACGCCTCCTACGCGGCGCACCAGGAGGGGTACGTCGGGGAGATGGAGCGGGTGTATGAGTCGCTGCGCGCCGTCGACATCGCCCGCTTCCAATGTGACGCGCGAGAGGTGCACGAGGAACTGATGGGCGTGAGCCTGTCGTTGCACCGACGTTGGCGGGTTTCCGGCTATCCGGACGACTGGATGGAGAAGCAGCTCCGTGCGGTGTGCAACGTGTTGCACGTCCCGTTCGACGTGGCGACCCCTGGCATCGTCGAGGTCCTCGCCCACCGCGAGGCGAACCCAGGCGATCCGGTCGAGCTCGGCGGGGACTCCAGCGCGGCGTAGGCCGCTCAACCAGCCACGACGTTGAGGCTTTCGGGCCCACGAAACACGATCGTGTCTCGCCATGACACGTCCGAGCCGGCGAGCTCCAGGGTCGGGAACGTCGCGGCCACTCGTTCGAGAATGATCGAGACCTCCATCCGGGCCAGCGCCGAACCCATGCAGTGGTGGGGGCCCAGGCTGAAGGTGACGGGGACGTTGTTCTCGCGGTCGATGCGGAACGCGTCGGGCTCGTCGAATCGCGCAGGGTCGTGGTTGCACGCCCCGAGCAGCGGGAACACGGCCTCACCCTCGGCAACGGGCACTCCCCCGACCTCGGTGTCCTCGAACGCCACCTCCCAGCTCTGCACCACCGGAGCGTCGTAGCGCAGGCACTCTTCGGTGGCGGCGAGCGCGCGACCGGTTGGGTCCGCGGCGAGGCGCGACCACTGGTCGCGGTCCCGCAACATCGCAAGCACACCGCTGCCCACGGTGTCGCGCGTCGTCTGGTGCCCGGCGGAGAACAGGAAGATGCAGTTGCTCACCAGCTCGTCGTGCTCGATCGCGTGTCCGTCCTGCTGCGAGGCGAGGATCAGCGCGGACAACAGATCCTCGCCCAGGTCCCGCGACCGATCGGCGACGAGCTGTTCCATCATCTGCCATTCCTCGGCGAGTGCTGCCGATGCGTCTGCGTACTGTTCCTCGGCGATCGACGGCGAGACAAGGTGGGCGATCCGCTGTGTCCAACCGTCGAACAGCTCTCGATCACCGTGCGGCACCCCGAGCATCTCGCAGATCACGAGCGACGGGACCGGATGTGCCACCGCGTCGAGTAGGTCGAAGGGTTCGCTCGGATCGAGGGCGGCGAGCAGGCTCTCCACGAGCTCGACGATGTAGGGCCGCAGGCTCTCGATCCGTCGCGGGGTGAACGTGTTGGCGAACAGCCCACGCACACGCGTGTGGTCGTCGCTGTCGAGATAGGTCATCCGCCGAATCACGTACTCGTATGGCTGACCCGCGCCGAGCGTCTCGAAGTACTGCTGCTGGAAGGCAGACGCGACCCGGCCGAACTGCTCCCCCAGCAACACCGCGCGCGCATCGTCGTAGCGGAACACCCAGTGGGCCCGCCCATCCCAATGCACGGGCGCGAGTTCGCGCATCACCTTGAACGTTGGGAACGGGTCGATCCGCATCTGCGGGTGGGTGAAATCGAAGGACGCCGGATCCCAGGACCCGGGTGCCCCTCCGAGCGCGACCGTCACGTCAGGATCCGATTGGGTGGGTGATGGGCAGGCTTCCCTTCGCGCCGGGCACCCACCCCTGCAGGATCGCGGAGAACGCGCCGGCGCCACCGCCGGCCCGAATCACCATGGGCGACCACTTCGGGAGCTTGCGGATCGTGCGCCCGCCCTCGTCTCCATCCCCGAAGATCGAAGGACCACCGCTCACCTCGAGGCCCTCCTCGATTCCATCGACGCCACGCGCCGCGCGGGCCACATCCATCTGGAGAAGCGGCTCGAGCTCCTCGTAGAAACGGGCCTTCGACCACCCGGCTTCGGCGTACACACGCATGTGCTCCGGCGTCATCACGACCATGGCTTCGGATGGAAGCTTCACGTTGCTCACCGCCATCAGCTGCTGGGCGAGGGTGCGGGTCAGTGACTCGGGCGTTCTCGAGATCTGGTCGACGGCGCCGATCGGTCCGTGACCGGCGAACAGCGTCACCGTGTTCTGACCGGGCTCGAAGCCGCGGGTGACCGACAGCGGCTCCCAGCCGTCGGGGAGGCCCTCTTCGTCCTCGGCGAAGCACCACCCGACCTTGGAGGGGGCACCCAGTGCCGATCTGTCGATCCCGCCCACTCCGGGCGTGCCGCCGCCGACGTTGCGAACGACGAGCTGGAGCGCCCGGCCGATCGTGGAGTTGGCCCGATTTCCCTGCCCGAGGGCGTTCTTGTCGGTGTTCATGCCGATCTCGTGGCGGATCGGCCCGTTGACGATGATGATCGGTCCGCTGAACCACAGCGTGCACAGCAGCCCGTGCATGTTGAACTGGTCAGTGCATGCAGCCTCGATTGCTGCGAGCACGACGGGCAGGTACTCCGGCGTGCAGCCCGCCATCACTGCGTTGACCGCGACCTTCTCGACGGTGCACTCGGCCAGCACCGGCGGCACGACGGCCACCACCTCCTCAGGAGATCGTGTCGTGCCTGTGAGCATGCGGTTCACCCGCTCCTCGGTGGGCGGAATGATGGGCAGCCCGTCGGACCAGCCCCGGTCATACATCGCCTCGAACTCGTCCTCGAGCGTCGCGAACTCCACCCGGCGGCTATGGAGGTGGCCGCCGCCGTACAGCACGTCGAGCCGATCGGCGTTGGCGGGGTCGACAGAGAGCGAGCCGCACCCAGGGCGCCAGTCGGCCACGTCAAGACCGAGGTCGTCGACGCCGGTCATTGCCTCCCAGGAGGCCCGGTCCCATCCGACGGTTCGGGCCATCTCCCTGCCGGCGGTGACGTGAATCAGGGTCGGCACCGTTTCGATCTCGTGATGCCACGACATCTCGAGAGCGGTGTCATCGACGACACCCTCGACACCCCCGGGAAACGTCGGATCGTCCTGTGTGTAGACCGTGATCCGCGACCGAGCGGACAGGTCCGCAAGGACGCCTTCGATCTCTTCACACGTCGGACAATCCCGTTTGACGAACGCAACGAGGCCGTCGGGAAGTGGAGGCTTGGGAGGCGCGCCGGTCATGGTGCGACGCTATCCCAGGCAGCTCCTCAGCTGTCGTCCACGCGCCCTCGCAGGGAACGGCGGTACAGGGTCGTGGGTGACTGCTTGGCCGGCGGACGCAGCGCAGCGAGCGGAACCTCAGGTGCGTGCCGGTCGAGAAGGGCGCGCACCGCGTCGTACTCGAAGCGGCCCTCGACCGCGTCGCAGAGCACCACTCGTCCCCGCTCAGTTCGCGCCGCCAAGCCGCCCCGGAGCCGACTCTCGCGTTGCGGGTTCACGCCGAGCAGCGAGTCGCCTCGCCGCACTCGGTCGCGGACCGAACGGGTGACCTCGATCACTTGCCCCCATGTGATCTCGTCGCGCCTCAACGGGCACACGCGCGTCACGCCTCCCTCGTGGAGGTGCGTGCGCAGCGGGTGGTCGTATATCTGCGCTCCCACGAGAAGGGCGCCCGCGGCAACGATCGCAGCACTGAACCAGCTGAAGCCCCGCCCGCTCATGACCGCGATGGGTCCGATGATCAGGAGCGCACCACCGAAGCCCGAGAGTGCCCAGCGCCGCCGCGAGGAGTAGAGGGTGATGTGAAGGGGCCCCGGCCCGGAAGGCTCGGGCGCCTCAGGCACTGACCCCGGCGACCTTGTCCGCGAGCGACTCGCCCGGCATCAGAGGGAAATGACACGCCACCATCTGACCCTCTGCGACCGCCCCCAGCTGCGGCTCCTCGGTCGCACACCGATCCTGGGCGATCGGGCACCTCGTGCGGAAACGGCATCCGGTCGGGGGGTTGGCAGGCGACGGGAGATCGCCCTGGAGGATCACCCGACGACGAGCTCTCTCCCGATGCGGATCCGCGACCGGCACCGCTGACAACAGCGACTGCGTATACGGGTGAGCCGGCTGATGGTAGATCTCGTCGCTCGGCGCCTCTTCGACGATCTTGCCGAGGTACATCACCGCAACGCGGTCGCTGATGTGGCGCACCACCGACAGATCGTGGGCGATGAAGAGGTACGCCAAGCCGAACTCGTCTTGCAGCTCCTCGAGAAGGTTGATCACCTGTGCCTGCACGCTCACGTCGAGAGCCGACACTGGCTCGTCGAGGACGATCATCGACGGCTGCAGCGCCAGAGCGCGAGCGATGCCGATCCGCTGACGCTGGCCACCGGAGAACTCATGCGGATAGCGGGAGCCGTGTTCGGACAGCAGCCCCACGGAGCCGAGCAGCTCGGCGACGCGGTCCACTGCATCGGCGCGCTTCCAACCGTGGATGCGGAGCGGCTCGCTGATGATCTCCTCCACCGACATGCGCGGGTTGAGGGATGCGAAGGGGTCCTGGAAAACGATCTGCATCTCGGCGCGTAGCTCACGCATCCGCCGACGGTCTGCGTCCCCCACCGATTCGCCTCGGAATGCGACATGACCCGACGTCGGCTCGATCAGCCTGAGCAGAGAGCGACCAAGCGTTGTCTTGCCGCAGCCCGACTCGCCGACGATGCCCAAGGTCTCTCGGTCGGCCAACTTCAGCGACACGCCATCGACCGCGTGAACGGTACCGATCTGCTGGCGGAAGAAGCCGGCGCGGATTGGGAAGTAAGTCACCAGGTCGGTGACCTCGAGAACCATGTCATCGCTCACTGCTAGGCCCCCTGACCGGCGGTCTCGAGCGGTTCGAGGTCCGCAGAATGGTGACACCGGCTCTGGTGTCCCGGTGCCACGGTTGCCAGGTCCGGGACCTCGTCGCAGATGTCGGTCCGGTACTCACAGCGCGGGTTGAAGGCGCACCCCTGAGGCAGATTGACAAGGCTCGGTGGTGTCCCGGCGATCGGAACGAGGCGGTCCGCTCGGCGGGGGCCGAGCTGTGGGATGGATCGCATGAGACCCCGGGTGTACGGGTTGAGCGATCGGTAGAAGATGTCATCTGTCGAGCCCGCCTCGACGATGCGTCCGCCGTACATCACCTGAACACGATCCGCGAGACCGGCAACCAGCCCGAGATCGTGGGTGATCATCATGATCGCGGCGCCGGTCGCCTCCTGGGCGGCCTGCATCACCTCCACCACCTGGGCCTGGATGGTCACATCGAGGGCCGTGGTCGGTTCGTCGGCGATCAACAGCATCGGATCGTTGGCCATCGCCATCGCGATCATCGCCCGCTGCCGCATGCCTCCCGAGAACTCGTGCGGGTACTGCCTCGCCCGACGGGCCGGCTCGGGCACACCGACGATGTCGAGCAGATCGATCGCTCGCCCGAACGCTTCGTCCTTGGTCCTGTCGGGCTGGTGCACCGACACGGCTTCGGCGATCTGGTTGCCAACCGAGAACAGCGGGTTCATTGCGGTCATCGGGTCCTGAAAGATCATCGCGATCTCTCCACCGCGAATCGACCGCAGCTCACGTTGGCTCATCGCCAGCAGATCCTGGCCGCCGAACATCGCCGAGCCGCTCACCTGCGCTGTGTCGGGCAAGAGCCCCATCAACGCGAGCGCGCTCACCGACTTGCCCGAGCCCGACTCGCCCACAACGGCCAGCGTCTCGCCGCCGCGAACGTCGAACGAGACATCGTTGACGGCCCGTACGGTGCCAACGGGTGTCGGGAACGCGACGCTCAACCCGTCCACGGTGATGATCGGCTCGCTCACGCCCGCACCTTCTTCGACTTGGGATCGAGGGCGTCGCGGAGGCCATCGCCGATGAAGTTGAGGCTGAGCGCGATCGTCACGAGGATCCCGCCGGGGATGAGCACTCTGCTGGGCCGCGAGTCGAGCGCTCCCTTGAACTCGTTGATGATGTTGCCGAGGGTCGGCACCGGCGGCTGCACCCCCAGCCCGAGGAACGAAAGTGTTGCTTCGAGCCCGATCGCGAGGCTGGCCACGAGGGTGACCTCCACCAACATCGGACCCATGACAGCCGGGAGGAGGTGCCGGACGATGATGCGCGGTGAGCCAGCGCCGAGCGCCCGAGCCGCCTGTACGTACTCGGATTCTTTGAGCGACAGGAACTGGGCGCGCACCACGCGCGCGATCCGTATCCACAACAGGCAGGCCAGTAAGACCCCCATGGTGAAGGGCTTGCTTCCCCACTTGATGCCCGCCACCGCAAGCACCACGATCCCAGGAACCACCAAGAGCAGGTTGATCAGCTGGGTCACGAGCACATCGGTCCACCGACCGAAATATCCGGCCATCGCGCCGAGGAAGCCGCCGATGCCCGTGGAGACGAGGGCGACGACCAAGGCGATCCGCAACGACTGGTAGGTGCCGTCCCAGATCCGGACCCACAGGTCTCGGCCGAGTTCGTCTGTCCCGAAGAGGTGGTCGACGCTGGGCCCTTGGGCCCGATCAGCGGCGTTGATCTCGTCGTAGCTGTAGCTGGTGAGGCGGGGGGCGAGGAACGTGACGACCACGATCATCACGAAGATGACGAGACCGGCGAGCGCGAGCTTGTGACGGAGGAAGTTCTCCATCGTCTGACGCCCGAAACTCTTCGACTGCCCGCCGATGCCCTCGGCCTGGGCGACGTCTGGCCCGTCGGTGGGGTCGGTCTCGGTGGCCGTCATCAGTCGAACCTGATCCTCGGGTCGATCACGCCGTAGAGGAGGTCGGCGAGAAGATTGCACACGATGGCCAGGCCGGAAATGAAGAAGATGGCGGCCATTGCGAGATGGATGTCCTGAGCGAAGAGCGACCCGATGAGGAGGCGCCCGAGTCCGGGCCAGTTGAATACCGTCTCGGTGATGAGAGCGCCACCGACCAATGCTGCGAAGTCGAGCGCCCACACGGTGACGAAGGTGACCAGGCCGTTGCGCAAGGCGTGCTTCATGATCACGGTGCGCTCGGCGAGGCCCTTGGCTCTCGCCGTACGGATGTAGTCCGAGCCGACCACCTCGAGCATCGCCGCGCGCCCGAAGCGGGCCTCGGCGCCGATCGAGATGAAGGCCAGGGTGAAGGCCGGCATCGCCGCCGACCGGAAGAACTCGAGGAGCGAGTCGTCACGCATGCCCGAGACGTAGAACGGTTTGAGGTCCCAGTACTTCAAGCTCCACAGCATCAATGTCTGCAGGGCCAAGCCCAGGACGAACGTGGGAATGGCGATCCCGATGAACGAGACGCCGGTGATCAGGTAGTCGGACGCGCTGTATTGGCGTATGGCGCTCCACACGGACATGCCGAGAGCGACCACTACCGTCAGGAGGAACGCGGGGATCGCGATCAGCGCGGTGTTCTTTGCCCGCTCTCGTACGATCCCCATCACGGGCTCGTTGCCCTGGGAGATCGCTTCGCCCATGTCGCCGGTCACCGCCGCTCCGAGCCAGTTGCCCCATCGCACGACGATGGGGTCTTCGAGCTGGTAGAGCTCCACGAGATGGTCGTACGCCGACTGGTCGCAGGTCGAGCACGTGGCCAGTCGATCGCGTGGATCGCCGACCTCGTTCACCAGCCAGAACACCGCGAGGGTGGCCAGCAGGAAGAGGGGCACGGTGGCCAACAACCGTCGTGCTGCGTAGGCGAACACGGGCGACTCCCCTAGGGAAACGTCGAGCGGAACGAGTGGTGCGGGGAGGAGACCGAAGCCTCCTCCCCGCATTCCATCACTCGTCGGTCAGTCGAGACAACCCGGCTGCCGGTGGAATCAGCCGGCCAGCTGGAAGTCCACCACGTTGGCCAGCGGGCCGCCGTGGTTGACGTCGGGCGAGGCGCCGGCGCCGAGGAGCAGCACCTTGTTGTAGGCGTAGAACGTCGGCTTCTGGGTCAGAGGCAGCATGAACAGGCCGTCCTCTGCGTCGATCTCCAGAGTGGTCACCCAGCGGTTCAGCTCGTTGTAGCAAGCGTCGCGCGTGGTGTCGTCGACGGTCGCATCGCACTCGTCCGAACGGGTGACGAAGTCCTCGCTGACGAAGCCGTAGGGCATGAAACCGCTGGTGTGCTTGTACGCACCGCTCTGGCTACCGGGCCACGGGCCACCGACCCATGCGAACTGGGTGATGTCCCAGATCGTGGGATCACCCTCTGCGCCAGCGCTCGAGGAGGCTGCGAGAGCCTCACCGGAGAAGGGCTTCTCGCCGAAGTAGGCAGCGCCCGGCACGTTGTCGATCACGATGTCGATGCCGGCGTCCTTCAGCTGCGCCTGGATGATCTGCTGCTGCAGCTCACGCAGGGCGTTGCCGCCGGTCGTACCGACACGGAGGGTCAGTGCGCCACGCTCGGGATGCTCATAGATGCCGTCACCGTTGAGGGTGTAGCCGGCCTCGGCGAGCTTGGCGGCTGCGGCGTCGGTCTGCGCACCGTCGTACTCCTGCTGGTGGTTCTCATACTGCGGCTGGTTGGTCATCCAGTACGTGTTGCCCAGACCGCTGGCCGGCAGCGCCGAACCGAAGATCGGGGTGTACAGGAACTCCATCACCGCGCCCTTGTCGAGCGCGTAGGCCAGCGCCTCACGGACCAGCGGGTCGGTGAGGTGCGGGTTGAGGAGGTTGAGACCCCAGTGCTCGAAGATCGGACCAGGGGCGGTCGCGACCTGGAAGGTGTCGTCGGTGGCGACCTCTTCACCGAATGCCGTCTGCGGCTGCGCGGTGATGAGGTGGGCCTCCTCGGCCTTCAGGGCGTTGATCTGGGCGTCGGTGTCAGGCACGAACCGCGCAACAACCTCATCGACGAACGGAAGGCCGTCGTTGCGGGCGTCGGGGCTCATCGAGCCGTGGTAGTTCGCGTTCACGCTGTACGTGACTGCGACCTCGCGCTCCCAGTTTTCGAAGACCAGCGGACCGGAGGACGGCAGGGTGTCGCCGGCAGCGTTCGTCCAGTCGCGGAGGGCTTCCTCGGCCTCGGCAGCACCGCCCGGCAGGGCGTGGCTCGGAAGGACGTTGGTGAACAGACCCTTCCAACCTGCGAAGAACGCGCTCCACGTGATGGAGAACTCGGTGTCGCTGTTCACGGTGAAGTCGATGATGGTGTCGTAGCCCGTGCGGTCGGCGTACGACAGCACCATGGTCGGGTTGCCTTCCTCGTCGGGCTCACCCTCCTCCATGATCGTCTCCCAGGTGAAGAGGACGTCGTTGGCGGTGAGCGGCTCGCCGTCCGACCAGCTGAGACCGCCGCGCAGCGTGTAGTTCGCGGTGATGGTCCCGTCGCCGTTGTCGACCAGCTCGGCCTCCTCCGCGAGGAGCTCCGGGTAGAAGGTCACTGCGGCAGAGATGCCGTAGAGGTCCTCGAGCATCGGCTGGAGCAGCCAGGCGGTGACCGTCAGGTTGTTGTTCGGGTCGTTGAGGTGGAGGTCGGGTGGCTCCTGCTCATGCGCCCAGATCAGGGTGCCACCAGTGGCTCCCTCTTCGACGTCGGGCGCGGCAGGCTCGGTTGCAACCGGGGCCTCGGGCGCTTCGGTGGTGGTGGCTTCGGCAGCCGTCTGGTTGCCGTCGTCCGCCTGTTGTTCGCTGTCGCCGTCGCCTGAACTGTCGTCGCTGTCGCTGTCGCCGCATGCTGCAGCCACGAGCGAGAAGGCGAACAGAACGGCGAGCAGCTGCAAGAGCCGTCGCTTCGTCACTGAATTGTCCTTTCTCCACCCGGTGGGCCGGTGAAACTTCACGTCCAGCGCCGGGCACTCGGTTACCGATTGGTAAGTTGCGGCACGCTACCGTCAGTGGAGGCAACACGGCAAGCACGGTCACCGGTCCGTAACGTTGGACAGATATTCAGTTTGCGGAGCTGCCGAAGTCCGCGATCCGGGCGAAGGAATCGGCCTCGAGGGCGGCGCCTCCGACGAGGGCCCCGTCGATGTCGGTCTGTCCCATCAGCTCGGCGGCGTTGGAGGGCTTGACCGAGCCGCCGTACTGGATCCGAACGGTCTCGCCGGCGCCCGACTGCATGGCCTCGACGGTCCCCCTGATGTGTGCGCACATGGCCTGGGCGTCCTCCGCGGACGCGGTTCGACCTGTGCCGATGGCCCACACCGGCTCGTAGGCGACGACGAGGGTCTGCCATTGCTCACCGGAGACGGCGGCGAGGCTGCCGCGGACCTGTGACTCCACCACGGACTCAGCGGACCCTGCCTCGCGCTCCTCGAGCGTCTCACCCACGCAGACGATGGGCACCATCCCGTTCGCGTAGACCGCCGCTGTTTTGGCCGACACCACGTCGTCGGTCTCGCCGAAGAGGGCTCGCCGCTCGCTGTGGCCGACGATCACGTACTCGACGTCCATCTTGGCCAACATCGCAGGGCTGACCTCACCGGTGAATGCGCCGCTCGTCTCGAAGTGGCAGTTCTGGGCGCCGAGGCCGATGTGCATGCGGTCGGCGTCGATGACCGTCTGCACGGAGCGGATGTCGGTGAAGGGCGGATGGACCGTCACCTCGACCGCATCGAAGTCGTGACGAGCCAGCTCGTAGCTGAGCTTCTGGAGCAGCTGAATCGCCTCGAAGTGGTTGAGGTTCATCTTCCAGTTGCCCGATATGAGCGGAACGCGGGTCATGAGAACTCCCCTCGCAGCGCTGCGAGCCCCGGAAGATCCCCATTTTCGAGGAGCTCCAGGCTGGCGCCGCCGCCGGTGCTGATGTGATCCATGTAGGGCGCCAGGCCGAACTCCGCGGCCGCGGCCGCGGAGTCACCGCCGCCCACCACGGTGAAGGCCTTCGAGTCGGCGAGCGACTGACCCACCGCGCGCGTGCCCCCCTGGAACCGGGGGTCCTCGAACAGCCCCATCGGGCCGTTCCAGAACACCATGCGCGCTTCGTGGATGACGTCGTCGAACTCGGCCGCGCTGCCCGGCCCGATGTCGAGGCCCTTCCACCCGTCGGGAAGGCTGCGACCCATCTGTCGGACCTCCCCGCTGTCGGAGAAGAGCTCGCCATCGGGGCTGAGCGCTGTGACATCGGAGGGCAGCAGGATCTTGTCCTGCGCCTTGCCCAACAGCATCACGCAGGTCTCGAGCTGGTTCTCCTCACAGAGCGAGTCGCCGACCGGGTGACCGAGCGCCTTGAAGAAGGTGAAGCACATGCCGCCGCCGATGATCATCTTGTCGACGACGTCGAGCATGGCCTCGATCACGCCGATCTTGTCGCTGACCTTGGCCCCACCGAGGATCGCCAGGAACGGCCGTCGAGGCGAGCTGCGCATGTCGCCGAGCACGTCGACCTCGGCTTCGAGCAGACGCCCTGCCGCGGCGGGCAGCGTCTGCGGCGGGCCCACGATCGAGGCGTGGGCACGGTGGCTCGCGCCGAAGGCATCGTTGACATAGCCGTCGAACGTGCCGGCGCCGAAATTCGACGTGAGCTCGGCCACGAACTCGGGTGAGTTGCCGGTCTCGCCTGGGTCGAACCGCAGGTTCTCCATCAACTCGACGCCGGGTGCGAGTTCGGCGAGCCGCTCCCGCACCGGGTCGACGGAGTACTGCGGATCCGGCTCGCCCTTGGGCCGCCCGAGATGGGAGCACGTGACCACGTGGGCCCCGCGTTCGGTGAGCCAGTTGAGGGTCGGCAGGGCCGCCTTGATCCGCAGATCGTCTGTGATCTGGCCGTCCCTCACCGGGACGTTGAAGTCACAGCGCACGAGGATGCGTTTGCCCTCGAGGCTGCCGAGAGTCCCTTCGAGATCCTCGAGCCTGGGAACGTCACCCACAGGTGATGCGCACGAGGTCGACGAGCCGGTTGGAGTAGCCCCACTCGTTGTCGTACCAACCGAGGACCTTCACCATGTTGTCGAGCACCATGGTGAGACCGGCGTCGAAGGTGCAGCTCGCCGGGCTACCGACGATGTCGGCGCTCACCAGGGGGTCCTCGCTGTAGTCGAGGACACCTGCGAGCGGGCCCGACTCGGCTGCGGACCGGTACGCCTCGTTGACCTCGTCGACGGACGGGGTGCCGTTGACGATCGCTGTGAAGTCGGTGATCGACCCGTCGGGGATCGGGACGCGCAGCGAGGTGCCGTCGAGCTTGCCCTGCATCGCTTCGAGGACGAGCCCGGTAGCGCGGGCGGCGCCCGTCGATGTCGGGATGATGTTGACGGCCGCGGCGCGGGCGCGGCGAAGGTCGCTGTGGGGACCATCGACCAGGCTCTGGTCGCCCGTGTAGGCGTGCACCGTGGTCATGAGGCCCTTTTCGACGCCGAACGCGTCGTCGAGGACCTGCACCATCGGCACGAAGCAGTTGGTGGTGCAGCTCGCGTTGGAGATCACCTTGTGGGTCGCGGCGTCGAAGTCGCCGTCGTTGACGCCAACGACGAAGGTCGCATCGGCGCCGCCCGCCGGGGCGGACACGATCACCAGCGGCGCCCCTGCGTCGAGGTGCATCGCCGACTTGTCGCGATCGGTGAAGATCCCGGTGGACTCGATGACCACATCGACGCCGAGGTCGCCCCATGGCAGATCGGATGGGTTGCGCTCCGACAGCACCTTCAGGACATCGCCGTCCACGCTGATCCCGCCGTCGACGGCAGAGATGTCGTTCGGGAGGTTGCCGAGCACCGAGTCGTACTTGAGGAGGTGGGCCATCGTGGCCTGATCTCCGAGGTCGTTGACGGCGACGAAGTCGATGTCAGCTCCCTGTTGTTTGGCTGCTCGGAAGAAGTTGCGGCCGATCCGACCGAAACCATTGATCCCGACACGCACGGTCATGGGGGAATCCCTTCTTCGGGAAGTTGTTGCAGTGTGTTTCTACCCGATCAGGTCGGCCGCTGGGGCCATGTCCCAAACGCTTGTGTCACCTGTCGATGTCGCGGTGGCGCGTCCTGATCTCGTGGTCGCGGGCGCGCAGCAGCCGACTGACCTCTTCGGCGAGCGCGACGCTGCGGTGTCGACCCCCCGTGCAGCCCATGGCGAGGGTGAGATACGCCTTTCCCTCTGCCACGTAGCTCGGGAGCAGCGTGTCGAGCAGCGGCATGAGGTGCTCGATGAAGTCGGCCGTCGCCTGCTTGCCGAGCACGTAGTCGCGCACCGGATCGTCGAGTCCGGTCTTGGGTCGCAGCTCGGCCACCCAATGAGGGTTGGGGAGAAAGCGGCAGTCGAATACGAGGTCGGCGTCGCGCGGCACGCCGTGCTTGTACCCGAACGACATCACCGTGGTGCGCATCAGGCGATCGCGGTCGACGTCGGTGAACGCGTCGACGATCCGCGCCTTCAGCTCGTGCACGATCAGATCACCGGTGTCGATGACCATGTCCGCCTCGAACCGAACGGGTTCGAGGAGCGCTCGCTCACCCTCGATCGCTTCGAGCACCGTCTGGTTGGCGCCGTCGAGAGGATGGCGGCGCCGCGTGTCGTCGTATCGCCGAATCAGCACGTCGGTGGGCGCATCGAGGAAGATGACGCGCACCCGGGCGCCGCTGTCGCGGAGCTCGGTGATCGCGGGGACCAGGTCCTCTTGGTACTGATGGGTCCCCACCACGAGCGCGAGCCGCTCGATGGCCGATCCCGGAGCGCCCGCGAGTTCGGCGACGCCGGGGATCAGGCTCGGCGGCAGGTTGTCGATGACGAACCAGCCGAGATCCTCCAGCGCGTTCGCCACGGTGGATCGGCCGGCCCCCGACATCCCCGTGACCACGACGAACTCCGGCTGCGCGGCCATGGCACCACGATACCGCCGGCGACCCTCGGTGAGCCCGCGCTCACCTGGCGCGGTGGGTCACCAGCACGAGAAGCCGAGGAATGGACGCCGCCGACTCGTATGCCGCAGCGCGTTCTAGAAATCCCGGTGGCGGAGGGGGTTCGAGCATCCGCTCGAGCATGAGGCCGTTCTCGGCGAGCGCATTCACATAGCGACTCAGAGGCCGGTGGATGAACGGGATGAACACGCCCTTCTCGACCTCCTCGATCGTCTCGTCCTCCACGAGGTACTCACCGATCCTCCAGTACTGCTCGGGAGGATCGAGCATCTGATCGTCGATCCAACCCGAGTTGGGGGTCTGGAGGAGCGGGTGATTGAGGAAGAAGGCGAAGCGGCCGCCCGGCTCGAGGACCCTCGCGACCTCAGCGATGGCGTCGTCGACATCGTGAATGTGTTCGAAGACGAGACAGGCGACAGCGGCATCGAAAGCTTCGTCGGCAAATGGGAGCGCGGCCGCTTCGGCCCGGGCGTAGGTCGGACCACCGGCCCTGTCGCTTGCCACAGCGATCTGGGCGCGGGTCGGGTCGATGCCGACGACCTCGGCACCCGCATCCGCCGCAAGCCGAGAGATCTGCCCCTCCCCCGCGCCGATGTCGAGAACCCGCCGTCGCCCCTCGAGCAGGTTCGCGGCGAGCGGGAGGATCTGCTCCTCGTACTCGGGATCGACGCCGTCGGTGAAGCCGTCCTGCCACCAACCGGCATGGGTCTCCCAGAGATCCTCGTTGTCGCCGGGCTCGTCGCTCATCGGGCCACTGTGTCAGCCACACTGTGCGGGTGCGAACAACCAATTGCGAACTCACGGACCGGGTCGTCCTCGTGACCGGTGCTCAGCAGGGAATCGGGCGCGCATGCGCGATCGCGGCAGGCCGTGCCGGGGCCGACGTGGTGGTCAACTGGCTCGACGATGAGGCAGCGGCCGTCGCGATTGCGGCCGAGGTCGACTCGGCGGGCGGTCGGGCCGTTCTCGCTCAAGGCGATGTCGGGAATCGCACGGACTGCGAAGCGATGGTCGCTGCAGGAGACGAGCTCGGCGGCGTCGATCTGCTGGTCAACAACGCCGGGATCTTTCCGCGCGTCGACTTTCTCGACATGACCGACGACGACTGGAACCTGGTCCAGAACGTCAATGTGCTGGGCGGCTTTCGGTGCACGCAGATCATGGCCCGTGGCCTCATCGAGGCCGGCCGGCCCGGCGCAGCGGTGAACCTGGCGTCGGTCGCGTTCTTCCGTGAGTCGGCACACGGCGTCCACTACACCGCCAGCAAGGGAGCCGTGATCGGCATGACGCGCGCCATCGCCGCCGAGCTGGCGCCGCGAGGCATCAGGGTCAACGCGATCGCCCCGGGGATCGTCGACACCGCGCAGCCCCGCGACGGGATGACCGAGGAGCAGATCGCGAGAGCGAGTGAGCGTGTTCCACTCGGGGCCATGGCGACACCGGACGAGATCGCCGACGTCGCCATGTTTCTGCTGTCCGACGCCGCTCGGCACGTGACCGGCCAGACCCTTCAGGTCAACGGCGGCACCAACTTCTCCTAACGGCCAGACCCCACTCGGAGTCGCACCCGGCGAGCTTCGCTGCGTCGGGTCACAACGGCGTCCCACGCGGCATCGGGGTCAGCCGCCGCCTCGAGCAGCCGGCTGCTGCGCTCGTGTTCGAACCGCACCCGATCGCCGCGCTTGCGGATCAGAACGATCCCCACGACCACCGCGGCGAGTGCAGGCAGGATCAGGAAGGGAAGAACGGTGCTCATGCCCGACCGTGGGTCTTCTCGTACACGGCGGCACCGACCTCGTCGGGCAACCACGAGAGCGCGAGCAGCTCCTCCAATTCGGCCTGTTTCACCTTCTTCACTCCCCCGAGCTCCTTCACCAGCCGCTTCTTCCGCTTCTCGCCGAGACCCGGGATGTCGTCGAGCACCGACTTGGTCATGCGCTTGTCACGCAGCTGTCGGTGATAGGTGATGGCGAAGCGGTGGCTCTCGTCACGGATGCGCTGGAGGAGATACAGCGCCTCGGATTGGCGGGGGATGCGGATCGGCTCGATACGGCCGGGGACGAACACCTCCTCGAACTGCTTGGCGAGCGACGCCACGGGGATCTCGTCGCGCAGCCCAAGCTCGTCGAGCACCCGCAGCGCCGAAGTGAGCTGCCCCTTGCCGCCGTCGACCACGAGCAGCTGGGGCGGATACGCGAACTTGCCCTGCTCGTGCGCCGGCTTGACCCGCTCGTTGAGGTAGTTGGTCAGCCGGCGGGTGAGCACCTCTTCCATCGCGGCGAAGTCGTCGTTGCCGTCCACGGTGCGGATCTTGAAGCGTCGATACTCGCTCTTGCGGGGCAGGCCGTCTTCGAGCACCACCATCGACCCGACGTAGTCGGTGCCCTGGAGGTGGCTCATGTCGTAGCACTCGATGCGTAGCGGTGCGGCTGGGAGCCCGAGATGGTCCTGTAGCTCGTTGAGGGCGCGCGCCCGTGAGTTGTGGTCGCTCCCGCGCTTGAGCCGATGGCGGGCGAAGGACTCCTTGGCGTTGGCCGCAGCGGTCTCCTGCAGCGCACGCTTCTCACCGCGGAGGGGGATACGAACCTCGACTCTGGAGCCCCGCTGCAGGGTGAGCCATTCCTCGTACACCTCGCAGCTCGCCGGCAGCTCGGGAACGAACACGGCTTTGGGCAGCCCGATCGGGTTGTCGTCGTGATACAGCCGCTCCATGATGCGAGCGACCAGCTCGGCGGCATCGAGGTCCTCGACCTTGTCGACGATGAAGCCACGCTGGCCCATCACCCGGCCCTTGCGCACGAAGAACACCTGGACAGACGCTTCGAGTTCGTCGTCGTGGATGCCGATGACGTCGAAGTCCTCGTTGCGCGTGCCGGCGATGCGCTGTTTCTCGATCGCCTTGCGAACGCTGTCGAGCCGGTCCCGCAGCCGTGCGGCGAGCTCGAACTCCAGCTCGCTGCTCGCGTCCTGCATCCGGGCGGTGAGCTCCTCGACCACCTCGTCGGTGTCGCCTTCGAGGAACCGAATCAGGTCGCGCACCATGGCGTCGTACTCGTCGTCGGACACCTCGCCGACGCACGGCCCGGCGCACTGCTCGATGTGGAACAACAGGCACGGCCGCCCGAGGCGCTGGTGTTCGGCGAGCTTGTTGTCGCTACAGGTGCGGATCGGAAACGTGCGCAGCAGGAGGTCGAGGGTCTCGCGGATCGCGTAGGCATGCCCGTAGGGCCCGAAGTACCGATTGCCCCGCTTGCGCTTGCCCCGCATCACCATGGCCCGCGGCCAGTCGTCGAGGAGGGTGACGGCCAGGAAGGGGTACGACTTGTCGTCGCGCAGCCGGATGTTGAACCGCGGCTGATGCTGCTGGATCAGGCTGTACTCCAGCATCAACGCGTCGACTTCGGTGTCGACCTGGATCCATTCGACCGAGGCCGCCGTGGCGACCATCTGGGCGGTGCGCTGATGGAGGTTGCGCGGATCCTGGAAGTAGCTGTTCAGCCGGCTGCGGAGGCTCTTGGCCTTGCCGACGTAGATGATCCGACCGTCCGCGTCCTTGAACTGATAGCTGCCCGGCGTGTCGGGAATGGATCCTGGTTCGGGGCGCAAGCTGTCGCCGGGCGTCGATCCGCGGGAGGACCCCGGAGAAGAGATGTCCACGGCGGCCATGAAGGCAGGGTAGCCACAGGGTGGGTCAGCGGGATTCTCTTTCGAACTTCATCTTTCTCTCAGGAACGGTTTCTAGGTTCACCTCCATGACCCGACGACTCTCCCCCATCTCTCTGCTCGTCGCCGTCGCTCTGCTGGTGGCGGCGTGCAGCGGTTCGAGCAGCTCCGAAAACGAAACGACCCAGCTGGCGACGCTGTCCGACGACGGCGTCGCCGCCTCCGGCGATGATGCGCTCGCCGCGACATCGACCACCGAGGTCGACGACGAGGTCGACATCGAAGAGGCGATGCTGGACTTCGCTGCATGCATGCGTGAGACCTATCCGGACTGGCCGGATCCCGACCCTGACCAGGCGGGTGGTCGTTTCTTCAGCCCCGAGACGCTCGAGGCCGCCGGAGTCGACTTCCGGAGCGAAGAATTCCGCGACGTGCGCCAGGCGTGTGAGGGCGAGAACCTTCAGGGCGTGGCCGGCGCCGGGCAGGAGAGGACGCCAGAGGAGCAGGCCGAGCTGGAGGACAACCTGCTCGCCCTCTTCGTCTGCGTGCGGGAGGTGCCCGGATTCGAAGACCTCCCGGATCCCGACTTCGGCGGAGACGGGCAGGGGTTCGGGATCCGTCAGCTGTTCGAGGGTGGCGAGCTCGACCCCGCGGAATTCCGGAACGCCATGCAGGAGTGCCAAACCCAGCTCGGCATCGAGGGCCTCGGTGGCCCGGGAGGTGGTCGTGGTGGCGCAGGGGGCGGTCGATGAAGGTCCTCCTCCCCGTCCTCGTGGCAGCGATGATCGCCGTCGTGGTGGTCGTCGTGGTGAGCCAGGACGACGGCGCCGGCGACACGGCGACCGTCACGGCAACCGACAACGACGAGCCCCGGGACATCACGACCGCTGTGGTCGCTCGCAAGGACTTCGTGGAGGACACCGAGGTTCAGGGAACCCTGGGTTTCGGAGCTGTTGAGCAGCTTCCCAACCTGGCGTCGGGCGTGGTCACCTGGCTCCCCGAACCCGGAAGCGTGGTGGAGATCGGCGACGTTCTGTACGAGATCGACGGTCGGCCCGTGACCCTCCTCGAGGGCGCGACGCCGATGCACCGGACCCTCAACTCACGATCGACCGATGGCCCCGATGTCGAGCGCCTCGAGCAGCTATTGGTCGATCTCGGCCATGCGACCGACTCGAACCTCAACGTCGACACAAACTTCACGAGCTCGACCGCCGACGCGATCGAGCGGTGGGAGGAAGCGCAGGGCCTCGAACCGACCGGTGAGGTCGGACTCGGCACGCTCGTGTACCGATCCGATGGGTTCCGGATTGCCTCGCTGAACGCGACCGTGGGCCAGCAGGTGCAGGGCGGCTCCATCCTGTCGTTCACGGCAACGGATCGTCTGGTCACGGTCCCCCTCGACACGGCCCTGACGGGTCTCCTCACCGAGGGCCAGGTCGTCACCGTCGTCCTCCCCGATGACTCCGAGGTCGAGGGAACGGTGACGTTCGTCTCCAACGTCGCGATCAGCGACGGTCAGGGACCCAACGCAACGTCCTATGTCGAGGTCGAGATCGTTCTCGACGGTTCGGGCTCCGGCTTCGACGAGAGCCCGGTGACGATCCGCGTCGAAGAGGTCCTCGAGGAGGACGCCATGGTGGTCCCGATCGCCGCTCTTCTCGCGCTCGCCGAGGGCGGCTACGCCGTCGAGGTCGTGGGTGCCGACGGTTCGGTCGCCTTGAGGGGTGTGGGTCTCGGAACCTTCCTGGACAACGAGGTGTCCATCACCGGCGATCTCGAGCCGGGCGACCGGGTCATCGTGCCCTGAGATTGCTATGGCCACTCCCGTTCTCGAGCTCCGCGATGTCACCAAGTCCTACCCGGGCCATCCGCCCGTCCACGCCCTGCAGGGGGTCAACCTGGCGATCGAGCTCGGCGAGCTCGTCGCGGTGGTCGGTCCCAGCGGATCGGGCAAGAGCACGATGCTCAACATGATGGGCGCGCTCGACCGCCCGACCCACGGCGACGTCGTCGTCGAAGGGCAGGCCCTGACGAGCCTGTCCGATCGGCGAGTGTCGAGCCTGCGGGGCCGGCGCATCGGCTTCGTCTTCCAGCAGTTCCACCTGATCGGCGGCATCTCGGCGGCCGAGAACGTGGCGACTGGGCTGATCTACCAGGGAGTCGCCGGGCGGCGCCGCCGCCGACTGGCGGTCGAGATGCTCGAACGGGTCGGGCTCGCTGAGCGGGCCGATCATCGACCCAACCAACTCTCGGGAGGCGAACGCCAACGAGTGGCGATCGCCCGCGCACTGCTCGGCGATCCGGCGATCGTTCTGGCCGACGAGCCGACGGGCAACCTGGACTCGGCGACATCCGACGAGATCGTCGGCTTGCTGCACGAGCTCCACGGTCAGGGCAGCTCGATCGTGGTCATCACCCACGATCGAGAGCTGGCGGCGTCACTCCCCCGAACCGTGTCGCTACTCGACGGCCGTGTGGAGAGCGACCGATGAAGCGGCGCAACCAACTCTCCCGGCTTCGTCCCGTCGATGTCGCCGCCGTCGGCACTCTGGGACTGAGGGCCCGCAAGGCTCGCACCGTTCTCACAGCGCTCGGAATCGCGATCGGCATCGCCGCCATGATCTCCGTCCTGGGGATCACCTCGTCGAGCGACGCTCAGCTGCAGGCGGAGCTCGATGCGCTCGGCCCGAACCTCCTCGAGGTGACCCCGGGCGAGTCGCTGACCGGCGATGAGGTCGTTTTTCCCGCCGAGTCGACCGAGATGATCGAGCGCATCGGACCCGTCGACGCGGCGTCGTCCGTCGCGCCAGCGGGCACCACGGTGCGGCGAACCGAATTCATCCCTGCCGGCCAGACGAGCGGCATCGCAGTGCTCACCTCCGAGCTCGATCTCGTTCCGATGATCGACGGAACCGTCGCTCAGGGCGCCTTTCTGGACGACAGCAGCTCCGCGCTCCCCAACGTCGTCCTCGGCGCGGTGGCTGCCGAGCGGCTCGGTATCCACACCGTCGACAACTCACCTCAGGTTTACCTGTCCAACACGTATTTCACCGTCGTCGGGATCCTGGATCCGATCCCCCTGGCGCCCAACATCGATCGTGCGGCGCTGATCGGTCAGCCGATCGCCGAGCTGTTGTACGAGGTGGAGGAGCAACCCAGCCGGGTGTACGTCAGGACCCACCCCGACGTGCCCGACGACGAGGCGCTGTTCGACGACGTCCGGGCCATCGTGGCTGCGACCGTACGGCCGCAGGGTCCCAGCGAGGTCTCGGTCAGCCGGCCCAGCGATCTCCTGGCCGCTCGCGAGAGCACCGAAGCAGCGTTCACCGGGCTCCTGCTGGGACTCGGCGCGGTCGCGCTGCTCGTCGGCGGAGTGGGGATCGCCAACGTGATGGTGATCTCGGTTCTCGAACGGCGGACCGAAATCGGAGTTCGGCGCGCCCTCGGTGCAACGAAGCGGCACATCCGCCTTCAGTTCGTCGTCGAGTCGGCCATGCTCGCCGCGCTCGGCGGACTGGCGGGTGTCGGCATCGGCGCAGCGATCACCGCCGGCTACGCCAACAGCCAGGACTGGGTGGTGTCGGTACCGGTCTCGGCGCTCGCTCTCGGGGTGGGCGCCGCGCTGCTGATCGGCGCCCTGGCCGGGCTCTACCCCGCGGCTCGCGCGGCGCGACTCGATCCGGCAGAGGCGGTGCGCCCCGGCGGTTGAACCTGACCGCCTCAGAAGGCCAGGGCCACCTGCCGATGGTGAGTCGTGCGCGATCGAAGGAATCCATCCGGTGGCGATCAGGGCTTCGGCATGATCGAGATGATGGTGACGATCCTCGTCATCACGGTGCTCGTCACGCTCGCGGTGCCGACCTTCTTCAGCGCCCGAGACAGAGCGCAGGATCGTGCGGCGCAGAGTTCGCTGCGGTCCACGATGGCGACGATGGTGATCCTCGAGGCCGACAACACCTTCGCCGAGGCGCAGGGCGGCGGTACGTGGGGTCAGGGTCAGGTCCGCGACGCTCTCATGGAGGCCGAACCCTCCATCGACGTCGTTGCCCCGCAGGTGGCGTCGGACTCGTCCAACACGGTCTCGTTCTGGTTCAGGACCGCGGGCATGGCGGCCGCCAACCCGACGCACCCGCGATTCGTCGCGGTGGCGCTGTCTGGCACCGGTCGCTGTTTCGGGGTGGAGCTGACCCACGACGGGCGAACCGAACAGATCACGGTGCCCGACTCCCAGGCCTGCGAGGCCCGCCGCGGACGCAGCCACGGCACGCCCGGCTGGTGAGTGCCCCGTACCCTCGATGACGTGAGTGGGAACCCTCCTGACCCGGCAGTGATCGAAGCCCTCGAGGCGGCCGTCCGGGCCGACCCCGGGAACGAAGCACTGCGTCTGCACCTGGTGGACCTGCTGCTGCAGGCCGATCGTGTGGACGATGCCCGCCGCTACACGCACCCTCACACGCACGGCGGCAGCGAAGAATCTGCCGAGCAGGGCAACAGCCCGCCAGGGCTGGGGCGCAGCG
>CAZVUM010000063.1:0-30250 GCA_964629575.1 uncultured Acidimicrobiales bacterium | reverse complement strand
CCACCACAAGTCCTGGCCAGAGCGTCTTTGGGGAGAGGCGATTCCGGATGCCTCATCTGTCATCGCCTCTCCACCTCGGTCGACCGTCTCGAATGGCGTTCAGAGCCAGCGCTGGGTCCCCTATTGGTGGGGATTCGGGGTTGCCCGGCGTGGGGCGCCAACGGTCCCTGGCCTGGGTCGCCGCTCGTTGTCATTGGCTCCAACTACTCTGGTGACCATGGCGACACCTACCACGCCCCAGGCAGTCGATCGGCTGGGCAACCCCCTTCCAGCGGCCCCGAGCGTTGAGGACATCGAGCGCCATGCAGACGGGCTACGCGTTGTCCCCGATGCACAGTTGTCGCCGGAGACGATCAGCCGGGTTCGTCTCGAGGAACTGGAGCGGCGTCGCTTGGGGGCCCTTGGCGGGTGAGCCGACCGGTTCGGGTTGGAGCATCGCTCGAGGAGGATGTCGCTGGCCAGCTCGGTGCCACCGGGGCCGAGCTTTTCTGGCGGCATGATCTGGCGTCGGCTCTCGCGCTTCTGTCTCGCGACGATGTCTGGGATTCGTTGCCTAGCCACGGCGGCGGTCGCCGGTTGACCGTTGAGGGCATCACGGTAGGCGCCTTTCATCTCTTCGTCGCTGCCGACGAACTCGACCCCAGGCCCGACGCTCTCGTGGTGTACGCGGTCGACATCTGGCCCGATGGCTTCCCCGATCCGACCACATAAGTCAGCTTGGCGACGTGCTCGTCGGCGCGCACAGCCCGCGTCGAGCCAGTCAGGATTCCGTGGGTAGCAGCGCTCACCGGTCCGGTTGCAGAGGTTCCGGCGTCGTTGGCCTCCATCCCATCCGTATCCCATCTACTGCACGGACGGGGCCGCACTCGCCGGACTGGCGGACACGTAACTACACGGTCCGGCAGGCCCTGCACGCATGTCGGGGTCTTCGCACGGCAGAGGTCGACAGTTCGAATCTGTCATCGGACCACGAGCAAAACCCCTGGTCGCACCGCCTTTGCTTGAGCGGGGCGGTTGTTCAACCATGGTTCATGGTGAGCGACGAGACGGCCGCCGTCGCCGCAACCTGAACCCCAGGTGGTCGAGTCCGCCGACACGTCGGAGTCCGATCGCCACTGGGGCTTTGCCTGGACGCGGACGCTTCGTCGGGTCACCCTTTGTCGTCGGAGGCGACGGCCCGGCTTGCATGCAGGAACCACGCTGTTCCGAGAAGTCCTGCGGTGAGTGAGCCCGTGAGCACACCCAGCTTCGCTTGGCCCAGGATCTCCGGATCCTGGAACGTGAGATCGGCGACGAAGAGGGCGACGGTGAATCCGATTCCGCCCAGGAGCGAGGTCGGCGCGATGAGCCGCCGATCGACGGTTTCGGGCAACGAGCCGATCCCTGATCTCAGGGCCCAGAACGTCGCCGCAGTGATGCCGAGGCACTTGCCCACCACCAGCCCCATCGATACGCCGAGGGCAACCGGGCTGGTGACCGCACTTGCCACTTCGGAGGCTTCGATGGCCACACCTGCGTTCGCGAGACCGAAGAGGGGAAGGATGATGAGAGCGACCCAGGGCGAGATCACCCGCTCGAGGTCGGCGATGACGTCCCGGCCGCGAACGGGCAGGGCTGGGGTCAGCAGTCCGAGTAGGACGCCGGCGATCGTTGGCTCGATACCCGCCTCTGTCAGAGCGAGCCAGAGCATGAGACCCACTGGAAGAAACGCGGCGGGCGATGACAGGCCGCTGATGCGCATTGCGACCGTCAACGCGACAATTGCGACGGCGAGTCCGAGGTAGGGAATTGAGATGTCGTCGGCGAAGAAGATCGCGATGATCAGAATCCCGCCGACGTCGTCAGCTATCGCGAGTGCGAGAACGAACAGCCGCAGTTCGACGGGCACACGCCGGCCGAGCAGCGCCAGGACTCCGAGGGTGAAGGCGATATCGGTCGCCACGGGGATAGCCCAGCCACTGGCATCGCCAGAGCCGACGCCGTTCACGGCGACATAGAGGATTGCGGGAATGATCATTCCTCCCGCCGCTGCGACGACTGGCAGTGTCGCCACCTTGGGATCCCGCAGCTGGCCGACGACCATCTCTCGCTTGACCTCGATTCCTACGGCGAAGAAGAACAGCACCATGAGGGCGTCGTTCACCCAGCCGTGGAGGTCGTGCTCCACCGCGAAGCCGCTCGGACCAGCGCTGAGGACGGTGCTCCAGATTCGCTCGTAGTTCGCCGCGTCGATGTTGATCCACGCGAATCCAGCGACTGCCGCTGCGAGCAGCAGAGCGGGCGGTCCGACCGCCGATGCTGCGAATCTGTGGACCGTGGCGATCAGCCAGGCGCCGGGGGTCGTCGAGCTCATCGGTTTCTCGTCGTGAGAAAGTAGCCTGTCATCGGCGCTCGTCGAATCCGCTGAGGGCGCTGGTGAGGCGGGGAGCGATCATGACCCTACGAACCGTCGTCGTCGGCTTCGACGGATCCGAGCCGGCGCGCCGGGCAGTCGCTCTGGCAGCCGAGCTGATTCATGGGCCAGGTGCGGAGCTCGTGGTCGCGACGGCGTTCACGACTCGGTATCCGCTCGGTACAGAATCCAATGTCGACCTGCGGGAGGAGGCGGAGTCCGTCGCGGTGGACGGAGTTCGGCTTGCTGAGGAGTTGGGGGTGGACTGCCGGCAGCGCGTCGAGGACGGAGATCCTCGATACGTCATCGACGCAATCGCGGAGGCCGAAGGCGCTGACTTGATTGTGATCGGAACCAGGGGGCGCGGGTCTCTGGCTCGGTTGGTCCTGGGGAGCGTCGCGGCATACCTGGTCGGGCACAGCGAGATTCCCGTCGCCGTGACTCGATGACGGCAGGTGCCTGAAACCAGGGCGTCTGAAGTCAGATGTCGACATGGGTGCCGATGTCGACGGTGTTTGCGGCGGGGATACCAAAGTGCGCAGCGGGATCCGCCGCGTTGCGGTGGAGGAATGCGAACAGACGCTCGCGCCAGAGCGCCATCCCGGGCCGGTGGGTGACCTCGACTCGTTCGCGACCCAGGAAGAAGCGTGTCGTTTCGGAGCGGAACGACACAGGGCAGTCGAGATCCGCGAGGTCGTCTGCCACGCGGGGTGTCTCGGCGAACCCGTATCGAAGCTGCAGCTCGTGGAAACCGAGCCCGAGCTCCACGAGCTGACCGCGGGTGGCGCGGGGGACGACCGGAACGTCCTCGGTCAGGATGCTGATGATGACCACGTCCTCGTGCAGGCTGTGGTTGAACCTCAGGTTCGTCAGGAGCGCGGGCGGGACGCGCTCGGGGACCCGGTGGAAGTAGACACCGGTGCCTGGGTGTCGGATCAGCGGTTCGTGGCTCAGATTCTCGACGAACTCGTCGAGCGCGAGTCCGCGTCGCTCCACTCGTTCGCTGAGGAGCCGCCGGCCGGTGTGCCAAGTGGTGAAGCCGGTGAAGCCGCACAACCCGATGACGAGGGGAAACCAGCCACCAGCGGGGATCTTGAGGAGATTCGCCGCCGCGAAGGCACCGTCGATGACGAGAAGCGGCCAGGTCACCGCCGCAGTCATCGCCCACGACCACTGCCAGCGGTGGTGGGCAACGTGACCGACGAGAAGCGTGGTGATGATCATGGTGAGGGTCACCGCGACGCCATACGCGGCAGCGAGGTTGCTGGAGCTGCCGAAAGCGAAAACCAGTGCGACGGTTGCCGCGAGAAGCGACCAGTTCACCGCAGGGACATACACATGGCCTCGTTCACTCCGCGAGGTCTCGACAACATGCAGGCGAGGCAGATAGCCGAGATGGACGGCCTGGGCGGTCAGCGAGAACGCGCCGGTGATCAGGGCCTGCGACGCGATGATCGTCGCCGCTGTTGCCAAGAGCGTCAACGGCCACTGCATGGAGGTGGGCGCCATGTGGAAGAACGGGCTGTCGATCACAGTCGGATCGTCGAGGAGCAGCGCGCCCTGGCCGAAGTAGTTGAGTGTCAGCGACGGGAGAACAATGAGGTACCAGACGCGCTTGATCGGACGGCGGCCGAAGTGACCCATGTCGGCGTACAGCGCTTCGCCACCGGTGACGACCAAGAAGACGGAGCCCAGAACGACGACACCGGTGAATCCGTGTTCGCCGAAGAATCGAATCGCCCAACGCGGGTCGAGTCCTCGTGCGACCCCTGGGTTTCCCCCAACGTGCCGAAGCCCGAGGGCCGCGAGCGCCCCGAACCACACGATCATCACCGGCCCGAAGAAGCGGCCGATCGTCGCTGTTCCGTGCCGCTGCACGGCGAACAGGGCAACTAGCACGAGCGCGCAGATCGGCTTCACCCACGAGTGAATTCCAGGTGCCGCTACCTCGAGACCCTCGACGGCGGAAAGCACGCTGATCGCCGGGGTGATGACTCCGTCTCCGTAGAGCAACGCCGTGCCGAACAGCGCGAGAATCAGGAGGATCGCCCGGCGTCGATGTCCCCCGCGCCGGAGGATCTGAGCGGAGAGCGCCAAGATGCCCCCCTCGCCGTTGTTGTCCGCTCGCATGACGAGGACGAGGTACTTGAGTGTGATGACGGTGATGAGTGACCAAAAGATGAGCGACAGGACACCCAAGACGTCGGCCTCGACCACACGAACGCCCGCGTGATCGCCGAGAGATTCACGGAGCGCGTAGAGCGGACTCGTTCCGATGTCGCCGAACACCACGCCGAGGGCGGCAAGAGCGAGTGCGGCACGCTGTCTCGGTTCACGCATCCCACTCGCTCCCTGGTTCGACCGGCGAGTCGCTGACGATGCGCCCGCCATCGAGCTTGACGACCCGGTCAAAGACATCGCTTGGCGCGTCATGGGTCGCGACGAGCACCGCGGCCTTCGCTCTTCCGACCTCCCGCAAGAGCCTTCGAAGGGCCGATGCGCCCCTCTCGTCGAGACCGGAGAACGGCTCGTCGAGCAGCAGCACGCTGAACGGGCGCGTGAGTGCGATGATCAGCGCGGTCTTCTGCCTCATGCCGCGGCTGAACCGGGACGGGAGATCATCCATCCAGTCTGTGAGCTCGAACATTCCGACGAGGCGGTTCACCTCGCTCACGTCCGGCTCGGCGCCGTACAGCCTCGTGAGGTATTCGACATGCTCACGCAGGCTCAGGTCGTCGTAGAGGACGGGATGGTCTGGCACGAAGGAAACCGTGGCGCGGGCGAGCAGCTCTCCTGCAGGGCACCCACGGACTCGAATCGCTCCGGCGTCGAGGTCCGTCAGGCCCGCGGCGCACTCGAGTAGCGTCGACTTGCCGGAGCCGTTGTGGCCGCGCAGGGCGACGGTCTCACCAAAGGAAACGGTGAAGCTTGCAGGTCCGACCGAAGCAGTCGGACCATGTCGCTTCATGGCTTCGTCGAACTGGAGCGCGATCTCCATCGGGCGGTGTGTCGTCATTTCGTTCCCTGGCTTGCGGTGAGTAGCTGCTCGACGTCGGCTCGGGCTCGGATCCAGACCATCACGGCCGCAGCCACGGCGGACACCGCGAGCGCAGCGTCGAGCATCGCCGGAACCGGGGCCGCGCCCGAGAGTGTCGCGTTGCGGGCGACCAGGACGGGAAGGAAGCCGATCGTCGCCAAGGCCGGGGGCCACGCGAGCCGAATCAGGAGCCGCAGTCCCTGCGCCTCCTCGGGCATGAAGGTGCCGCCTTCGCCGGGCCCGCGGCTCGTGACGCCTGCCGCTGCGACGGCCGCGCCGGCCGAAGGAATCGCTGCCACGAGGAGTGAAATGCCGAGCCGGGGGTCGGAGCTCAGCGCCGTCGCGATCAGGCCAATCGGTAGGTAGAGAGGAAGGAGCGCCAGCAGGGCGCCGGCAATGTGCCAGGCAATGACGGCACCCCGGCCGAGGGGAGCAAGCTCGAGGAGCGTGGGGTGGTCCAGTTCCTGGCTGAGTGGCTCGATCGTCTCGAGCGCCGCGAGGTACGCCGCGAGCCCCGCGCCCGCGAGAGCGACCGAGGCCCCGCTCCACACGGCGGCGAGGCCAGCGCCCGCCAGGAGTCCGAGCAACAGAAACCGAGCGACTCTGGCAGCGGGCCAGCGGAGGTAGCTCCGCAGATCTCGAAGGAGAACCGGTGCTCGGGCACCAAGCTGCAGTGCCTTCGGGAGTCTGACCCACGGGCGGCCGCGTGGCTCTTCGAGCGACATCTCACGGCGGAGCAGGAGCAGCGTCCGGAGGTCCTGCTGAGAAAGCGCGAATTTGAAGAGCGCGACCTGTCGGCCACGCCGCCGAGCACGTTCGAGAGAGACGAACCCTCGATTCTTCCAGCCGAGGGCGAGGAGTACGGGGGCCACGATCAAGGGCAGAGTCAGCCGTGGTGCCCAGCCCTCCGTCGCAACGAAGGCGAGTTGCCCGACCACGTACGTCGGAGATGCCGCGCTCCCGAGAGTGACCTCCACCGCCGCCCACCCGACGAGCGTCGCCGCGACGAGGTTTGCGATCCACCGATGAGTGATCCGCGTCGACAGAAGCGCTGCGGCAAGTGCGCTCATGACTCCTGCAGCCCCTGCGAGCGCGAAACCCACGACCCACAGGATCCCTCGCCCTGGAAGTTGCCTCGATCCGATCTCGCCGACCGCTGCGCCAAGGACTACTCCGATGGTGACCGACCAAGCAATCAGTCGTCCGAGAGGGCCGGCCACGACCTGAGCTCGCCCGAGAGGGGCAAGGTAGACGTGCTGGAGATCCATCGGACTGGCGAGCAGAGGTCCACCGGCCAGTCCCGATCTGATTCCGCCGGCGATCAGGGCGGCGGTCGCGAGCGAGACCCAGCGGGGACCCTCCGCGACGATTGCGTCGATCGTGGCCGGCGTCGGTCGCGCCTCGTCAAGGACACCGATCGCCAGGTAGCAAGCAAAGGATCCCAGGAGTGTGGTGACGTAGGAGCGGTAGAGCCGATCGAGGCGGCGGGTGGATCTCCGCCGTCTGCGGAGAGTGCGAAGCGACTTCAGTTGGCCGGGTCGGTCGCTACGGGTCATGCGTCGGCGGACCTCACGATGTCAGCGCGATCGATGGTCCCCCTGTACTCGCCTGCGGTTCCGAGCACCACGAGGCGATCGACACCCGCGATGTCCATCGACTGGAGGGCGCGCTCGAGGCTGGCATCGGCAGCTATTGGCCGGACGTGACGCGCGATCTCGCCGATGGTGAGCTCGGGCACGGGTGATGCGAGCACTGTGCTCGGTGACGCGAGACCGATGTAGCTCTCGTCGCTGAACACCGGCGCCCCGAGGTCGTGCCGGGCACTCCACTCGATCTCTTGGACCGGCACATCCGCATCGATGGGCCGGAGATCAGTGTGCAATCGAGTCCCGACCCGCTCCCGCAGACCGTCCTCGATGATCGAGCGTCTGACGTCGTGTTGGTATGGCGACACCGACGCCGAGCCCATCAGCGTCTGGGAGATCGCAGTCGCGACGAGAGCAGGCACCACGAAGGAGGTGGAGCCGGTCGTCTCGGCGACGAACATGACCGCCGTCAGTGGGACTCGGTAGCCGGCTCCCAAGAAGGCAGCCAGTCCGAGTACGACGTAGAGGACGATGTGGTCGTCTCCGACGACGCCGCCGACCATCCGGCCTGCAAGAACCCCCGCCGCCGCGAGGGGCACGAACACACCGCCGACGCCTCCACTGCCTGCGCTCAGGCACGTGACGGCGATGCGGGCGCCGAAGACGACCGCAAGAAGCCCGAGGCCGCGCCCAGGGTCCACCGCCCACTCGAGAACCTCAGACGCTCCCGGGCCCGTGACGAGCGAACGCTCCGCGGTGAGCTCCACGATCCCGATGGTGGCACTGAGCAACCCTGCGCCGATGAGGGTTCGGGGCAGGCTCTGCCCGCCTCCACCGACCTTCTTCGCAGCCACGTACATGGCTGCAAAGGCGCGAGCCCCCAGGCCCGCGATCAGCCCGACTGACAGCGCCGCGACGAACTCCTGTCTTCCCGTCGGGGCGATCGATCCGAGGTCGAGGTCCGAGAACAGTCGAGCACCGCCGAGCAGGGCTGCGAAGACGGAGTACGACGTCGCGGCGGCCACGAGCGCGGGGATGAGTGCGCGGCGCGCTACATCACTCCGGTACGGAGCCTCCAGAGCAAAGAGAACCCCTGTCGCCGGAGCGCGGAAGATCGCAGCGACTCCGGCGGCGGTTCCCGCGACGATGAGGCCTTCGCGGCTGAGGGTTCCCGATGTCCGTGTGGCCCGCCGGAGCGCAGCCTTGCCGCTAGCGGACCCTGCGTACGCTCCCGTGTACGCGCTCGGACCCTCGAGTCCGAGCGGCGTACCACTTCCGATCGTTGCGATGGTCGCCAACACTCGCTTGATGAACGGACGGGACTGGAGTTCCACCTCGCCGTGGAAAGCCCGGATGAACTCGTCTGAAGTTGACGCTGTCACTGTCGAGCCGGCGCGCAGGATCAGTGCGCTGATGATGACACCCACCGCAGGTAGAACGACCGCCCACCAATGCTCAACGCCGTCGACCGTCCGATCGATGAGAGCTTCGGCCGTGCTCTCGAGGCCCGCGACCGCCGCCCCAACCGTGGCGCCGAGAGCCATGTACAGGGCGAGCTGTTGGATTCTCGAACTCGACTGTGCGACATGGGCGGACGGCCGAAGCGAGCCAACGCCCCGTATTTTCCTGCCCATGGAGAGCTCCACAACGTACGAATATGACGAAATGCGAGTATAAACAAGTAAATGAAACCTGTACTACGCGAAACCCCGGTGACACGCGATGAGATCGCGACTCACATTGGACCGGCGTTTGGTGCCCGCCGTCTGACGATCGCGGACCTGTGCTCGCACGCCCGGCAGACTCGCGCCCGCACCGAAGTGCTGGATGAGCTGTCTCGCCTACGGCGTACCTACTACTTCGAGCTGCGAGACCTGTGGGCCGAGCTCGGGCACCTGCCGGTCGACCTCGAGGAGGTGGCGAACTGTGGCTGAGGGGTCGCAACGTGGCCCGGCGCGGGTGATCGCGCTGCGATCAGGGTCCGTCTTGCGCTTTCGCGCGTCCGATCCGCAGGCTGTCGGCGAGGAGCCGGACTACCGGTTCAGCCTCGCCAATGAGCGAACCTTCCTTGCCTGGATTCGGACGTCACTCGCTCTCGGTGCCGGCGGCCTCGGTGCGATCAACCTCATCGACAACTTCTATGGACAGGAGCTGTTGGGCATCTTGCTGTTGAGCCTCAGCCTTGTGACTGCGGCGACGTCGTATCGGCGGTGGGCTGCCAACGAGAGCGCCATCCGGCAGGGGACACCGCTCCCGAAGTCGCGGCTGCCACAGATCGTCGCATTCGGCACAGCGACTTTGGGAGTCGTCGCGGCGGCGCTGTTCGGAATCGGCGAGTTGTGAAAGCTGCCGATGGCCACGGAGGTCTCTTTGACCCGGGTGTTCAGCAGGAGCGGACCTCGTTGGCATGGGAGCGGACGTCCTTCTCCGTCATCGCGGTTGGCGTACTGCTGGCGCGCAGCGCACGGGACAGCGGGCTGCCTGCTCTGGCTCTCGTGGGTATAGCTCTCACTGTTTTCGGGGGTGCGCTCCTCGTTCGAGCGGGGCAGCGCTATGAGGAGCTGCGCCATGCGGCCTGCAGCGGTGACCAGATCGCGAGCCCTCGTGTGGTCAGGATGGTCGGCGCCGTTGCGGTATTGGCCCCGGTCACCGGGCTCACGGTGGCGATCGCCCAGTGGTGGCCCAGCGCGAGCTGAGGCCTCCGACCTTGCCGGAGGTCATGCGCCATCTCGCAGCGGACTCCCGACGACGCCACTGTGCAAGCACGTGAATCCCCAACGACCATCGCATTCGTCACTTTCAGGGGCCGTCGCCGCATGAGAAACCGTTCATCGAGGCGCTCGCGCAGGCTGCGCAGAATGGTTCAGGTTCTCGTGGTGGCCTTGGTCGTTCACGCGTTTGTGATACCACAACTCGTTGGCGCGCGAGACTCGGTGGACGTTCTCAAGGGGATCTCGCCCGTGCTGGTCGTTGTGTCCTTCCTCCTGGCCGCGGGCGCGTGGGTGGCCTATGCGTTCATGACCCGAGTTCTGCTGCCGGAAACGTCCCGCCCATCCCTGAGGTTCTGTTTCGGCGCCGTGATGGCCTCGATGGGCATCAATCACGCGTTGCCCGGCGGCGCGGCGACGACCGCCGCAGTGAACTACCGCCTCTTCGCCCGGGCGGGGGTACCCAAGAATGACGTCGGTCCCGCCTTGGCTCTGCAGGCAACGGGTTCGGCCGTACTCCTCAACCTGATCCTGTGGTGTGCGCTGATCGTGTCGATCCCCACAAGCGGATTTCACGGGGTGTATGCGAGCGCAGCAGCTGTCGGAGCGGTTGTCATCCTGCTACTGGGTGGAGCAACAGTTGCTCTGCTCCGCGCCCGGCATCGGCTCGTACGCCTCGCACATCGACTGGCACGTGTTCTTCCGCGTCTGAACGGAGTGGAACTCGAATCGGCGCTAGAGGGCGCCGCGGCCCAGCTCCGATCGCTCATCCATGATCGGAGGCGGATGGCGCGCGGCGTCGGTTTCGCAATGGCCAATTGGCTGCTCGATGCCGCCGCGTTGTGGGTCATGTTGGCAGCTTGTGGGTACTGGGCGGGGCCTGTTGCGGTTCTGGTCGCGTTCGGTCTGGCCAACGTGGTCGGCGCCGTTCCCCTCACCCCTGGTGGATTGGGTGTTGCGGAAGCGATTCTCATACCGAGTCTGGTCGGTTTCGGTGCTCCTCCGGCGACGGCGGCTGTCGGCGTGATCGCCTACCGGCTCCTGGTCTTCTGGTTGCCGATCCCGATTGGCGTCGCGACGTACGTGGCGATGGAACGAGTGTTGGAGCCGGAGTGGCCAGTGTGAAGGTGGGTCACCCTTCGGCCGGCAGAGCGAAGAGCGTGACAAAGCCCAAGACGAGGACCAACGGGACATAGAGCGCCATGCCGCGGCGACGTTCGCCCGAAGGTCCCTCCTCCCGCAGCACCGTCCGGCGATGATGACCAACACGGCCGTCGTCAGCCACTGAGCGGCGTCGTCGTTGTTTCCGCCGAGCAGGAACGCCGCCAAGAGGCGGAGATGGAACGCGACAGAAACGATGTACGCGAATGCGAGGACCAGCCGTGAAAGCCGATCGATGTCGCGGATGGCGACAGGTGGCTCCTACAGGTCGAGGACCGGCTCGACGCGCGAGATGACGACGTGCATCGCGGATCCCACCCGGTAGCCGAGTATGACGATGCCGAGCATCGCCACTGGTGCGAAGGATCCGACGGTCGCCGCGAGCACCGCCAACACCACGGCGACGGCTCTCATGTTGCACCACTCGCAGGCGGGCTGCGCAGACTCAAGAGCCCGAGCCGGACTCGGATCCGTACTTCATGTCGTCCAGCTCGGCCAGCATGTCCTCGGTCTGTGACAGAGATTGAATGATGATGTTCTTTGCCACTCCTAGCAGCTCGAAGATCTGTGGATCGATCACGCTGTAGATCATCGATGCGCCCTGGCGCTCGGCCTCTACGACTCCAGCCTTCCGCAACACCGCGAGTTGCTGGGACAGGTGGGACATCTCGATCCCGACGTCGGGTTGCAGTGCGGAGACGGAGCGCTCACCCTCAGAGAGAACCTCGAGGATCCTGATCCGCGCCGCATGCCCGAGAGTCTTGAAAAACTGCGCCTTCACTTCGTAAATCGGCTTCGGCACCTGGGTCCCCCGGACTGGTGATTGTCAAAGTGTTGACTTTATCGAACTCGCAGATCTCCGGGCGCTTCGAGTATGTGAGCATATCATAAAAATGTAAGATGCAGCAATCGATGAATGCTGGTTGGGGTCAGCGAGCCGGTGCGCAAGGCCGAAGTCGAGTGGGCACTGCGCGTCGCCGACCTGAAGCAACTTCAGGTCCATCTGGTGACTCTCGCCGAACCGCAGTCGGCCCGCGGAGCTCCCCACCGATCCATCGGTATCTCGACAGGGGTTTCGGGACTGTCCCCGCTGCGGGGTCTGGCAGAGGTGCCCGATGCCGGGCCAATGTGGGTGCTCCATGCAGTACTCGATCGCGTCGTCGACTGCTAAGCGCCGGAGTCTTCATGTTCGACCTGTTGGCGGCTGGCGCAACACACCGAGGAGCCACCGAGGGCGTGAAGTAGCGCGGCGCCCCGTCGAGCTTGGCCGATCCGCGATCTACGCGCGACGGAGGCGTCGCTGCCGGCTGGCTCGGGATACGGCTCTGGTTCCGGCGACGAACATCAGCAGCGACGGGAAGAGCTCGAGACGACCGAACATCATCAGCGCCATCAGCACGCCGCGGGCGGGTCGCGGGAACGCGAGAAACGTGGAGTGCGGGCCGGCATCGCCGAGCGCCGGGCCGGTGTTGCCGATGGCTGATGCGGCCCCCGCGAATCCGGTGAGCAGATCGGTTCCGAGTGCCGTGACCACGACGCCGCCCACGACGATGAGCCCGATGTAGAGCAGCACAAACCCGATCGCGCGGGCTGCGACCTGCTCAGGTATCACGCGGTCACCAATCCGCATCGAAGAGACGGCGCTTGGGTGGCGGGCGCGGATGACTTCACGAACCGCGTAGCGCACCATCATCTGGAGTCGGAGAACCTTAATTCCTCCGGCCGTTGAGCCCGACATGCCGCCGACAACCATGAGGGTTATCAGGGTGATCTGTGCGGCGGGAACCCAGAGGGCGTAGTCGGAGGAGACGAAGCCGGTCGAGGTTCCGATCGACACGGTGTAGAAGAGCGATTCGCGCAGGTTTTCCACCAGGTCGAGCTGGCCCAAATTGAGTGCGAGCAGCAGACCGAAGCTCCCGAATATGAGCCAGAGGTACCAGCGGAACTCTGAGATGCGCCGGTATGCGCTCGGCCCCGTCGTCACGGCCTGCCAGTGAAGGGAGAAGTTCGCGGCGCAGTAGAGCATGCCGAGGACGATGATCAGTTCGACGGCGAACGAATCGAAGAAGGCAATCGATTCACCATGTGGTGAGAAGCCCCCGGTGGCAACGGTGGCGAAGGAGTGGGTGACGGCATCGAATGGGCTCAGACCGGCTGCGAGGAGCGCGATCGTGACGACCGCGGTCACCGCGCCGTAGAGGACCCAGAGCCGGCGTGCTGTCTCGGCGACTCGCGGTGTCAACTGATCTGCCGTCGGGCCGGGTGCCTCGCTGGCGACCAGTTCGAGACCGCCCACCTTCAGGGCCGGGAGCACTGCAACGGCAAGGACGATGAGGCCCATTCCACCGAACCAGTGGGTCATGCTGCGGAAGAACAGGAGACCGGCTGGAACACGGTCCAGATTGGCGATCACCGAAGAGCCAGTGCACGTGAAGCCAGAGATGGACTCGAAGAGCGCGTCATCGGCGTGAGCCCACGAGAACACCCCGCCGAGGAGGTATGGCAGCGCTCCGGCGACCGACACGGCAAGCCAGCTCCAGGCAACAGAAGCGAACGCGATCCCGGCGTCCGCGCGGGTGCTCGCCTCGGAACCGGTGAGCATCGCTTCGCCAACGAGTCCCGTGATCACGGCTGATAGAAGAAGTGCCCCGGTTCCGCCACCGCCGTCTACCCACGACACGAGAGCCGAAGCCAGCATCCCCGCTGTGACGAACAGCAGCGCAGCGCCAGAGAGTCGGACCGGTGTCGCCTTGAGTCGCCTCACCGCAGTGCCGACCCGGCGCCCCAGCGGCGGGCAACCTGTTCATGTAGGGGATCGACCTCGACGCTCGTCGCCATCACGTCAAATCCAGAGCGGCGGGGACCCCGTCGAGCAGCGCGAGCCGTCGCGGCTTGCGACCTCATCGACCAAGGTTCCCATGGACGGTCTCCCCCCCTTTCGTGCTACAGCACATTACGAGGTTGGAACCATACGATATGTGTGAGCCTGTGAATCCGTCCCTTGATGAAGTCCACAATCTCGAGATCCGGACGGATGGAGCGGGTGGTCTGATCTGGGTGCTGTGGCCGACATGCCGCGGGCGGTCGGCTCGTCTGGCGAAAGCCGCTGAACCCGGGGTGCGGCGCCGTCTCCGAAGTCGCGACTCCATCTCCGCAATAGGCTCTGCCCGATGCAGCTGGCCGAGCGACTCGTCGATGTGCTCGGGGCCACCGTGGTCAGCATCGATCCCCTCGACTGCGAGCTCTCTGCCTCCGACATCTACTCGGCCGGCGCCACTCCAGCCGCCGTCGTGCGGCCCACCGACACCGCCGAGCTGAGCCTGGCGGTTCGGACCGCCACCGCAGCCGGCGCAGCGGTTGTTCCCCGCGGCGGAGGGGTGTCCTACACCGGGGGAGTGGTCGCGCCCGCCACGGACACGGTGGTCATCGACACCTCGTCGATGGACCGCATTCTCGAGATCGATGCCGATGCGATGTTCGTCACCGTCGAGGTCGGCTGCACGTGGCAGGCACTCTGGGAAGCGCTCGGCGCGCGCGGCCTCAGGACCCCGTTCTTCGGTCCGCTGTCCGGCTCGAAGGCCACGGTCGGCGGGTCGGTCTCGCAGGGCGCAGCGCTCTGGGGTTCGGGCCGCTATGGAACCTCGGCCGACTCGGTGCTCGGTCTCGAGGTCGTGCTCGCCGACGGGACCGTCCTCTCAACCGGCATGGGCGCGGTCGGCGACGCCACGCCGTCGTTCCGCAACTTCGGCCCCGACCTGACCGGTCCCTTCCTGGGCGACGCCGGTGCCCTCGGCATCAAGGCAACGGTCACCCTTCGTCTCATGCGCACCCCCGCAGCGAGCGGGTTTGCCACCTACACGTTCGACGACCGGCACGAACTGGTCGACGCGATCGCCGAACTGGCCCGCGCCGACCTGGCCGCCAGCGGTTTCGCCCTCGACCCCGCGCTCACCGAGCAGCGCATCCGCAGAGGCAGCCTGGCCCAGGGAATCGACGCCGTACGGGAGATGGTCGGGCGCTCCGACCGAAAGCTCGGCGCGATTCGTGACGCCGTGCGAATGGCGGCGAAGGGGAGGGGCTTCCTCGCGCCGGACACCTACACGCTTCACCTTCTCGCCGAGGGCCGCAGCCAGGCCGCCGTCGACGCCGACCTCGAAGCGATCGCCGCGATCTGCGCCGCAGGCACACCGGCAGAACCCACCGTCCCCCAGCTCCTGGCGAGCCGGCCCTTCGCCTCCCTGACCTCCGCCCTCGGGCCCGAAGGTCAGCGCTGGGCGCCGCTGCACGTTCTCGTCCCGGTCTCCGAAGCCAACTCCACCTGCGACCGCATCGACGGCTGGCTTCAACATCACGCCGCCCAGATGGCCGAGCACCACATCGAAGCCGGCTACATGCTGAGCTCGATCTCCACCACCACGATGCTCATCGAGCTCGTGATGATCTGGCCGGGCGAGCGGCCCGCCTACTACGACCGCCTCGTCGACGCCTCGAAGCTCAAGCGGTACCCCGACTACGAGGACGACCCGGCTGCGAGCCAGGCCGTCGCCGAACTGCGCGACGAACTCGTCGACCTCTTCGTCGACGTCGGAGGAGCGCACCTGCAGATCGGGCGCCGCTACCGCTATCTCGACCGGCTCGACGAACCCACCCGACGGCTGCTGCACGACATCAAGGCGGCCGTCGATCCGCACGATCGCATCAACCCGGGCGTTCTCGGCCTCGGAAAGAGAACACACGAGGAGAACACATGACACTTCGTCGCGGCTATGTCGACACATCCTGGGGGCAGGTGCACTACCTCGAACACGGCGAGGGGCCCGTTTGCGCGTTCTTCCACGAATCGCCGCAGTCGGTGCAGGCGTTCGAGCAGACGCTCCCGCTGATGTCGGGAATCCGTGCCATCGCGTTCGATACCCCCGGCTACGGCAACTCCGCCCCGCCACCCCGCGACGGCTTCGAGATTCCCGACTACTCGGCTCGCCTCCTCGAAGCGATCGACGGACTGGGGGTCGACTCCTTCGCCGTGTCCGGCGTCCACACGGGAGCCTCCATCGCGCTGGAGGTGGGCATCCAGGCAGGGATGGACCGCGCGTCCCACGCCGTCCTGACCGGCGTGCCGCTGTTCTCCGAAGACGAGCGCGCCGACTTTCTCGCCAACTGGGCACCCAAGATGACCCCCGCCGCCGACGGCAGCCACCTCGGCTGGGCGTGGGAGCGCTACCAGCGCGTGTGGGGCGAAGAGTCGCCTCCCGAGATGCTGCATCTCGCGGCGGTTCACATCCTCGCCGGCCTTCACAACTACGACTGGGCCTACAACGCGGCCTTCAGGTATGACCCGGCACCCCACCTGTCGAAGCTGACATGCCCGACGCTTCTCCTCGACGCGGAGAACGACATGCTCGCCAAGTTCGACCAACCCTCGGCCCAGCTGCTCCCCGACGCTCGCATCGAGCACCTGCCCGGGCTGCGCGGCCAGCTACCGCTACGCGTCCCCGAGCTCTACGCCCGACACGTGGTCGACTTCGTCACCAGCTGATCCAGCCGCTCACCAGCTGAGCGGGCAGCCGGGCTCCTCGTCCACCAGCTCCAGCGAGAACAGCATCCGCGCCATCCCGACGAGCACAGCGATCGTCATCGACAGCTCCATGATCTCGCCGTCCGTGAAGTGCCCTCGCAGCTCACCCATCAGCTCGGGCGGGATCGAATGGTCCTTCGCGGCGTTCGACAGCCGGCTCGCCAGCCGCATCGCGGCCTTCTCGGCGTCGGAGAAGGGTCCCCTCTCGAAGTCCCAGACGCCCGAGATCTCCTCGTCCGACAGCCCGTTCTGTCTCGCCGAGACAGGGTTGTTGCGGTTTCAGAACACGCACCCGTGGAGGTTCGAGAGCCGCAGCCGAACCAGCTCCTTGACGCGCACGGGCACGATGCCCTGGTGGAACACGTTCTCGTAGAAGTCCCGGAAGTAGAACTTCGCCATGTGCGGCGCGTTGCCGAGCGCTTGGAGAAAGCGGGTGTCTCCGGTGATCTCGTTCGCCGCCTCGGCCCTGGCCCGGAGTCCCTCCGGCAGGTCCTCGAACGAAACGAGGTCGAGCTCGGTCACGGCAGGACCGCCGTGGTGACGGAGGTGGCGCACAGCCGGTCGTCGACGCGGAGTTCCTGGGTGACGGTCACCTCGTCTCCGGAGACGCCGGTGACCTCGCCCGTCACGGTCACCGTCTCGCCGGCGAACACCATCGACCGGAACCGCAGCGCCATCTTGGTGACGCGAGCTGCGGGCGACGCTTCGAACACCTGAGCGGTGAACAGCCCGCCAAAGTGCTGTCCATCGACGATCGGCGCGGGAAGTTGCGACGCCTCGGCGTAGGGAGCGTCGTAGTGGAGGCGGTGCCAGTCCCACGTCGCGCCGGCGTACATGACCAGGCGTTGTGGGGTCATCTCGAGCTCCCGGGGCGGAAGCGCTGTGCCGACGGCGAGGCTCACGACAGCTCCTGGAAGATCAACCGTTCGCGGTTCACAGCGAGCAGTTCGTGGTGCTGGTTGTGGTAGCGGGCTTCGCTGATGACCTCCACCATCAACGCACCCTGGCGGGAGGTGCGTTCGGACACGTCGACCACTGTCCACTCCGCGGTCATCACGTCGCCCACCTTGACCGGCTGGTGGAACTCGTAGTCGTGCCCGCCGCGGATCATGCGCGTTCCCGGGATCTCGATTCCCCAGCCGTGGCCGCCGTACCCGTGTGAGTCCATCGCGCCGCTCATGTACTGGTTGGTCTCGGTGATGAAGGTCGGCGGGGCGGTGACGCCGTCGTACCCGGCAGCGCGCGCCGCGGCGTCGTCGGTGTAGATCGGATTCGGATCGTCGACCGCGAGGGCGAAGTAGCGGAACTCGGCAGCGCCGAACGGCTCGGGCGCCGTGTAGGCCACGGTGCGCCCGACGAGCGCTTCGATCTCAGCCGTCAGCAGCGTCTTGGGCATCAGCCGTCCGCCGGGAACATCGCGAGCGGATCCACCTCGATCTGGAATTCGGGCCGCAGCAGCGAGTGGCAGATCGCACCGGTCGAGGCCGGCCAGGGGGCGCTCATGCATTCCTTGCGGACGCCGCCAACGGCCCGGTAGTTCGCCAGGCCCTCGGGCGTCACGTACTCCACGGTCTTGATGAGGTGCTCCGTCCCGAGACCCGCCTCTTCGAGCACGGCGGCGATGTTGCCGTAGGTATAGCGAGCCTGCTCGGCGACGTCGCCCTCGTAGAGAGCCCGTTCGGTCTCGGGGTCGAGCGCCGCCTGGCCGGACATGAAGAGCATGTCGCCGGCCTTCACGGCGGGGGAGTAAGTCAGCTTCTCGTAGCGCCCCCAGCCTGGGTTCACCGCCTCGGTCGGATTCCGCGAGGCGATGAAGTCGTACGAGATGAGGACTCGATCGTCTGCGGCGACTCGATCCTGCAGGATTCCCGCCGAACCGGGATAGACGGGGCCGAGGTGGTTCTTGCGAACCCGACCGGTGCCCTTGTAGCCGGCCAGCCCCTCCGGGCGGACCATGTCGAGCGTTTTCACCACGTTCGACATCCCGAGCCCCGCTCCATCGAGGATGCGTGTCGCGTTGACGAAGATCTGCTCGGTCTGGGCCACCACATCGTCCTCGCCGACGAGGTTCCCCGCCTCGTCGTAGGGATGAATGGTGGAGAGGTAGACGACTCCGTCGGATTCGCGCACCCCCGAGTAGGCAGGGCGCCCGCGGTCAGACCCGTGGGATGTGCCGGGATCCTTCGATGCCGTGATCTCCAGTTCGATCCAGGCCCTCTTGCGAAGAAGCGCCCGCACAACGACGGTGTTCACCGCGGGCGCGGTGTCACCCAGGATCTCCTCACGAACCGCCTCGGCTTCCGCGTAGTGATCGATGCCGTCGATGGTCACGTTCTCCACGACGTGCACGATGTCGTCGAGGCCGTATCCCGCGGCGCCCAGGATCGCCTCGGCCTTGGCGTAGGCCGTGCGGGTCTGGTCGGCCATGTCTCCGTTGACGACGATGCGGCTGGAGTCAGGGTCGTATTCGCTCGCGGAGTGACCGGACAGCTGCGCGATCCGTCCGTCGAGATCGAGCCCGAGCGAGAACGAGAAGTTGCTGTAGTCGAACCACCGGAACTCGGCCGGCGTGATGGCAGTGGGCAACGCGATTCCCCCTCGTGTGCTGGCTGCGACCCTACTGTGACTCTCCCGCGGCAGACTCCGCGGGTCGACTGGGGCAGGGGAGCGGCGAATGGGCATCGAAGTCGGCGGTGCGCAGCTGAACATCGCCAACGGCATCCGGGAGTTCGCCGTCGCTTCGCCCGACCGAGTCGCCGTGATCGACGGTACTCGGGCATCCACATTCGCCGAGGTGCACGATCGCTCGAACCGCGTGGCCCAGATGCTGCTGGCCACCGGGCTTCACCCGGGTGCCCATGTCGCGTTCCTGTCCGCCAACCGGCTCGAGTACGTCGAGGTGGCCGCCGGAATCGCCAAGGCCGGGATGGTCATGATCCCGCTCAACCCGCGATCGCCGGGGCCCGAGCTCGCATTCGTCACCGACCACTCCGACGCCCAGGCATTCATCGGCGACGACGGGCTGAGCGCCCAGGCCAGTGAAGCGGCGAGCGGGCTCGACCGGGTGTGGTCCTTCGACGGGACCGAGCTCGGCGAGGACTACGAGGCAGCGCTCGCCACTGCCGCAGCGGACGACCCGTTCGTCCAGGTTCCCGAGACCGAGCCGTTCACCATCGCCTACACATCGGGAACCACCGGCGACCCCAAGGGCGTGATGATCAGCCATCGATCGCGCACGCTCACCTTCTACTGCGCTGCGCTCGGCTGGGGCTTCGGTCCCGCTCGACGGACGATCGCTGTGGCACCGATGTTTCACGGCGCCGGCTTCGCGTTCGCGTACGGCGCCGTCCACACCGGCGGCACGCTGTCCATGCTGCGCAGCTTCGATCCGATCGAGCTGCTCGCGATGGTCGAGCGCGATCGGCCGCACACGATCTTCATGGTGCCCGCCCACGCGATATTCCTGCGCCAGCTCGGCGAAGAGGTGCTCGCCGGCTACGACACCTCCTCGCTCGAGACGATCTACTTCAACGCGGCACCGCTGCCGCAGCCGGTGAAGGAGTGGGTGCACGCGGCCTTCCCCCATGTCGGAATCCACGAGCTATACGGCTCCACCGAAGCGGGCGTTGTCACCGATCTGCGGCCCGATCGGATCATGGACAAGGAGCGCTGCGTCGGCCCGCCGTGGTTCATGAACGAGGTTGAGCTCCGAGACGACGACGGGTCGCCCACTCCCAGAGGCGAGGTCGGCGAGCTGTACACCCGCTCGCCCTTTCTCATGAACGGCTACTACAAGAACGTCGAGGCGACCGCTGCGTCGACGACGGACGACGGTTTCTTCTCCGCCGGCGATCTCGCATGGCAGGACGGCGACAACTGCTTCTACATCGTCGATCGCAAGAAGGACATGATCATCTCGGGCGGTTCCAACGTGTACCCGAGCGAGGTCGAAGCGGCGATCGTCCAGATCGAAGGCGTTGCCGAGGCCGCCGTGATCGGGCTCGATGACGACACCTGGGGAGAACGGGTCGTCGCGGTGATCGTGTCCACCTCGGGCGAAGCCCTCGACGCTGCCCGGCTCGATGCCCAGTGCCGGGCCCGTATGGCCGACTACAAGGTCCCGCGGCAGTGGGAGTTCGTCGCCGACCTACCCCGTAACGCCGGCGGCAAGGTGTTGAAGCGCGACCTGCGGGAGAGCCTCAGCTCGCGTACTTCTTGAGCGCCCGCCGGGCGACCACCATCCGGTGTGCCTCGGTGGGCCCCTCGTAGATGCGTGCCAGACGGATCTGGTTGGCCATCACGTAGAGCGGGAACTCCTGGGTCATACCCATCGCGCCGAAGCTCTGCATCGCGTTGTCGATGATGTCGGTGGCCATCTCGGTGGCGTAGACCTTGAGCATCGAGGCGTCGTTGCGGATGTCCTCGCCGCGCTCCACCTTGGCGGCCGCATCGCGGACCATGAGCTTGGTGGCGTGAATGGCAATTTCCGCGTCGGCGATCCACCACTGGATCGCCTGCTTGGAAGCCAGCGTCTCGCCGAAGACTTCGCGCGTCTGGACGTGCTCGCACATCATCGCCAGCGCCCTCTCGGCGAGCGCGACGCAGGTGCTGCCCATCTCCAGTCGCCGCGACGTGAGGCGGTGCTGCATCGGCGCATATCCCTCGTTGACCTCGCCGAGAACCTGAGCGTCGGAGATCCGCATGTCGTCGAAGACCAGCTCGTAGGTCCGGACGCCGCCGAGCATCGGGATGGCCCGCTCCACGATGTACCCCGGCGTGCCGGTCTCGACGATGAACGCCGTCATCCCCTGGGCACCCTTCCCGGGATCGGTGACTGCCATGAGGATGATGAAGTCGGCTGTGCCTGCGCCCGACACCCAGATCTTGCGACCGTTGATGACCCACTCGTCACCGTCTTTGACGGCTCGGGTGCGCATCGCCGCCGGGTCCGCGCCCGCCTGGGGTTCGGAGATCGCGATGTTGGAGGTCATCTCGCCCTGGGCGTAGGGCTCCATGTACCTCTTCTTCTGGTCGTCGTTGCCGGCCAGCATCAGCATGTGGAGGTTGGGCGAATCGGGCGGGAAGCGGAACGGAACGATCGTGCGCGCCAACCGGCGGTGGATCTCCAGCATCAGCCCAGCCCGCAGCTCGGCCCCGCCGACCTCTTCGGGTGCATCGAGCGCCCACAGCCCGATCTCCTTGCAGAGGTCGAGCAGGCGTCGCTCGTCCTCGGCGAGGAGGGCCAGCGGTTCGCCGTCGCTGACCCGCGCGAGTAGATCCGTTTCGAGGGGGATCAGCTGCTCATCGACGAAGCGGTCCACGAGGTCGAGGAGCATGACCTCTTCCTCGCCGAAATCCCCGCTGAGGTCTGCAGTCATGGCAACTGTCCTTTCGCGACGTTCGCCCGAACGAGGACAGTGACATCGACGCCGCATCGACGCAACCGCGGCAGCCGTAGCATGCGGCGATGAACCGGCACTTCGCTGATGTGTTCGAAACGGTCGCCCGGGCGGTTCCCGAACGACCCGTCGTGGTTTCGGGCGGTAGCGAGCTCACCTGGCGCGACTTCGATGCTCGATCCAACGGCGTCGCAAACGACCTCGTCGGCGCCGGGATCGCCCGCCAGGGCAAGGTGACGCGCCGCTGCTCGACTCGATCCGTGGCGAGCTGCCGTTGATGAAGCGATGGATCGCGGTTGGGGACCGGTCCGAGGTTCCGGATTGGGCGGTTCCCTACGAAGAGGTCGCGACGCCGTCGACGCTCGACGTCGCGGCCGATCGACGCCCCGATGATCTGCTGCTGAAGTACACGGGCGGCACCACTGGCATGCCGAAGGGCGTGATGTGGACTCAGGAGGAGCTGTTTCGGGCGATGGGCCAGGGTGGCAGCGCGCTCGCCTGCCTCCCTCCGGTGGAGTCGCTCGAAGAGCTCGGCTCCCGCATCGCATCGAGCGCTGGACCGGCGCAGGTCGCCCTCATGGCGTGCCCGCTCATGCACGCGACAGCGCTGGGCAACACCTTCCAGCTCTTGCCGCTCGGCGCCACGATCGTGCTGCTCGAAGGACGGCGCTTCGACCCAGCTGAGCTGTGGTCGGTGGTCGAATCGGCCGGCGTCACGTGGCTGACGATGGTGGGGGACGCATTCGGCCGCCCGCTTCTCGAGGAGCTCGAGGCGTCTTGTGGCCGCCCGGATCTCTCGTCGCTCAAGATCGTGTACTCGGCGGGAGTGATGTGGTCCCAGGAGGTGAAGGACGGGATGCTGCGCCACCTCGCACCAGACGTGATGCTGATCGATGCCCTGGGGTCGTCGGAGGCTCCGGGGCTCGGCGTGTCGGTGTCGACGAAGGACTCCAGCGCGGACACCGCCGTGTTCACCATCGGCGAGATGGCCCAGGTGATCACCGGTCTGGGCTGACCCGAGGCGGTAGCGTGCGCTGAGCGGCCGTACTCGGCCGCGGCGATGCCGAGGGGAGCATCTACCGATGGACTTGATCGATGCGATGCGGTCACAGCCGGCGAACCGGTTCTACGAGCCCGATCCGATTCCCGAAGACGTGCTCTACAGGGCGGTCGACGCCGCGCGCTTCGGCCCGCAGGGCGGTAACCGGCAGCCGGTGCGGTTTCTGATCGTCACGGACCCTGCGAAGAAGGCCCAGCTCGCCGAGTGGTACATGCAGCCCTGGAGCGTCTACTACGAGCAGGCCTCGTCGGCAGGTGAGGCGTTGGAGGCTGAGAGCGGCGACACCAAGGCCACCAAGGCCGTCATGTCCAAGGCATCGGTTGTGGCTGCGAACCACTTCGCGGAGAACCTCGCCAACGTCCCGGCGATCATCGTCGCCTGCGCGGATCTCGCGGAGACGCACCCGACGGACACCGATCTGGATCGGCTGAGCATCGTGGGCGGCGCGTCGGTGTATCCGGTGGTCCAGAACCTCTGCCTTTCGCTCCGCAACGAGGGTGTCGCGACGACCCTGACGACGTTGCTCTGCATGTTCGAACCCCAGGTGAAGGACCTGCTCGGCATCCCGGACGATTTGGCGACCGCGTGTCACATCGCCGCCGGCTACCCGTCCAAGCCGTTCCCCACCAAGCTGACCCGACACCCGGTCGAGGAGATCGCCTTCCTCGACAGCTTCGATCGGCCGCTGTCGAGCTGACCTGCCGATGCCGTCACTGACCGAAGCCGAACTCGCACGGTTCTGGGAGGACGGGTTCCTCGTGGTAGATGGCCTGTTCGACGCGGCAGAGGTCGAGCAGCTACGCGACGCCTGCACGGAGCCCGAGGACACGAAATGGCAGACCTCGGAAGCCGCCGTTCACTCGCTCAGCCTCACGACCCGGAATCCGATCTTCGTCGATCTCGCCCGTGATCCTCGGATCGTCGGTCGCCTGCGATCGCTGATCGGCGACGACATCCAGCTTCAGCACTCCAAGTCGGCCTCGCAGCCCGCCGCGGCCGGGCAGGGAGGCTTTGGCTGGCATCAGGACTTCGCGTTCTTCCCACACACCAACACCGATCTGGTGGCGGTGATGGTGATGCTCGACGACGCAACGCCCGACAACGGATGCATGCGAATGGTTCGTGGAAGTCACCAGCGCGGGCTCCTCAACCACATCGACGACGACGGCCTGTTCACCGGGATGTGTCGCGAGCGCGACGCGTGGCAGGACCACGCCGACGACGTGACGCAGATCACGCCTCGTATGGGAGGGATCAGCATTCATCACTGTCTGACGCTTCACGGGTCGGGACCCAACCCCTCCGGCGCGCCCCGCAGGGGACTCGTGTTCCAGTACCGGGCCGACGACGCTCTGCAGATGGCAGACGGGGTGTGGCCAGACACCGGGCTCATGGTCAGCGGCCGACGTCGGGAGCACGTGCGGCTCGAGCCCAACTTCGTGCGTCTGCCCAAATCCACGCGCTACCCGGGCCACCCGTTCGGCCACGCCTGGAATCAGGAGGGCGAGCTCGCCCGGGAGCTCAACTCGAAGGGCTGACTCAGTCGGGAGGCCGCGTCGCGAGGGTGCCCGAATCGAGCATGTCGGAGTAGGCCTCCGCGCTCAGCGAGGTCTCCTCACAGAGGACGTCGTTGTGCTCACCGAGAAGCGGCGCGGGGCGCGGCGGGTCGAGCGGCTTGCCATCGATTCGGATCGCTGTGCGCGGCCACAGCTCGGTGCCCGCCGCGGGGTGCTCGGAGGTCGTCCACGAATCGAGCGCTGCGAGCTGTGGGTCGTCCAGCACTTGCTGTGCGTCGGCCACGGGCGCGACCGCAATGCCGTCGCGGGTGAGTTCGGCCACGACGTCGAGCTGAGCACGGCTCGAAGCCCAGTCGGCGAGGTCGACGCGGTCGGGCGACGCCGAACCGATGACGTCGCCGAGCCGGTGAAGGGCGGCGTCGTCCGCGACGCTCACTGCGACCCACCGGTCCTCTCCCGCGCATGGGACGACAGCCTGTAGGGCGAAGCTCGGATTCTCGTTTCCGTCCGGCGCGGCCAGTCGCCCGTCGAGCTGAAACCGCGCCAGCGCCGCGCCGATCATCGCAACCGTGGCTTCGATCTGCGCGACCTCCACCACCCTGCCCGCTCGCCCCGCTCGTCGATTGAGCACCGCAGCCAGCGTGGCTGCGGCTGCGTGCAGGCCGGCGATGGGGTCGGGCCACGCAACACCAGCGCTACGGGCTTCCTCGCCGGGGTAGCCCATGAGGCTCGCGAGCCCGGCGTGCGCATCGACGATCGGGCCGTAGGCGACGCGGTCGCGGTCGGGTCCCGTCCTCCCGTAGCCGGGCATGGTCACGTAGATCAGCTCGGGGTTGAGCTCCCGCAGTCGGTCCTCGCCAAAGCCGAGCTGAGGCATCACTCGGGGGCTGAAGTTCTCGATGACGACGTCGGCGTTCGACAGCAACTCGGCCAGCGCGCCCTGGCCCTCCGGGCCCGAGAGGTCGAGCGCGACGGACCGCTTGCCCACGGCGTACTTGTTGATGAAGCCGATGCGATTCCAGTGTTCGTCGCCGGGCTCGTTGTCGGGGTAGTAGGCGGTCGCGAGAACCGAGGCCTGATCGATGGTCGGCCCTCCACGTGTCCAGGGCGCTTCGACCATCACGACATCGGCACCGAGGTCGGCCAGGACCCGGGTGGCGAGGGGGCCGGCCCACACTCGGGTGAGGTCGATGATCCGCAACCCGTCGAGCGGCTTCGGTCGTGCGGGCCGGGCAATGTGCGAGCGCGCCGGTGGGTCGGTCGGCGTCGTTCGCCACGGCGACCCTTCGACGCGAGCGGGCGGTCCTGGGATGCGCACCCCGTCGACCTCGACCAGGCTTGCCCGGTCGCCCAGATGGGGGTCGGTGAGCAGGTCGGCCATCGTCGACACGGGCGCCGCCGGAACCCGAACCGCCTGCAATAGCTCGACGGTGGGGGCCACCTGCTGGGCAGCGAACCACGGACGCAGGCGCTCGTCGAGCAACGTCGGATGGTGCATCAGGTCGTAGGCGTGTTCGATCCCGGGCTCGACCAGAAGGTGCACGAGGTCCGTCACGGCGAGCAGCCGTTCGAGCTGGTCGTCGCGCGGCACGATGATCGAGACGAACCCGTCCCTGCACCGATACAGGCCGCACGGCCGCCCCGGTCCCGCCCACCGATTGCCCATGCGGCGGAGCAGGTCGCCCCCGTTCAGCCGACGGATCAACGTGAACTGATGGAGCGACGCCATCACGTGGAGGTGGTTGACCTCCACCAGGCACCCATCGGACAGATCCTGTCCGGTCAGCGCGGCCGCCGCGCCGATGAAACCGTGGAGCCCGGCGGCGAACGACACCTGGTGCGGCGGTCCCGAGATCGGTTCGCGATCGGGGTCGCCGTTGAGAAGGAGGTGCCCGGATCGCGCCTGGTCGGTCAGCTCGGTCGACCAGCGTCCGTCGTCCGGGCCGCCACGCCCGAGCGGCGAGATCTGCACTGCGACGAGACCTGGTCGGGAATCAACGAGGGGTTGGGGCGGGGCTGGGCTCGAGCTCTCGATGACGACGTCGGCCTCGCCGACGAGTGTTTCCAGCGCCGGGCCGTCGAGGTCGAGCCGATGCTTGGCGTGATCGAGATACAGGTCGAGGGCGGCGTCCTGGGGTCGCGCGGCGTCACCGGGCCGCCCTTCGAGTGACGCGAGGGTGACGTGGGCGCCCCAGCCAGCGAAGAGGCGTCCGGTGTACCCGCCGGCCGCACCTCCTCTGATCTCGACGACCCGGAGGTCGTCCAACGCTCCGCTCAGAGCAGCTCCCGGTCGACCATCACCCTGGTGCGCTTGTACGAACGATCGCCTGCAGCCTGGGGTTGGCTCGGGCCCATCACGCCGAAGCCGTGATCGGTGCCGTCGTGGATCTCCGCCTCACCCTTGTCGAGCGAGTAGCCCCACTCGGCGATTTTGGCCATCGTGTCGTTCGACCCCTGATCGACCCGGGGGCCATGGTGGAAGAACAGGACGACAGGGAAGGGTCCGTCCCCGTCGGGTCGAACGGGGTGAATTCCCATCGGGCCGCTGGGCGAGTCGATGGTCTCGGTCCGGCTGTGCATGGTTCCTCCTCCTTCGCAATCCCGCAGGCTAGCCCTGGCGGAGGGGGAGGACGGTTCGAAATGTCGGGGCGCCCGGCGTCACCGCGTGGGCGCGAGCGGGCCGGCGCCGGCGAGAACGTTTCAGCTGATCCCCACCAGCTGCTGCAATCGGACCAGGTCGCCTGTGGAGTCCTTGATGTCGTCGATGTTGTCCATCGCGATGAGCCGGCGGTACAGGTCCGGGTGGATGTCGGACCCGCTGCTCACGGGGCTGTTGTAGGGAACGATCGGCACGTCGACGGCGTTTCGCCAAGGTCTCGTAGTGGAAGAGGACGCCACGTTCGAAAGGGCCCTCGAAGTAGGGGGGCAGCACCATCACTGCTGCGGCTCCTAGGTCACCGACAGTCAGTCGCGATCGCTAGCGCGGCGCACATCTCGTGCATCCGCGTTCCGCTCAGCGTGCCGATTCGCTCGGTGAGGAGTGCGACCGAGACCGATTCGACCGAGTCGAGGTTGACGGCGCTGCGTAGAGGGATGGGGTCTTCGCCGGGCTCGAGACCGACTTCGCTTGGGAGCCCGCGCTCGGTCGTCGTGGGAGTCCCCGTGCGAGACGAACAACTCCAAGAGGCGCTCCGCCTCGCCGACAGTGCGACGGCAGGGCCGTGGCACGTGTGTCTCGTCGATGATCAGATTTCATCGCGGTAGGCGGTGGGATCTCGGGGACAGTCAGCAGCTCGACTCGTTGACCATCGACGCAGCCACACTCACCTACAAGCAACGCTGCGGGCTGGTTCACGCCGACGCGTTGGCGTTGACGAAGCTGGTGAACCTGCTGCGCCGTCTCCCCGGTCTGGGCAGGATCCGACGGGTACGGGTTGACTCTTCGGCCGACGTTGTTCGGTGAAGCCGACATCACCGGTCATTTGACCGTGGATCAGTACGCGACTGTCGGAGAAGCGTTGAACACGATGAACGGCCCCGACCCGGCTGGTTCGCCAACCGAGTTTCGGGTTGAGGCGCGTGGTGGGTCAGGCCCCACTCAACAGGCCCGCGGCCCGCCCAGCTACCGTTTCGGCCATGAGCACGACCGTGGTTGACGACGTTCTGGACGGCATCAAGATCATCGACACGGACACCCACCTGTCCGAGCCGGCCGATCTGTGGACGTCCCGCGCCCCCTCGAAGTATCGCGATCTGGTTCCGCAACAGCGCGAGGTCAACGGTCGCACGCGCTGGATCATCGACGGCGACATCGACCTCGGTGGGACGGGGGCCTCATCGGTCGTCGATCCCGACGGCGACAAGATGTACGGCGTCGGCTGGATGAAGCTGTCCTTCGACCAGGTCCACGCCGCCTCCTCACAGATGGAAGCGCGGGTCGAGATGATGGACCGCCTCGGGGTCCACGCCCAGATCATGTATCCCAACCTGGCCGGGTTCGGGAACCAGGCGTTCCTGCGGGTCCAGGACCCCGACCTGCGGCTCCTCTGCGCTCGGATCTACAACGATGCCGGCGCCGAGCACCAGGAGCAGTCAGGTCAGCGAATCTTCTCGATGGCCCTGGTGCCCTGGTGGGATCTCGATGCCTCGGTCGCCGAAGTGCGACGCTGTGCCGAGATGGGCATGCGGGGTGTCGTGATGTGTTCCAACCCCGAAGACGCCGGCCTCCCTGATCTCGCGCAGCCCGAATGGGCACCGTTCTTCGATGCATGCGCCGAGCTCCAGATGCCGATCAACTTCCACATCGGCTCGAGCCAGCGAGAGATGGACTTCTACGGCAAGACCTCGTGGCCCTCGCACGGCAACGAAACCCGCCTCGCCATCGGGTCAGCGAACCTCTTCCTCGGCAACGCCAGGGTGATCGGCAACCTCATCTACTCCGGCGTGGCCGAACGGCACCCGGACTGCTCGTTCGTGTCGGTCGAGAGCGGAATCGGCTGGCTGCCCTTCTACCTCGACGCCCTCGACTACGAGATGGCCGAGACGATGCCCAACGATTCGAAGAAGCTGTCGCTGCTTCCATCGGAGTATTTCAAGCGGCAGTTCTACGGCTGCTTCTGGTTCGAGAAGACGGGGCTGACCACGGCGATCGAATCGCTCGGCGCCGATCGCTGCCTGTTCGAAACCGACTTCCCCCACCCCACATGCCTGTACCCCGACGGGCAGAACCACATCCGTGACTCGCTCGCCCAACTCGACGACGCCACTCGCCGGATGGTTCTGCAGAACAACGCCTCCGCGCTCTATCGCATCGACGTCTCGTGAGCACCGCGCCGCTCGACAAGCGCTTCGCCGACGTTCACGGCAAGCGGATGGCGTACCACGACAGCGGTGAAGGCGATCCGGTGGTGTTTCTCCACGGCAACCCGACGTCGTCGTACCTCTGGCGGGACATCGTCCCCCACGTGCGGCCGCACGCCCGCTGCATCGCTCCAGACCTCATCGGGATGGGTGACTCCGACAAGCTCGATGACCCGGGTCCGGGGTCGTACCGCTTCGTCGAACACCGCCGCTACCTGGACGCGCTCCTCGACCAGCTCGACCTCGGGGACAGGGTGGTGCTCGTGATCCACGACTGGGGCTCCGCGCTCGGGTTCGACTGGGCGCGACGGAATCCCGATCGAATCGCGGGCATCGTCTACATGGAGGCCATGGTCCGGCCGCTCACCTGGGATGAGTTTCCCGACCCGGGCCGCAGCATCTTCCAGGGCTTCCGGTCGCCGGCCGGCGAGGAGATGGTGATCGAGAAGAACATGTTCGTGGAGAGGTTTCTCCCCGCGTCGGTCATGCGCGAACTGTCCGACGAGGAGATGGCCGAGTACCGGCGTCCGTTCCTCGAAGCGCAGCACCGCCTCCCGACGCTCACCTGGCCCCGTGAGATTCCCATCGACGGCGAACCTGCCGACGTCCACGACATCGCGACTCGGTTCAGCGAGTGGCTCCCGACGACGGACTTCCCGAAGCTGATGGTCGACGCCGAGCCGGGCTCGTTGCTCACCGGCGAAGCCCGCGAGTTCGCCCGCACCTTCCGCAACCAAACGGAGGTGAAGGTGGCCGGCATCCACTTTCTCCAAGAGGACAGCGCCGACGAGATCGGCGAGGCGATCGTCGGCTGGCTCGCGGACAGTGTTCGGGCCGGCTGAGCTCAGTCCTCGCCGAACTCCTCGTCCCACCGACGCAGAAAGCGGTGGAACCGCTGGTGCGCGTAGGGGATGAAACGGATCTTCTGGATGGGCTTCACAGCGAGCGGAAGTGC
>CAZVUM010000062.1:0-30959 GCA_964629575.1 uncultured Acidimicrobiales bacterium | reverse complement strand
GGTCCGACTGGTGCCATCACGGCTGTCACCGCCGGTGCGGCTCCGCCTGGAGTGACCCGTTGGGCGTCGGGCGGACTCGCCGCTACACTCGTGCGCTGTTTGTGCGCGGGCCATGTGGCCCGTGTTCGCAACGACAATCCAACACCAACGATCAGCCGGTGCGACCCCACGGTCGCCGTCCGTGAGGACGGTGTCGCCGCCGGTGCAGTTTCGACCAACCGTGGGGAGGAGACACCATGGCTGCTGTCGTGACGATGTCCGACCTGCTCAAGGCAGGCGTGCACTTCGGCCACCAGACCCGCCGATGGAACCCGAAGATGAAGCGCTACCTCTGGGGTGAGCGCAACGGGATCTACATCATCGATCTCGAGCAGACGATCGGCCTGCTCGACAACGCCTACACCTTCGTCCGTGACACGGTGGCCAAGGGCGGCACGATTCTGCTGGTCGGGACCAAGAAGCAAGCCCAGGATCCGATCGAGACCTACGCCCGCACCTGCGGAATGCCCTACGTCAACCAGCGTTGGCTCGGCGGCATGCTCACCAACTTCCGCACCATCCGGGGCCGGGTCGAGAAGATGCTCGAGTACGAGCGCATGCAGCGCGCAGGCGACTTCGAGAACATGCCGAAGAAGGAGGCCCTGCTCCTCACTCGCGAGCTCACCAAGCTCCAGCGCAACCTCCACGGTCTGCGCGCGATGGACAAGCTCCCCGACGCGGTGTTCGTGCTGGACACCCCAAAAGAGCACATTGCCGTCGCAGAGGCCAACCGCCTCAAGCTCCCCGTCGTCGCCGTCGCTGACTCCAACAGCGATCCGGACCTCATCGACTACGTGATCCCCGGCAACGACGACGCGATCCGCAGCACCGATCTGCTGTGCCGCGTGATCTCCGACGCCGTCCGCGAGGGTCGCTACATCGCGGAGAGCCGCGGAATCGTGGCCTCGGCCCCCGCCGAGCGGACGCCCGAGGAAGAGGCCCGCATCGCCGCGCAGCAGGCCGAGGCCGCTCAGGCCGCGATCGCCCAGGCTGCCGCGCGCGAAGCACGCATCGCCGCCGAACAGGCGGCTGCGGTGACGCCCACGGTCTCCGCTCCCGCTGAGCCCGCCCCGGCAGAGGCTCCCGCCGACGAGGCCGCACCGGCCGAAACGGCCGAAACGGCCGAAACGGCCGACGAAGCCGCAGCCTCGAGCGAAGAGAGCTCCGAAGGCTGAGCGTCCACCAGAGGCGCTCGAGATCACGGCACACTTTCAGGGCCGAACGCTCGCGGCGCCACGCGGGCGACGCTCGCCCACCCCCACTCGTCCACCCCTACTCGTCCGAACACACCCCGAGAGGAATCCCCCCAAGATGGCCAGCTTCACCGCGAAGGACGTCCAAGCGCTTCGCCAGGCAACGGGCGCCGGCATGATGGACGCGAAGAACGCACTCGTCGAAAACGGAGGCGACCCCGAGGCCGCCGCCAAGTGGCTGCGAGAAAAGGGCATCGCCAAGTCGGCGTCGCGATCCGACCGCGACAACAGCGAAGGCATCGTCGTCGCTCGTGTCGACGGCTCGGTGGGCGCCATCGTCGAACTCAAGTGCGAGACCGACTTCGTCGCCAAGAGCGATCAGTTCGGCACGCTTGCCAACGAGCTCCTCGACCTCGTGATCGCGCACGGTGAGGGCGCGACCAGCCAGAAGAACTCCGAGCTCGAGGACATCAAGATCACCCTCAAAGAGAACATCGACCTCGGCGAAGTCGTGCGCTACGAGGCGCCGGCGGGCGCGGTCATCGACGCCTATGTCCACCTGCAGAACGGACGCGGCGTCAACGCGGTGCTGGTCGAGATCCAAGACGGCACCGCCGACGTGGCACACGACGTGGCTCTTCACATCGCGTCGAGCCGTCCGGCCTACCTCACGCGCGACGACATCCCCGAAGACATCGTCGCCGCAGAGCGCGAGACGCTTGCCACGATCAGCCGCAACGAGGGCAAGCCCGAGCAGGCGATCGAGAAGATCGTCGAAGGTCGCCTCACCGGCTTCTTCCGCGACAACGCGCTGATGGAACAGAAGTTCATCAAGGACGAGAAGAAATCCGTCGCCGATGTCGTCGGTGGGGGCAACGTCAACCGCTTCTCGCAGGTCGTGGTCGGCGTCTGATGACCTCACAGCGGCGATGGGACGGACCGAGCCCGTGGCGCCGCGTGGTCCTCAAGCTCTCGGGTGAGGCGCTCGCCGATCCAGGGAGCGACAGCGTGTCGGCCGACATGGTTCGGCGGCTCGCGGAGGAGATCTCCGACGTGCGAGACGCCCTCGACGTCGACATCGCGATCGTCGTGGGTGGCGGCAACATCTGGCGTGGCATGGCGGGCTCCGATGGCGGCATGGATCGCGCGCAATCCGACTACATGGGCATGCTGGCCACGGTGATCAACGCCTTGGCCCTTCAGGACGCCCTGGAGCAGCGCGAGGTCCCGACCCGGGTGCAGACCGCCATCGACATGGCCCAGATCGCAGAGCCCTACATCCGGCGTCGCGCGGTTCGGCATCTCGAGAAGAACCGGGTCGTGATCTTCGCCGCAGGCACCGGGAACCCGTTCTTCACCACGGACACAGCGGCTGCTCTGCGAGCGGCGGAGATCGACGCCGACGTCGTGTTGAAGGGCACCCACAGCGGCGTCGACGGCGTCTACACCGCCGACCCGAAGATCGAACCGACGGCTGAGCTTTTGTCGGAGGTCTCGTTCCTCGAGGTGCTCTCCCACGAACTCGCCGTGATGGACAGCGCGGCCATCGCCGTCTGCAAGGACAACGACATGCCCATCGTGGTGTTCGATCTGCTGCGCGCCGGCAACTTCAGGTCCATCCTGGAGGGCGAGCCGATCGGTACTCTGGTCAGGTGAGCGAATTCGCCCAGGAGATCTGCACAGACGCACGCGAACGTATGGGTCGCGCTGTTGGACACACACAGTCCGAGTTCTCCACTGTCCGCACCGGTCGCGCGACTCCAGCTCTCGTCGAGAAGCTGAAGGTCGACTACTACGGCGCTGAGGTGCCCCTCCAGCAGCTCGCCGGCTTTTCGGTCCCCGAGGCCCGGGTTCTCGTGATTCAGCCCTTCGACAAGGGGTCCGTCGACGCGGTCGCCAGAGCGATCCAGGAGTCGGATCTGGGCATCAATCCGTCGAGCGACGGTGAGATTCTTCGCCTCGTCTTTCCCCCTCTGACCGAGGAGAGGCGCCGCGATCTGGTACGAGTGGTGAAGCAGATGGCCGAAGACGGCCGGATCGCTATTCGCAACCTGCGTCGATCGGCCCGCCAGGACCTCGACGCCCTCGAGAAGGACAAGGAGATCTCGTCCGACGACAAGGACCGGCTCGAAAAAGAGCTGGATCGCCACACCCAGAACTCGGTCGACGACATCGATCGAGCCCTCACCGCGAAAGAAGCAGAGCTTCTCGAGGTGTGAGCCTGCAACGGCGTGAGACCCGGTCGAGGAGGGGCCATGGTCGACAAGCAAGGGGAAGGTGACGAGCCCGACGAGCGGCCCGATCCCACCGGACCTCTTCTGTCGTTCGACGACGACACCGAAGCCATGCCGCATTGGGCCGATGCGCCCACGGGCGAGGTGCCGGTGATCGGATCCACGGATGAGACGCGCGAGCTCGACGAGACCGACGACGACCTCGGCGGATCGCGGCTCTTCCCGCAGCTGCCCGACGACCCCAACCTCGTGGACACATCAGACACCGGCCGCTTCGACGCTGTGCGCAGCGACACCCTGCCGTCGCTGCCCACCGAGGCACTGCACGACATGGCTCGCGATACCGGCGGCCCTGACGATGACGAGTCGATCTTCGCGCCGCCCGATGGCGCTGTACTCGATCCGCTCGCGACCGGACCCATGGATCTGGCCGACCTCAGCGACCCACCTCTCGCGCCCCCGGCGGTCCCCGATGGCCCTCCGGTCGCAGACACCACGGTCATCCGCGGCCTGGGCGAACGCGATCCTGGCGCGATGTTCGACTCCGACGCCGAGAGCGACGCGCTCGACGAGGAGATCGCCGCGGCCACCGCGTTCGCCGGCGGGCAAGAACCCGACTTCGATACCACCCGAGCAGGCTCGGGGATCAGCGATCTGTCCGGATCGGCCGCGCTGGCCGACCCCGTTACCGAGGACCTCGCACCCGTGGGCGCGGGGGAGGAGAGTGTCATGGGGGACGAGACCGACGACGACCCGTGGGCCCGTCTCGACGCCTTGCCCGATCTCGACGATGGGCCGGCGGCGCCCGTGGATCCCACGCCGGCGCCGAGCGAAGTCAGCGCGCTGTTCGACGACGACACACCCGACGTCGCCGCCCCGCTGGGTGCGGGGACCGAGCCGCAGGCCTCGACCGACACCGACGAGGGTGACAAGCTCGATTCCTGGGCGGATCTCGACTCTCCGGCTCCCCATTGGCGGGAGGGGAGTCAGGACTATGAGGAGCGAACAACCGTGAGCGATGACGAACGCACGGTCCTCCACTTCGACGACGACGGCGCGCCGCCAGGCGACGCCGACGATCAGAGAGGCGGACGCAACCTACCGATGGCGATTCTCGTGGGAGTGGCGCTCGCCGCGGCCTTCTTCGGCTTGCTCCGCGTCGGCCCCGGTGCAGCCATGGGCATGGTGGTGATCGCCCTGGTTCTCGCAGCGGCGGAGTTCTACCAATCGGTCCGCAACGTCGGATACCGACCGGCCGCTCTGCTGGGTCTCGCCTCGGTTGGTGGCCTCGCGCTGGCGGTGTACTGGAAGGGCTTCGAGGCCTATCCGTTGGTGCTGGGTCTGTCCGTGCTGGCAGGGCTCCTGTGGTTCTTGTTCGGTGTCGAAGCCGAACACGCCACAGCGAACCTCGCCATCACGATCATGGGGGTCGGCTGGATCGGTGTACTCGGCTCATTCGCCGCGATGATCCTGAAGATGCCAGACGGCGACGGGATCTTGATCGGTGCGGTCATCGGAACCGTCGCCTACGACGTCGGCGGATACGTGATCGGGCGAACCACGGGCCAGAGCAGGCTCGCTCCGCACATCAGCCCCAACAAGACCTACGAGGGACTGATCGGCGGAATGATCCTGGCGATCGTCGTCACGACGCTGGCGCTCAACTCGATTCCGGGCGTCGAACCCTGGACAGAGATGACCGACGCCCTGTGGCTCGGTATCGCGATCGCCGTCATGGCACCGCTCGGCGATCTCACCCAGTCGCTCGTGAAGCGCGACCTCGGCGTCAAGGACATGGGCTCGCTCTTGCCCGGTCATGGCGGAGTCTTCGACCGCTTCGATGCGTTGCTGTTCGTGCTGCCCGCCGCGTACTACGTCTCCGATCTGGTCCTGTACTGACGCCATGACCACGGTCGCGGTGCTGGGAGCCACCGGCTCGATCGGCACCCAGACCGCGGACGTGGTGCGCGCCGAGAACGATCGCTTCCGGATCACAGCGCTCGCCGCGCACAGTTCGGTCGATGCGCTCGCGGCCCAGGCCCGCGAGTTCGAGCCCGAGGTGGTAGCGATCGGGCGTCCCGAGCTCGCCGCGCAGCTGCGCGATGCGGTACCCGCGGGCACCGAGGTCATCGCAGGTGCAGATGGGTATGCCGAGCTGGCGACGCGGGCCGACGTGGTGGTCAACGGTGTCGTGGGGTTCGCTGGCCTCGGCGTGACTCTCGCCGCGCTCGAATCGGGCAAGCGGCTGGCCCTGGCCAACAAAGAGAGTCTCATCGCCGCTGGACCGATCGTGCAGCCGCTGCGCGACACACCCGGGGCGGAGTTGGTGCCTGTCGACAGCGAGCACTGCGCGCTCCATCAGTGCCTCCGTGCCGACGGTTCGGCGACGAGCGGTTCGGCCCATCTGTCGCAGCTGGTACTGACCGCCAGCGGCGGGCCGTTTCGTGGGCGCAGCGCCGCCGATCTCGCGGAGGTCACCGTCGACGAGGCGCTCGCTCATCCCACCTGGTCGATGGGACCCAAGATCACCGTCGACTCCTCGACGCTGATGAACAAGGGCCTGGAGGTCATCGAGGCCCACGAGCTGTTCGGCGTCGCCTACGACGACATCGACGTGGTCGTGCACCCGCAATCGATCGTGCACTCCATGGCGACCTTCACCGACGGCACAACCATCGCTCAGCTCTCGCTTCCCGACATGAGGCTTCCGATCGGCTACGCGTTGGCGTATCCCGACAGGATCTCCACCCCGTTCGGGGCGATCGACTGGAAGACGATCGGATCGCTCGACTTCGAGCCTCCCGACAGGGCAACGTTTCGATGCCTGGATCTGGCCTTCGCGGCCGGCCGAGTCGGCGGCACGGCTCCGGCATGGCTCAACGGAGCCAACGAGGCGGCCGTCGACGCCTTTCTGGCCGGTCACATTCGATGGGCGCAGATCTCCGATGTCCTCATGGCGGCGCTCGATTCGCACGATGGAGAGGAAGCCGATTCGGTCGACGCAGTCGTTCGGGCCGATCACCGTGGGCGGGAGTGCGTGCGAGCGCACCTGTCCGCTCTCGCGTGAAGGGCCCACGACCGCCGAAAGCGTTTCGGGCGCCCTAACCTTTTGGGAACCCGCCCGCCTCACTCGCACATTCGGGAGCAACCTGCGTGACGGCAACCGCCGATCCACCACAGACCGACGACACACCTGAGAAGCGAACCGTTGGACTGGTCGGGGCCGCTGTGGTCCTCGGGCTGCTCGTGCTGCTGGGGTTCGTCAACTCGACGATGGTAGTCGTCGTTCTGGTGATCGCCTTCGTCGTGTTCATGCACGAGCTCGGGCACTACATCACTGCGCGCTGGACGGGAATGAAGGCGACCGAGTTCTTCCTCGGCTTCGGCCCACGCATCTTCTCGTTCCGCAGGGGCGAGACCGACTTCGGCCTCAAGCCGGTCCTGCTCGGCGCCTACGTGAAGATCATCGGGATGCACAACCTCGATGACGTCGAGGCCGATGAGGAGCACCGTACGTACCGGCAGCAGTCGTACCCCCGTCGGATCCTGGTCGCCTCCGCCGGCTCTCTGATGCACTTCGCGATGGCGATCATCGCTCTGTTCGTCTTCCTGATGGCGTGGGGAAGTCCGGTCCTCCCCGATCGCGATGCATGGGAGGTGCGGGACGCACCTGCGGTGTTCGGCGACGGGGCTCCCGCCTATGCCGGGGCCTCAGGCGTATTGCCGGGCGACCGCATCCTCACCATCGACGGTCACTCCGCACGGCTGTGGGGCGACTTCGTCGAGGTGGTCGTGGCCAACCCCGGCGAGACCGTCGAGTTGGTGTTGGAACGCGACGGCGAACAGCTGAGCCTGCTCGTGCCCGTCGAGGTGAATCCCGAGACCGGTGGGGGTCGGATCGGAATCGGTCTGGCCCAGGCTCGAGAGAACTTCGAGGACGTCGGGGTGCTCGAGGGGATCGGGACCTCGTTCACGACCTTCTCCGACATGAGCTGGGATGCCGTCGAGGCGATGGGGCAGATCTTCTCGAACCTCGGCGAGTTGATCGACCGGATCGTCTCGCCGCCCAACGATCCCAGCGCGAACGAGAACCTCGAGACGCGTCCGCTGTCCCTCGTCGGCGCCGTGCAGGCCGGCGCCAGCGACAGCCTCACCGCAGAGGACCGGTTGCGGCTGTTCATCGGCTTCAACATCTTCATCGGCATCTTCAACCTCCTGCCGCTGCTGCCTCTCGATGGCGGGCACATCGCCGTCGCCACATACGAGCGCATCAGGGAAGGGCGTTCGGGACGCCGGCACATGATCGACATCACTCGGCTGATGCCGATCACCTACGCCGTGGTCATGTTCCTCGTGTTCTTCGGGCTCGGCGCGCTGTATCTCGACATCGCCAACCCGCTCAGCTTCTAGATTGCGACCGTGAGCCCAGCTCCACCGCACACGTCGGCCTACGAGAGGCGCCGCACCCGCCAGGTGATGGTGGGCGAGGTGGCGGTCGGCGGTGACGCGCCCATCACCGTGCAGTCGATGACCACCACCAAGACGGCCGACGTCGAGGGCACCCTCCAGCAGATCTACGCCCTGGCCGGGGCGGGCGCAGACATCGTGCGCTGTACCTGCAACGAGATCGAGGCAGCCGAAGGGCTCGCCCAGATCGTGCCGCGCTCGCCGGTTCCGCTTGTCGCCGACATCCACTTCCAATACCGGCTGGCGCTGGCGGCGCTCGACGCCGGCGTCGACTGCCTCCGCCTGAACCCGGGCAACATCCGCAAGCCCGAGCACATCAAGACCGTTGCGTCCGAGGCTCGAGACCGCGGCGTTCCGATCCGGATCGGCGTCAACGGCGGCTCCCTCGACCCCGACATCGAGGAGCGGTACGGGATGACACCCACTGCCCTCGTCGAGTCGGCCAACCGCGAGCTCGGCTACTTCGACGAGGTCGGATTCGAGGACGTGAAGATCTCGGTGAAGGCCAGCGATGTGCCCTTGATGATCGACTCGTATCGTCTGCTCGCGGACACCGTCGACCGGCCGCTCCATCTCGGGGTCACCGAGGCCGGCCCGCCTCCTGGCGGAATCCTCAAGGGGACCGCGGGTATCGCGACCCTTCTGAGCGAAGGCATCGGCGACACGATCCGCTACAGCCTCACCGCCGATCCGGTCGAGGAGGCGCGGGTGGGTCGCCAGCTGCTGGAGGCTCTCGGGCTCCGCGAGCGATCCGGCCTCGACCTCATCGCATGCCCCTCGTGTGGGCGAGCCGAGGTCGACGTCATCGATGTTGCGTCGCGGGCCCAGGAGGCACTCGGAGACCGCGATCTCCCCGTTCAGGTCGCGGTCATGGGGTGTGTGGTCAACGGTCCCGGCGAAGCCAAGGGCGCGGACCTGGGGATCGCCGCGGGACGTCAGCGCGGCCACCTCTTCGTCAGGGGACAGGTGGTCAAGGTCGTGCCCGAGGCCGAGATGGTCGATGCCCTCGTGGAGTGGGCGGAGAAGATCGCAGCCGAGGGTGTCGACAGCGCTCTGGCCGACGCTGACGAAGGCGCCGCCGCTCTGGCCGAGGCGGATCGCCAGGCCCTCATCGAGCTACAGGGCGACGACGCGAATGACAGCCAGCAGATCGTCGAGCTGATCCGCAAGCGCTGAAGCGGGCCACAGTGGGCTGAACAGAGGGTCCTCTCGGTGAGTGCGGTGCCACAGCGGGTCCCTGGTAAGATCGGTTTCACACAGGTCAGCGGTTGCTGGGCGTGGGCGCTGCCCACGTCCATCGTTCGTTTCGGGGGCATTTTCCACCCGACGCCCGTCCCACCACGAGACCCCGTCACCACGCCCATCCCACACGGCCAGAGAGGAGCAGATGTGAGCGACACCAGCATCCTCGGCGACCTCATCGAGCCCCTGGTGACAGCAGCGGGTTATCAGCTCTACGACGTTCAGCAGAACGGCGGCACGCTCGCCGTTCTCGTCCAAGGACCCGGCGGCGTCGACATCGACGAGCTCAGCGGGCTCAGCCGTCAGGTGTCTGCCCTGCTCGACGAACACGACCCGATTCCGGGGCGGTACACGCTGCAAGTGTCCTCGCCCGGTGTCGAGCGGCGGCTGAGGCGCCCGGACCACTACGAGGGCGCAGTCGGCGAGCTCGTGACCGTGCGGACTCTCCCGGGGCCCGAGGGCCGTCGTCGCCTGGTCGGCGAACTGCTCCGCTACGACGACGGCCGCCTCACGATCGAGGACCGCGAGATCGGCGAAGCGATCATCGGACTCGACGAGATCGAGAAGGCAAAGACGATCTTCGAGTGGGGCCCCAGCCCCAAACCAGGCGCGAAGAACGGCAACAAGTCCGGCTCGCAGAGCGGCAACACGTCCGGCTCGCAGAGCGGCAACGACACAGGAGCGCGAAGTCGATGACGACGCCCGACATGATGGAAGCGCTTCAGGCGCTGGCTGCCGAGAAGGGCATGAGCACCGAGGTGCTGCTCGAGGCGGTGGCCAACGGCCTCGAGTCGGCGTACAAGCGGATGCCCGAAGCCGCGGACGATGCCTATGTCGTGATCGATGAGACGTTCAACATCCGTGTCATCGCCCAAGAGATCGATGAGGAGGGCAACGTCGCTCAGGAGTGGGACGACACGCCCGAGAACTTCGGCCGTATCGCCGCCCAGACCGCTCGTCAGGTGCTCACCCAGCGCATCCGCGAGGTCGAGCGCGACATGAAGTACGACGAGTACGCCGGGCGCGAGGGCGACATCGTCACGGGGATCATCCAGCAGAACGATGCCCGGTACACCCTTCTCGATCTGGGCCGCGTCGAGGCGTTGCTTCCCCAGTCCGAGCAGGTCCCCTATGAGCGGCCCGAGCCCAACAGCAGGCTGAAGGCGTACATCGTCGAGGTGCGCAAGACAGCCAAGGGCCCCCAGATCGTGGTGTCGCGCACCCATCCGGGTCTCATCCGCGAGCTGTTCAAGCTCGAGGTCCCCGAGATCAGCGACGGGATCGTCGAAATGCGGGCCTGCGCTCGCGAGCCCGGCCACCGCACCAAGATCGCGGTGTGGTCCAACGACTCCAACGTGGATCCGGTGGGGGCCTGTGTCGGGGCCCGGGGAGCCCGGGTTCGCCAGGTCGTCAACGAGCTCCGGGGCGAGAAGATCGACATCGTCCCCTTCTCCGACGATCAGCACGACTTCGTCGCCAAGGCTCTGTCTCCCGCCAAGGTGCGCGAGGTGCGTTTCCACGAGATGGAGGGCGTCGCCGAGGTGATCGTGCCCGATCACCAGCTGTCGTTGGCGATCGGCCGCGAGGGTCAGAACGCTCGTCTCGCCGCGCGGCTCACCGGCTGGCGCATCGACATCAAGAGCGAAGCGCAGCTCGCCGAGGAAGAAGCGGCTTACGAGCAAGAGGACTGGGCCGAAGGCGAGTGGGTCACCGATCCCGAGACGGGTGAGCAGACCTGGGTGCCCGCTGACGGTGGCGAGGCAATGACGGCCGGCGAGTGGACCGAGGCGGCCGTCGAGGAGTCCGAGTCACCCGACGCCGAAGACGCGCCCGAAGACAGTGCTGCCGAAGACAGTGCTGCCGAAGACAGTGCCGAGGGCGCTACCGAAGACGCCGGTGCACAGCCAGCCGAGGACGCCGCCGACGACAGCGCTGAGGAGTCCGGCGACTCCGAGGCCCCAGAGCCCGAAGAGACCAGCTGATCTCACCCGCGGTCCGGGGGCCTTCACCATGTAGCGTGGAGACCTCGGAGCCAGCGTCACACTTTGACGGTCGGCTGCTTCTGTCTGCGAAGATGGATGGCCGTCGGCTCTGGCGCCACCGCCGCACGCCCCGAAATTTCGACAACACACGCGAGGAACGCGCTTGCCCAAGAACCCACGGGTCTACGAACTGGCACGAGAACTGGGTCTCACCAACAAGGAGACCCTGGATCTCTGTGACGCGCTCGGGATCGGGGTGAAGAGCCACAGCTCCAGCGTTGTCGAAGCGCAGGCCGATCGGGTGCGCCGTAAGGCCGAGCGTGAGGGTCTCATCCGCGATGAGCAGCCCGAGGAACCCAAGGCGGCCAAGAAGAAGGCCGCCAAGAAGAAGGCCGCTGCGAAGAAGAAGGCTCCGGCCAAGAAGAAGGCGGTCGCCAAGAAGGCTCCCGCCAAGAAGGCAGCTGCGGGCGATCAGCCCGAGGCCGAAGTCGAGTCCGCGGTCGAGCCGTCCGAACCAGAGGTCGAGCAGGCACCCGCTGAGGCTCCGGAGCCGGCCGCGCCACCCAGCGCTGCGGAGCCGCAGCCCGAACCAGCCGACCCGACGGAACCGGCCGACCCGACGGAGCCGACGGAGCCGACGGACCCGACGGAGCAGCCCGCGGCAGCGGACCCCGAACCCGCACCGGCACCCCCCGAACCGGCCGCGCCTGCAGCCGCCGCGCCTGCCGCCCCACCGCTCCCACCTCCTCCGTCCAACCTGCCGCCCCCTCCGCGGCGTCTCGTCACCTCGTCCGGCCAGGAGTCAGCGCGGCCGCGCGCTCCCGAACCGGCTCCCGCTCCGGCCCCAGCTCGACCAGCGGCCGCCCAGGAACCCGCCGCTCAGCCGCCGGCTGCACCCGCGGCCCGCAGCGCACCGCCCGCCGAGGCACCGGCGAGAACCCCGAGTCGTGACATCGGCGCTCCTCCCGCGAGTCCGCCCGCGCCGCCCGCTCCACCGCGTTCGTCGAGCGGCAAGCCGATTCCCCCTCCGCCGATCGCCCCGCGTTCGTCCAGTGGCAAGCCGATTCCTCCGCCTCCGGGCCCGCCCCGCAGCGGCGCGCCCGGTCGGCCTGGTGGTGGTGGCCGCGGGGGTGCCGGCGGCGGCCCTGGTGGTCGACCCGGCGGCGGCTTCGGCGGTCCCGGTGGTCGCCCAGGCGGCCCTGGCGGTGGACCCGGTGGTGGCCCAGGCGGTCCTGGTGGCCGTCCCGGTGGCCCCCGAGGAGCTCCGCAGCGCCGTGGGCGCAAGGGCAAGAGGCGTCGTCGTCAGCGCGAAGAACTGCAGCCACAGGAGCTGCCGACCTACACGCCGGTCGACGCGCCGGTCCCCGACGGCGAGATCCTGATCGAGCGCGGCTCGACGGCCCAGGAGGTCGCGAGCAAGCTCAATCGCTCTGCCGCCGACGTCGTTCGCTTCCTGCTCCAGCAGGGCGAGATGGTGACCGCCACCCAGTCGCTGTCCGACGAGATGGTCGAGCTGTTCGCCGAAGAGGTAGGCGGCGATGTTCGCATCGTCGACCCGGGCGCCGAGCAGGAAGAAGAGATCCTCAAGATTCTCGACATCGAGCTCGAGCTCGATGGTGGGACGTCGCGGCCGCCCGTCATCACGGTGATGGGTCACGTCGATCACGGCAAGACGCTTCTGCTCGACCGCATCCGGTCCGCCAACGTGGTCGACGGCGAGGCCGGCGGTATCACCCAGCACATCGGCGCATATCAGGTCGAGCGCGGCGGTCAACCGCTGACGTTCATCGACACACCGGGCCACGAGGCGTTCACCGCGATGCGGGCCCGTGGCGCTCAGGCCACCGACATCGTCATCCTGGTCGTGGCCGCCGACGACGGCGTGATGCCCCAGACGCTCGAGGCAATGGACCACGCGAAGGCCGCTGAGGTCCCGATTGTGGTCGCCATCAACAAGATGGATCGCGAGGGAGCTGATCCCAATCGAGTTCTCGCCCAGCTCGCCGAACGGAATCTGATTCCCGAGAGCTACGGCGGTGACGTCATCACCGTCCCCGTGTCTGCCATGACATCTGAGGGCCTCGACGACCTCCTCGACCAGATCCTTCTCGTCGCCGAGCTCGAGGAGCTCGTGGCCGAGGATCAGGGACGGGCGACCGGGACCGTGCTCGAGGCCAACCTCGACAAGGGCCGCGGGCCTGTGGCCACGGTGCTGGTGCAACAGGGCACACTCAAGGTCGGCGATCCGCTCGTCGCGGGAGCGGCCTGGGGTCGTGTGCGCGCCATGGTCGACGACCGCGGCAACGCCCTCAAAGAAGCCGGGCCGTCGACGCCCGTCGAGGTCCTGGGCCTCAACGAGGTCGCACGCGCCGGCGACATGTTCGTCGTCGCTCCTGATGAGAAGACGGCCAGCAAGGTCGCGGACACCCGCGAGCACTGGCAGCGCCAGGCCACGATGGCCACCTCCGCTGGGGCCGGTTCGGGCGGCGCCAAGCTCGAGGACATCTTCAAGCAGATCCAGGCCGGCGAGACCGCCACCCTCAACCTGGTCCTCAAGGCCGACGTGCACGGCTCGCTCGAGGCGGTGACCGAGTCGCTTCGCAAGCTCGAACGCGACGACGTGAAGCTCGCGTTCGTGAGCCGTGGGGTCGGCGGGATCAACGAGAACGACGTCCAGCTCGCGGTGGCATCCAACGCGACGATCATCGGTTTCAACGTTCGCCCGGACCGCAAGGCCCGGGAGGCGGCCGAGGCCGAGAACGTGGAGATCCGTCTCTACGAGATCATCTACAAGCTGCTCGAGGACATCGAGAACGCCATGCTCGGCATGCTCGAGCCGGAGTTCGAAGAGATCGTCTCCGGTGAAGCGCAGGTCCGTCAGGTCTTCCGGATCTCCGGAGTCGGGCCGATCGCCGGTTGCTTCGTGGAGCACGGCCGGGTGCAAGCGGGGTCCAAGGTCCGCTTCTTGCGCGAGGGCACGATCATCTGGAAGGGCGAGGTCGCCTCGCTGCGTCACTTCCAGGATCCGGTCAACGAAGTGTCGGCCGGCATGGAATGTGGCATCGGGCTCAGCGACTTCACCGACCTCAAAGAGGGCGACATCATCGAGACCTACGAGGAGCGCGAGATTCCTCGCAGCTGATCGGGCCGTCTGATGCACGTCCTGGCCCTCGCAGTCGAGCTTCGGCTTCCGACCTGTCGATCGTTGAAGGACAAGCGCCAGGCGCTTCGGCCCATCGTCGATGGATTGCGGCAGCGACATCGGGTGTCGGTTGCGGAGACCGATTTCCAGGACCAGTGGCAACGGGCCGAACTCGGGATCGCAGTGGTCTCGGCCGCCCCCGCCCAGGCTGAAGACTGGCTCGATCACGTCGAGCGGTTCGTGTGGTCGCGGCCCGACGTGGAGGTCGTTCGAACCGATCGGCGCTGGATGGAGGTCGACTGATGGCCAAGAAGAAATACGGCGGTTCGAGCAACTTCGAACGAACCGATCGAGTCGGTGAGCTCGTTCGGGAGATCGTCGCGACCGAACTCGAGCGGATCGACGACGACCGGCTGTTTCCCGTCGCGGTGACCGGTGTGGAAGTGGATCGCGAGCTCGTTCGAGCGGTCGTGTACTACGACGTGCTGGACGATGAGGACGCGGCCGAGGCCGAAGAAGCGCTCGAGGCGAATCGTCATCGCCTGCAGCGAGCGCTGGCGTCACAGAGCCGGCTCCGCAGGACGCCGACCCTCGAGTTCGCCGTCGACCCGTCCATCGGCGCCGCGAATCGGATCGACGCCATTCTCGAGGGTCTCGGGATGGGCGACGAGTCCGAAACCGATTCCGACTGATGGCCCGTCGTCGTCCGGCGAAGGTTCACGGCATGTTGGTTGTGGACAAGCCGCCGGGGGTGACATCGCACGACGTCGTCGGCCGGCTACGGCGACGTTTCGGGGAGCGGCGGATCGGCCACGCCGGCACGCTTGATCCCGACGCCACCGGGGTCCTGGTGGTCGGGGTGGGCAAGGCAACGCGGCTCATGCGCTTTGCCACCGCTGGGCGCAAGACCTACGAGACCGAGATCGTCTTCGGGGTGGAGACCAGCACGCTCGATTCTTCGGGCGAGGTGACCGCACGCCATGAGATGAGCCCGACGCTCGAGGAGGTTCGTGCCGCCGCGGCCGGGTTCGTGGGGGTGATCGAGCAGGTTCCGCCCATGGTCTCGGCACTCAAGGTCGACGGCCGCCGGCTGCACGAGCTCGCACGTGAAGGCATCGAGGTGGAGCGGGAAGCGCGGAGCATCGAAGTGTTCCGCTTCGACGTCGAGGCGACCGCGGATCCGTTGGTTGTGCATGCGGTCGTGGAGTGTTCGGCCGGGACCTACATCCGCACGCTCGGTGCGGACCTGGGAACCGCGCTGGGTGGAGGAGCGCACATTCGGGCGTTGCGCCGAACCGTGAGTGGAGCCTTCGATGTGCAGGACGGTGGCGGCATCGACGACGCGCCCTTGCGCCCCGTGGCGGACATGGTGGCGGGGATGGACCGGGTCCAGCTGTCCGACGACGAGCTGCGCGTGGTCCGCAACGGCGGCCGACTCCCCTGCGACCGACTGCGCGGCGAGGGCCCCTGGGCCCTCGTGACCGGCGACGGCGCAGCGCCCGAACTCGTCGCCGTTCACGAGCTCATCGGCGGCCGTGTGAAGGTGGGCGTCGTCATCCCCGAGTAACCCAACCCTCTCGGGTGCCGCGGCGACCTCGATGGCGCGTGTGACGGGTTGGGGTTTCGTCGAGTGGGAGCGCGCCACGGGTGGCGCGCTGGCACTCGGCGGGGTGGGGTGCCGGCGGGTGGGCCGTAGGGTCGGGGTTGCGACTTCCCCAGAGTCTGCGGCCGAAGGGTCGCGTGTGGATCGGGGAGCCGTGATCGCGGCAGACACCCAGCTACTCGCCGTGGCGACCAGCCAGGACGGCGTCTTTAGCAGGGAGCAGGCGCGCTCCCTCGGAATCTCGCGACGGACGGTTTCGCGCCGGTTGACCTCCGCGGCCTGGCTGAATCCGGTCGGCGATGTGTTCGTGCTGGCGGGCAGCCGGCCCAGCTGGCGACAGCGCGTGCGGATCGCCCTCCTGAACGGTGGCGAGGGCGCGGCGGTCAGCCGATACACATCGCTCACGCTGCAAGGGTTGCGATGCTTCGTGGACGCGGACGTCGACATCGTGGTTCCGCATCCTCGCCACGTGACCGCTCCGGGAGTTCGATACCACCAGATCACGGACCTTGTTCCCCAGCACGTGACGACGATCCATGGCATGAGCGTCACTCGAGCCGAGCGTGCGATCGTGGACTGCTCTGCTGTGATGACGGTGCCTCGCTTGGGGTTGATCTTCGACGACGCGGTCACTTCGGGTCTCAGCTCGACGGAGCAGGTTGCGGACTGCCTGGGACAGTTGATCCGTCCCAACAAGCGCGGGTTGAACGTGATCGCCGCCGTCTTGGATGAGCGGGGTTCTGCTGCAGCACTCACGCAATCGGTGGCTGAGGCGCTGTTTCTTCGTACCCTCCGCCTCGAAGGGCTGCCGGAGCCGGTGACGCAGTTCCAGCATCCGGCCCCGTGGCGTCTCAGCAACTTCGTCGACTTTGCGTGGCCTCTCATGCTGGTGATCGTGGAGATCGACGGTCGCACATGGCACGAGCGAGTGCGCGACCGGCGCCGTGATGCCGAGCGTGACCGAGCAGCCCAAACGCAGGGGTGGCAGGTCGTTCGAATTCCGGTCGAAGACCTGCGCCGAGACCGTCACGCGGTCGTGTCCGAAGTCGGACAGATCCTCGCCGCCCGCGCCGCCTGATCGTGGAGTGGGAGCGCGCCAGGAGTGGCGCGCTGGCACTCGGCGGGGGAGAGCGACGCCAGAAGGCCGGCGTCGGTGGGGCGTGTGACCGGTTGGGGTTCGTGGAGTGGGAGCGCGCCAGGGGTGGCGCGCTGGCACTCGGCGGAGAACGGCGACCGTTTCGGGTGGGCCGACGTGGGGGATGGCGGTAGATTCAGCGGGCGTGGAGATCATTCGCGACATGGCGTGGTGCCCCGTCCTCGAGCACGGCAGCGTGGTGACCGTCGGTGAGTACGACGGTGTCCACCGCGGGCATCGCACGGTGATCTCGGAGATGCACCGCATGGCCGCCGAACGGGGGTGCACGACCGCAGTCGTCACCTTCGACCGTCACCCGGCGAGCGTGGTGCGACCCAAATCTGCGCCGCTGCTGCTGTGCGACCTCGACCACAAGCTCGAGCTGTTGGCCGAAACGGGGGTCGACTACACGCTGGTGGTGGAGTTCGACGAGCGGCAGGCAGCGGTTCCGGCCGAAGATTTCGCGCGCCAGGTCCTGGTCGATTGTCTCTCGGCTCGCGCCGTGGTCGTCGGCGCCGACTTCCATTTCGGACAGGGCCGCCGCGGCAACGTCGACACGTTGCGCGCGGTCGGTGAGGCGAACGACTACGAGGTCGTCGGCCTTCCGCTCGTGAAGCAGATCACGGGCGACGGCGAGGTGATCAGCTCCACGTCGATTCGTTCGGCACTTGCAGTGGGTGACGTTGAGAGGGCCCAACGGTTGTTGGGTCGGCCTTTCGAGGTCCGTGGCATGGTCACCTCGGGGGATCGCCGAGGACGAGCGATCGGCTTCCCCACCGCGAACCTTCCGACGACTCCGGACCTCCAGGTTCCCGCCGACGGTGTGTACGCCGCCTGGTACACCCGCCCCGACGGCACCCAGTACCCAGCAGCGGTCAACGTGGGGAAGCGGCCAACGTTCTATGAGTTCGCCGAGCGGTCGCTCATCGAGGCGCATCTGATCGGGTTCCGCGGCGACCTCTACGACGAACCCGCACGCCTCAGTTTCGTGGCTCGCCTGCGCGGTGAGCGGCGCTTCGACGGAGTGGACGAACTCACCACCCAGCTCCGCAAGGACGTCGAGGACGCCGCGAAGATCCTCTCGGTCTAATCCGCAGACGAGGGAGCGGAGCGAGTGAGGATTGTCGGCGAGTGCCAGGTCCGCAGACGAGGGAGCGGAGCGAGTGAGGATTGTCGGCGAGTGCCAGGTCCGCAGACGAGGGAGCGGAGCGAGTGAGGATTGTCGGCGAGATGCAGCAATCGCTGTAGCAACTGCTAGTCTGGCCGACGGCGTGTGTAGGCACGTCTTCACCATTTTGCCGCCGCACACCGACTCCCGTGGCGGCCCGCACCTCCCCAAGAACACGGAAGCTGTAGACGAACTCCATGGCCGACAAGTCCGCCACGATGACCGATCATCGCCACCACGAGAGCGACACAGGGTCGCCCGAGGTGCAGATCGCGCTGCTCACAGATCGAATCAACCACCTCACCGAACACTTCAAGACACACAAGAAGGACAATCACAGTCGCCAAGGGCTGCTGAAGCTGGTCGGCCGTCGCCGCCGGCTCCTGCGGTACCTCCAGGACAACGACGTCGAGCGCTACCGAGCATTGATCGCCAAGCTCGGTCTTCGGCGCTAGAACCTCACCGACGAGCGGCCTACGGGCCGCTCGTTTCGCGTGAACCGGGCGCTCGCGCGTCGCGACACCACCCCCCAGGACAATCCAGTCACTCGTTCACGCATCGAGTTGGCGGTCGTCGATCCCTCTGCTTCAGGGTGCTCGACGTCTTCCAACTACATGCAACATCAGGCGGGAAGGCCCCGCCGAAGGAGAAGAAACAATGGCTGATGCCATTTCCGTGTCCGGCCCGATTTCGGGTACTGACAAAACCATCTCGTTCGAGACCGGCAAGCTTGCCGGACTTGCGAACGGGGCCGTGACGGCCCGGATCGGCGATACGCAGGTCCTGGTCACCGCTACGGCATCGAGCAAGCCTCGCGACGGAGCGGATTTCTTTCCGCTCACGGTCGACATCGAGGAGCGGATGTACGCCGCGGGTCGCATCCCCGGTTCGTTCTTCCGTAGGGAGGGTCGGGCTTCCGACGACGCCATCTTGACGTGTCGGCTCATCGACCGTCCGTTGCGTCCCAACTTCCCGAGCGAGTACCGCCACGAAACCCACGTCGTGGGCACCATTCTCGGTGTCGACGGTGAGAACCAGTACGACGTCATCGCGCTCAACGGTGCGTCGGCTGCCTTGTGGGTGAGCGGGATTCCGTTCGAGACCCCGATCGCCGCAGTGCGCATCGCGTACAGCCAAGACGGCACCTGGATTCCCTTCCCCACCTACGAGGAGGGCGAGGAATCGACCTTCGAGATGGTGGTCGCCGGGCGTCAGCTCGACAACGGCGACATCGCCATCATGATGGTGGAGGCCGGCGGCACCGAGAAGGCGTTCGACTACTACGAGAACGGCGCCCCCAAGGTGACCGAGGCCGTGTTGGCCGACGGCCTCGAGGCATCGAAGCAGTGGATCGACGACATCATCGAACTGCAGAAGTCAATGCGCCGTCAGGTGGGCGACGTCGAGATGATCGACTGGATCCAGAGCAAGGACTACAGCGACGAGGTCATCGACCGCGTGCGTGAGGTGGCAACGTCTCGCCTCACCGAGGTCATGGCGATCGCCGACAAGGCAGAGCGCGAGTCCACTCAGGATGCGGTCATCGCCGAGGTTCGGGCCCAGCTCGAGGAGGAGTTCTCCGCTCTCGACGGTGCCTCCAAGCAGATCGGGAACGCCGTTCGCTCGGTCTCCAAGGAGATCGTGCGGCGCCGCATCGTCGAAGACGGTTTCCGCATCGACGGCCGGGCCACCGACGAGGTGCGACCCCTGTCGGCAGAGGTGTCCTACATCGGTGACACCGCCCATGGGTCTGGCCTGTTCCAGCGAGGCGAGACGCAGGTGCTCAACGTCACCACGCTCGGTATGTCGCGCATGGAGCAGATGATCGACACGCTCAACCCGAATGACCGCAAGCGGTACATGCATCACTACAACTTCCCGCCCTTCTCCACGGGTGAGGCGGGCTTCATGCGTGGACCGAAGCGTCGTGAGATCGGCCACGGTGCGCTCGCCGAGCGTGCCCTGCTTCCGGTGATTCCCTCCAAGGAGTCGTTCCCGTACACGCTTCGCCTCGTGTCCGACGTGCTGAGCTCGAACGGCTCGACGTCCATGGGTTCGGTCTGTGCGTCGTCGCTGTCGCTGATGGACGCCGGCGTGCCGATCCGAGGCCATGTGTCCGGCATCGCGATGGGCCTCGTCTACGCCGAAGGCAAGTACGTGACGCTCACCGACATCCTCGGCGCAGAGGATGCGTTCGGCGACATGGACTTCAAGATCGCCGGTACAGAGGACGCCATCACGGCGCTTCAGCTCGACACCAAGATCGACGGCATCCCAGCCGACGTGTTGACCCAGGCCCTGCAGCAGGCTCGCGATGCCCGCATGCAGATCCTCGAGGTCATGACGGGCGCCATCGCCGAACCGCGTGAGGACGTGGGCGGCAACGCTCCCAAGATCGTCAGCTTCGAGATCCCCATCGACAAGATCGGCGAGGTCATCGGCCCGCGCGGCAAGGTGATCAACACGATCCAGGAGGAGACCGGCGCCGACATCAGCGTCGACGACGACGGAACCGTCGGCGTGGTGAGCATCGGCTCGCCGGACCGCGACAAGGTCGTCGAGGCCGAACGTCAGGTTCGCCTGATCGTCAACCCGCCGACCGCGGACGTGGGCGTCGAGTACGACGGCCGGGTCGTCAACATCACCAAGTTCGGTGCGTTCGTCAACATCCTTCCCGGCACAGACGGCCTGCTGCACATCAGCAAGCTGGGCGGCAAGCGCCGCCTCGAGAAGGTCGAGGAAGTCCTGAACGTGGGCGATCCGGTCCGCGTTCTCGTGGACGACATCGACCCCAACGGCAAGCTCTCCCTCAGCCTCATCAGGGTCGAGGGCGGCGACGCCCCCGAGTCTGAGGACGACGACGCTCCTGAGAGTCGCGGCTCTGACGAACCGGCTGTCGAGGCCGAAGACCGCGGCGGCGACGCCGAGGCTCCCTCGGGCAACGGCGAGACCGACGACAGCGACGACTCCGCGGCACGCGAGTATGTGTCGTTCGAAGAGCACTTCGAGGGCCAAGCCAAAGGGGTCTACGGCGATCTCGGACCAGAGCAGGAAGGCGACGGCCGCGGCCGTGGCCGCAGGCGCCGTCGCAGCCGCAGGTAGCCTGCGCGGGTGACCAATGTTCTGGTGTTCGGTGCGGCGGGGCGGATGGGTTCGACCGTCTGTTCCGCCGTCTCCGGCGATCCTGACCTGACCCTCGCCGGCGCCGTCGACCCCGGCGGCGCCGGCCAGGATGACCCAATGGGCACCGTGGTGATCGCGGCATCGACCGAGGGGTTGGACGGGTCCGCGTTCGATGTAGCGGTCGACTTCACCGTCGCCGCTGCCTCGCGGGCCAACCTCGGGTGGTGCGCACAGAACGGCATCCACGCCGTGGTCGGCACCACGGGGTTCGGCGACGACGACCTCGACTCGTTGCGCGGCGCATTCACCGACAGCAACTGCCTGATCGCCCCCAACTTCGCGATCGGGGCGGTCCTCATGATGCGCTTCGCCGAGATCGCGGCGCCTTTCTTCCCCACGGCCGAGGTGATCGAGCTCCACCACGACAACAAGGTGGACGCCCCCTCGGGCACGGCGATGCGCACCCTCGAACGCATGGCGGCCGCGTCCGACACATGGGGCGCCGACCCGACCGAGGACGAGGTGGTCCCCGGTGCGCGAGGTGGCAAGGGGCCGGCAGACATCTCGGTTCACTCGGTCCGACTCCGCGGCCTCGTTGCCCACCAACAGGTTCTGCTCGGGACCGAAGGTGAGACCCTCACCATCCGCCACGACAGCATGGACCGCTCGTCCTTCATGGGCGGGGTCCTGCACGCCTGCAAAGTGATTGGCGAGCATCCCGGATTGACCGTCGGTCTCGACAGCTACTTGGGGCTGTGAGCTCCCCGGTCCGGATCGCAGTCGTCGGGAGCCTCAACCACGACATCACGGTGTGGGTTCCGCACCGGCCGCAGCCCGATGAGACCCTCCACGGGTCGCGTGTGGAGGAGTTCCGCGGCGGCAAAGGGGCGAACCAGGCGGTTGCAGCGGCGCGTCTTGGCGCAGAGGTCTCGATGGTCGGCTCGGTCGGGCGCGACTCGCGTGCCGCATTCCTCCTCGAAGGATTGGAGGCCGACCGCGTCGACGCCACGCATGTCGCCCGGGTGGACGAGCCGACGGGCGTCGCCCTCATCACCGTGGATCCCGACGAGGTGTCGATCGTCGTCGTCGCGGGTGCCAACGCCACGACCAATCCCGCTCTGGTGGACTCCGCGGCCGAGGCGATCGCCCAGGCCGATGCGCTCCTGCTTCAGGGCGAGATTCCGGCGTCGGCGGCGGTTGCCGCCGCCGAGCTCGCTCGTGACGCCGGCACCACGGTCGTGTTCAACCCGGCGCCGTTCAACGAGGTTGCCGACGCGGTGGCGCCGCTCGCCGATGTACTGATGGTGAACCGTCAGGAGGCGGAGCTCCTCGGCGAATCGAGCGCTCCTGTCCTCGTCACGACGCTGGGGCCGGGCGGCTGCCGGGTGAGCGTCGAGGGCGGTGAGGCGATCGTTGTTCCTGCGCCCGAGGTGGCGGTGGTGGACCCGACAGGGGCGGGCGACTGCTTCGCTGCGGCCTTTGCCGTCCGTCTAGCAGAGACCGATGACCTCCTGGTGGCGGCCGAGTTCGCAGTGGCCGCAGGAGCCCTCGCAGTCACCGTCGCCGGCGCGCAGCCCAGCCTTCCCACCCGCGCGGCAGTCGACGCCCACCTCAGCTAGCCAAATAGGTTCCAGGAGCGCTCCTGGAACCTATTCGCTTGATCCTTCACTCGCCTCGGGTGGAGGGCGCCGCTTCTGGGACCGATTGGCCTGGATGAACACCAGCACGATCATCGCCACCGTGACCGGTAGGGAGTAGCGGTTGATGAACCGCACCACTGCGCCGACAGGTCCCTCGAACACCGAGCTCACCCACCAGATCAGCGTGAGCCGGGTGTAGGTGCCCGCCAAGTTGATCACCACGAACACGACCCGGTTCATCTTCGCCATGCCCGACAGCAGGCTCATCGGGTAGCCGGGAGCGGCGAAGAGAATGAGCCACCCGACACGCGGGAACCAGGCCTCCATCCAGTCCATGGCCCGCGTGATCCGATTGCCAGGGCCGAGCTCGGCGTCGAGAAAAGACCGAGTGTTCGGGCCGTACTCGAGGCCGATCTGATAGAGGAACAGATCCGGCGCGAACAGCCGGAAGCCGCCCACGATCATGAACCCCACCACGGACGCCTCATGGGCGATGAGCAGCAGGAAGGGGTCGGTCGAGTTGAGAAAGAGCAGCACCAGAGGTGCCCGCGACACGAGCCATCCGCTGAGGAAGTTGCCGAGGTAGATCAACAGGGCGAACGCCAGAGGAATCGCTGCGAGGCGGTGGAGGCGGCGGCGCTCCTCGGGGCTCAGCTCTGGCGGCGGCGCGTCGGCGTTCAAGGCCCCCGAGGGTACGGCCAACTCCTGTCGTGCGAACGCCATCTCGTACGATCGGCGCATGCAGTCGACGATGATGGACACCCCGCTGACGCTGGATTTCCTGTTTCGGAGGGCCGAGCGACTCCACCCCCACAAGGAGATCGTCTCGGCGACGGCGTCGGGGATGAGGCACACCACCTATGGCGCGTGGGCCGAGCGCACGCGGCGGCTCGGCGGCGTTCTCGACGACCTCGGGATCTCCGCCGACGGGCGCGTGGGAACCTTCGCCTGGAACACCGACCGACATCTCGAGCTGTATTTCGCCGCTCCCTGCACGGGTCGAGTGCTGCACACCCTCAACATCCGGCTGTTCGGGGATCAGATCACCTACATCGCGAACCATGCCGAGGACGAGATCGTCTTCGCCGACCGATCGCTCCTGAGCGTGCTGTGGCCGCTGATCGACGACATGTCGACCGTGAAGCAGGTCGTCGTGATGGACGACGGCGAAGGCGAGATCCCCGACGATCCGCGCATTCTGGACTACGAGGAACTCCTCGCGGCGGCCTCGCCGGTGGAGTTCGAGGTGGCAGACGAACGACGGGCCGCCTCGATGTGTTACACGAGCGGCACCACTGGCAACCCCAAGGGCGTGGTGTACAGCCATCGCTCCACGTACCTGCACACGATCACGGCCATGACGGCCGATGGACTCGGCCTGCACGAGGCCGATGTCATCTTGCCGGTCGTTGCGATGTTCCATGTCAACTCGTGGGGGCTGTGCCACGCAGCGGTCGCGACGGGCGCCAAGCTCGTTCAGCCGGGCCCCAATCTTCAGCCCAAGCCGCTCGTCGATCTCATCGAGACCGAGAAGGTGACCGTGGCGGCCGGGGTGCCGACCATCTGGATGGGTGTACTCCCCGAGCTCGAAGGCCGCGATGTGTCGAGCCTTCGTTCGATTCCCTGCGGCGGTTCGGCCGTGCCGCGAGCCCTGTCAGAGGGGTATCGCGAGGCCATCGGGCTCCCGATCCTCCAAGCCTGGGGGATGACCGAGACCAGCCCGCTGTGCACCATCGGCCATGTGAAGTCCGGGGAGGCCGACCTGTCCGAAGACGAAAAGGCCGACGTGCGGACCTCGGTGGGCACGATCATGCCGACGGTCGAGTTCCGCATTTGTGAGCCGGACTCCACCGAAGAGCTGCCGTGGGACGGCGAGTGCAGCGGTGAGCTGCAGGTGCGTGGCTCGTACATCACCGCCGAGTACTTCAACCGGCCAGACGCGGCTGACTCGTTCACTGCGGACGGCTGGTTGCGCACCGGCGACGTGGCGACCTGCGACGAGAGTGGCTACATCCGCCTCGTCGATCGAACCAAGGACCTCATCAAATCAGGCGGGGAGTGGGTCAGCTCGGTCGAGGTCGAGAACGAGATCATGGCCCACCCCAAGGTCGCCGAGGCGGCCGTGATCGCTGTCGCGAGCGAGCGGTGGATGGAACGGCCGATGGCGTGCGTGGTCCTGCATGAGGGCGAGACCCTCACCCACGACGAGCTGATCCAGTTTCTCGAGCCGCGCATGGCCAAGTGGTGGCTCCCGAGCGCGACCGAGGTGATCGACGAGGTTCCCAAGACCTCGACGGGCAAGTTCTCGAAACGAACCTTGCGTGATCGCTTCGCCGAGATCGTCGTCGACTGAGCGAGCGGCTCGCCGGGCTCGCGATCGAGTGAGTCGGTACTGTTCGTCGGGTGACGATCTCGCGCATCTTGGGGCTGGTGTCCCTGGTCATTGTCGCCGCGGCGATCGTCTCGGTGGTCACGTCGTGGTCCGATGACGACCCAGGCACGACCCTCTCGACCTCAGAGGCTGCGGGCGCGGCGCCCGCGTCGACATCGGGGTCGGCCGACGCGAGCACCCCGACGACGTCCGCTGTTGCCACACCGGCGCCGGCGGCGACCGAGCCGGGCGCCGCGGCGACCTCGGCCGCACCCACCAGAACCACTCGATCGCCCTCGTTGCCGCCTCGCTCGGCGACGCTCGTTCTCACCGGCGAGATCGAACCGGACGAAGCTGTGCAGCGTCTCGCCCGCCACTACGCGAGCGGTTCGGCAGTTGCGCGGAACTTCACGCCGATGTTCGCCGACGTGGCCGCCACCATCGACGCGGCCGAACTCGCGATCTGTCACCTCGAGTGGCCGTTGTCCGCGGCCTCGACGACTCCGGCCGGCTCGGGTCCGGCGGAGCTCGCAACCGCGCTGGCGGCGAGCGGCTGGGACGGGTGCTCGGTTGCCTCGGATCGGATGGACGCGGTCGATCCGATCACGGTCGCGGCGACGGTCCAGATCCTCGCGTCCGCCGGGGTCCAGGCCGCGGGAGCGGAATCGCGCGCCACGATGCACGACGCGGGTGGCATCGCTGTGGCGCACCTGGCCTACACATCGAACGCGCCGGCGGGGAGCGCTTCGCCACTGGCGACCCAAGCAGTGATCGCCGACGCCGGGACCGCTCGCGACGCGGGCGCCGAGTTCGTCATAGTGTCGTTGCACTGGGGTGAGGAGTTCGAGCCCGAGCCGACGGCATCACAGCACGAGATCGCGGCGGCTCTCGCCGCCAGCGGTGAGATCGATCTCGTGATCGGCCATCACGCGCACGTCGTGCAGCCGCTCGAGCTGCTGCAGGGAACGTGGGTCGCGTACGGTCTGGGGAACTTCCTCACGAGCCAGTCGCCGGGCTGCTGTGGCGTGGCGAGTGAGGACGGTGTGGTCCTGCAGGTGGAGATCGCCGACACCAGCGCCGGCGTCGCTGTCACCGAGATCGGCTATCTCGCAACGTGGGTCGATCGCGTCCACATGAAGGTTCATCCGGTCGTCGACCGCTTGGGCGATACCGGGCTTCCGGCCTGGTACCGCGCTGTTCTTCGGAACTCCTGGGAACGCACCGACGGCACTCTGCTCGCCCTCGGCGCGGACCAATGGGGCGCCGGCCCGCTCGACGAGCTGCCATGACGGGTGACCGCGCCGTGCTCATCAGCGGGGCCAGCACGGGCATCGGCCTGGCCGCGGCGCAGAGGTTTGCACAGTCGGGCTGGGACGTCTGGGCTGGAGTCCGCAGCGACGGAGATGCTGAGCGCGTCGGCGCGACAGACGCGAACATTCGCCCCGTCCATCTCGATGTGACCGACGAGTCGTCGGTTGACGCCGTGGTGACCGAACTGCGACGGGAGCGGGGCGACCTCGGCCTGGACGTGCTCGTCAACAACGCAGGTACTGCGCATGGCGGGCCCCTCGAGTTCATTGCCCAGGAGGAGTGGCACGAGCAGTTCGAGGTGAACTTCTTCGGGGTGGTTCGCCTCACACGCGAAGCGCTTCCGCTGATGCGGTCCGCCGTGGACCCCCGCATCATCGTGATCGGTTCGATCAGCTCGCGGCTCGGCGTTCCCCTTCTCGGTCCCTATGTCTCGAGCAAGCACGCGGTGGCCGGCCTGTGTGCTTCATTGCGGCGAGAGCTGGCTCCCTCGGGACCCCTGGTGACGTTGATCGAACCGGGCGCCGTACGCACCGAGATCTGGCCGAAGGCGGTCGAGACAGCTGCCCGCCTCGAGGCCGACCTGCCCGCCGAGGCGATCGAGCGATACGGGGACTACATCGAGGCCCAGAAGGTCCACCTCAGGGGCGGCCACCATGAGGGGGTCCCAGCGGATCATGTTGCCCGGGTGATCGAATCCATCGTCGAGTCGGCCCACCCGCCGGCCAGACGTCTGGTGGGCCGCGACGCGCAGATCGGTGGCGCGCTCGGACGGATCGTTCCCGATCGGGTCATGGAGGCCCTCGGTCGGGCGATCCACCGCCGGGCGCTCAGGCAGGGGACGGGAGCGCGGTAGCGATGCCAGAGGACTCCGGTCCCTCCGAGATCGCCGAACGAATCCTGCGCGCCGCCGGCCGGTGCATCGTGCGCTGGTCGGTCTCCAAAGCAACTGTGTCCGACATCGCGGAGGAGGCCGGCGTTTCGCGCGCCACGCTGTACCGCGCGTTTCCCGGCGGCCGTGACGAGTTGATCGCAGCGCTGGTCCACGACGAGCTGCACCGCTTCTTCGGATCGCTGGCCGAGGCGATCGAGGACAGCGAGGATCTCGACGCGCTGCTCGCCCGCGGTCTGATGGCAGCACGACGCATGGTGGGGGGGCACGCTCTCTACCAGCGCGTCATGTCGACGGAGCCACAGCTCATCTTGCCGATGCTCAGCATCGAGTCCAAGGAGATCCGGGCGCTGATCGGTGAGTATCTCCGCCCCTGGGTCGTCGCCCGCGGTGTCCCCGCCGGCCCCGACTTAGACGAGCTGTGCGACTACTTGTCCCGCATGGTCCTCAGCTTCATCGAGACGCCAGGTGGCTGGGACATGGAAGACCGCGACGCGGTCGATCATCTCGTCCGGTCTCGGTTCCTCGGCGCCGTGGACGATGCCGTGCGGCGGGCGGCGCAGCGGGGTGATGCGGCGTCCTCAGCCATCCTGCCCCATCACGCGCGCGGCGGTGACAGCGCTCATTGACAATGAGACATAAAGGCACTTATTGTCTCATCGTATGTCCGGTGATCTCGCGGGAAGCTCACTCAATGGGACCGCGCTCTCCCTGAGCGACGAAGGGTCCCTCGAGCGGCAGATCATCGACGGCGCGATCCGCCATTGCGCCGAGTTCGGCGTCTCGAAGACCACGGTTGGAGACATCGCCAAGGAGTCCGGCGTCTCGCGCGCCACCGTGTACCGAGTCTTTCCCGGCGGGCGAGACGCCGTCTTCGACGCAGTACGTCGTCACCAGGTACTCAGCTTCTTCGCGGAGCTCGAAGCCGTGCTGCTGGTCGCAGACACCCTCGAGGACACGTTGGCGATCGCGGTCTGCACCGCGTCGTGCATGCTTCGCGACGACGAGGACTTCCAGCGTCAGCTCGAACACGACCCCGGGCCGCTGCTCGAGACGCTGTCGGCACGCGGCGCCCACCGACTGTTCACGGCCGCCCGCTTCTTCGTCGCGCCACATCTCGAGCGCTTCGTCGGCCGTGCTGAGGCCGGGCGCCTGGCCGAATGGATGACCAGGGTCGTCCTGACCTACACCCTCGAACCCAGCGACACCCTCGATCTGTGCGACCGCGCCACAGCGGACCGGTTCGTGGTGACACGGCTGATCCCCGGCCTACTGATCCAACCCACTCAGAACCCATCGGTAGACGCCGATGGGAACGCCTTGGAGGCAACCACATGAGCACCGTCGAAGAGATCATCGGGCGCACCGACCCCAACGACATCGATGCCATCTTGGCGATGACGAACACCGACGCCACGGAGATCCTCCACGCGGTCGAAGACCACGCCGAAGCCATCTACACCTGGGACTACGAGAAAGGCGCCCGGCCGCAGCTCAACAAGCTCTACGAGAAGGCCAAGGTCGGTCAGTGGAACGGAGAAACCGATCTCCCCTGGCACGAGCCCGTCGACCAGCTCGCCCTCGCCACACATGCCTTCGAAGAGGCCGGCGGCATGGACAGCATGATCGACTTCACCGGCACGGGCATCGAGTCCTGGGGTCGCGACGAGTGGATCCAGTTCAACATCGAGAGCCAGAACTGGAGCCTCAGCCAGTTCATGCACGGCGAACAGGGCGCCCTGGTCTGCACGGCCAAGATCGTCGAGACCGTGCCCTGGATCGACGCCAAGTACTACGCCGCCACCCAGGTCGTCGACGAAGCCCGCCACGTCGAGGTCTTCGCCAAGTATCTCGACACCAAGCTCAGCGGCACCTACCCGATCAGCATCCACCTCCGCATGCTTCTCGACGACATCATCGAGGACCCGCGCTGGGACATGACCTACCTCGGCATGCAGATCATGGTCGAAGGGCTCGCGCTCGCCGCGTTCGGGCTGACCTACCAGCAGACCACTGAGCCCCTCCTCAAGCAGCTCTTGCGCTACGTGATGAGCGACGAAGCGCGACACGTTGCCTTCGGCGTTCTCTCGCTCAAAGAGGCATACGCCTCGATGACCCAGGCCGAGCTGCGCGAACGTCAAGAGTTCGCCTTCGAGGCCGCGTTGCGCATGCGGGACCGATTCCTCCAGCAAGAGGTGTGGGAGCGAATGGGCGCCGACGTCAACAAGGTGATCCCCGCGGTCTTCCACAACCCCGACCGGCAGGAGTTCCAGCATCTCCTGTTCACCAAGATCGTCCCCAACTGCAAGAAGCTCGGGCTGCTCGACGCTGGTGATGGATGGCTCCGGAAGAAGTTCGGCGAGATCGGCGTCATCCAGTACGAGGACTGGGTCGACACCGCAGAGGAGGTCGACAGCTTCGCCCTCACCCGCGAGCTCGACGCCGAGAACGCCTTCGGGAGAAGCTGACGATTGCCGCAATCCTCGCTCGCTGCGCTCGCTCGTCTGCGGATTGCCATGGCCCCGCCCGTGGCTCACGACTTCGTCGAATCGCCACTCCCTGATTGCCGCAATCCTCGCTGCGCTCGTCTGCGGATTGCCACGGCCCCCCGGGCGCTCGCTCGTCTGCGGATTGCCATGGCCTGGGCACCGGTGCCTAGTGTCGATTCATGGCCCACGAAAGTGATCCCGAGCTGCTCGTCGCCCTTGCGCTGCGGTTGAAGGGCTTCGGTGAAATCGACGACGTCGCCACAGTCCACGGCCTCGACACCGGCCTCACGGCCGACACGCTCGCCGCCATGGCCGAGGCCGGCCGGTGCATGGCCCGCGAGGTCGACGGTGTCACCAAGTACATCCTCACCCCAACCGGACGCGAAGACGGCGAGGCCGCGCTCGGAGTAGAGCTCGATTCCATCGACGGACGCGTCGCGGTGCAGGCCGCCTACGACGACTTTCTCGCGCTCAACACCTCCATGCTCCAGCTCTGCACCGACTGGCAAGTCAAAGAGGACGCGGCGGGAGAGCAGATGCTCAACGATCACTCCGACGACGACTACGACCAAGAGGTCATGGCCCGGCTCGTCGACCTCGACAGCGACCTCCGCAAGGTGCTCGCCCCCCTTCGAGCGACCCTCGCCCGCTACAACGGATACCCGGGCCGCTTCCGAGGCGCGCTCGATCGCCTGTTGAGCGGCGAGCTCGAGTACTTCACCAAGCCGATCATCCCCAGCTATCACACGGTGTGGTTCGAGCTCCACGAAGACCTTCTCGCCACACTCGGCATCAGCCGCGCAGAAGAGGGCAGCACCTGATTCCGCCGCAATCCTCGCTGCGCTCGTCTGCGGATTGCCATGGCCCCCGGGCGCTCGCTCGTCTGCGGATTGCCATGGCCCCCGGGCGCTCGCTCGTCTGCGGATTGCCA
>CAZVUM010000061.1:0-31045 GCA_964629575.1 uncultured Acidimicrobiales bacterium | reverse complement strand
AGCTAGAGCGCATGGAGAACGACGAGAACCAGCTTCACGGTCGGGTGGCGGCGGGGTGGGAGCCCGTGCGCGACGCGTTCGAGGCGAACTTCCGCGAACGAGGTGAGGTGGGCGCGGCGGTGAGCGTCACCCACGACGGAGCCACCGTGGTCGACCTGTGGGGCGGAACGATCGACCGCGACGGCACGCCGTGGGCGGAGGACACTCTCGTCACCGTCTTCTCCTCGACGAAGGGCGGCGTTGCGCTGGCGGCCCACCTTCTGGCCGATCGCGGCGAGCTCGACCTCGACGCGCCCGTCGCCGAGCTGTGGCCCGACTTCGCCTCGCGAGGCAAGGAGGAGGTCACCAACAAGATGATGCTCAACCACACCGCGGGCGTGCCCACGTTCAAGGATCCGCTGCCCGAGATGGCCGCCATGGACTGGGATCTGATGTGTGACCGCCTCGCCGCTGAGGAGCCATGGTGGGAGCCCGGCACCCGGAACGGGTACCACATGCTCACCTTCGGCTGGACGGCGGGCGAGCTCGTCCGCCAAGCGAGTGGCCGCTCCCTCGGAGGGTTCTTCGCCGAGGAGGTGGCCGCACCGGCCGGAGCCGACTTCTACATCGGGTTGCCCGAATCCGAGCACCACCGCGTCGCCAAGGTGATCCCGTACAAGGCGAAACACGGTGAGGATTTCGGCGAGTTCACCAAGGCGCTGCTCGCCGATCGAGAGTCGCTGCAGAACAAGGCGTGGCTCAACCAGGGCGGTTTCGATCCCAACTCGCCCGACACGTGGAGCGCGGAGATCGGCGGTGGTGGCGGCGTGGCCAACGCTCGTGGCCTCGCTGCCACGTACCGATCGGCTGCGCTCGGGGAGTTCGTGGGCGAACAGCAGGCGAGGCGCATGAGCCGGGTGTCGGTGGCCACAGAGCGGGACGCGACGCTGTTGTTGCCGACCCGCTTCGGCGAGGGCTTCATGCTGTCGATGGACAACCGCCGCCGCCCGTTCGGCGACACCGATTCGGCGATCATCGGGCCCCGTGCGTTCGGCCATGTCGGTGCCGGCGGCTCGATCGGGTTCGCCGATCCAGATGTCGCGATGTCGATGGGCTACGCCATGAATCAAATGGGCAAGGGCATCCTCATGAACGACCGCGGCCAGTCCCTGATCGACGCCGCCTACCGGTGTGTCGGATGCACCAGCAACGACAGCGGCGCCTGGGCCTGAGCGATGCGATTCCCTCGGTGGGCGGGAGCTGTGGTCCTTGCCGCGGCGTGCAACGGAGATTCGAACGCGAGGGAGGTCGGCCGCGTCCCGTCGACGGTCACCTCCCCGCAAGTTGTCGTCGCCTCGACCGTGGCGTCTGTGCCCATGCCGTCGCTGCGGTGGACGACGGTCGTTCTCGATCCCTCCGACGGAGGCCAGGCAGCAATCGCGACCTTCTCCGGCCGCACGATCGTCGTGAAGCCGAGCTCGATCGCCGACGTGTCGCGCGTTCAGGTGTGGATCTTCGACGAAGATTTCAGCGAGGCATCCCTGATCGAACCCCCGGAGCTCATGGGCCGCTGGTCCGGTCCGCTTCAAGCGGCCGACGATGGGTTCGAGTTGCAGGTCTACGGCCCGTCGGGGCCGACGATTTGGCACAGCCCCGACGGGATCGTCTGGACCGAGTCGCGGCCTCAAGAGCTGCGAATGCCAGAGACGAGGTCCGCAGAGCTCGTGGAAAGAAGGTTGATTGGTGCCGCTGCTCCTGCGCAGCCCAGACGCAGTGACGTGGGAGAGCGTGGAGATGCCCGAGGTCCTGCAAGAGGGCTCCTGGCTCGAGCTGCTGTCTACCGAGACCGGCGTCGGCGTCTTCACGAGGGACCCCGAACTCGCGCTGCACGTGTGGCCGCACGATGGGCAGGTACCGAGGGACTCCTCCGACGTGTGGCGTCTTCTACGTCTCCCCGTTGTGCACGCCGGAGGCCCGCTACAGGTCGGGGACACGGCGCGATTCCGCTTGAACATCCACTGCGGCTGGCAGCATCTCGGCCGTCTGGACGGCATGGTCTGGTCATCCAGTGGGCCCTTTCCGCAGCGCGACGACCTCGACCTGCGCATCAGGCAGGAGGTCGTCTACGGCTTCGTACACCGCGTCGATCAGGACAGTCTGAAGTTCCGAGCACGACGTGACGGTCAGGTGATGGCCACCTACCGACCGGCGAGTGGTGAGCCCCCACTGTGCGACTGACGCTCACCCGTGGCCTGTCTCAGGCGGCAGCGTCCCACTCATCGAGGAAGTTGCCGAAGGCCTTGGTGAATGCCTTCGTGAGCGCAGGGCTGGCGGCCTTGCCGACGACGCCGCCCTTGGGGACGTACTCATAGTTGACACCGAGGCGAATGACCTCCCAGAGCGCGTCCCTCGACTTGGTGGACGTCCTGGACACCTGGACAGTGGGCATGTGCTCTCGCTTTCACTCTGTTTATTGCACTAGTCAGTGCAATAACTGGAAGTTAATATACACACCGTGGTGCAGAAAGCAACTTCCGCCTCGACAACGGGCCCACGCCGCGGCAGGCCCCCGACGTTCGATCACGATGCAGTGGTCGAACGCGCGGTCAACGCGTTCTGGGTGAAGGGATTCGAGTCGACCACCCTCAGCGACCTCGAGGAGGCGACGGGGGTCGATCGCTCGACGCTGTACAACAGCTTCGGCGGCAAGGCCGGTCTCTACGAGCTGGCGACCAACGCGTACCTCGTCGCTGCGGAGGAGAGCCTCTTTGCGCCGCTGCACCACGGTGAGGGCGACGGGCTCAGCGACATCGTCGATTTCCTGGCCCGCCTGAAGATCGGTCTCACCGCCGACGGCGTCACACCTGGCTGCCTCATCGTCAACGACATGGCGGCGGGTGCCGACCCCGTGGCCGCGCAGCGGTACATGTCGCTGCTCGAAGATGGCCTGCGAATCGCCCTGCGTCGTGCGGCGTCACACGGCGTTCTGGTCGGTGATGACATCGACGGCCGCGCTGGCGTCATCGCGGCCATGGTCCTCGGCGTCAACATCGTCAGCAAGACGGCGTTCGATCAGGACCACCTCGGACGGCTGATCGACGGGGCGCTGTCCGAAGTCGAGTCCTGGAGGCTCAGCGCCACTCCGTGACGGCGCCGCTCTGCTGGCTCACGTCTCGAACCGGTCTCTGAGTTGCTCGATCTCCGCGAGCACTTCGTCGGTGTGTTCACCGAGACGCGGGGCCCGCCGATGGACGCTCGTGGGCGTCTCGGTCATCTTGATCGGCGACGCGACCTGCACGATCGGTCGACCGCTCGTCTGCTCGACGGCCACGAGCATGTCGCGGGCCTCGACGTGGGGATCGGAGAACAGATCGCCAGGGAGGTTCACCGGCCCGCAGGGCACCTTTCCCCCGATAGCGGCGAGCACCTCGGCGTTGGTCAGCGACGCGCACCAGTCAGCAAGAGCGGTGTCGATCAGCTCGCGGTTGCGCATTCGCCCGCGGAGCGTCTTGGCTTCTTCGGCCTCTCGCCACTCGGGACGGCCCATCGCATCGGCGAGCTCGTAGAAGTGCTTGTCGGTCGGCGAGGCGATAGCGACCTGGCCGTCCTTGGTGTCGAACACGTCGAACGGGGCGATCAAGTCGTTGCTGTTGCCGCTGGGTGGCGTGTCGTACTTGCCCATGTAGCTGTAGCGCATCATCCCCATCTCGGAGAGCGCCATCATCGAGTCGACCATTCCCACATCGACGAACTGACCCTCGCCCGTCCGCTGAGCGTGGAGGATCGCGGCCAGGACTCCGACCGCTCCCACCGTGCCTGGATAGATGTCGCCGATGAAGGGGCCCACCTGGATGCGGTCGTCTGGTCCGTTGCCGTTCTGGGCGACGAGGCCGCCCATCGACTGGGCGATCACGTCGTAGGCCGGCCAGTCGGCGTAGGGGCTCTCGCCGGTGCGGGGGTCGCCGAATCCCCGGATCGCGCCGTACACGAGCCGGGGGTTGCGCTCGTGCAGCACCTCCCAGCTGCACCCCATCCGCTCCATCACGCCGGCGCGCATGTTCTCGACGAGCGCGTCCGCGGTCTCGACCAACTGGAAGAACGTCTCGCGGTCGTCGTCGTCGAAGAGGTCGAGCACGATGCCGCGCTTGTTGCGGTTGTAGGTGCCGAACGATCCACCGTAGGCCCGATCTTCGTCCTCGCGGGTGTAGGGCGCCATGTTGCGCTGCATGTCTCCGCGTGGTGGCTCGACCTTGATCACGTCGGCGCCCAGATCGGCGAGCATCATGGTCGACCACGGGCCGGCGATCGCCTGTGTGCAGTCCAGAACGCGAATGCCCTGGAGCGGTCCCGTGGGAGCCGCGGTCATCTGGCTGACGCGCTCGTGCGCGGTGAGATGTGGCTGGTCCTCTTCGGTCATGGCTCGCCAACCTACTCAGGAGACGTGGGCGAATGTCCTACCGGCCCGCTCGAACGGCAGACTGTTTCGGTGACCACCGCCACGACCTCCGTCGACGCCCTGTCGCTCGCGATCGCCGCAGGCGTTCCCGCCGTGTTGTGGGGCGCGCCGGGGACCGGCAAGAGCTCCGCGGTGCTCGCGATGGCCGAGGCGACGGGCACCCCGTGTGAGGTTGTGATCGCCTCGATTCGAGAGCCCTCGGACTTCGCAGGGTTGCCGATCGTCGTCGAGGACGGCGTCCGGTTCGCTCCCCCTCGCTGGGCGACCAGCCTGGCCGACGCCGGCCACGGCGTGCTGTTCCTCGACGAGATCTCGACGGCTCCTCCGGCCGTGCAGGCCGCGCTGCTGCGTGTCGTTCTCGAACGCGTCGTCGGCGATCTGTCCCTTCCTGACGCAGTCGCCATCGTCGCGGCCGCCAACCCCCCGGACCAGGCGGCCGACGGTTGGGACCTGTCTGCACCCCTCGCCAATCGCTTCTGCCATCTCGACTGGTCGGTGGACGCCCAGACCGTGGCGGCCGGCCTCGTGGCCGGATTTCCCGTCGCCACCCCTCCACCGCTGGCCGACGGCTGGGAGGAGCAGATGCCCCTCAGCGCCGGCATGGTCGCCGCGTTCCTGGGTCTACGCCCCTCCGTGGTGAGCGCGCCTCCGACCGACCGATCCGCAGCGGGTCGCGCCTGGCCGAGCCCCCGAACCTGGGAGATGGTCGGCCGCCTGATGGCCGCTTGTGATCTGAGCGGAGCCTCGTCGCAGGTGCGGCGGGCGCTGGTTCTGGGGGCTGTCGGGGACGGTGCCGGGCTCGAGTTCCTCACGTGGCTCGATGAGCTCGATCTTCCCGACCCGGAGGCCGCGCTCGCCGACCCGGATGGCGTGGAGTTCCCCGAGCGGGGCGACAAGCGCTACGCCGTGCTCTCGTCGGTAGCGGCGGCCGTCGCAGCGAACACCACGCCCGAGCGGTGGCACGCCGGGTGGAAGGTGATGGCGCGAGCGGCGGGGGAGGCGCCCGACGTCGCGGCGATGGCTGCCCGCGTCCTGGCGCGCGTCCGCCCCGACGGTGTGAGCGCCCCGCCGGAGGCCGCGATCTTCGTCCCCGTTCTGAAGGACGCCGGGCTGGTGCCGTGAGCGACGGTGGGCTGACTCCACAGCTGCCGGCGGCGGCCCGCTTGTGGGCTGCGCATCACCACCCGTACCTCGCGTCGGCCGTGTTCGCCTCGCAGCTCGTTGGACAACCGGGCAGCGGGGGAGTGGCCTGCGACGAAGCGTGGCGGGTCTACATCGATCCCGAGATCGTCGGTGGGTGGACGGCACCGCAGCTCGGGGCCGAGCTCGTCCACCAAACCGGGCACCTGCTGCGAGGGCACGCGGACCGCGCTCGCGCGCTCGGCCTGGCCGAGGACGAGCTGCAGCACTGGGTCGACTCCGCCGACGCCGAGATCGACGACGACCTGACGTCGGAGGTCCGGGAGGTTCTCGATGCGGCGACCCCCTACGACCTCGACTCCGCAGACGGCCTCTTCGCCGAGGAGTACTTCCACCACGGCGATCCCCGGCGAGAAGCCCAGCGCGACTGCGGTTCGGGCGCCCACGGTTTCGAGCGCGGGTGGGATCGGCCCCCAAACGATGATGACGGCAGCGACGGTGGGGTGAGCGAGGACGAGGCCGAGTTGCTGCGGCGGCGCGTCGCGTCCGACGTGCAGGAACACGAGAAGCGGGAGGGCGGCACGCCGGCCGGTCTCCTGCGGTGGGCCGAATCGGTCCTGGTTCCCACGATCGACTGGCGACGCGAGCTCGGAGCAGAGATCCGACGAGGCGTCGACACGGTCGCGGGCGCCGTCGACTACTCCTACGCCCGGCCATCTCGCCGAGGGTCCGTCGCCGGGACCGTGGTGCTCCCCAGCCTGCGCCAACGTTCAGCGGAGATCGGCGTCGTGGTCGACACGAGCGCGTCGATGACCGACGAGCTCCTCGGCCTCGCACTCACCGAGATCGACGGGTTGCTCTCCGCTGCGGGCGTTCGCCCCGACGCCGTTCGGGTGCTCACCTGCGACGTCGACCCGACGCCGGCCCAGCGAGTGCGGACCAGTCACCAGATCGAGCTGGTCGGTGGCGGCGGGACCGACATGGCGGAGGGAATGATTCGCGCCCTCGACCTGCGACCGCGCCCCGACGTCGTGGTGGTGGTCACCGACGGACATACGCCGTGGCCCACCGAGGCGCCGGGGGTGGTGCGCGTGGTGGTCGCGCTACTGGGAGCGGACGCGCCGCCCGCTCCAGCGTGGGCCCACGGCGTGCGGGTCAGCTGAAGATCGCGGTACCGGCTACAGCAGCTTGGGAAGTACCTCGTCGGTGAGCAGCTGGAACGTCTGCCGGCTCATCGGGGATGCGAGCAGGTAGTCGAGGTGGATTTCTTCCTGAAGTCGCTGGAGCTCGTCGACGACCCGGGCGGGTGAACCCCAGATCATCACGTCGTCGACGTAGCGGGCGACCGGGTCGCGCGCATGGAAGCCGACGTCGCGACTGCCCTGGGCCCGGAGGTCGACTCCGACGTTGCCGTGCTCCGGTGATGCGTAGGAGCCGACTGTCCACGTCGCTCCCTTTCGGGCGACGGTGTTTGCCTCTTCGTCCGTCGGCGCGACACACACCAGCCTGCTGATGGGGGTCGTGCGTCCTTCGGTCGGGTGGCCGGCAGCGGCGAGTTGAGCGATGTACTGCTGGTACTTGAGCCCGATGTCCTCGTGGGTGCTGTGCGGGTCGAGGAGGATGTCGTGGCCCTGTTCGGCGGCCCATGTGATGGCCGGCGGTGACGAGGCAGCAGCCCAAACGGGTGGAAGCGGCTGCTGCAGGGGCTTGGGCATCACCTCGACGTTCTCGAACTGCCACCACTCCGAGTTCCAGGTGAGGCGCTCGTTTCGCCATGCCTCGAGGATGATCGTGAGGTGCTCCCGGAAGCGGTCGTGGCTCTCGTCTGGCTCGACGCCGAAGATTGCGTGCTCGGTCGGATCCGCGCCTCGCCCGGCGCCGAAGTTGAGGCGGCCGCCGGACAACACGTCGAGGAACGCGGCCTCTTCGGCGACACGAAGCGGGTGCGCGAACCCGACGAGCGAGACCGCGGTGCCTATGCGGATCGACTCTGTGCGAGCCGCGCATTCGACTCCCATCATGTGGACCGACGGGCAGACCGAGAAGTCGTTGAAGTGATGCTCGGCCAACCACACGCAGTCGTAGCCGGTGCGGTCCATGATCTCCACACGCTCGAGGGCCCGGCGATACACATCGGCGAGGTCCCCTCGCCGACCGGGCCAGCTGAAGAACTGGAGTACGCCGAACCGCATCTCCGGACCCTACGCAATGGATTAGGTACCTGGAGCGCTCCTGGAACCTATTTCGCCGAGTGCGATCTAGAACTCGCCGTGGCGGCCGGCGCCGTCGCTGAATCGCGTCGCACCGCTGCGCGTCTCCCCGCTCGCGATGACCTCGCGGCCGAGCAGTGTCTCGTGGACCAATGCGTCCGGCAGGCTCTTTCCCCACTGCTCGTAGGACGACCTGCGATCGGCGCGCATGCAGCGCTGGGGGAATTCGGCGAGCTGTGTACCGAGCTCGACGGCCGTGGCGAGCGCATCACCCGGTTCGACCAGCCGATTGGCGAGACCCATCGACAGCGCCTCGGGACCCTCCACTGGACGCCCGGTGAGGATCATGTCGAGAGCATGGCTGTGACCGATGAGGCGGGGGAGTCGGATGGTCCCGCCGTCGACCAACGGCACGCCCCAGCGTCGGCAGTACACACCGAACACGGCGTCCCTCGAGGCCACCCGCAGATCGCACCACACGGCCAATTCGAGGCCGCCGGCGACGGCGTGTCCTTCGACTGCTGCGATGACCGGTTTCGACAGAAGCATGCGGGTCGGCCCCATGGGACCGTCGCCTTCGACGTCGACCCGGTTCTCGCCGGCGCCATCTGCCATTGCCTTGAGGTCGCCGCCGGCGCAGAACGTGCCCTTGGATCCGGTGAGCACAGCTGCGCAGAGCTCGTCGTCCGCGTCGAAGCGGAGAAAGGCGTCGGCCAACTCCGCCGCCGTTTCGGCGTCGACTGCATTGCGCCGGTCCGGTCGATCGATGGTGACGATCGCCACCGGTCCCTCGGTCTCGTACTGAACGTTCACGGGACTCCTCCTCGGTGCGGGCCGTAGTCTCGCGGCCATGGACTCCCTCGTCTCGACAGACTGGCTCGCGGGCAACATCGACCAACCCGATCTGCGCATTCTCGAGTGCACGGTGCAGCTCAGCCCGGGGCCCGGCGCGTTCGTGGCCGAACCGATGCGCGACGCCTGGGCAGAGGGGCACATCCCCAGCTCGGCCTACGTCGACCTCACCAACGATCTGAGCGACCCCGATTCGGAGCTCCGTTTCATGATGCCGACGGCCGACCGATTCGGCGCCGCGATGGAACCACTGGGCGTCGGCGACGGGACGCGGGTGGTGCTCTACGACCGGCGAATGACGATGTGGGCGACCCGCATCTTCTGGATGCTGAAGGCCTTCGGGTTCGACGATTGCGCCGTGCTCGACGGCGGCTGGAAGAGCTGGACCAACGAGGGCCGAACGGTCAGCACCGACGCCGCACCCGATCGTCCCGCAGCAACCTTCTCCGCGTTGCCACGACCGCAGATGATCGCATCACTGGACGAGATGGAATCGGCCATCGCCGACGGCGTCACGTGCATCGTCAACTCGCTGTCGCCCGAGAACCACGAGGGCACCGACCACAGCTACGGGCGGCCCGGTCACCTCCCTGGCGCGAGCAACGTGTTCGCCATCTCGATGCTCGACCCCGAAACCCAGCGGTTCAAGCCGGTGGACGAGCTGGCCGCGATGTTCGACCACCTGCCTGAGGGTCGACCGATCGTGACGTACTGCGGCGGTGGTATCGCGGCCACCGCCGACGCGTTCGTACTCACCGAGCTGCTCGGTCGCACCGATGTGTCGGTCTACGACGGGTCGCTCAGCGAGTGGACGAAGGACCCCGCCCGACCCCTCGTGGTGCCTGGCACCTAATGTTACGATTCGTAACACGAAGTGCCAGGCACCTTTCGGGTGGTGTCAGGCGAAGTCGGGGCGGCGCTTCTCCACGATCGCCTCGCGTCCCTCGCGGACGTCGGAGCCGGTGAAACCGAGCATCTCGAGCGCCACGGACGTGTCGAACGTCGGTCCGGCCATACGCAGCCAGTTGTTGAGGCTGTACTTGGTCCAGCGGATCGCCGACTGGCTGCCCTGGGCGAGCTTGCGTGCCACCTTGTACGCCTCGTCGACCACCTGATCGTCGTCGACGCACACGCTGGCCAGACCCATCGCCTCGGCTTCCTCGCCGGTCATCGAATCACAGGTGAGTAGGTAGTACTTGGACTTGGCCATCCCGCAGAGCAACGGCCAGATCACAGCTGCGTGGTCGCCGGCCGCCACGCCCAGCTTGGTGTGGCCGTCGAGGATCCGAGCGTTGCGGCCGATCACCGAAATGTCTGCCATGAACGCAGCGGCCAGTCCCGCTCCGACCGCTGTGCCTTCGATCGCGGACACGATGATCTTCGAGCAGTTGATCATGTTGTAGACGAGGTCTTTGGCCTCGCGCCACGTGTTCATCCGATAGTCGGCGTCATCGATGATCCGCGAGATCATGTCGAGGTCGCCGCCGGCGGAGAACGTGCCGTTGGCGCCCCGCACCACTGCGACCCGTGTGTCGGGATCCGTGTCGACCGCCTTCCACACGTCGGCGAGCGCGAGGTGCTTGGCCTCGTCGACGGCGTTGAGCTTGCCCGGGGTGTCGATGACGATGTCGAGGATGCCGTCCTCGTCCGGGCCGGTGATGGTGAGAGCGGAGAAGTCCGCGTAGCGATCGGTCATGAGTCCCGAAGCTAGCGGCGGATGCCGTCCGCGAAAGAGCTCGCCGAAGCGGCCGACGGGAGGACACCATGGAGACCATGGACGACACGGACGGGCCCGCCGCGGCTGAGACGCCCACCCCGGCGGGCGAGATACAGGCCCAGACGCCAGGTCCCGACGACATCAAAGCGATGCGCCAGGTCGACAACGTGGCCTTCGGCGTGACGCCTGCACCGGACGAGCCAACGCCGTGGGCCGAGACCTACTCCCAGCCCTACGCGCAGGTCGCCGTGTGCGACGGGCAGGTCGTGGGAGCCGCAGGCGCCTTCGAGATGTCGTTGACTCTTCCTGGCGCGGTCACCGTGGAGTGCCCGGGCGTCACCGGCGTGTCGGTCCTGCCCACGCACCGTCGCCGCGGCGCCCTCAACAAGATGATGTGGCGCCAACTCGCAGAGTTTCGCCGTGGCGGCGCGATCATCGTCGCGCTCACGGCATCCGAGGGCGGGATCTACGAACGCTACGGGTACGGCATCGCCAGCGACTTCGCCGCGATCGAGATCGACACGAGCCGCGCGTTCTTCCGAGTCGACCAGGGGCCCGGATCCTTCCAGATGGTGCCACCGTCAGAGGCGGCCACCCTTCTGCCCGCCCTTCACTCCGCCAAAGCCGGCGTTCGGCACGGGATGACCTCGCGGCCAACCGAGCTGTGGGACGCCTTCTTCGCCGACCACGAGAGCGCGCGCACCGGGAGGTCGGGACTGTTCCACGTCGCTCATCTCGACGAGAGCGGGGATGCCGACGGCTACGTCTCGTACCGGGTCACCGAGAACGCCGGTCCCGACGGAATCGACAACGTGGTACACGTCGAGCAGGTCGTTGGCCTTCGGCCCTCGATCGAGCTCGACCTCTGGAGGTTCGTCTGCTCGCTCGACCTCGCCACGACGGTGCGCGGGTTGGCATCCCCCGGCGACCCGCTTCGTCACGCCCTCACCGATCCCCGGGCTCTTCGCACGACCGCGGTCCGCGATCACCTGTGGACGCGCATCATCGATCTGGCAGCAGTTCTCGGCACCCGCCGCTACGAGCACGATGGGGAGCTCGTGATCGGCGCAGTCGACTGGGAGTTCACGAACAACACCGGCCAGTTCCGCCTGACCATCGAGGGCGGGACGGCCACGATCGCCCGTACTCAGGACAAGCCGGACGCGACCGCCGACATCGCCACGTGGAGCGCGCTCGCCCTCGGCGGCCGCGACGCCACAGACATGGCCGTCTCCGGTCGCCTGCAAGGCAACGCGACGGCCGTGAACCGCTTTCTGCGCACCAGCCACCTCCCCTGGTGTGACGTGGACTTCTGATCTTTCGCCGACAATCGTCGCCCGACCCTGGCGGGCCAGGCTCCTCTGCGGAATGTCGCCGACAATCGTCGCCCGGCCCTGGCGGGCCAGGCTCCTCTGCGGAAGCCGGGTCCGGGCTTCGTAGTCGCCGGCCGCGTCCCGTACCGCTATCCGAAGAGGGTGTCCTTTTCGGCTTCGCCTCGGAGAACCTCCGCAACCATGCGGATCTGGTCGGGATGGCCGAACGACCGCTCCCACGGGTGCAGCAGCCGGTCCCTGCCATAACGGGGAATCAGATGCACGTGGAAGTGGAACTGCGACTGATCGGCGTGTGCGCCGTTGTTGTTCAACAGGTTGATACCGAGCGGTTCGAGCCGCTCCCGAACCCGATGGGACACCCGGCGGCATGCCTGCATCACATGCGCCGCATCGTCGTCGTCGAGATCCCACACATCGACCACGTGCCGCTTGGGCACGATCAGGCAATGCCCCGGCGTCATCGGAAGCAGATCCATGAAGGCCTGGGCGTGTTCGTCCTCGTAGATCGTCTGGCTGGGAGAGGTTCCCCGGACGATCGAACAGAAAGTGCAGCCGGACACGACTGGCGAGGGTACTGCGCGCATGGAACCCTTCACCGGCGTGGAGCTGCCCAGGACCGTTCGGACCCGACGGAGAGCGATGCTCGCCAGACGAGCGGTGTCGCTCCCGTTCGCTTTCCTCGCGTTTCCGGTGCTGCTCGTGCTCTCGCCGGTCCTCATCGTGCTCGCTGTGCTGGCAGACCTGGTGCTCGCGCCGCGCCGCTTCCCGTCGACTCGACTGTTCCTGGCGGTCACCGGCTACGCGTTCTGGACCATGTCCGTGCAGCTCGCGATCTTCGTCGTGTGGGTGTGGAGCGGCTTCGGGCTGCGCAACTGGGCGCCGAGCACCCAGCGTCGATGGCATGGCCTGACGCGCTTCTGGCTGCGGAAGAACATCAGCTGGTTGGGGCCGACGCTGGGATACCGCGTCGACGTCACCGACCTCCACCACCTGCACAGCGGTCCGCTTCTCGTGTTCGCCCGCCACGAGTCGATCTTCGACGCGTTGTTGCCCCCGCGGCTCGTGACCGAATCGCCGGACATGGTGGTCCGCGTGCTGATGATGCGCGAGCTCAGGAACGAGCCGAACCTGGACATGGTGGCGCACCGCGCTCCCCATCACTTCGTCGACAGGGCCGCAGATGATCCGGATGCAGAGATCGCAGCGGTCGGTCGCCTCGCCTCGGATCTTCCCGACGACACAGCGGTGGTGATCTTCCCCGAAGGCCGTCTGTTTCGACCCGAGGTGCGCGCTCGGGTGATCGAGCGGCTGGATGCGTCCGACCACGGGGCCGCTGCGCGGGCACGCGAGCTTCGACACCTGCTCCCGCCTCGCGCCGGTGGGGCGCTGGCGCTGATCGACACTGCGCCCGAGGGCACCGACGTCGCGTTCGTCGGGCACATCGGCTTCGAGCAGCTCACCGATGCGCGAACCGTGTGGCGATCGGTGCCGCTGAAGCACTCGATCGAGGTGGTCGTCGTGCGGCGTCCCGCCGCCGAGATACCGATCGAGGACGGGGACCGCATGGCGTGGATCCACGAACAGTGGAAGGCCTTGGACGACTGGATCGACGCGCGGCGCGCCTCCAGAGATTCAGCTCCGGCGTAGCTCCACCTGATCGACGCGATGGTCGGGCCCCTTGCGCAACACGAGATCGGCCCGCGCCCGGGTGGGCAAGATGTTGAGCAGCAGGTTCGGGAGGTTGATCGACCGCCAGATCGTGCGGGCGACTGCCGCGGCCGCATCGTCGGGGAGATGTGCGAACTGGCTGAAGTACGCGCTCTGCGCGCGAAATGCGGTGGCCCTCAGCTGCTGGAAGCGTTCGACGTACCAGGCCTCGAGCGCATCGGCCGTCGCATCGACGTAGATCGTGAAGTCGAAGTAGTCCGACACGAACGGCGTGCTCTCGGGCGACCCCGTCTGCAGCACGTTCAGACCCTCGACGATCAAGATGTCGGGCTGGGTGATCTGCTGCACCTCGTCGGTGATGTCGTAGGTGACATGGGAGTACACCGGCGCGGCCACGACAGCGCTGCCGTTCACCACCTCGTGGAGGAAGTCCACGAGAGCGCCCTTGCGGTAGCTCTCCGGAAAGCCCTTGCGGCCGAGGAGTCCTCGTGACTCGAGCTCGGCGTTGGGAAGCAGAAAACCGTCGGTGGTCAGCAGGTCGACCTTGGGGTGGTCCGGCCACGCTTCGAGAACGGCCTGGAGGATGCGCGCCGTCGTGCTCTTGCCGACCGAGACGCTCCCCGCGATGCCGATGAGGTAGGGCCGATGCACGGCGGCGCGGCCGAGGAAGTCGGCGGTGGACTCGCGAAGCAACCGCGCTGCCTCGACGCGCAGGTTGAGGAGTCGCGACAGCGGGAGGTAGATGTCGCGCACACCCTCGATGCTGACCGGCTCGACCCGACCGCTGAGTTCTCGAATCTCTTCTTCGGTGAGCGGCAGGGGAGTCGCGTCGCGGCGCGCCGCCCACTGGTCTCGGGTGAACGTCAGGTGGTCCGGAGACGGCCGGTCGTTCTCCACAGGGCGACAGCTTGACCGGCAACCCATGATGGCCGCAACTGACCGATCGTTTGGCGAGGTGGGCGAGCTCGACGTGGTCAGGCTGCGCGACGCGATGGGGCAAACGCCCCGGGGGAACCCAACAACCCACGCCCCCACCGATGCGGGGTGATCATCGCCGCACGCGGGTAGTCCTCGAACATCCACCGTGCGAAGTGGCGCCTCGTCCAGCCATTGAGATCCACGGCCCGCAGAGCCGCTTCGGCGATCCGGGGTCGGGCGAGGAGCCCGCTCAGCCGCTCTGCCAGTCTATGGTCGGCCTCGAGGCTGCGGCGGACCAGCCGGTCGTAGGTCGCACCTGTCGCGCCGGCGGGTCCTCCCATAGCGACCGTCTGGGCAGCGAGCCGTCCGGTCTCGAGTGCCTGGCCGATCCCTTCGCCCGTCATCGGGTCGGTGACGAGCGCGGCATCGCCGGCGAACAGCACTCGACCGTGATGCACGCGGACGTCGGGCAGGCGCGCCGGAATCGGCCACGCCTTCACAGAGTCCTCCATCTCGAGGTCACCGAGAACCTCGCGAATATGCGGCCGATCGAAGAGGCCGTCCCAGACCCTCTTCAGGTGCTTGCCGTCGAGCCTGCCGGCGCGGACGATGCCGAAGCCGACGTTGACCCGCCCGTCTGCGAGGGGAAAGGACCAGACGTAGCCGGGCAGGAGGTCGCGCTCGAACCAGACCCACTGGGTTCGACTGCGTTCTCCGTTGGCCAGCGCATATTGCCGGAGGGCGTGCCAGTCCCCGCGGTAGGACGGCAGCGTCTCGCCGAGACTCTTGCGGATCCGCGACCACATCCCATCGGCCGCGATCACCCGCCGGGCGACGAGTGGCGGACCGCCGTCGACGTCGAGATCGACCACACCGTCGCGCAGGCGATGTTCGACTCCCAGGACACCCGTGTTCTCGCGGACCTCGACCCCTCGTTGTCTCACCAACTCGACGAGCGCGTTGTCGAGCTCCGCACGACGGACGACGGCCGAGTACACGCCCCTCCCATCGGGCAGCGGGAGGGTCATCTCGCGTCCCGCCGGGGAGCGGAGCGCGATCTCTGAGACCGCTTGCCACGAATCGAGTCGCCTGGGATCGAACCCGAGTTGTTCGAGCTCGCGCAAGGCCAGAGCGGTCAGCCCGTCTCCGCAGCACTTGTCGCGAGGAAAGGTCGCCTTGTCCACAACCACGACCTGGAGGCCGAGGTCGTGCGCGTGGATCGCTGCTGCCGCACCGGCGGGGCCGGCGCCGACGACGACGAGATCGAGGGGCGACATCGGGGGCGAGGGTAGTCAGATGTGCTGCGGACGCCTCGCGTCGGGCGTCACCACCCACTGGCCGAGGGTGCTCGGGGTCGAGGCGGGATCGAGTGGATCGACTGTGCGGAGGGTCGCCCGTACCTGTTGTGGCTCGACATCGAGGAGTACGTATCCCTGCACGTCCGGCTCGAACGTGCGGATTGCGGTGCGTAGACCGAAGGCCAGTCGCAGGCCCGCTGCGAGCCCGCTGTCCATTCGGCTGGTTGCACCCGGCGTGACGAACTCCGGAATCGTCTCTCCATCGGGGCCGGTGAGGACGTTGACCATCGCGGCGTGGATGTCGCCCGAGAGGATCACCGAGCGCGGCGTGCGCCCGATCGAGCTGAGAAGGCGCCGTCGCGCCGCCGCATAGCCGTCCCATTGGTCGTTGTTGATTCCCGTCAGGCCCCCCAACGTGACCGAGAGATCGGCGACGACCGTGGCCTGGGCGACGAGGTCCCACGCTCCGTCATCGGCGACTCCGTTGTCGAGCCACGCTTCCTGCTCTGCGCCGAGCATGGTGCGGGCTTCGTCGTCGACGGCGGCACATCGGTCCACGCCAGGAATGTCCTCGAGGTCCTCGCAGACATGAGGGGATCGATACTGCCTGCCGTCGAGGAGCCACACCCGCGCGACACCGAAGTCGACGGCGCGGTGGATGGGAAGCGTGCCGTCGCCGGCGGGTGGCTCGAGGGACGTCGGCTGGCTCTCCCACCAGGCTCGCTTCGCGGGCGCATCGCGCGGGTCGGGCACCGTGCCCGCGAGATCCGAACGGATCTCGTTGTCGTCCCACACCGCGACGAAGGGTGCGGCGGCGTGCAGCTGCTGCAGATCAGGGTCGCTTCGATACGTGTCGTACAGGGCGCGGTAGTCGGCGAGGTCGCGGGGGCGAGCGAGCGGCTGGCTGCGGACGGTCGTGCCAACACCCCACCTGCCGTAGATGTAGTCGCCGACGTGGACCACGAGATCGGGTGCGTCCTGTACAGCGGCTCTGTGCGCCACGAACCATCCCTCTTCGTAGTGCTGACAGCTGAAGAGTGCGATGCGCAGCGGCGCGTCGTGTGATGTGGCCGCTGTGCGCGTACGGCCGACGGGGCTGCTGCTTTCCTCGATTCCGAAGCGGTAGAACAGCGGGCCGGGGGGCAGGCCCGTCACTCGCACCCGGATGCTGTGGTTGTCGTCAACGTGCGCGGTGGTGGATCCCGCCGCGACGAGATCTGTGAAGTCGTCGGTCGTTGCGACCTCCCAGCCGACCGCAACGTCGGGCTCGGAGCTGCCCGTGACCCTCGTCCACAACGTGACTTCGTCTGACCCCGGATCTCCGCTCGCCACGCCGTTCTCGAAGGGGGGCGCACCCGCCGAGGCGAGGTACGGCGCCCAGCGCGGCTTGGGCGGTGCTGCGCTCGTCGCCACCTGCGAAGCAGCGGTTTCCCTCGCCGGTGTGTCGGTCCCGGCGGTCGGCTCGTGTGGTTCGCTGGTTCCGGCTCCAGCCGTGTCGTTGGCGGGATCGGTGCACGCGGCGAGGGTGGCCGCCCCCGCCGTCGCCAGGAAGGCCCGCCGGTGCACTCAGCCCCCGGTCGTCGGTGGCGCCGCGGTGGTCGTTGTGGGAGGCGCAGTGGTCGGCGGAGGAGTGGTCGGAGGTGCGGTGGTGGAGGGAGGCGTCGTCGGGGGCACGCTGGTGTCTGGCAGCGTCGTTGTGGTGGTGGACGTGAGCGACGGATCCGACGCCGAACCGTCGCAGTTGAGCCCCTCGCCCGGTCGATACACGGCGAAGACCGAGTCGACCACTTCGCGACCGTCGGCGTAGGTCCTGGTGCGGCGGGTGGTCGCCCGGCGGCATTGACCCTGGAAGGTCGTGCGCGGCTCGTCTTCGACGACGTCGATGTGCTTGGTCGAGTACATGTCGACGGTGATCGACGTCGGGGTGTAGCTCGTCCAGATCAGGACCCCGTACTCGGTGCTGTTGTGGATCTTCAGATCCGGCACCGGGAACGAGATCGTCGCCTCGCGCCCGTAGGGATAGCGGCTGAAGTAGATCGAGTGCGCCTGGTACGTGTCGAAGTCGAGCCCCGCGAAGAACGCTGTGTTGAAGATCGTGGTGGCGAACTGAGACACCCCGCCGCCGATGTCCTGCACGAGCACGCCTCGGCTGATGAAGCCGCCGGCTACGAACCCGTTCTCGCGCGTGCGGCGCCCGACGTGCTCGTTGAGCGAGAGCGACTCGCCCGGCAAGATGACCGCGCCGCGCACGAGGTCGGCGAATCGCTGGATGTTGTCGACCCGACTCTGACAGCAGGGGTGGTGCGTCGTGAAGGTCGCCACCTGTTCGATGATGCCGAGCGCTTCGAGTTCCTCCACTCCCTCTCGCGGGACCGCCGGGCGGGTGGGAAGCACGTGCGGGGAGTCGGTGAGACCCTGGTTCATCGCCCGCAACACGACGAAGGGAGCGTTCGGAGCACAGCACACGGTTCCGCCGTTGGAGGAGACGATCTCGACGTCCCCGTCGACGATGTCGAAGGCGGCGATTCCGCTTCCGGTGCCGCCGGGCTGCATCAGCTCCTCGAGGTCGGGTTGGATCGCATCGACGTCCAGCTCGATCACCGCCCCCTCGTCCGTGACGGCGCTGCGGTACCACGACGCCATCATGTCCGGCGGTATCGCGGTGATGAATTCGTTCACCTGCACGACGATCGGGCGAGCGATGACGGCGTTCGTCTCGGCAACGGCCGGTTCGAGATCCGACACCTCGAGGCGGGTGGGGACGATCTCGAGATCGGCCTGCACCACGATGGGATTGCCGCCCCTGTCGACGGCGGTAGGCAACTTCTCGATCACGTCCTCGACGTCGATTCCCTGCCCAGGGAGCCCTGGGATCACCGTGAGCGCGTCGCCGTCGGTCTCGATCGTGGGTTCGACGGGCTCGGTGCGAAGCACGTCGGTCGCCTGGAGGACGTCGCGGGCCTGATCGAGGTCGACGTTGAGGAGGACTTCGACCTTCGAGGTTCCGTTGAGGGTCGCGAACCAGGTGAGCGGGCTCGAAGAGCTTCCGGTGTCCTTGACCGCGGCGAATGTCGCGGCCGTGTCGACGCCGATACCCAGCTCGCCGGCAGTCCATTCGCTCGACCCGTCTGCGGTCTCGATGAGGATGGGCGTGCGTGAGACCCGCTCGGCGATCTCGTCGATGCGTTCCATGAGCTCGATGTCGGACATTCCTCCGACCGTTTCGCCTGCAACGCTGACGTTTCGGGCGACCCGGCCGCGGTGCGTGTAGTTGTCGACAGCCCAGACGCCGACGAGCGCGCCGAGTACGAGTAGGGGCACGCCCACGAGGAGGGCCCAGCGCGGGACCCGGAACAACTCACGCACGGCTGGCAATGGTACGACCACGCCGCTTCAGATCCAGCGCGGGGACATCGGACCTGCTAGAGAAAGGCGACGGCCCCCGGGAACACGGGCCAGGGACCCACGCGCAACGACCCGGGCAGTGCGCCACGAGGAGGACTCACTTCCATGAGCAAACTGTGCGAGGGACGCGTTGTCATCGTCACCGGCGGCGCACGCGGCATCGGCCGAGAGCACTGTCTGATGCTGGCCGAGCATGGCGCCAAGGTCGTGGTGAACGATCTCGGTGGAGCGCGTGACGGTACCGGGGCCGACATCGGCCCGGCCGATGAGGTCGTTCAGGAGATCGAAGCCATGGGCGGCGAAGCCGTCGCCAACGGCGACGACGTGTCGGACTGGGAAGGCTCCCAGCGGATGGTGAACCAGGCCATCGAGACCTTCGGCGACCTTCACGGCGTTGTGAGCAACGCGGGCATCCTGCGCGATCGGATGCTCGTGAACATGACCGAGGCCGAGTGGGATGCCGTGATCCAGGTGCATCTCAAGGGCACCTTCGCCCCCGCGCGGTGGGCCGCCGCGTACTGGCGTGACAAGGCCAAGGCCGGCGAAGAGGTGAACGCCTCGATCGTCAACACCAGCTCGGTCTCTGGCCTCTATGGCAACCCGGGCCAGACCAACTACGGCGCAGCCAAGATGGGCATCGCCGCCTTCACGATCATCGCAGCACGCGAGCTCAAGAGGTACGGCGTGCGCGTCAACGCCGTCGCCCCTGGTGCGCTCACCCGTATGACCGAGGATCTCGGCATGGGCGAGGCGTCAGAGGAAGAGCAGGCGATGATGCACCCGCGCTACATCGCTCCCATCGTGACGTGGCTCATGAGCGCCGAGTCCAACGACGTGACCGGCCGGGTCTTCGAGGCGTCTGGCCGGCTTCTGGGCATCGCCAATACCTGGCACCGCGGCCCGAGCGTCGACGCCATCGACGATCCGACCCAGATCGCCGAAGCTGCCCGCCAGCTCGTGCGCGACGCGCAGCCCAACTCAGACATGCAGGGCCGGCCCGCCGACGGCGGCCTGCTCGGCGAGTGATCGGTCGACATCATGGCAATCAACCCCGATGCCGTCGGTGCGACCGGCGGACCGACTGAGAGGTCCTGGACCTTCCGCGATTCGCTCCTGTACGCCGTCGGAATCGGTGCCGGCGCGGAGGACCCGTTTGCCTCCGAGTTGGAGTTCACCACCAACAACTCCAAAGACGTCGAGCAGAAGACGTTTCCGACCCAGGGCGTGGTCATCGGCTTCGGAGCCGGCGACGCCATGGACCAGGTCGGCGAGCTCGACTGGGGGAGGCTGCTCCACGGGTCGCAGGGCATCACCGTGCACCGCCCAATACCGATCGAGGGCACGGTCTCGATCACCGACACGGTGTCGGGGATCTGGGACAAGGGTGAGGGCAAGAACGCCATCATCGACACCACGGCCTCCGCTGTGCTCGAGGAGACGGGCGAGCTTCTCTTCGAGCTGCGTTCCTCGGTTGTGATCCGGGGTTCGGGTGGCTTTGGTGGGGTGGAAGGCGAGACCGCCCCCAAGGTCGCAGCGCCCGATCGCGATCCCGACATCGAGGTGACCTACCAGACCCGTGAGGACCAGGCGCTCACGTACCGCTTGTCCGGCGACTACAACCCCTTGCACTCCGATCCATGGTTCGCGACCGACCTGGCGGGCTTTCCGAAGCCGATCCTGCACGGTCTGTGCACCTACGGGTTCACCGGCCGGGCGCTGCTGCACGCGCTGTGCGATAGCGACCCGTCGCGTTTCGTGAGCATGGACTCCCGGTTCAGCTCGCCGGTGTTCCCCGGCGACAGCCTGACGGTGCAGGCATGGGTGGACGGCGATAGCGCGATCTACCGGACCATCGCTCAGAAGGGCACCGACGAGCATCGCGTCGTGATCGACAACGGTCACTTCGTCTTCACGTCCTGACGGGTCTCCTGCTCTTCAGTGGCCGGATCTGGAATGGCGCCGGTGTCAGGGGCGACTAAGGTCGCCTGATTCTGAATCGCGATTCGCGATCGGAATCCACGTTCACTTCTCTGCGGAGCTGGGGCGAACGTTTCGAAGAGGGGGCGAAGACACCTTCGCCCCCTCTTCCGCGTCTCTGCTGCCGGCGTGCGTTGCTCGAACTAGGTTGCGGCCTGTTCGAAGGGGGACAGCATGACCAGTGGAGAAGGCAGGCTCGAAGGCAAGGTCGCGATGATCACCGGAGCCGCGAGCGGCATCGGCCGGGCGACGACCGAGCGATTCGTCGCCGAAGGGTGCCGGGTCGTGATCGCCGACCTTCAGGAGGATGTGGGTTCGGCCTTCGCTGCTGAGTTGGGCGACGCAGCGTCCTTCGTCCCCTGCAATGTCGTGGAGGAGGATCAGGTCGCGGCTGCGATCGCCGAAGCCACCGATCGGTGGGGTCGCCTCGACGCCGTCTACGCCAATGCGGGGTTCGTCGGTGCGACCGGCCCCATGGAGTCGATCACCTCAGACGAGTACGACAAGACGATGAACGTGCTGCTGCGCGGCGTGTTCTACGTGCTCAAGCATTCGGCGCCGGTGATGCGGGAGCAGGAATCGGGATCGATGATCGCAACGGCCAGCGTCTGTGGCCTCGAAGCGGGCATCGGCGCACACGTCTACACCGTCGCGAAAGCCGGTGTGATCTCGATGATGCAGTCGATGGCGCTGGAGATGGCGGAGTACGGCGTGCGGGCCAATGCCATCTGCCCTGGCTACATCGCCACCTCCCTGATGGCCGGCCGGACGCGCAGCCAGGTGGACGAAGACGAGACCCAGAGCCGGCTCGACCACGCCCGGGACGTGATGGGTCAGAGTCAGCCGATGCATCGAGTCGGCGAACCCGCCGACATCGCCAACATGGCCCTCTACCTCGCCTCGGACGAGTCGCAGTGGGTCACCGGGACCGCGCAGGTCGTCGACGGGGGGCTGATCGTGGGCAAGCCGTGGCGCCGCCAACCCAAGGTGATGACCGAGGCCCGACCCATCTCCATGTACGACGTGTAGCGCAGCGTCGGGTGGGATGGGCGTTCTAGGGTGATCGGTCCAGTAGGTACTATGGTGATCGGTCTACCGCAGGAGGTCGACGATGGGTGAAGAGCAGACGAAGGGCGCCGGTGGTTCGGCGCCGATCAGCTTCGGCGGTACGGCGCGAAAGATCTGGGCCATGACCGAGTCCGGCCCGTCGTGGGCCAAGGCGCCGCTTGGTGTGATCGCTGCCGCCGTGATCGCGGTCGCGTCGGCTGTCGCCGCTGTCGTGAACCTGGTGTGGGCGGTCCTCGTGTGGCCGGTGAACCAGCTCAGGTCGCGGCGCGGCGCCGTCGAGGAGATCGGCTCACCGATGCACGGCGTGAAGCACCGCGAGGTGTAGCACGCTCGGCGCCGGGTGCGAGGTCGAGCGGGTCGAGGTGTCGTTGCCGGGTGTTCGGCACATGCCGCAGCTGTACGGCCACGTCCGCCCGACCGGTGCCGCCTCGCGCGGGCCGCATACCGCCTCCGGCGGGGTCCTCGGCGGCCATAGCCGCCCGGGGCGATGTGCGCCCGGAAGGTTCCTCACGGCGACTACCAGTCGCGGACTCAGCAACCCGCTCAGCGGCTCGACGACCGCTCGCGGCGCGCAACGCGCTCCGACGCAACCGGACCTAGGATCTCGATCCATGCTCAAGCGAGAGCGCGTCAGCCACCTTCAACAGATTCCCCTCTTCCGCGGATGCTCACGCCGACAACTCAACGATCTTGCCTCCGCCGTGCGCGTCGAGCAGGTCGATGCCGGACACGTCATGCTCACCCAGGGCGCTCCCTCAGCAAACGTCTACCTGATCGTGGCCGGTTCGGTGGTTGTACGGCGCGACCGCCGCAAGATCGCGACGCTCGCGCCAGGTGATTCGTTCGGGGAGCTTGGAGTGCTGCTCGGCGAGTCTCGAAACGCGAGTGTCGAGGCCAGTACTCCTGTCGAGATGCTGGTGCTCGATCGAACCTCCCTACGGAGGGCCATTGACAAGGTTCCGGGCCTGGGGTGGGAATTGCTGCAATCGGTAGCTAGCCGCCTGAGCGAATCGCGCACCAGCTCAACCTAGAGGCCGACCGCGGAACATCGTCGGCGTCCGCTCCAGATGGCGCAGTGGTCAGTCCCAGAATCCGTAGCGGAGGTGGAGCCGTCGGACCCAGCCTGGTGCCCACCAGTTGGCTCTGCCGGCGATGGTCATGAGGGCGGGCATGAGTGTGGCTCGGATGAGGAATGCGTCGGTGAGGATGGCGATGCTGAGCCCGACGCCGATCATCTTCACGACCGCGACTTGGCCGGTGGTGAATGCTGCGAACACCACGGCGAGTAGCACTGCGGCGGCGGTCACCACGCGTCCTGTTCGTTGGAGCCCGGCGGCGACGGCCTGGTTGTTGTCGTCGTGGAGGTCGTATTCCTCTTTCATGCGGGCGACGACGAAGACTTCGTAGTCCATGGAGAGCCCGAACGCGACGCATGTCATGAGGATGGGAGTGAAGACATCGATGCTGCCCGTAGGGGTGAATCCGAGCAGGCCACTGAGGTTGCCGTCCTGGAATACCCACACGAGTACACCGAACATGCCCCCGAGGCTGAGCGCGTTGAGCAGTACCGCTTTCAGTGCGACGAGGAAGCTTCCGGTCATGAGAAACATGAGGAGGTAGGTGGCGACCGCGATGGTGGCCAGCACCAGCGGCACTCGGTCGGTGATGGTGTTCTCGGTGTCGACGAGGCGGGCGGCCTCGCCTGTGACGAGCAGCTCGAAAGGTGCAGCGTCTGGAAGGTCACGGAGCTGTTGCACGAGCTGTTCTGCCCGTGGGCCCACCGGGTCGACGCCTGTGATGATCCGGAGGTGTGCGCCCCCATCACCGACGAAGCGGGCGGCGGTGTCTTCGGCAGCAGGACCCAGCACGTGCGGTGGTAGTCCACCGAAACCCATGGGGTTGCGCGAATAGAACCCGATCGCTGAATCGACCCGGGCAATGGTCTGGATTGGGGCGAGCCATCCCGTGATGAACGCATCCAGCTCGGAGGATCGCTCGGGCGTGTAGTCGGGGATCACCACCTCGATGGCGAATAGCTCGCTGACATCGAACGTGTCTCGGAGGTCGTCGTGGAGGTCCCGGATGTCGTGGCCAGGTGGCAGCACCCGGTCATCGATGCGGGACAGTTCCAGACGGCGCGCCGGTGCCAGTAGCACAACCAGGATGATGAGCGAGCCGGCGGCGACCAGCCACGGGTGCCGGGCCACTCTTGCGGCCTGCCGCGCCCAGCCCGCACCGCTCGCCCGTCGTTTGGGGGATGGGCGGAGTCGTTCGCCCAGCAACACCAGCAGAGCGGGGACCACGGTCAGCGCAGCGATCGCGCACATCAGCACCACCGCCACACCGGCCACCGCGAACGACCGCAGGTACGTGACCGGGAACAGCAACAACGCACCCAGCGACACCACGGTCGTGGCCGCCGAGAACAGCACCGAACGGCCAGCGGTTCGAACCGCGCGCTCGACCGCCTTAGCGACGCTGTTCCCGGCCACCAACTGTTCGCGATGACGAGACACGATCACCAGCGCGTAGTCGACCCCGAGTGCCGCAGCCATCGCCGTGGTGAGATTCAACGCGAAGATCGACACGTCGGTGATCCGTGCCAATCCAGCCAAACCCGCGAAGGTCCCCACGACTGCCAACAGCGCGACCGCGACCGGGACCCCAGCCGCCAGAACACCCCCGAACACCACGACCAACACAAGGATCGTCAACGGAGCGGTCAACAGTTCGGCCCGGTCGAGGTCGGCGTCGGCCTGATGAATGACCCCTTCAGCGACGATCAGCGACCCGCCCACACGAACATCGAGGCCCTCCCAGCGGCCGTCGTACACATCGGCCACCTCGGCCGCGCGGGACTGGGCCTGGTCGATGTCACCAGCGACGTGAGCGATCACCAGCCCCGACCGACCGTCGACGCCGGCGAGCGGATGCGGATTGCGGAACCCGCTCAAGTCGAGCGTCCACAACGACTCGACATGCTCCAGACCCGGCTCGCTCGCCAGCGCTCGAGTCAGGCTGGTGCCCGCAGCTTCGACATCCGGGTCGTCTGCGGGGAGGTCGCTGCGAACGATGACGACCAGATTCGGCTGCCCCGCATCGAAGGCGTGCTCCAACAGCGAATCGGCCATCGTCGACTCCGACCCAGCGTCATCGAACCCACCCACCGTCAACCGGTCCGCAACGCCGCGCCCCACCAGCCCCGCAGCAACACCCACCACGACAGCGACCAGCAACACCACTCCCGGCCGAGCCGTCACTCGCCGAACCAGCCAGCGCATTGCCACCCCGTTCTAGTTGTCCGCCGCCGATGGCCACTGTGGACAGACGGCCTCGTACTCGGCGCCGGATGGCCCGTATTGCCGCCATTCCTCGAGGGTCATGTTCCGTCCCGCGGCAAGGCAGGCCAGGTTCGGCCAGTGGCTCGCGTCGAGGTCCCAGACGATCAGGGCGTCACCCAACCCGGTCACGGCCTTGGAGCCATCAAAGGCAGGGCTCGCGAGGAACAGTGTCTCGTTGGGGAAGATGTCGCCCACCAGCTGCCGCTCCGTGAGGTCCCACACTCGGACCCCTGCGGCCAGGCCGACAACGAGGGTCCGATCGTCAGCCCCGAATGCAAGGGGATGATCCGTGATGAAGCCGGCGGCTGCCGGCTCTCCCGGAAGCGGATCGCTGAGAGCGTCCAGCGAGATCGGGTCGACGAAATGGATCGACCCGTTCGAGTACTGGACCGCGAGGGTGGAGCTGTCGTGGCTGAAGGTCACGTTCGCCACGGGATCCCCGTCGAAGTGATGAACGAGCTCCCACGTCGAAGCGTCGTACAGGGCCGCTCCTCCGAGGAAGGTCACGACCGCCATCAGCTCCCCCGAGGGATCGAACGCAATCTGGGCCACCGATGCCAGTGCGGAATCGGCCGAGCCCTCGCTGGCGGCCACTTGGGCGAGTTCGTCGAGTTCTCTGAGCAGAACACCGTCTGCGATGTCGTACACGCGCAGCATTCCCGGCCGGTCCAGCGCGCCGATGACTGCGACAGGCTCGCCGGGCTGCGGAGCGTAGGCCCCCCAGTTCGCCGGTGGAATCCCCTCTCCTGTACTGCTGAAGTCCTCCGCATCCCAGACGCGAGTCCGACCCTCGAGCTCGTAGGTCATGAAGTCGCCGCCCGGTGTCCAGGCCGCCATCCACGGGTCTTCACCGAGCGGCGGGGTCAGCTCGTGGCCTGACCCGAGATCCCAGATGGCAAATGGCCCCAGTGGCCAATGCATACCGACCAGACGCGAGCTGTCTGGGCTCAGGTAGGCGCGGGTCGCACCCTCGAATCGGACAGCTGTACCCAGGAGCTGTCGATCATCGAGCGACCAGAGTACGAGTCGGTCCAAGTTCAAGAGGGCAGCGGTGCGCCCGTCGGGCGCAATGTCGGCGCCGCGTGCCGCGTTGTTTCCCACCCGCAGCGACCGACGCGTCTCGCCTGTCGAGGCGTCGATGATGTCCTGACCGAGCAAGATTTCGTTGTCGCCGAGGTCAATTGCCTCGATCGCCTCGGGAGTGGGCACCTCGAGGACGGACTCGCCGGTCGCAGTGTCGTGGACAGCGAGTCCGAGCACGCTGGTCAAGAGCACGGAGGAGCCGTCGATGCTCAATCGCATATCGGTGATCGCAGCAGCTCCCTCGGATGCGAACCCTGTGCTTTCTATGAGCGTCCGATTGCGCTCGTCTCCGGTGAGATCCCACAGGACGTCGCCGGTTCGCGCATCGAGACGCAACAGGTTGTCCTGCACGTCCGAGACGAGCAGGGTCAGACCCTCGGGACCGAAGGCGATGGCTTCTGCTCGAGAACCAAGCTGCAGGACCCCCGACATGCGGAGGTCGGTCGAGTCGCGTAGCTCGACGGAGCCGTCATCGCGTGCGATGGCAACCTCCTCTCCACCGGGGCTGACAGCGAGCCCCACCACCGGAAGGGCCGCATCGGAGACCACTTCCCCTTCTTCCCCGTCGCCGACCGTCAGGCGGCGGACCTGACCGCCCTCTCCAGCCGCCACCACCGACGGAGTTCCGGCCGCTGTCACCACCGCGATCGGACCGTCACCGGGCACCTCAAACCTCGCCTCCAGAAGCCGGGTTTCCACGTCCCAGATCTCGACAGCTCCGACTGTCCGGGCCGCCAGCAACTCAGGACTCATCCAGCGCACGTCCGTGTACTGGGCCCCCGAGGACAGGAAACCCATGAGACCGTCGGTGCGAACCAGAGCCCGCTGCAACGCTCCCGATGAGGAACTTCCTGGTTCGAATCGGTGGAGTGCACCCGCGACGAGCAGTGCCAGTGCTGGGCTGGCGTCGGCCAGACTCGACGCCTCGGTGAGCATGCGTCGCACATCCGCGCTGCGCTGGGCTGCCTCGGCCTGTCCGCGAGCCTCGGCTTCGGCTGTCGCGGCATTCTCGGCCTCACTTTGGGCCCGAATCGCCGCCTCGGTCTGTTCCTCCGCCCGCGCCTCGTTGACCAGCGCGAGGTCAGCTTGCGCTTGGGCTTCGGTGGCGCTGTCGCGCGCCTGGGATCGCTGTTGTAGGGCGATTCCACCCGCAATCAGAGCGACCGCGGCAACGACAGCGACCGCGGCCAGCAGGGCGCGCAGCCGACGGTTGGCTTGGGCCTGCTCAGCGAGGCGGGCCGCTTCTGCCTGCCGGTCGCTCTCCCGAGCAGCGAGCGACGACGACAAGAAGTCGCTCTCCGTTTCAGACAGGTTGTGATGACCGGTGTCGACCCATTCGGCGACAGCCTCCAGGCGGCCGCCCCGATACAGCTCGCCTGCGTCGCGGTCCGCGGCCAGCCAGGCGTCAGCCGACTGGCGAAGGTGGCGCAACAGCCTCAACCCGTCCCGGTCTTCGTCGAGCCAACTCCGAAGTCGAGGCCATTCCCGGATCAGTGCCTCGTGCGCGACTTCGACCGTCGGTTCGCGCGTTACCAAATCATGATCGAATGTCAGCAGCCGCGCAGACGCTGCGCGATCGATGAGATCGGGGTCAATTGCGGCAAGCTCGCTCAGCGCGGCCCTGCGCCTGGTGTCTTCGGTGCCCTCACCCGGGGTGATGAGACGCGTGGCCAACCGACGCAGGTCGTCGCGGCCCGTTTCATTGAGTTCTTCGTACAGCTGCTCGGCCCGCAGGGCGAGCGCACCGGACACACCCCCCAACGCCTGATAGGCCGCCAGCGTCATGCGAGCACCGGATCGCTGCTCGTACAGCTCGGTCAGAACGAACTGCAGCATGGGCAGAGAAGCGGGATCGCCACGCACCTCACTGACGAGTTCGGAAACCAGCGCCGGCTCAACGACCATTCCAAGGCGCTCAGCCGGGCGGGTGATCGCCGCGTTCAACTCCTCGCCACTCAGTGGCGACACAGCAACCGTGTTCTCTCGAACCATCTCCGAGATGGCCGGGTGCTGAAGCGGTCGGTCATAGAAGTCAGCGCGCAGTGTCGCCACCACCCGGAGACGCGACCGATCGTCCACGAGCGCGTACGACAGCGCCGCGAGGAACGCGTCACGCCGTTCCGGTGGAGTCAGCGTGAAGAGCTCCTCGAACTGATCGATGACGAGGACCAGTTCCGAGTCGTCATCGGGAAGCACCCGCTTGATCACCCGGCCGAGGCCACGCGCATCAGCGGTCAGCTGTTCGAGAAGCGAACCAAGAGGTTCCACCGCTATCCGAAGCAGCGCTGTCTCCAACTCATCGAGGGGATGGGTTCCGGGCACAATCGCCGCCACGAGCACACCCTGCTCTCGCAGCCGGGGCAGCACACCCGCCCTGACAACTGAACTCTTGCCTGATCCGGACGGACCGGTCACGACGAGCAGACGCGACGTCGCGAGATGATCGAGGAGCTCGCCGGTGAGAGCGTCCCGGCCGTGGAAGTCGGGAGCGTCGGCCTCCAAGAAAGCAGCGAGCCCCTTGTATGGGTTGGCCGATGCGAGCTCCATCGACACCAGGGTCTCGCCCGCCGCCTGGCGGGGACGGGGAGACGATTGATCATCAGCCACACCGGTGCTGCTGATGTCGGACGCGGGACCGGATGCTGCCGCGCGGAACGCGAGAACCATCTCCGCCATGGACGGAAAACGCATGCCTGCGTTGGGATCGGTCGCGGTCAGGATGACCTGGTCGACCGCCGGCGGGAGCTCCGGTCGCTGGGCGAGGATTGATGGAACGCGCTCGGAAAGCTTGCGACCCAACAGGCTCTGCACCGAGTCGGCGTCCGCGAACGGTGCCCGACCGCTCAACAACTCGTGGATCACCACACCAAAGGCGTAGATGTCCGACGCCGGAGAAACGTCACCATCGCGGACCTGCTCCGGAGCGACGTAGAGCGGCGAGCCCGCCGAGCGCAGCTCGAGCTCTGCGCCGCTTCCCGCGGCTACCGCAATACCGAAATCGGCAAGATAACTGTTCCCGACATCGTCGAACAGGATGTTTTCTGGCTTGACATCCCGATGGATGATCCCCGAGTCGTGGGCGACAGCCAGCGCAGCACCGATCTCCTCCACGATGCGCCCAACCTGATCGAGAGGAAGCGGACCCTCCCTGATCAGTAGGGCGGCGGCCGATCCACCAGCCAGGTAGCGCATCACCAGGTACGCGCCCGAGGGGTCTCTCCAGAAGTCGTGGAGCGGAACGATGTGGGGGTGTTCGAGTCGTGCGACCGTCTGTGCCTCCACCTCGAAGCGGCGAACGAACTCTGGGTCGTTGGCCAGCTCGGGGCGTACCACCTTGATCGCCACATCGCGCCGGACAGCCGGCTGCTGGGCCAGATAGATCGCTCCGAACGCGCCCTCGCCTATGAGTTCCCGAAGTTCGTAGCCAGCGACGTGGCGCGTCACCGGCTGATCCGATCTGCCCTCGAGAATCTGCTGTTCGAGCTCACCCAGTCCGTCGCTCGGCTCGAGCCCGGTTGTCTCCGCCAGGCGACGCCGAAAGTCACCGATCGAGCGCACCGCCTCCGCGGAACGACCCGCACCCTGCAGCGACGTAGCGAGCAGCCGAACCGGACCCTCCCGCAACGGGTGGGCCTCCACCAGTCGGCTCGCCCTCGCCGACGCACCCGCCCAGTCGCCCGCTGCCACGCGGACTTCGATGGCCAGCTCCTCCGATGTCACACGGACTTCCTCGAGCCGCACCGCCTCGCCACGCGCAATTTCGAGATCGGCGAGTTCCCCCAAGGCGGGACCACGCCACATGCCCACCGCTGCATCGACATCGCGCCGCGCCCCGGTCACATCACCCTGAGCCAGCTCAGCTCGGGCCAGGGCAACGAGGCGCTCAAAGTCCTGAACGTCCGTCGCCGTGGCCTCACCGAGTCGGTAACCACCTTCCACAGACTCGATCGCTTCACGCCCCAACGCTCGTCGCAGATGAGATGCGTACTGCTGAACCGTGTTGTGCGTGTCAGCTGGCGCGGGCTCGTGCCTTTCGCGGGCACGTCCCACCCGCAAGATCGCCCCGCGGCCTGGGGCCAAGCCCCTCCTCCCGACCCCCTGACGCCTTACCCGGCGGCTCCGCTTCCGAAGCACGCGATCTGCGGCGGCAGCCGCTATCGCTCAGCGTGGCGGGAGACCAGCCCACACGGGATGTGAGGATATGGGGGTAATCCCTGCCGGCGTGGGGGACCGCGACAACCCTCACTCTGCGCTGTGGCGCCCCGCCGAGATTTCTCAGGTTTTGTTGGTGTTTCGGGTTGGAGAGCGAACATGTGTTCGGGTAGGGTTGGGGGTGCCGGTTTCCTTCCCCGTCCGGTCGTTCAGGGTTCGACGTGACGATCCCTTTCGGTAGGTGACCCACCCGCGGGTGGGGTCGGTGAGTGTGGGTGTTTGGGGGTGAGGTAGATGTCGACGACGGACACGGCAGGCCCGGCAGGGCCGGGTGATCTGGGTGATTCGGCGGTTGTGGGTGTGTTGGACGCGCCGGTGGATAAAGCGTTGACCGTTGACTGGTCCCTGATCCCCGATGCTCAACTGGTGGAGGCTGCGGAGAGGGTG
>CAZVUM010000060.1:0-31088 GCA_964629575.1 uncultured Acidimicrobiales bacterium | reverse complement strand
CTAGGGGTCAGACCCGTGTCTGACCCCGTTGTGGGTGGGTCGTTGTGGGTTGGGGGGAGCGGTCGACGGGATGAACCGTTCGGGAGCCGGCACTCGACAGGAGTGTGATGGACAACGCGGCCGACGCCGAAGCTGAGGATCGGGCCCTCGTCGCGCGCATCGCTCGCGGCGACCGCAGCGCGCTCGAACAGCTCTACCGGCGCCACGCCGAGTGGCTCACGTCCCGCCTCGAAAGCAGGTGTGGCGACCCGGACCTGGTGGACATCGCCGTGCAGGACACCTTCCTCGCCGTGTGGCGATCGGCGAAGAAGTACAAGGGCACCGGCGCGGTCGGCGCCTGGATCTGGGGCATCGGCGTTCGCCGTCTGATCGATCAGCTCCGCAAGCGTCGTCCCGCACCGGTGGCCCCCAACGTTGTTCCACACTTCGACTCCGTCTTCGGCGACGGCGTTGTCTCCTCTGAGGACCAGCTGATCGACGAAGGGGTTCACGGCAGAGTCGGCGACGCCGTGAGGGATCTCGATCCGGACCTCCGCGCAGCCCTCGTCGCCACCGCCATCGATGGCCTCACCACAAAGGAGGCCGCCCGCCTCCTCGGCGTGCCGCAAGGAACCGTGAAGACGCGGCTCATGCGCGCCAGGCAACAGCTCCAGGAGGTGCTGTCATGACCGCCCCCCAGATCGACCCAGCGCGCCTCGATCGCAACTGGCGTGCCATCACGGTCGAACTCGACGCGCCCCGACGAACCCGCACCGAACGGCTTCTTCGCCGAGTCGGCGTGCCGAGTCACACGGCACGCCTCGCCGTCGCGACGCCGTCGCTTCGGAGGGCATGGTTCGTGGCGATCGGAGTCGTGTTCTTCGTCGGCCTCGCAGCGGCAGATCCCACCAACCCCCGGGACGACCTGTTTGCCCTCTTGATCCTCGCTCCACTCGTCCCGCTGCTCGGCGTGGCACTCGGATTCGGCCCCGAGGCCGACCCGGCCTACGAAATCACCCTCTCGACCCCGATGCGCGGGTTCGAACTGGTGCTCACCCGCGCAGCCACCGTGCTCATCACCTCCATCGCACTCCTCACGGTGGCGGCACTCCTCGCGCCCGGCCGCTCGCTCGCGGCGTTCGCCTGGGTGATTCCGTCGCTCGGCCTTGTGTCCGCCGCCCTGGCACTCATGACGTTCATGAGCCCCCGGCGCTCCGCAGCGACGGTCGCCGTCGCGTGGGTCGTGGTGGTCACGGTCATCCGCCGAAACGCCTTGGACCCCCTCGCTGCGTTCGCCGCACCTGGCCAAGCCCTCATGCTGGCGGTCGTCATCTCCGGCGCGGCGGTCGCCTACGCACGTCGCGACCGATTCGACCTCCTGCAGGTGTCGTGGTGAGCCCCGCTCAGATCCTGGCGACCGGGGCGACCAAACGGTTCGGCGATCTCAGGGCTGTCGACGGCGTCGACCTGCACCTCGCAGGCGGAATCACGACGTTGCTGGGCCCCAACGGCTCCGGGAAGACGACACTTCTCCGATGCCTCGCCACGGTCTCGACGGTCGACGAAGGCGAACTCCTCGTCGACGGTCTCGATCCGCGCCACGAAACCGACAGGCTCGAGGTCAGGCGTCGCCTGGGATATCTGCCCCAGGAACCGGGTTTCGCCAGGTCAGCGACAGTTTTCGACGTGGTCGAATACGTGGCGATCCTTCGTGGGTCCCGCGACGAGCGAGCGCGCCGGCTCCAGGTGCTCGACGTCGTGGAACGGGTCGGCCTCGGTGAACGGCTCAGCTCACGGGTCGCCGATCTCAGCGGCGGAATGCGGCGCCGGCTCGGCCTGGCACAGTCGATCCTCGGTTCGCCGACGCTGCTCCTCCTCGACGAGCCCGCTGCAGGCCTCGACCCCGATGAACGACTCCGCCTCCGGGAAATCGTCACCGAACAGCGCGACGCCGCGACCGTTCTCGTGTCCACGCATCACACCGCCGAGGCGGTCATCGGCGACCGGGTCGCTGTCCTCGACGGCGGCCGTCTGGTGTTCGTCGGTCCCCCTGAGCAACTGGCAGCGGTGGCAAGCGGCCGGACCTGGGTCCAAGCGAGCGAGCCGAAAGACGTGCGGGCGTCATGGCGGCAGGCTGACGGCAAGCATCGCTGCCTCGGTGCCCCCCCACCCGACGCAGCGCTGGTGAACCCCACCCTCGAGGACGGTTACCTGCTCCTGGTCGGTGCCTGAGCCTGGAAGACTCAGCTGCATGAGAGCAGGAACCGCGGTCGAGCGGATCGAGACGTTCGCGTGCGACGCCGGTTGGCGGAACTACCACTATGTGAAGATCACGAGTGCGGACGGTGTCGCGGGCTGGGCGGAGTTCGACGAGGGCTTCGGTTCACCCGGTGTCACGGCAGCGATCGAATCGCTCTCCCCGATCGTGATGGGCCGCTCGGTCATGGACCACGAGCAGATCTACCAACGGCTCTTCGCCCGCACCCGGCCGGCCTCGGGTGGTGTCGCGGGCCAAGCGATCGGCGCTATCGAGAACGCTCTACTCGACGCGAAGGCTCGCACGCTCGGGGTGCCGTGCTACGAGCTGCTCGGTGGCCTGGTCCGGGATCGGATCCGCGTGTACTGGAGCCATTGCGGCACGTGGCGCATCAACCTCCACCAGTTCTACGGCAATCAGATCAGCGACCTCGACGGCGTCCGGGCGCTGGGTGCCGAAGTGGCCGACAAGGGTTTCACGGCTCTCAAGACCAACACGTTCCGGCTGCGCGATGGCCGGCTGCGGGGCTGGATCCCCGGCTTCGGCACGCCGTTCGAGCCGGGCCTCAACGTCGAGCGATCCCTCGTCAGCGACGTCCGAGCCGTGGTCGAGGCTTTTCGGGAGGGTGCGGGACTCGACATGGACATCCTTGTAGACCTCAACTTCAACGCCCACACCGACGGCTACCTCCGCCTCGCACGCGCCCTCGCCGATCTGGATCTGTTCTGGATCGAGATCGACACCGACTCCGCCGACGGCCTGGCGCTCGTCCGTCAGGAGAGTGGCTGCCAGATCAGCGGGGGCGAGACTCTCTTCGGAGTCAGGCAGTTCGCCCCGTACCTCCAAGCGCAGGCCCTCGACGTGCCGATCATCGACGGCGTGTGGAACGGGTTCTGGCAGGCGATGAAGATGGCTGGGGCGGCGGAGGGCTTCGGCTGCAGCGTGGCGCCGCACAACTTCTACGGGCACCTGTGCACGATGATGAACGCGCACTTTGCGGCCGCGGTCCCCAACCTGCGGATCATGGAGACCGACATCGACCGGCTGCCATGGGACGAGGAGCTCGTCACTCGAACACCGCAGATCGAGGACGGCCACCTCGTGATCGACGACGCACCCGGCTGGGGCACCGAGCCGATCGAAGAAGCCCTCCTCGCTCGGCCACCCCGCGAGGGAGCGGGCCTCGTGAGCGCCGGCCGCCGCCGCTGAGCAAGGTGCCAGGCGAGCAACCTCAGGCAATTAGGTTCCAGGAGCGCTCCTGGAACCTAATTGGTTTGGGGGGCTACGGGGCGAAGACGATGGGCGTCCACACGAGGATGTCGTCGCCGAGGGCGCCCTCGGCGTCGGCAGCTGCGCCACGAACGTCGAAACGCAGGAGTCGTCCACCCTCCACAGCGAGCTGTTCGACCAGGGTGTGGCGGAATCCCAGCAGATCACCCTCGAACGCTGGGCCGACATGGTCGCAGCCGTCCCAGGCAACGATGGTGGCGATTCCCGGAAGCATTCGGCTGAGCGACGCTTGGGCCAGCGCCTGAACGTGCCCACCGAACACCAGGCGCTTGTCGTAGACCGACGTGAAGCCGTCGCGATGGACGAACGCCTGGTTGAACGTCATGCGAGCCAGCGGCGGCGCGAGGTCGGTGTGGTCGCGCATTGCATCGACGACCTCGGTGCCCACCGCCCACTCAGAGGTCGGCAAGCCGGAAAGGTCCCACGAGGGGGCGAGCTCGGCCAATTCGGCAAGCGGCGCCGGATCCGACGGGCCTGGAATGTCATCGGAGTGACCAGGTGAGCCACCGCTCGATGGCACCAGCGCGCACCGCTCGTACTGGGCGACCGGTCCGTTGTCGCCAACGGTCTCGATTCCGAGCCACACCTTGCCCCGGTGGAGGTCGCCCCGAGGTGACGAATCGGCGAGGCCGAGCACCTTCGTCGTCGTTCGCAGCGTCTCCCCCACCTCGACGCTACGGAGAATGCGCACCGACCGGTAGTAGAGGTTGGCGATCGCCCGCCGGGTCGCGTTGGTGGTCTGGCCGATCGAGTACATCATCGCCAGGCCGGGGTAGATCATTCCCGCCTCGAACCCTGCGACCCGACCGGCCAGGCCACGGTCCGCGCTCGGGAGGTGCTGGTCACCGGTGATCATCCGGTACGCGACGTTGTCGGCCTCGGTGATCGCGACGGGCGGCAGCGAGGGGATGATCATCCCCTTCTCGAACTGGTCGTAGTACGGCGCATCGTTGAGGGGGAGCTGCATAGTGAGTCGAGATTAGCGAGGGCGTCTGCCGCCGACCGTGCTCAGCGGACGATCGCGTGACGTCGCAGTGCCATGCTGATCGGAACCCCGCAGGCCGCCATCCCCGACGCGATGAGGAACGGCAGCGTGAAGCTCCCGGTCGCCTCACCCACGAAGCCGGCGAACGGCGGGCCGGCCAGCTGGGCGATGCCGAAGCCGAGGGTCAGCGTGCCGAACGCCGTGCCCATCGCTCGCCCGGTGAGATGGTCCGAGAGCATCGCGCCGATGGTCGTCGGTGTCCCCGACACGCACAGCCCGAAGGCGACCGATGCCGCGATCACTGCCGGACCCGACCCCGACAGCGTCAGCAGTGGGGCCGCCGCCATCAGTATGAAGCCGGCGGTCATGACTTGAGGCCGCGGATACACGTCGGACAGGCGCCCGAACACCAGCCCTCCAACCGCGCTCGCCACACCGACGAGAGCGAAGATCCAGCTCGACGACGCCGCGGTCCAACCGCTCTCGCGCAGTTGAGCGACGAGGAAATAGAAATAGAGCGAGTACCCCACGCCGAAGACGGCGAATGCCCCCATCAGCAGGTACCAACCCGGCACGGTTCGAATGACGCTCACCGGGACCTTCTCGCCAGACGCAGCCGCAGAAGGCGGACGACGGAGGATCAGTAGCAGGGCGAGCAGCACGACGGCTGCCACGCCGGCCTGAATGACGTACACCGGCCGCCAGGCGTTGTCGTCGTCGGCGACGCTTCGGACCACGTTGGTGAGCGGTCCAGCGATCACGATGCCCATGCCGATTCCCGAACCCACGAGCCCGAAGGCCAGGCCGCCGCGTTCGGGGCCGACGAGCATTGCGCCGATGCCGGGAGCTGGGATCCACACTGCGGCACCGCCCAATCCGGCGATGAACAAGCCGAGCGCCAGGGCACCGAACGTGGGGGCGATCGCGAGAACTGTCAGACCGGTGAGCGAGAGCACGAGTCCGACCTTCATGAGCGTCGACGCATCGACCTTCGTGGAGGCCCACGCCACGAGCCCGGTCCCGATCAGGTAGGCGCCCAGGCTGGCGTTCCCGAGCAATCCGGCTTGAGCATATGAGCCGAGAACGTCCGCGTTGATCGCGTCGAGCAGCACCGGGTAGGTGAATCGCCCGAAACCCTGGGCCACCATCGAGGATGCCGTGACGACGAGCAGAGCGACGATCGTCCGCGCTCCCAGACCAGCCGGGCGGGTGGGCGTCGAGGCCGCGGCCTCGGGATCGAGCACCGCGAACACCATCGGATCCAGAGCCGCGCTCCCCCGCCGGGTGCGAGGCATGCGCTGGGCTACTTCACCGGAACGGCGCGTCGAGCGATCCGATCCAGGTCGAGCGTGACCGGCAACGTACCGAGCTCGCTGCCCCAATCGCCCCACAGGCGCGACCCGACGTAGGCCTCGGCGACCAGTGGATCGCCGTGGCGAACAAGGAGAGACGCGGCCCAACAGGTGGCCATCTGCTCGACGATGCGGCGGGCGCCCGCCTCGTCGCCGACGCCGTCGCCGATGGCCCCGCGAAGCCGCTCGACCTCCTCGTCGAGAACGGCCTCGGTTCCTGCGGCGAGCTCGAGCTCGCGCATGAACGCATCGAGCGCCTGTGGCGCCCTGGCCATGGCACGCAGGACGTCGAGCGCGATCACGTTGCCCGCGCCCTCCCAGATCGCGTTGAGCGGCACCTCGCGGTAGAGGCGGGGAAGAATCGACTCCTCCACATAGCCATTGCCGCCCACGCATTCGAGGGCTTCTCGAACCACGGGGCTGGACCGCTTGGTCACCCAATACTTGGCGACGGCGGTCGCGATCCGAGCGAAGGCCTCCTCCTCGGGATCGAGTTCGGCCCGGTCGTAGGCACCGGAGACCCGGGCGACCATCAGCGTGGCGGCCTCGACCTCGAGTTCGAGGTCGGCGAGGACGTTCTGCATCAAGGGCTTGTCGATCAATGTCGCGCCGAATGCGTCTCGATGTGCGACATGCCACCCCGCTTGGGCCACGGCCTGGCGCATCAGAGCCGCGGCCCAGTTGGTGCAGTCGATCCGGGTGCCGTTGACCATGTCGATGATCGTCGGGACGCCGCGACCTTCCTCACCGACCAGCCAGCCCGTGGCGGCGTCGAACTCGAGCTCGCCCGAAGCGTTCGACCGATTGCCGAGCTTGTCCTTGAGCCGCATGAAACGCAGCGGGTTGCGGGTCCCGTCCGGAAGCACCCGCGGCAACAGGAAGCAGGACAGCCCTGCGGGGGCGTGTGCGAGCACCAGAAAGCCGTCGCACATCGGCGCCGAGGTGAACCACTTGTGGCCATCGAGTCGGTACTCGCGCCCTGGTCCACCGCCGTTGAGAGGGGCTGCCGTGGAGATGTTGGCTCGCACGTCGGAGCCACCCTGCCGCTCGGTCATACCCATCCCCAGCAGGACACCGGCCTTCTTCGAGGGCTCGGCGAGCTGCGGGTCGTAGCTGCGGCTGACGATGCGCGGTTCCCACTGCTCGGCCAGCTCGGGAGTGTGGCGCAGCGCGGCGAGTGATGCGCCGGTCATCGAAATCGGGCACAGGTGCCCCATGTCGACCTGGCAGGCCATGTTCATCAAGGCGTTGCGGGTGACGTAGGTCCCGTCGCCCGGCTCGGCCTCGTACCGCAGGCTGTGAATGCCTGCCTCGACCGACATGCTCAGCAACGAGTGATACGCGGGGTGGTACGACACCTCGTCGAGCCGATCGCCAAATCGGTCGTGCGTGATCAGCTCCGGCTCGAAGCGGTTGGCGAGGTGCCCCCACTCGGTGACCTCCTCGGACCCGGCGCGCGCACCGAACTCGGTCAGAAGCTCGGTGTCGGTTCCTCCCTCGCGAGTGAACGCGTCACCCAGAACCGGATCGGAGCTGAACAGGTTGTAGGGCTCGAGCGGGCCCGGCTGGTTGCTCACCCGCGGATCACCCGTCCGGCGAGCGCTCCCTGGTGCTCCCCATCGCGCATGAACACCTCACCGTTGACGAGGGTCAGGTCGTACCCGCTCGCCTTCTGGATGTAGCGGCCGGCGCCGTTGGGGAAGTCGTACACGTACTCGGGTGCGTGCAGGTCGAGCGCGTCGAAGTCGATGACGTTGACGTCGGCATAGGCACCCTCGATCAGGCGTCCGCGGTCCTCCATCCCGAAGAGATCGGCTCCCTCGGAGGTCATCATCTTCACGCCCTCCTCGACCGTCCAGGCCCCACTGTCGCGGACCCAGCGGGTCAGGAAGTAGGTGGTCTGGCTGGCGTCCTGGATCTGACCCACGTGGGCGCCCGCGTCGCCGATCCCGAGAACGACGTCTGGGTGGCGGAGCTTGGCCTCGATCGCGTCGAAATCGAAGTTGAGGAACGGGTAGTTCCACAGGCTCTGGGCACCGGTCTCCAGTGCCATGTCGATGAAGGCCTCGGCGGGCGACACGCCGCGGCGCTCCGCATGCGCCGTGAGGGTCTCGGACTCGTCGCGCTCGTAGTTCACACGGGTCGGGTCGAGACGGTAGATCGCGGAGAGATCGAGCTTGGAGTGCCGCTCGTCGACATCGGCGATCAGCTGCGCACGCAGCTCGGCGTCACGCAGCCGCTCGAGCTTCTCGGCCCAGTTCAGGTCGCGGAGCTCACGCCACCGCCGAGAGCAGTTGTCGAACGGGGTCCGGTTGGCGATGCCGAACAGCACCCCGATCCCGCGGCTCGTCGTCTGCGGGTGGATGTCGGCTCCGTCGGCGTTTGCGGCGGCGACGAGCTCGAGCCAGTACTCCCACGCAGTCGGGTCGCTGCGGTTCTGCACGAAACCGAAGGTCACCGGTCGACGGGTGCGGATCGACAGCTCCTTCATCCACTCCACCTCGCGTTCGATGACCGTGCGGTCCGGGGTTCCGACCATTCCGTGCAGCTGGCGATCGTTGTCCACCGCGCACTCGAAGATGCCGGTTCCGAGCTTGGCCATGACGTCGCCGATTGCGAGCAGCTCCTCGGGAGCAGCCCAGGTGCCAGGCACCTCACGGCCGTCGGAGGTCTGGTGGAGGTAGGTACGGCTGGTCGAGAAGCCGAGCGCGCCGCCCCGGAGCGATTCTTCGACGACATCGCACATCTTGGCGATGTCCTCGGCGCTCGCGTGATGCTGATCGATGGCCCGATCGCCCATCACGGCCACCCGCACCGAGCAATGCCCGACCATGCCGCCGACGTTGATGCCCTTGGGCATGCGCTCGTAGCTGTCGAGGTACTCCCCGTAGCTCTCCCAGTCCCACGGCAAGCCGCCGAGGATGGCATCGGCGGGGATGTCCTCGACCGACTCCATCATCTCCGCGAGCTGGGTGCGGTCCTCGGGCTTGCAGGGCGCAAACGTGACGCCGCAGTTGCCCATGACAGCCGTGGTCACGCCATGCCAGCACGACACGGTGCCGACCGGATCCCACGCGAGCTGTGCGTCGAGGTGGGTGTGGATGTCGACGAAACCCGGCGTCACGAGCTTGCCGGTCGCGTCGAACGTGCTGCCGGCATCGCCGGCGCACTCGCCCACCTCCACGATGCGGTCACCCACGATGCCGACATCGGCCTGGCGGCCCGGCGCACCGGTGCCGTCGATCACGGTGCCGCCACGGATGACGAGGTCGTAGTTCATGTGATTCCCCCTGAGCGCGTTGACACGATCGTACGCCGGGGCGCCCGCCCGCGCTGCTGCTATGGCGACCCGGGAGGCAGCCCAAAGCCCAGCCAGACTCCGAAGGCGTGAAGTTGTCCGGCGGCGTCCAGCATCACGTAACCGTCGTCGAGAGCTGCGACCGACACGATCGGAACGGTCAGCAGCTGCGATGCGAGTGAGCCCTCGTATGACGCTGGACCCAGAACGAAGGCTCCGCCGTCTCCCGACACGAGGACCACACCACCATCCGGGGTGCCCGTCGCGTCGACGACTGCGGCGTTCAGCCGAACTCCCGGCGCGAGGAGGGCGGGCAGGCTTCCAACGTGCGTCGCATCACCGAAGTCGAACACCCCGCCGTCAGCGGCGATGAGTCGGTATCCGTCCCCAGAGGGTGTCACCGCGACTGCCACAACAGGCTGGTTTGGGTTCTCACCGCCCAACACAGCGGGGAGCGACCCCAGATACGCGGCACTGCCGAAAGCGAAGACGCCGCCGTCAGCTCCGACCAACAGGTAGCCCTCCCCGTCGGGCATCGGCGCTCCGTCCACGATCGGGGCCGCGAGGGGTTGCCCAAGAGCGTCGCCGTGGTGAGCGGCAGCTCCGAAGGAGACCACCCGGCCCGCATCGCTGATCACCCAATACCCGTCGCGCTGGGCCCGCGGCACGACCGCAACCGCTCTTTCGGAGGCCCCGCTCAGCCGGCTCAGGTCGGCGACCCCGTCGTTCCGCTCGTACAACCGTGCCAGCGACCGCTCGCCCACGATCCCGCGCCCATCCACGGTCCACAGGTGCCGCGGCGACTCCGCGGCGAGCCCGACCGCTTCGACAGCTGACGTCGACCCGGTCGAAGGGGCCAGACCCACCCGATGGAGCCGGATCGGCGATGGCGGGATCTGATGCCCCTCGTAGACAGCAGCAGTGCCTGCGTCGTTGATGTCTCCCGCCCGCACGAGCCGGTACAGAGCGGTGTCCGGCGCCGCCGTGACCTGCACCACCGACCCATCCGGAGACCAGAGGTAGAGGTCGGCGACGCCGTTCTCATCGCTGGCGTCCATGGCATCCGCGGTCAGCAAGAGAAGGTCGCCCTCCCGTGACAGCGCCGCTTGGTCGTGCCGGAGGACGCCGATGTGCGGCTCACCCCACCAGCGGCCGAGCTCGACAGATCGGCGACCGGCCTCCACCTCGTACCACCGGCTCGCGAACGCCGCGTACCGGCCGTCCGGCGAGATGGCCATGTGACGCGGCCGGGAGGCGAACTCGGGTGGCAAACGGTCGACGACGATGTGCAGACCCGTTTCGAGATCCAACCGGTACACAGTGGCCGAGGCGCCATCGTCGACGCGGTACAGCAGGTGCGAAGCGTCCCGCGAGACCACAACGTCGCCGAGCTGGGGTGGACCTGCCGGAAATGTGAGCTCCCGGGTCGTCCCGGACTCCGCGTCGTGAACGTAGAGGAGCTCCTCCCCGTCACCGCCTTGTTCGGCGTGGTAGGCGAAACGCCCGTCGGGTGACAGAGCGCGAGGCTGCGGCCACGGTCCCCCACGTGTCGGCGATTCGCGAGCTCCGTGCTCCTGGACCTCTCCGGTGTCGACGTACCAACGGAACAACCGGATGACGCCGCCCGTCCACACCGTCCCGAGCACGACCTGGCCGTCGGCACTCAGGACGGCCGAGCCCCCGATGTTGCCCGCGTTGAGACCCGTGTCGTAGACCTCCGGAAGGCGGACGACCCGCCCCGCCGAGAGCGCCACCTCGAGCGTCTGGAACGGTGACGGGTGGGCAAGTGCGAGGACGCGCACACCGTCGGCTGACACGTCGAGCAGGCGCCTCTCATAGAGGTCTGGGAGTCCGGACCCATCGGGAAAGAGCTGCTCGGGAACGATCGGCTCCGCAGGCGGAACCGCGGCGCTCGGCTGCCCGAGCACACCAAAGGCCGCCATCGAGACCCCGCTCCCGATCACGAGAGCGGCGACCGACCGCAGCAACCCCAGGCGTGGGTCCGAGCGATCACCCACTGTCACTCCCGTTCGCCACGTAGGCGTGGGCCTTGTCCGAGGTGCGGCCGCGGGTTCGAAAGCTGTCCTCCAAGGCCCACTGTCACTCCCGTGAGATCCTCACCCATGGTCGCCATCAACTACTCACAGTAGTTCCCCGGTGATGCGAGAACCACCCAGAGTGGTCGGTCGCCGGTTCACCCCGCACCCCACAGCAGGTGGTCGAGCGCCGAGGGCGTGTCCGCGGCATCATTGACCGGCTTCGTACGAGGGAGTTTCTGTGACGCTGTCGCGAGTTCTGATCGCCAACCGGGGTGAGATCGCCATCCGTATCGCCCGGGCCGCCCACGCCCGCGGGCTCGAAACGGTCAGCGTGCATGCGCCGATCGATGCGCAGTCGCTGCATGCGACCGTCACGACGGACACGGTCCAGCTCGCTGGTGGTGACCCCGTCGCGGCGTATCTCGACGTCGAGGCGGTGGTCGCCGCGGCGGTCGACTCGGGTTGCGACGCAATCCACCCCGGCTACGGGTTCTTGTCAGAGAACGTCGCCCTCGCCGAGGCGTGCGCGGCGGCAGGCCTCACGTTCGTCGGACCGTCGGCCGAAGCCATTTCGCTGTTCGGCGACAAGGTTCGCGCTCGCAGCCTCGCGACCTCCTTGGACATTCCCGTCATCCCCGGCTCCGACGGAGCGGTGGCCAGCGCGGCTGCAGCTGCGGACGCGGCCGCAGCGATCGGCTACCCCGTGATGCTCAAGGCGGCCGGAGGAGGCGGAGGACGAGGGATGCGGGTCGTGGAGTCCGCAGACGAGATGCCCGAAGCGTTCGACCGGTGCAGCAGCGAGGCGGCCGGAGCGTTCGGCAACCCGGAGGTCTTCCTCGAGAAGTTTCTGGCCCGCCCGCGGCACATCGAGGTCCAGGTCCTCGCCGACACCCACGGCTCGACCGTTCACCTGCACGAGCGCGACTGCTCCATACAGCAACGCAACCAGAAGGTCGTCGAGATCGCACCCGCTCCGGCACTCGATCCCGAGCTCGCCTCCGCCCTTCACGAATCGGCCATTCGGCTGGTCGAGGCGGTGGGCTACAGCAATGCCGGAACCGTGGAGTTCCTCGTCGAGCCCGAGTCGGGCACCCACGCATTCATCGAGTGCAACCCGCGGATCCAGGTCGAACACACCATCACCGAGCAGGTGACGGGGATCGATCTCGTCGAGGCCCAGCTGGCGATCGCGGGAGGGGCGTCGCTCGCCGACCTCGGGATCCACCAAGGCGACATCGCACCGCGCGGCTACTCGATCCAGAGTCGGGTCGTTGCACTCGGCGCCGGCTCGATCGGCGCATACAAGGAGCCATCCGGTGCCGGCGTGCGCGTCGACGCAGCGGGCTACGCGGGCTACACACCACCGCCGCAGTTCGACCCGCTGCTCGCCAAGGTCATCGTGACCTCCGGCGCGGGCTCGTCGTTCAGCGCGGCTGTCGACCGCGCCAGACGAGCGCTCGCCGAATTCCAGATCACCGGGCTGCCGACGAACCTGGGCCAGTTGCAGGCGATCCTCGAACACGCCGATGTCCTCGCCGGAGACGCGCGCACTCCCCTGATCGCCGAGAACCCGGCCCTCGCCGCGACCGCTGTCGCAGCACCCGGCAGCACCCTCCAGCTCCTCGACACCGCAGCGCCGTCGACCGGGGCGGGTGTCACGACGCCTCCAGCAGTCGCTCTTCCGGTCCTGCCCCCGCTCGATGTCCCCGACGGCGAACGTCCGGTGGAGGCCCCGATGGCGAGCTCGGTGATCGAAGTCAGGGTCGAGCTGGGCCAAGAGGTCGCTGCAGGCGACACGCTCCTGGTGATCACCGCGATGAAGATGGAGACCGAGGTCACTGCTCCCTGCGCCGGCACGGTGGGCGCGATGCAGGACCTGGTCGCCGGGGACGCCCTCGGGCAGGGCGACGTTCTGCTGTCGATCGCCCCGAGCGCGGCCGACGCCGATTCGGGGCCTGTCGAGTACGGCGACAACACATGGGCGCCCGTGCTGGACGAGGTGCACACGCTTCAGCGTCTCGCCGAGGAGCGCCTCGGCCCCGACTCGATGGAGAAGGGCGTCGTCCGCCAGCGCGACCGCGGAAAGCTGCACTGTCGCGACCGCATCCGTTTGCTCCTCGACGACGGTTCGTTCCGCGAGGTGGGCAGCCTCGCCGGGTTCGCGTCCTACGACGAGTTCGGCGAGATCGAGGCCTTCACGCCCGCCAACCACGTCGGCGGAACCGGGCAGATCGAAGAGCGCGACGTCATCGTGTGCGCTGACGACTTCACGAGCCGCGGCGGGCACGCCGATGGTGCGATCGGAGCGAAATCGTTCTACCTCGACCAGCTGTCGACCGAGCTCGGGATCCCGTCGATCCGCTTGCTCGACGGATCTTCGGGCGGCGGCAGCGTCGCCGCGATGGTGCCGGAGCAGAAGAAGTCCGGCGAGAGCACAGCGAAAGAGTCATCGGGTGCGATCACCGCAGGCCGGCCGCGCGTGAGCGGCGGCGGCGGTTCGTTCCTTCCCGCTCACCTGGGCTCGACCGAGTACGCCCAGCAGCTCGCGACCGTGCCCGTGGTCAACGTTCTGCTGGGCTCGGTGGTCGGGATCGGCGCGGCCAAGGCGGTGCTCGGACACTTCTCGGTGATGGTGCGTGACATCAGCCAGCTGTTCGTGGCCGGCCCTCCTGTGGTCAGCCACGCCATGGGCTACGACATCACCAAAGAAGACCTGGGCGACTGGCGCATCCACTGCACCAACGGGTCGGTCGACAACCTGGCCGAGACCGAACACGACGCGGTGGAGCAGACGCGACGGTTCCTCTCGTACCTTCCGCCGTCGGTATTCGACACGCCGCCCGTGCTCCCCGCCGACCCGGAGGACCCGCCGGACCGCGCCGAGGAGGAGCTGTTCACCATCGTGCCGCGCAAGCGGACCACCACGTTCGACATCCGTCGGGCCATCGAGCTCATCGCGGACAAGGGGTCCTTCTTCGAAATCGGGCCCCACTGGGGAACCGACCAAGTAGCGGGGTTCGTCCGCATGAACGGGCACCCGATGGGCGTGATCGCATCGGACTCCCGCCACGTCAACGGCGGCGCGCTCACCGCGGATGGGTGCGACAAGCTCACCCGACACGTGGACCTGTGCGACCTGTTCCACATCCCGGTTCTCAACCTGTGCGACAACCCCGGCTTCGCGGTCGGCCTCGAGCACGAGATCAAGGGCACGATCCGCAAGGGCGGCGAGTGGATGGTGGCGTTCGCCCAGTCCCGGGTGCCCATGTTCACGGTGCTGATGCGCCGCTCGTTCGGCGTGGCCGGCAACAACTATGCGACGCCCCGACGGCAGTGGAACGCCAGGGTCGTGTGGCCGGCGGCCGACGTCGGTGGGATCCCGCCCGAGGGTGGCATCGAGGCGGCGTACAAGTCGCAGCTGGCCGAAGCCGAGGACCCCATCGCGCTACGAGCCGAGATCGACGCACGGATCGAGGCCGCCCGCGGACCGATCGGACCTCTCAACCGATTCCAGATGGAGGAGATGGTCGACCCGCGAGACACCCGCCGTCTCATCTGCGAGTGGATCCCCACCGCCTACCGCCTCATCAACCAGCCCGCGCGAGTCACGCAACGGGAGCTGATGTTCCGCCCCTGAGCCGGCGCAGGATCGTCGGTCAGGGGGTGATGAGGACTGCAGCGGTGCGGTCGGAGCGACCCCACTCGTTGACGGCGCGGAGCTGGTAGCTGTACGTCAGGCCCGGCGTGACCGCGGCGTCGATGTACCCGGCCGTCGGCGACCACCCCAGATAGGCGCCGTTTCGATACACGAGGTAGCTGAACGCTGTCTCGACCGCATCCCAGTCCAGGTGGACGTCACCGCCCACGACAGATGCTGTGAGGCCGATGGGCGTCGCGGGCGGAGTCATGTCGGGAGCACCCACGGAGATGCTCACAGCGGCGGTCTTGTCGCTCCTGCCGTGGCCGTTGACCGCCCGCAGCTGGTACTCGTACACGCCGTCGCCAGGCCCAGCGTCGACGAAGCCGGGCGTCGGCGACCATCCGATGTAGGCACCATCGCGGTAGACGAGGTAGCTCGCGGCTTCCAGCACGGCGTCCCACGACAGCGTCACATCGACGCCATCGGTCTGGGCAGCAAGGCCGACAGGGACCGCCGGCGGGCCGTCAGGTGGCGGCGGTGGCGGATCGTCGCCCACGATCGCCGAGATCGCCGGAACGGCCAGCGGGGGGTTGCCTGCCGGATCGGAGGCGACGATCTCGTAGGTGTGAGGACCCGCAGGTGCCGCATCGACGAAGCCCGTGCCACCGGTAGTGCCCACCTCGGCACCGTTGCGAAGAATCGAGTAGGTGACCGCACCCGAGTCGTCGAGACTCCGCGTCCAGCTCAGCGCGACGTCGCTGCCGTTCACCTGGGCAGCGAGCCCGCCCGGCGCCGACGGTCCGGTCTCGTCCGGTGGCGCAGGGGCCCCGATCGGGCAGTGGCGGACCAGCCCGCTCGTCTGGGTGTTGCCCGAGTACCAGATGTCCGACCCGATCCAGAGGCAGTCGTCGTGAGCGATGTGCAGCGCCCAGGCGCCGTCGGCGCCGCCCATGTCGGGGGCGTACCAGTCGAGGTGGTCGCCCGTGGCGGCGTCGAAGGCGATGACAGAGCGCACGTCGCGCTGCCAGTTGACGCCCGGCTCCCGCACCCGGCCCCAGCAGTGGCATCCGGCGAACAGCACGTCGCCGGCCAACGCCATGTCCTGGAAGTCACCGCCGCGTCCGTTGTTCGAACCGAAGGCGTTGGTCTGGAACGTTCGGTCGACTGCGAAGGTGTCCCGATCGGCGATGACCAGGTTGTGCTTCTGGCCACCCGCCCAGAAGACGTCGCCGTTCTCGACGATCGTCGCGGCGAACACATAGCCGCTGCCTGCGGGAAAGTTGGTGACGCCGAAGTCGGTCGGGAATCCGGGCAGCAGTGCGCCCGCGGTGGTGTCGACGATGGCGAATCCTTGGCTCGCGGTGCCACCCACCGTGATGAACGTGCCGCCGGTGTAGACCCGATCGCCGGCCGGAGACGCTTCGATCTCCCAGACCGAGCCGCCCGAGATCTGCGGGCGCCATGTGGTGTCGGCGGTTCCGTCGGTCGCACTCACTCGAGCCAGGCGGCTGCTCTGCACCTTCGAGCCGTTGCCCTCGACGTGCGAGAAGGTTCCGCCGATGTAGAGCCAGTCGCCCTCGACGTCGAAGGCGTGGACGCGAGGTGCGTTGTTGCTCCACTCCCGGGTCACAGTCACGTCGAAGGACTCATCGACGGCGCCGGTGATGGGATCGAGAGCGGCGAAGGCAGCGGTTCCGGGTGCTCCTGCGTCGCTGAACTCGCCGCCCACGAAGAGGCGTGTGCCGTCGGGTGACCCGGCAAGGGCGAAGACCGACCAGTCGATCGCGGGCGCGAATTCGGGAATCCATTCACCGGTGTTTGCGTCGAAGGCCGCGAGGTACGGCTGGTCGTACTCGACGTTGCCGTCCGTCACCTTTCGGAACTGACCGCCCATATACACGCGGTCGCCGATCTGGGCGATGGCGTACACGTAGGACTTGTAGATGAAGTTGTTCGACCCTGGATCGAAGTCGGCGAAGCCCCAGCCCGAGGCCGAATCGTCGTCGTAGGCGTGCACGGTTCCTTCGAGCTCCCCATCCCACGGGCTCTCGACCTCGGCCCGGACCGCGCCGATGCTCGACGCGAGGACCACGCAGGCGACGAGGACGATCAGGCCCACGCGCACCCGGCCGCGCGCGCTCGTGGTTTCGTACAGGGGCGCCATCGTGCCTCCGGCGGTCGCCCATTGCCCACGGAATGTGGCTATTCAACCACTCTTCGTGAGTGAATGCAAGGGGTGAATGCAAGGGGTGGACGCAAGAGGTGAAGCAGGAAGGGCCCATCACCGGTTGCCGTCGAAACCCCCCACGAAGCGGGCCATCCGATGCGGCTCCTCCCCCGACGGACGGGGCCTGTGTGGCCAGTACCCGCTCGGATCGCCGTCGGCCACGTGGACCGCGCCCGAGATCCAGTTCTCGCCGTCGCCGACCGCTCGTACGTCGGCGCCGATGTATCGGAGCGCCACGCCGCAGCGCCTCCGATCGCTCGTGTTCGACCGACTGCCGTGCAACATCAGGTCGGTGTGGAGGCTCACCTCGCCCGCCGCGAGCTCGTTGACGAAGGTGTCTGCGAACTCGTCATGCCCCTTCACCCTGCGGTTGAGCACGACGCTCCCGTCGAGCTCCAGCTCGTCGTGGTCGAGGTCGCCGAGCAGGTGACTGCCCGGGACGAAGTGCATGGCGGAGTTGGCGTCGTCCACGTCGTCGATGGCCAGCCAGACCGTCACGCTCCGGGTGGGTGTGAACGGCCAGTAGTTGGCGTCTTGATGAAGGGGGACCTCCATCCCGTCGCCAGGCAGCTTGCAGAAGACGTGACAGCTCCAGAGCACGAGCTGAGGCCCCAGGATGTCGACCGCGTAGTCGACGAAGGCCGGATGGGTGACGAGATCGTGCACTCCGGCGCAGACCTGCTGGTACTGGTTGATCGAATAGCCGTTGCGACGGTCTCCGGCGTTGGTCACCTCGCCGATCAGCCAGTCGATGTACTCGCGCCGGCTTTCCAGCTCTGCGGCGTCGAGACCGGGCAGTCCGCTGAGAAAACCGTCTCGGTTGAAGCGGGCGACCTGCTCCGCCGTGAGGCGTCTGCCGTCGGCCTCCGGCGCGGGACGGAACGACAGGTCGCGTTCGGTGTCCTCGAAGCGAAAGAGGTCCTCACCCGGCATGGCGCGAGCCTAGGAGAACCCGATGGACAGCAGGTTCTCCACTGGGCGGTACAGCTCTTCGAGATAGGCGACGTCCTCGGAGTCCAGATCGAGCTGGACTGCCTCGACCAGCTGGTCGAGCTGCTCCACCCGGGAGACGCCCACCACCGGAGCGGTGACCTCTGGCTTGTTGGCAAGCCAGGCGAGCGCGATCTGCGCCGGGCGGACGCCCATCTTGTCTGCGACCTCGATCACGCGATCGGCGATGTCGAAGTCGGCATCGCCGCGGTAGAGACCTTCTGTACGCGCCCGGTCCTGGCCCTGGGAGCGCGTCGTCGATCCGCCTTCGAAACCGCCGCGGTAGGAGCCGGCGAGTATTCCGCGAGCCAACGGTGACCACGGCATCAACGCAACCCCGGTCGAGGCGCAGTACGGGTTCATCTCCCGCTCTTCCTCGCGGTAGATCAGGTTGTAGTGGTTCTGCATCGACACGAACTTGGTGAACCCGTTCATCTCCGCAGTGAGCTGCAGTTCGGCGAACTGCCACGCGAACATCGACGATCCTCCGAGGTAGAGGACCTTGCCGGCCTTCACCACGTCGTGCAGCGCCTCGAGGGTCTCCTCGATCGGAACTTGGACGTGACCCGGAACGCCGTGGGGGTGTCGGTGGATCACCAGGTGGTCGACGTAGTCCAGGCCCAGCCGCTCCAGGGATGCGTCGACGCCTTCGATGATGTGTTTGCGCGAGAGGCCACCCTGGTTGGCGCCGCTGCCCATCGGCATCGAGATCTTGGTGGCGAGCACGTACTCGTCGCGTGGCAGGAGCTCCCGGAGCAGCTGGCCCACCACCTCTTCACATGCTCCGACGCCGTAGGTGTCTGCGGTGTCGAAGTAGAACAACCCGCGTTCGATCGCTGCCTCGAAGATCGGACGGGCGGCATCGACGTCGAGGGTCCAGTCACCCTGGTGGCCGCGGCCGGGGATCCCGAAGTTCATGGTGCCGAGGCACAACTCCGAGACCCGCAACCCGCTGTTTCGACCCAACTGCACCGGTTTCAGCATGCGGCGACGCTAGGGCAAGTTGAGCAACTACACGAAGAGCGCGCGGGGGCGGATCGCCGGGCGTGCCATGGCAATCCGCAGACGAGCGAGCGGAGCGAGCGAGGATTGCGACGACAAAACAGACCAGCTCAGATCAGGCCGGCGTCGACCACCCATTCCTGGGCGGTGCAGCCGCTCGACACATCGCTGGCGAGGAAGAGGGCCATCTCGGCCACGTCGCGCTCGGTCATGCGGCGCGGGAGGCACTGTTGGGCCAGCATCGCGTCGACGGCGGCGTCGTCCTCGTACCAGAGTTCGAGCTGGCGGTCGGTCAGGATCGCGCCGGGCACCATGGTGTTGACCCGCACGTTGTCGAGGCCGAATTCCCTCGCCAGGGTCCGTGTGAGACCCCGCACCGCGGACTTGCACGACGAGTAGACAGCGAGATCCACGATCTTGGCGGCGGGGGCGACCGAGCCGAAGTTGATGATCGAGCCGCGCCTTCGTGCCTTCATGTATCTGAACGCGGTCTGTGCGGCGACGAACTGGTGCTTGAGATTCACCTTCACCGACCAGTCCCACGTGTCCGCGTCGACATCGTCGGTATCGAATCGGGTGTCGTTGGCGGCGTTGTTGACCAGCACGTCGAGGCCCTCGGCCAGCTGTTCTGCTTCGAACAGGGCGCCACGGAGCGCGGCGTCGTCGGTGACGTCGCATTCGATGAAGCGGGGGCGCTCTCCGGAGACGGCGAGGAGCTCCGCCAGGTCGAGTCCTGCGGCGGCGTCGATGTCGACGAACACCACCTTCGCCTGCTGCTCGTGGAACGCGGTGACGATGCCGGCGCCGATCCCGGTCGCTCCCCCGGAGACGAACACGGTCCGGCCTTCGAGGTCGCTGTAGGTCGCTGTCACGCCGACGAGGGTAACTTCACCCTATGAGCGACATTTCGATCACCGATGATCTCCCCGGCGCGTTGGACAACCCGGTGCGTCAGCGCAGCGGCACCGTCGACATCGCCGCGCCACCCGAGGCGGTCTGGGAGCTCGTCACATCGCTGGACCGGTACGGCGAGTGGAGCAACGAGAACACCGGCGGGTACTGGCGCAAGGGCGAAGACGGCGAGCCGGGCACCGGCCAGGTCGGCGACATGTTCGTGGGCGTCAACAAACTCGATGGTGAGGAATGGAAGGCGCCGGTCGAGATCGTGCAGCGAGTGGAGAACAGGGACTTCGGATTCGTCACCGGCGGCCTCGACTACAACATCGTGCTGTGGCGCTACCAGCTCGAGCCCAGCGAGGGTGGCACCCGGCTCACAGAGTCGTGGACCCTTCGCCAGCTGTCCCCCCGCATGATCGAGAACGGCGACAGCGAGCTCGAGTACCGCACCGGCAACGCCGAGAAGGGCATCGAGTCGACCCTGGCCGCGCTCAAAGCGGCGCTCGAGAGCTGAGGCGGCCATGGAGATCAGCGACGGGCTCGATTACGTCCGCAACAACAGCCGGGCGGTGATGGCCACCCGCTTGCTCGACGGCTCGCCCCAGATGTCGCCAGTGACCCTGGCGGTCGTAGACGACCAGATCATCATGTCGACACGCGAGACCGCCTACAAGGTCAAGCAGCTTCGGCGCGATCCGCGGACCTACCTGTGCGTGTTCCCCGACAAGTGGCTCGGCCGCTGGGTCCAGCTCAACTGCACCGCCGAGATCGTGTTGCTTCCCGACGCGATGGAACTTCTCGTGGAGTACTACCGGACCCTGCAGGGCGATCATCCCGACTGGGACGACTACCGCGGGGCCATGACCGAGGACCAGCGGTGCATCCTTCGCTTCACCATCGACAAGGCGGGACCCGACCGCCAGGGCTGAGATTGCGGTCCCGTCGGGTCTTCGTCATCGCGGCGCTCGCCGTGGCTGTTGGCCTGGCGTCCTGTAGCTCCGGCACCTCGAGTCGTTCCGCGCCGCAAACGAGTCAGAACGACTCGACCTCGGCTGCGCCGACGACCTCACGCCCCAGCTTCCTCACCTCGAGTCGTTCCGCGCCGCAAACGAGTCAGAACGACTCGACCTCGACAACCCCGACAACGACCACCACCACCCTCCCGCCTGCTCGGTTCGCAGACGGGCGGGACGTGTCGCAGCCCTACGGAATGGTGGACGGCATCACCATGTTCCGGGGCAACCTCACCCGAAGTTGGTACGGCACAGGACCGGTGCCGGCCGACCCTCAACTCCTGTGGCGCTACCCCGAGACGAGGATGTGCGGCGCGAGCACCCATCGCGGCGAACCCAAGACCTGGTGCGGCACCGGCTGGACCGGTCAGCCGGTCATCTGGGAACGGCCCGATGGGGTCACCGAGCTGATCTTCGGGTCGTACGACAAGGCCGTGCATTTCGTCGATGCGCACACCGGCACCCCGACCAGGACGCCCTTCGTCACGGGCGACATCGTGAAGGGCTCGGTGGCCCTTGATCCCGACGGCTTCCCATTGCTGTACTTCGGCAGCCGCGACAACCACTACCGGATCCTGGCTCTCGACCGTGACGAACCGGTCGAGCTGTGGCGGCGCAACGCCTACGACAACCGCGTGGTGTGGAACGACGACTGGGACGGCAATCCGGCGATCGCAGACGACCTCATGTTCCTGCCTGCAGAGTCCGGCTGGTTCCTCACCTTCCGCCTCAACCGCTCGTATGACTCCGACGGTTTGGTGACCGTCGAGCCCGACGTGTTGCTGGAGTTCCCGGTCTTCACGGACGAGCTCCTCGCGGCAGTCGGCCGCGAGCAGTCGGTCGAGAACTCGCCTGCGATCTTCGGGGACACGGTGTTCTTCGCAAACAGCGGCGGTCGGGTGGTTGGCCTGTCGATCAGCGACATCGAAGCAGGCGCGGGCAGCGACATCGTCCCGGTGTTGGACTACTGGGTCGGTGAGGACGTCGATGCATCGATCGTGATCGACGCCGACGGCATGCTCTACGTCGCGATCGAACAAGAACGGTTCAACGCCATGGGCGAAGAGGTCGGGCAACTGATCAAGCTCGATCCCAGCCGGCCCGAAGACCCGCTGGTATGGAGCGTTGCGGTCCCGCCCAGGGCAGCGGGCGACGACGGCGGGCTGTGGGCGACGCCGGCGCTCGGCGCAGGTTCGAGCGCCGGGGTGCTCTATGCGGCGACCCATCCGGGCGAACTGATCGCCGTCGACACGGTGACCGGCGAGGTGACGTGGCGGGACGAGATCGGGTGGCACGCGTGGTCGTCGGCCATCGTGGTCGACGACACCCTCGTGGTCGCGTCCGAGTGCACGTCGGGCGGCGGCCTCCGGGCCTACGACCTCGACGACCCACACCGGCCCGTCATGCGGTGGGACCTCGCCCTTGGAGGCGGCTGCATCGAGTCCAGCCCGATCGTGTGGAACGGGCGGATCTACGTGGGCTCGCGGGACGGGTTCTTCTACGCGTTCGGTTGATCGACACCGCCCGTGCCGCCGACGAGCATCGGGATCTCGTGGGTACACGAGCAGCCGACCTGGTGACCGGCGTCCGCGAGCACGGTTGGCTCATCGGGGACCTCGCCGCGCATCACCGCTCGTATGAGGGCTTCGACCACGGTGGCATCCCATTGGCTGCCCGCATGCTCCCGAAGAATCGCGATGGCCCGATCGGCGCCCATTCCCTCGCGGTACTGCCGGGTGTGAACCATCGCGTCGTAGGCGTCGCAGACCGAGACGATCCGAGCCAGCCGCGGAATCTCGTCGCCTCGCAGGCGATCGGGGTAGCCGCGGCCGTCGATCCGTTCGTGATGCGATCGAATCAGTGGCTGCACAGGCCCAAGGACGCGCGACTCGGCCGCCAGACGCTCACCGATCAACGTGTGCGTCTTCACGTGCTCGAACTCGGCGTGGGTCAGCCGTCCCGGCTTGTTGAGGATGGCATCGTCGATCTCGATCTTTCCGATGTCGTGCAGGAGCGCGCCCATTCCGAGAATCCTGAGCTCGTGCCCCTCCAACCGCAGCCGTCGCCCCACGGCCATCGCGGTCTCGGCGGTCCGGATCACGTGGACGGCCGTGATCTCGTCCTTGCGCTCCAGGTCGGCCACGAACGCCCGGACGACGGGGTCGAGACCGATCTCCAGGGCGTCGAGCGGGTCGCTGGCCACCAGTGGCTTCAGGACCAACTGTTCCAGCTCATTTCGCCGGTAGGCGATGTACCCGACGATCGTCGCCAGGAACACGCCGACGATGTCGAGGACGTGCGCCACCCAGAACCCGAGGGTCATCGCTGCGCCGTTGATCCACACGAGATGCGATGCGCCGATGGCCGCATAGGCCAGCGATACTGCGAGCGTCGCCGGAGCGCGGCTGACCCAGTGCAGCCGCAGGTGCCGGGCGCTCAGCGCCAGGCTGGCCAAGAGCGCGCCCACCGTGACCACGATCGCTCCGCCGGTCCCCATGTCGAACAGCGGCAGCGCCGCCGGGGACACGAGGAGACCGACCGCGACGAACCCTTGGATCGCCAGGTGAGCGACCACCCATGGCTTCCACCGGTGCACGAGCGAGGCGCCCAACCGGCGGCCCAGCAGAATCGGGAGCTGCGCCACACAGGCAAGCGGTAGGCCCCACAGAACCGCCGTCATCGTGGCGTTGTTGGGGCCGTAGAGCACCCCGGGAGTGGTGATGCCATGAACCAGCGGAAGCGCGGACACCGCCATGAAGAACGCACCGTGGAAGCCGAGCTCAGCCGTGTCGTCGCGCCACGCCCGCCATACGACCGCCGCCGACGTGAGAACGCAGAGACCGGCGGCGACGATGACGAAGACGAAGAGCAGCTCGGGACTTCCTAGCGGACGCGTTCCACCGGGGACTGCTCGAGCGCCGAGTTGGATTCCCGCGAGTGCACTCCACCCGACCAACCACAGCGCCATCCCGGGACGACGTGACCGCATGCTCTTCCATCGGCGGCGAGACCCCCACAGATGAGCCGTCCCCCGCCGAGTGCGGCCGCGCCACCGCTGGCGCGCTCCCACTCGGCGTCGTCCGACCCGCCGGTGGGCCCGACCTACTCGTCGAAGCTGACGAGAATGGCTGCGTTGGCGATGGCGATTCCGTCTCGGGCCAACCCCGCGGGGACCGAACCTTCGGGGGCCTCGACGTCGAGACCGCCCTGCACGGGCGTGACGGTGACGGTTCCGTATGGAATCTCTGCGACGATCGCCTCCACGTCGAGCTCATCGGGCCGGGCAACGGCCACCCGGACCTCGACGTGCATGTCGTGGGCGGTCTTGCCCGTGGCGCGGAAGAAGTTGAGGCTGCTGTGGCGCAGCGCATCGCTCACCGCCCGCTTGGCCGCCTTGGTGTAGTCGTAGCCGTGGACGTCCACGCCCATGCCCATCTCGGTGATCCAACGAACGAGAGCCATCGGGTCACGGTAGCTGGAGGCCGGTTTCGGCGGCGACGACCTCAGCCAGCAAACCGACCCCCTCGCGGATCGTGTCCTCGGACGGGTGACCGAAGCAGAGACGCATCCGACGCGACCCGTACGCGGGATCCACCGACCAGCCCGCGCCGGGGTTGAACTCCACGCCCTTCTCGAGCGCGGGAGCAACCAGCGTGGCCGTGTCGACTCCGTCGGGAAGCGCGACCCACACGAAGATGCCGCCGCGCGGTTCGGTGAACTCCGCCGCCTCACCGAAGCTCTCCCTCACCGCGGAGCACATCGCCTGGGACTTGGCCGACAGGGCCGACGTGAGCGTCGCGACATGGTCATCGAAGTGGGCTGCGCTGTACTCGGCCAACACCAGCTGCTCGAGGGCGCCCGTGCCGGCATCGGTCTTCAGCGACAACATCTGGCCGACGACGGGCCAGTCGGCCACCACGTATCCGACCCGAAGGGACGGTGCGATGGACTTGGAGAACGACCCGCAATACACCACCTGACCTCCGCCGTCATCGAGTGCCCGAAGCGTCGGGGGGCGGTTTCCGTCGAAGACGAGGTCGGCGTAACAGTCGTCCTCGAAGATGGCGACGCCGTGGTGACGGGCGAGTTCGAGCAGGGCCAGACGGCGCTCCACGCTCATCACCGATCCGGTGGGGTTCTGCACGGTGGGGATCGTGTAGATGAACTTCGGAGGCGTGCCGGCGAGGGCCAGCTCGTCGAGCAGGACCTCCAGGTGGTCGGGTCGGATCCCGTCCTCATCGAGCGCGACACCCCGCACCTCCACGCCACGAGCGGCCAGACCGCTGAGCGTCCCGCCGTAGGTCGCCTCTTCGACGATCACCACATCCCCGCGCTGGAGAAAGAGCGAGTAGACGAGGTCGAGCGCCTGCAGCGATCCAGAGGTGATCAGCACCTCGTCTGGATCGGTCGGCGTCGACGCCCGTGTGGCGAGGCTGGCCGCGACGAACTCGCGCAGAGGCAGGTAGCCCTGTGGGCTGCCGCCGAGGTTGTAGGTCGCGAGGTTGGGGCCTTCGCGCATCATGATCGCCGACGCCGCCTCGGTGAGACCCCCGAAGGGAACAGAGGCACCGTCGTTGTGACCGCCGAGGAAGCTGTAGGGAAGGTTGCCGCTCCACTTCGCGCCAGGTGCGGGGAGCCCGGGGCGGAACGTCGCTGCGATGTCGAAGCTCATGGGGCGCACCGTAGTGGCCGATGCGCCGAGCGGCGGCGTGGCAGGCTCGCCCGATGGACGTGGTTCTGTACGAGGAAACCGACGGCATCGCCATCATCACGATCAACCGTCCCGGGAAGAAGAACACCCTCACCGACGAGGTCATTCAAGGCATCGCAGACGGGGTCGATGCCGCGACCGCTTCGGCCAACGTCGCAGCGATCGTCCTCCGCGGTCAAGGGGACACCCTCACCGCCGGCTACGACCTCACAGCCCACCGCGAGGGAAAGAGCTGGTCTCAGGTGTACGACGCCCCGAGCCCCGAACCGCGGGACGGCGCCTGGGATCCTGTGCGCGACTACCAGTTCATGGGCAACAACGTCCGACGGTTCATGAAGGTCTGGGAGTGCCCCAAACCCGTGCTCGGGGAGGTGCGCGGCTGGGCGGTCGGCGGCGCCACCGATCTCGTGCTGTGCGCCGACCTCCTCTACATGGCCTCCGATGCCCACATCGGCTACGCACCGAGTCGGATCTACGGCACACCGACCACGATGATGTGGGTCTACCGCCTCGGCCTCGAGCACGCGAAACAGTTCCTCCTCACCGGTCGAGCGATCGACGCAGACACCGCATTCAGGATCGGCCTGGTGTCGGAGGTCCGTACCCCCGACGAGCTCTCAGCGCACGTCGAGGCCGAAGCGCGGCGATTCCGCAACATCCCTGCCAACCAGCTCGCCCTCAACAAGCTCCTGGTCAATCAGGCCTTCGAGAACATGGGTCTCCGCACCTCACAGATGCTCGGCACCTTCTTCGACGGCGTCACCCGGCACACCGAGGAGGCGTATCGGTGGGTGGAGTCGTTCGACGAGAAGGGGTTCCGTCAGGTCATCCGCGAGCGCGACGAGCCATGGCAGGACTACGGGGAGCAACCCCGCGACTGAGGTGCGAGACTTGATCCATGGTTGCGCCATCCAAATTCGCACACGTCGTCTACGACACCCACCGCTACGAAGAGATGATCGAGTGGTACCAGTTCGTCTTCGACGCACGGATCGGCCACAAGGGCGAGGTCCTCGCGTTCCTCACCTATGACGACGAGCACCACCGCTTTGCGTTCCGCAACCTCGGCGACAGCGACGACCCCACACCGGGACCCAAGGACCGCGACGCCTCCGGTGTCAACCACGTCGCCTACACCTGGAACGATCTCGACGAGATCCTGGATCAGTACACCCGCCTGAAAGAACGCGGCATCGTGCCTGTGCGCCCGATCCGTCACGGCATGACGCTATCGATGTACTACCAGGACCCTGACGGCAACATGATGGAGTTCCAGATCGACCTGTGCGACGCCCAGACGGCCTACGACTTCATGGAGTCCGAGGCGTTCGAGAAGAACCCGATCGGCGAGTTGTTCGACCCTGACGAGCTGGTCGAGAAGTACCGGGCAGGCGAGAACGTGACGGCGCTGCTCTTCCGCAGCGACCAACCCGAATTCATCACGGCCGACTGAGCGGCGCGGTCAGCATGCAGATCGGCCTCTACGCCAACACCCATGGTGTCGGCTGGCGCGACGCGACCAACAACTACACCCGCAGCGTTGCGGCCCACACGCTTCGCCCGGTCGATGTCGCACGGGCCGCCGAACGGGCCGGCTTCCACTCGATGTGGTTCCCCGATCACGTCTGCATGCCTCTCGAAACCGGAAGCGCCCACATCGCCAACGAAACCGGGAAGCGCTCGTACTCACCACGCCACGAGATGCTCGACGCGGCCGTGGTGATGGGGGCTGTGGCAGGGGCCACGGAGACTCTCAAGTTGGGCACGAGCGTGCTGATCGCTCCCTACCGGGGCCCGCTGAACGACGCGAGACAGTTCACCACCGTCGACGTGTTGTCCGGTGGTCGTCTGCTGCTCGGGGTGGGAGCCGGCTGGATGCGCGAGGAGTTCGACGCGCTCGGTGTGCCATTCGCCGAACGAGGGAACCGCACTGAGGAGTGCATCGAGATCTACAAGCGCGCGTGGTCCGAGGATGTCGTGAACTTCAGCGGCGACTTCTACGAGATCAGCAACGTCTCGATGGACCCCAAGCCCACCCAGGACCCGCGGCCTCCGATCATCTACGGCGGCGTCGCTCCGTTGGGCGCGAGGCGAGCCGCGCGCCACTGCGACGGGCTGTACCCCGTGTTCCTCGACCCGCAATCCGACCCCGCCCGCCTCGCCCATCTCCACGACATCGTTCGCGAAGAGCTCGACGCTCTGGACCGCGACCACGCCGACTTCACGATGATGGCGGCGTCGACGCTGCGTATCACCGCCCCAGACGATCCACTGGCGTCGGAGAATCCTCGTCGCATCTGCACCGGCACCGCCGACCAGGTACTCACCGACCTCCAGGGCTTCGCCGACGCCGGCTACTCGCTCGTGGTGTGCAAGATGGACTGCCCGTCCGGCGACGTCGGCGAGATCATCGAGCAGATCGAACGGGTGGGCGCCGAGATCATCCCCGCCGCAGCCGACATCTCCGCTGCCGGCGGATGGAAACCCGCCCTATGAGACCGACTCTCGACCCACCACGACCCGGGAGGATTCCCGATGAATGCCCCTGACGACATCGCCACCCTGGCGGCTCGTATTCAGCGCCTCGAGGACATCGAGGAGATCCGCGCGCTCAAAGCCAAGTACTGCGACTACTGCGACAACGGCTATGACCCCGACGGGATTGCGAGCCTGATGACCGAGGACGCCGTCTGGGATGGTGGCCGAACCTTCGGCGTGAGGCATGGGAAAGACCAGATCCGCCGCCACTTCGACGGCGCGGACGCCCGCGTCGCAGTCGCCCGCCACCAGGTGATGAACCCCATCATCGAGGTGAACGGCGATTCTGCGACAGGCCAGTGGCTGCTCTTCCAGCCCTGCACCGACGCGGGCGTCGACGGCGCTGTGTGGCTGGCCGCGACCTACCGCGACGAGTACCGGCGGGTCGATGGGCGGTGGCTCATCAGTCACACGGGCATCGACATCGCGTTCTTCAGCCAGTTCGAGAAGGGCTGGGCCGAACAGCGTTTTCTCCCCGGACGGGAGCCCGAGTAGCCGGAGCGCGGGGTGAGCCGTCGGGAGCTCAGAAGGCGCTGCCACCCTTGTAGCGACCTTCGGGGATGAGGAAGCCCCGTACGAGCCCGGCGACCGGGTCCTCGGCGACGGCCTCTGTGAGGTGGTCGGCGACTCTGGTGAGCGCCTCACCGAGCGCTGTCCCACCGAAGATCCAGTCGTTCAACGCGTCATGGTTCGGCGCGACCGAGCCCGGCTGGGCGGCGATGGCTTCGTGGTACACGGTGCGGAGATCGTCGGCGAGATGACGGATCAGGAGCGGCATCGGAAAGGCCCACTCCACCTCTCCCGGCGGCGGGTCGGCGATGTCGCCGCTCTCCGCGATGTGGGCCAGAGCAGCTGTCACCGCGTCGATGCCGTCCCGGCCGGCTCCCGAGGCGCCGAAGAGCGTGCGGCCGCGCTCGGCACGGGTCTGGTAGGCCCAGGTCTTGAGGCGCGCCACTTCTGAGCTGAGTCGACCGCCGAGCGATGTGTCGTCCTCGGCCGGGGCGAGGTTCAGCGGACAGGCCCAGTGGCCGGCCTCTTCCGCGTCGGGCGCCTCGTGGGGGTAGTCGGCGATGGTCGGCCCGGTCGCGGTGCTGAGAAGGTCGAACGCTGCGCGCATCACGCCCTTCTGGAACTCGGGATCCGTCGCCGAGCCGAGCGGTCGCCCCAGCGGGAAGGGCACCCACAGCCCGCGAGGCACGCCGACCTTCTCGGTCTGCTCCTTGATGAGGCTGATCGTCGTCGTCGCGACGCCTGCTCGCTCGATGTAGTTGGACAGGGCGCCGACCGCGCCCGAACACACCGGTCAGACCGGTATGAGCAACGCCACGTCCACACCGTCGGCAGCCAGCATCTGGCCAACCTCGGTACCGGTGTCCTCGAAGCGGCTCGGGTCCGGCATCGCTCCCATGAACGAGTAGTGCCACCTGGCAACGCCACCGATCTCGCCGGCGTCGGCCATCTCGCGAAGGCGATCGATCGGGAAGCTGATGTTGGGATCGGTCTGAAACGCGCTCCGGTCGAAGTTGGTGCTCACGTGCGACAGGACCACGTCGGCGAAGTCGATGTCGCCCGGGATGACCCGGTAGTCGACCGCGCCGAACGTGAACGGTGTATCCGACGCGCTGTGAATTCCCGCTGTGGAGATGATCGCCACCGTCGCGTCCTCGATGGGGACCGGACTCACCCACTCGGCTGGCTCGATGGTCGGCATCGCTTCTGCCCGGGCCAGCATGTGTTCGGCCTCGACCTCATGCAGGTCGCTCAATCGCACCATGAGGGCGAACGCTACCGGGCGGCGGCGTGATCAGGCGGCCTCTCGAGCGCGCCCGCCCCCGCCGAGTGGGAGCGCGCCAGAAGTGGCGCGCTGGCACTCGGCGGTAGCGTGCGCGCATGGCAGTTCGAACCACGTGCGTCGGAAGCTGGCCCCCACCGTTCGGGCAGCGACCCGCCCTGCGACCATTCTGGCGGGGAGAGGTCGACGAAACCGACCCGGCGATCGACGCCGCGCTCACCGCGGGGGCGCGGGTCGCGATGGACGAGATGCTGGCCTGCGACCTCGACCAGATCACGGGCGGGGAGGTGTTCACGCCGGACTTCGTGCACACGGTTCCGCCGCGGCTCGACGGGCTGGCCGTCGTCGAGGCGAGGGACATCGATCGAGGCCAGAGTGGTGTTGCCAGGTACAGCATCGCCGGCCCGATCACCGCGCCGCGGGGAATGGGACACGCTGCGGCATGGGCCCGGGAGTCGGCGATCGAACCTCAGCTCGACAAGGCGGCGATTCCGTCCCCGTTCACGATCACACTGTCGTTCCCGAGAGATCCAGCCCTCGCTACGGGGCTGGCTGATCTGGTCGGCGTCGTTCGCGACGAGATCGCCGAGATGACGTCAGCCGAAGGGGTTCGTGAGCCCGCCGAAGTACAGCTCGACGCCCCGTCCGAAGCGATCGCCTGCGCTCACGACACGCACCCGGTCGAGCAGCTCGCGGAGCTGATCGCGGCGCCATTCGAGGGCTTCGAAGGCGTCCGATCAGTGCACTTCTGCCTCGGCGACATCGCCCGCAAGCCCTCCACGCAGGTCCAGAACCTCCACTCACTCGTTCCGCTGATCCAGGCGCTCGAAGGGCGCATCGATCGGGCCCATCTCGAGTGCAGCTACGCCGGCCAGTGGGCCGACCGCGGCGTGCTCACCGAGATCCCCGATTCGATCGAGATCATCGCGGGGATCGCCGACGTCAAGGCCGATCCGGCGAGCGAGGGCGAGCTCGCGGCCCGCATCGACGCGCTTCTCGACGTCGTTCCCGAGGACCGGCTGCTCGTGTCGAGCTCGTGCGGCTGTGGACGGGTCCCCCACGACGACGCGATCCGCCT
>CAZVUM010000059.1:1182-31305 GCA_964629575.1 uncultured Acidimicrobiales bacterium | reverse complement strand
GGCCCATCTTGTCCCGCAGGTGGTGCAAGGCGTAGAGCCCGCCGAAGCCTGCTCCAATGACGATCGCGTCGTACTGCGCCGTGGGTTCTTCGCTCATCAACTGCTCCCTGATTCCCTGATGACGGTATCCGGATCCGGGCCGAGGCGCCCCTCAGGAGAGGGTGAGCCTGCCCCTTGGTTTCAGGGCGCGCTCCCGCCTCGGTCGAGCCGCCGTCAATCCCCGACCGTCGCGGGCAGGCTCCCAGCGTGAAGCGGCGCAGGGTCGGCCTGCAACACCGGCAGCACCTTCTCGGCGAAGAGCCGCACACTCGCCTCGGCCTTCTCGAAAGGCATCCCCGAATATTGCGGCACCAGGATGATCTCCTTGCAGCTGGTCGCCTCCTGGAGCCGGCGCATCCTCGCGATGATGTCCTCTGGGGTGCCGATCGGCTGGGTCACTGCGCTGGAACCGGCCGCGCCCTGCACAGTGCGGAACGAGTCTCCCGCCGCTGCCGCCTGCTTCGCGAGCTTGTGGTACGCCTCGTAACCCTTGATGCCTTCGAAGTTGCTGGGGTCACTCAAGCCGTAGTGGGCCGCGACCTCGACGCTGTATTGGTCGAAGAGGGCATCGCCCACTGCGATGTCCTCGGGATCCTCGGTGCAGTACAGCCACAGGAGAATCGTCGGCTGGTTCGGCTCGTGACCGCCCTCGTCGAGCATGGTGTTGTACGTCCGCACCTTGGTGATCATTTCGTCGAGCGTGCCCGCCGTCACGAGGAGCTGCCCGAGACCCTGCCGCGCGGCCACCTCCATCGATGCGGTGGTGGTGAACGCGCACGCCATACGCCCGAGCAGGGCCTCCGCGTCGCGTGGCTGTGGCCGGATGGAGCACTCGGGGACCTGGAAGTGCTCACCGTCGTAGGAGAAGCGCTCCTGGCTCAGCCCGAGTCGGATGATCTCCAGTGCTTCGTCGAAACGTCCGCGTGCATGATTGCGGTCGATCCCCAGTTCCGCGTACTCCGTTGGGGCGATGCCCCGGCCGATCCCCCAGGTGTACTCCCGCCCGTCGAGCATGATGTCGAGCATCGACGCCTTCGCTGCGAGGGTCACCGGGTGCCACCACGGCAGCACGCTGACACACGAGCCGAGCGACACCCGCTCGGTTTCGCCGGCCCAGAAGGCCATCGACTGCATCACGTCGGGCCACATGGAGTACGGGGTACCGAAGTGCTCCCCGATCCAGATCGAGTCGAAGCCCAATGGCTCGGCGAGGCGACCCAGAGCGATTGTCTCCCCGATGACCTCGGCGTCCGACGGGCTCGGAGCACTGGACCAGTCGGCGGTGTTCACCCGCTCCCAATCCGACGAGTGAAAGGTGCTCGTGACGATTCCGACCTTCATGAACCACCCCTTGTCCGCGTGGCGATGCAACACCGCAGCTAGGTTGCGAAACCTAACTCCATACTCAGAGTATGGTCAATAGCCCGCTGGCTCGATGGCGTTGCCAGTCAGTCGTCGTTGCCGGCACGCAGAACGTCACCGAACACCTCAGCCATCGTCCCCATAACCTCTGCGCGGTCGGGCTCAGCCTCGAAGGTGAACAACTTCCACATGTAGGCCTCGACCATCGAGATCAGCATGAGGGCGCGTCGGCGTGTCTCGACCGTGGTGAATCGGGCTTCCCACAGCGCGGGATTGTTTGAGAAGCCTTCGACGAACCGGTCCACGTACTCCCGGTACATCGGCTCGATCCCCTTCGAACCGCCCTTCCGCGCCGCGCGATGCAGTGGACGGTCGTGTTCCCAGCGCGTGAGGACCGAGTCGGTCAACCACCGGAGAATGCTCGCTCGATCCCAGTCGACGAGGTCGCCGAACTCGCGATACATCTCCTCGGCGTTGTCCCATATCGCTCGGTTGATCTCCTCGACAATCGCTTCTTTGGTGTCGAAGTACGAGTAGACGGTGGCTCTCGCGGCACCGGCGGCCTTGGCCAGATCGTCGATCGACGTGGCTGTGAACCCCTTGGTCCCGATCAGGTCGGCTGCGACGGCAAGCAAGTGACTGCGCGTCTGCTGCCGCTGCCGCTCACGGAGCGACATGGGCTTGTCGGGTCCATCATTCATACGTTCAGTCTACTGATTGGATCGTGGCCACCTAGCCGGGTGGACTGTTCCACAATGATCCCGTGCACATCCTCGTCATCGGCGGTACCGGCCCGACCGGTCCCCTGATCGTCAACGGCCTGGTCGACCGCGGCCACACCGTGACGATTCTGCACACGGGCCGCCACGAGGTCGACACGATCCCGGGCCATCTCGAGCACATCCACACCGACCCCTTCGACGAGCAGGCGTTTCGCGACTCGATCGAGGGCCGCACGTTCGACCTGGTATTCGCGATGTACGGGCGCCTGCGATCCATCGCCAAGGTGCTGGTCGGGCGCACTCCGAGGTTGTTCTCGATCGGCGGCATACCGGCGTACCACGGCTTCACCGAACCGAGCTCGATGTTCCCCGAAGGCATGCCCATCCCCGCCTACGAGTCGTCACCGCTCGTCACCGACGACAGCAACGGCGTGAAGCCACTGAAGATCGCCGAGACCGAGAGCGACCTCTTCGCCCTGCATCCGGACGCGACCCACTTCCGCTACCCATACCTGTACGGACCCAATCAGCTGACGCCCAGGGAGTGGACGGTCGTCCGTCGCCTTCTCGACGGCCGACGATCGATCATCGTGCCCGACGGCGGACTGACGCTCATGACGTCGTCCTTCGTCGAGAACGCGACCCACACGGTGCTCCTGGCCGTCGACCGGATCGACGAGTCGGCAGGCGAGGTCTACAACGTCGGCGACGACCGGCAGTTCACCATGGCCCAACACATCGCCATCATGGCCGACGAGCTCGACCGCGACGTCGAGCTGGTGTCGGTGCCCTGGGAACTCGCCGCGCCGACCCGGCCGTGGATTGGACTCCCTTCGGCGACACACAGCGTTCTCAACACCGACAAGGTGCGCCGCGAGCTCGGTTACACCGACCTCGTCGACCCCGAGGAGGGACTCCGGCGCACCGTGCGATGGCAGGTCCAGCACCTCCAGGGCAATGCGGCCCTCGAGGAACGCCTCCAGGACCCGTTCGACTACGAGGCCGAGGACGCGATCATCGCCGCCACGCGCCGCTACGCGGCCGAGGTGAACGCCATCGAATACGAGGTCACACCCGGCTGGACCCACGGGTACTACGGGCCACGGGTCAACCCGGGCGGGCAACGGGGCAGCATCAGGGACTGAAGGGAGCCCGTTCCCGGCACTCCCGGAGTCAGCCCTCTTCGCACGCCCCCGCGATGGCAGAGAGCGTCGCCTCCATCGTCTCGTAGTTGCGTTTCACACGATCGGCGATCTCGGGAAGGAACTTCGCCCCCAGCTCCTTCAGCGCGTCGGGGCGCATGTCCTCGGTGACCTGCACGAGCCTCGTGCCCTCGCCGCTGGGCTCGATGACGAATCCCCATCTCGTCATCGGACCGGTGCCGAACTTCTCGGCCATTCGGCCCTCGAGGTAGATCTCCCAGGTCAGTCGCTCGCTGGGAGCCCACTCGGTGATCGTCGCCTGGTTGGACCACTCGACGTCGCCGTAGCGGTTGTGCCCCGAGAAGGTGGCGCCCAGACCGGGTTCCTGGCCTTCGTCCCACTCGCATCGGAAGGTCTCGGTCGACCAGTCACCCATACGAGTGATGTCGGACACCACCGACCACACGGTTTCGGGGCTCGCCGCTATCTCCCGACTGACCTGCTGTCCCATCTCATTCTCCTCTCGTCACGCTCAGGTAAGGCCGAGCTCGGCCACCGTCGAACCGATTCGGTCGACGGTCGGTTGCAGCCGGCCACGCTCCACATTCGGGTATGCCTGAAAGAAGTTCTCGGTGACCACCGGTCGCATCTTCTCGGCGGGCAGCCCGCCCAACAATGCTGCGACGAAATCGCCGCTCGGTGTCGGGTCGGCCTCCTTCGTCAGTCGCGCACTGGGGAACCCGACATAGGGCCAGATTCCCTCGGCGTGACCGAGATCGGCCCCGAGCACCACGTTCGGGGTCCGGTCGAACAGCTCGCCCGAGAACTCCTCCGGTACCTGCATCGCAGAATGGGTGACGAAGCACTGACGCCGCCAGTACTCACTCGGCGTCAGCGACAGCTCGACGCGACGATCCAACCCCTCCCGGGATGCTCGCATCGACATGTGAAAGAGACCGTGGGCGTCGAGCTCGGCGAGGAGGGGGGCGACCCAAGCCATGCCCATCTCGGTGAACGCCAGCCGCAGCTCCGGGAAGCGCTCGAAGGTTCCGCCGGCGATCATCGACCACAGCGGACGCCTCGCGAACCAGTCGGCCTCGAACGCCCACACGAACCTCTCGGTCCACGGATCGTCACCCAGGTAGTCCGGATTTCCCTTGGAGATGTGCACCTCGACGGTGAGGCCCAGCTCGACGCACGCTTCCCAGAGGATGTCGTAGCGCGGATGGTGGTAGAGGGGCAGGTAGTACTCGAGCGGCAGGAGGATGCCGGTGGTCAGCCCGCTCTCGTAGGCGCGGTGGATCTCCTCGACGCACCAGTTCACGTCGTCGAGAGTGCCCAGCACGATCAGACCGAGGAGCCGGTTTGGGTCGGCCGAGCAGAACTCCGCCAACCACCGGTTGTAGGCACGGGCGCCCATTCGAACGAGCTCGGGCGGGAAGCTGCCCGCGTCGGGATCTCCCTCAACCGCAGCCGTCGCCAGCCCGGACCCGAACGGCGGGTCGTTGCTGCTCTGATCGTCCGGGTTGAGCACCTCGCAGGCGATCCCGCTCTGATCCATCGCCTTCAGTCGCAGCTCCGGGTCCCACGTGAGGGCCGTGCCGACAAGTGGGTCATACCCCTCGGTTCCGCGGAACTTGTCGTGGAAGCCCTCCGGGAAATAGGAGTCCTCGGAGGCCGGCGACCACCGCCACTTGTGCGTCGCGAGGTACTCGTCGAACTGGCGGTGCAGGCGCTTCTCCAGATAGTCCCGGTACACCGGGGTCGGCGCACCGACATGGCCATCACCCGACGCGATGCACCACTTCGCACCTGCTGTGGCGTCCACACTGCGATCAGCCATGTTGGCCCCCGCTCGTCATCGTATGACCGTTCGTCCTGCCGACGCCGCGTCTCAACGGAGCCGGTCCGTGGCGATCCAACTGCTGGCCGTCTCGTCGTCGTACCCCAGATGCTCGGTGAGGACCTCCCAGAGGTGTTGACCGAGCGTCGGACCCGCGTTTTCCACCACAGCTGGAGTCGAGTGCAGATCGAACGCCCGACGCTCGGCCCACGTGTGGCCGTGCACTGGGTGAGCGACGCGTGCGTAGTAGTCACGGTGGGCGAGCTGCGGGTCGGCCCGCAGGTCCTCCGCGAAGGCGACGCGGTGGGCGGCAACGCCGTGGCCCTGCAGCAGCTCCTCCAGCTCGGCGACGTCCCGGCCGCGGCTCCAACCGGCGATCTCAGCATCGATGTCGTCGGCGGCGGCGAGTCGCTCGGCGAGTCCGAGCTTGGCCCGGTCTGAACCGATCAGTCCTGCTAGCGCTCGCCACTGGTCGTCGCTCTCGCAGGCGATGGCGATCCAGCGATCCTCGCCGGCGACGGGATACACCCCATGGGGAGCGATGTTGCGATCGGCGTTGCCATTCCAGGTTCCTTCGCGGCCGTTGATCTCGTCGTCGAGGAATGCCGGGCCGAGGAGATGCATCGCGCCTTCGGCCTGACTGAGGTCGATGTGTTGACCGCCGCCACCGCGACGGCGGTGATCCAGCGCGGCGAGGATGGCGATGACTGCAAAGCGAGGCGAGGGGAAGTCGGTGTAGGTCCCCCACGGGCCTGCAGGATCGCGGTCGGGCCATCCGGTGGTCGGGTAGAGGCCGGCGACCGCTGCCCCGGTCGTGCCGAAGCCCGCCAGCTTGCGCAGGGGGCCCGTCTGGCCGGCGAGGGTGCTCGACAGGATGATGACGTCGGGGTTGAGTTCGAGCAGCCTGCCCGCGCCCAGTCCATGGGACTCCAGCACCCCGGCCGAGAACGACTCCACGATCACGTCGGCCCAACGCACCAGGTCCTCCATGACCGGGCGGACCTCCTGAGCTGCGATGTCGATCGGGAAGCTGAGTTTGCCGGCGTTGAACGAATGCCACAGCACGGAGTTCTCGAAGCCACCCAGCTCGCCGAGAAACGGAGATGCGCCCCGCACTGGATCCGCTTTGCCCTCGGTCTCGACACGGATCACCGTGGCACCGAAGTCGGCGAGCTGGCGGGTGGACTCGGGACCGGCGATCGCCCAGCTGAAGTCCAGCACCTTCACTCCCTCGAGAGGCAACACCTCGGCCGGCTCGCCGCCTTCGGTCTCGCGGCGCGGGACCGGAGCGGGTCGGACGTCCTCGGTGTGCTGACCGAGCAGCGGAGCCGCATCCTGGGAGTGCAATGGCGTGGAGGTGAAGCGGGCGAACCGTCCGTTGTGGCGGACGCCGTCGATCACGTCCCAGTAGCCACGCTCGGCGAGGTGCGGGGACTCCAACAGGTCGTGCGTGGTCATCGCGACGGGTGGCCAACAACCGGTGCTCTTCCGCCGCCGCGGTGACCTCGGCTCTGGTCTTAGTCGCCAGGAACCGGCTGAGCACCCGATTTCCCTCGTGGTACATCTCGATCGCGTCCGGGTCGTCGGTCAGCAACAAGCCGAAGCCAACCCAGTCGACCTCGATGAACGATTTGGGGCAGCCGCCTTCGCTGTACACCCAGTCCCAGAGGCGGACGGTGTAGGGACCGATCACCGGACCGAAGAGAAAGGACGCGGCAACGTACCCGTCGGCGCACTTGTGCAGTATCTGCGAGAGCAGTGGCCCGAGCCTCATGCCACCAGCAACCCGCCGACCCGGCTCCTGACCCGCGAGCGGGTACGTGCCCAAGAGCTGATTGGCCGAGACGTACGACGCCTGGGCAGACACCGACGCATGCTGGCCGCGTCCCGACCTTGCCCGTTGCGTCAGTGCCATCAGCGCTGCGCACGCCGCATCCAGTGCTGCGAAGTTCCACACGACCGGCTCGCTGACCCGCAGCGGCGCCCGGTCCTCGTCCCCGGTGAGGCTCATCGTGCCCGACGCTGCCGACAGCGTGAGGTCGGTCGCCGCCCAGTTGGCCTTCGGGCCGGTCTCCCCGAACGGAGTCACGTTCACGGTGACCAGACGTGGATCAGCGGCTCGCCAGGCCTCGAGATCGGCTTCCATCGCACCGCTGTGCAGCACGACGTCGGCCCCGGCGACCAGCCGATCGAGCTCGCCGGGGTCCTTGACGACGACCGAGCGCTTGCCGCGGTTCAACGCTCGGTGCACCAACGACTGTTCGAGTCCGGGCTGATCGTCGATGAACGGAGCGAGCCGTCGCGTTCGGTGACCCTCCGGCGGCTCGACCGCAATGACGTCACAACCCAGCTGAGCCAGAAGCACCCCAGCGAGGCCACCCCGGTCGTCGGTCAGATCGATGACCCGATACGCCAGCTCCATATGTTCGTCGGCCATGCCGGCCGCGGCGCCGCCCTTGGAAGGCTGGTCGGAGTGGGAAGAGGCCATTGATCTCGGATTCCTCGGAGAGTTGGTTCCGCTCGAAGCGGACAGTTCACCAGACTGCGTTGTCGATCTTCAGCTGCAGCACCTCGTCGCCGGAGTAGCCGAGCTCGGCCAAGACCTCGTCGGTGTGCTCGCCGTACTCGGCCTTGGTTCCACGGACCCCGGGGTGGTCACCGACGTCGAATGGTCTGGGCGGCCCCACAAAGCCATCGTCGAAGGTGACCAGGTACTCGTTCTCCAGGATCCCCGGGGCGTGGGCGAGATCCTCGAGCCGGTTGACCGGGGACACCCAAGCGCCGCACCCACGAAGAACGCTGAACCAGTGGTCTGTCGAGTGTTGACGAAAGTGAGGTACCGCGATGGAACGAAAGTCGGTGCGGTGCTCTCGGACCGCGTCGATGTCGGCGAAGCGCGCATCGGCGAGCAGGTAGTCCAGCCCAGCCGCCTCTGCGAGCGCCGGCCACTGCGGCGGGTGCAGGGTGGCGATGGCGATCCATCCGTCCGAGGTCTCGTAGATCGTGAACAGCGGGTTCGTGGTGTCTCCAGGCGAGAAGCGCTCGAGCCGGGTGCCGAGGTTCGCTGCGACACCTACGGCCTGGTTCTGCAGCCACAACAACGACTGCGTCTGTGAGGTCCCGACGACGAGGCCCTTCCCGGTGATCGAGCGCTTCACCAACCCTGCGAGCACAGCCGAGGCCATGTGGGTGCCGGTGAGAACATCGCTCAACGAACCGGGTGGATAGGTCGGCTCGTCCGTCGGAGCGATGCCGTCCATGAAGCCCGCGTAGGCCATGCCCACCGTGTCCTGGCACACCTCGTCGGCCATGTCGCCGATGAGACCGAAACCACCACCCCGGCAGTACACCAAGCTTGGGTTGAGCGTCATCAAGGTGTCGGGGTCAGCCCCATAGCGATCGAGAGCACCGCCTCTGAGGTTCGTGATGAACACATCGGCCCTGCGGATCAGTCGCTCGAACACTGGCCGACCGGACTCGGACGAGACGTCGAGCGCGACGGACCGCTTGTTGCGATTGAGGGACGCGTACACCCACTCCTGACCTCGCTCATCGAAGGTCACGCCGAATGCGCCGCCGAGGCTACGCATCACGTCGGCTTGCCCCACCTGTTCGATCTTCACCACGTCGGCGCCGAGGCTGCCGAGCGTCAACCCGGCGATCGGCCCCTGGACGTACATCGCCAGCTCGACGACCCGGATGCCTGCCAGGGCAGATCCATCGTCGCTGAGGCCTCCCGATTCCGGAGGCTCGCCAGAGGTCGCGGTCACAGGTGCTCCTTCAGAAACGCGACTGTCTGGTCGAGAGCGCGGTGGGCTTCCGGGAAGCTGAGGATCGTGAAGAAACCGTGCATGACACCGTCGTAGCGGGTCAGCGTGACGGGATTGCCGGCTGCCTCGAGACGCCGTGCGTACTCCTCGGTCGCATCACGAGTCGGGTCGTACTCCGCTGTCATCACCAGATTGGCCCCCAGACCCGAGAGCTCGGTCGCCGCGGCAGGACTGCAGTAGCGCTCTGCGCGCCGAGCCGGATCCGGGACGTACATGTCCCAGAACCACTCGCACCCCTCGTTGGTCAGGACGCAGTTGTCCTCCCGACCCAGCTCGGGATTGGAGACGCGCATCTCGGTGCTGCCATACGCCGTCACCACCACGTCGGGCACCCGGCCACCCTCATCACGAGCGCGTTGGACTACGCCGAACGAGAGTGATCCTCCGGCGCTGTCGCCACCCACTGCGAGCCTGCTCACATCTCCGGGGACCTGCTCGGGGCCGGTCAGGAGCCAGTTCCACACGTCCACACAGTCGTCGAGCCCAGCCGGAAACGGATGCTCAGGAGCGAGCCGGTAGTCGACCGACACGATCACGACATCGGCCGCGTTGGCCAGGTTGCGGAGGTACTCGTCGTGCATGTCGAGGTCGCCGATGGCGAAGCCACTGCCGTGCAGGTACATCAGCACCGGTAGATCGGTGGCCTCGCCCGGGCGGTAGACGCGCACCGCCGCCGAGCCATCTCGAGTCGGCGCCTGCACATCGAACCACTCGAAGATCTCAGTCGTCGGCGGAATCGCGGTCCTGCGAATCAGCTCACGCATCTGGTGCACCGACATCTCGTGGATCGGGAGGTTGCCCTTCCGGTTCGCCTCGAGCAGGGCTGCAGACTGGGGTGTGAGCGGCATGTGGGGCTCCTGACGTCGTTTAGAGCAACTCCGGAGCGAAGAGCGCGACCGCATTGTCGTGTTGGTACCTGCGACGCAGCTCCTCGGAACGGAAGGGCATGTTCGGGATCTCGGCCGCGCAACGCTCGAACGTCAAGAGCGGGTAGTCGCTGGCCCACATGATCTTGTCGCCGCCCCGGGTGTTCGCGTAGTCGAGGACCTCCTTGGCGAGGTGCTTGGGCGCCACGGCCGACGACATGAAGTAGAGGTTCGGCCACTTGGCCATCAGGTGTGCACAGACATTTGCCCACGGCTGACCGCCGTGCGACATCACGATCTTGAGATCGGGGAAGAAGGCGCAGACGTCATCGATGGCCATCGGATCCTGCGGCCGAGCCGGGACCCGAGGTCCTGGCAGGCCGACGTTCAATCCAATGGGCACACCGAGCTCGCAGCACTTGGCGTAGAGGGGGTAGTACTCAGGCGCGTTGTATGGCAGCTGTGTGATCAACCCGATGGCGCGGATGAGGCGAAAGTCGTGGTCGACCACCATTCGCTCCGCCTGTTGGACGGCGGCCATTCCCTCCCGCGGATCGATGATCGCGGCCCCCCGAAAGCGAGACGGGTGCAATTCGATCGCGTTGAGGACCCAGTCGGTGTCGTCATCCCTGAAGCCTGACGTGAGGAGCCCGGCGTGCACCTGTGCCGCATCCATCTCCTCGATCAGCTGCTCCAACGTGGTTCCGCGTTCTCGTCGCTCGGCCAGACCAGGGAAGGTGTGATCCACGGTCGGCGCGCCCTGGTGCATGCCGATGTTGGGGTTCATCCAGGCGTCGAACAGCGGTGCGTCGGTCATCGGGCTCGCCTCGCGGGGATGTGGCGCATGTTCGGTCAGCTGACGTCGAGGCCTTCGAGCTGGCCGGCATTGCGCCACTCTTCGAGCTTGCTCCAATAGGCGGCCGATCCGTGGGCATAGCCCTCGAGCCGGATGTCGCGCCGCACGTCCGTCGGCCTGCCCTCCTGGTTGTAGTAGCCGGGCGTGCACGACTCGGGTTGGCCGCCGAATCGCACGGCGAAGGGGTTTCTCGCTGGGAGGAGTTGCTCTTCGACGAACGCGGCCTCTGCTTCGCTCGTGGGGTGCGCTGCCTTCGCACCGCGCTGGCTGAGCGCGTCAATGATGTAGGCGACGTGCCGAGCCTGGCTGTCGAGCGGCGTGCTGTAGTTGACGCTGAGGGTCTGGGTGAACAGACCGCCGAGCACGAACAGGTTCGGAAAGCCGTGCGACATGATCCCGTGCATCGTCCGGTAGCCGTCGCTCCAGTGGTCGTAGATGGACTCCCCGTCGATGCCGTAGATCGGTATGCCGATCCGGTGCCGGAAGTCGCTCGTAATCTCGAACCCACTCGCATAGATGATGCAGTCGACCTCGTACTCGACGCCGTTGGCGACCAAGCCCTTCGGCGTGATGCGCTCGACACCCTGCGTCGAGCTGACGTCGACCAACGTGACGTTCGAGTGGTTGAACGTCGGCAGGTAGTCGTCCGAGAACGTCGGCCGCTTGCAGAAGAACCCGTACCACGGCTTGAGCATCTCGGCATGCTCCTTGCGGGTCACGACCTCGTCGATGCGATTGCGGACGTCCGCCATCGTCATGTGGTCGCCGAGTTCCGCTATCTCGATCTTCTCCTCGATCGTCAACGCCGACCGATCGAGCCGCGACCTGATCTCGTTGATGTACTCCCCGGTCCTGATCATCGACTCCCGCAGAAGAATCTGTTCCTTGGCGGGCTTCCCCATCTCGACTCGCTCGAAGTCGCGCATCAGCCGAGCCTGCCAACCCGGTTCGAGGGACTCGGCCCACGCTGCGGGCGTCGGCTCGTTCCCGCGTGGACTCACCGACGAGGGGGTGCGTTGGAAGACGAACGTCTCCTTCGCCGCCTCACCAACGTGGGGGACGATCTGGATCGCACTCGCGCCGGTTCCGATCACGGCGACCCGCTTGTCCGACAGCTTCGTGAGCCCGCCGGTGGGGCCACCGCCGGTGTACTCGTAGTCCCAACGGGCGGTGTGGAACGTGTGCCCCTCGAACTCGTCGATGCCCGGTATCCCGGGCAAACGCGGGCGAGACGCCGAACCGGTGCCCATCGTCACGAACTTGGCGCGGATCGTGTCGCCCTGACTGGTGGTCACCGCCCAGTGCGACGCGTCCTCGTCCCACCGCATCTCGGTGATCCAGGTGTGAAACAGAGCGTTCTTGTAGAGGTCGAAGTGCTCGCCGATGCGCTTGGCGTGCTCTTTGATCTCCGGCGCGTGGGAGTAGCGCTCTTTGGGGATGTAGCCGGTCTCCTCGAGGAGCGGAAGGTAGATGTATGACTGCACATCACACTGCGCACCGGGATAGCGGTTCCAGTACCACGTGCCACCGAAGTCGCCCGCACCGTCGACGATGCGGATGTTTGTACGCCCGCGCTCTTTGAGTCGGGCCGCGGTCAGCAACCCCACCCATCCGCCACCGAGAACGAGGACCTCCACGTCCTCGTCGACAGCATCACGCGGGGTGGCGGGCACATACGGATCGCTGACCAGATATTCCGGATGCGAGTCGAAGTCGACCTGTAGGTACTGCTGGTCGTAGTCCTTGCGAACCCGCCTGTCGCGCTCCTCGCCGTACTTGGCTTCGATCTCAGCCAGATCCCGATCGAACCCGAAATCGAACTCGTCCTTCAGCTGCTCGTAGAGCGACACGCTGTCACCTCTCGTCGCCCGCCATCGCGAGCCTCGCTCACCGACCCGAAGCTAAACCAGACTCTCAGTCTGGTCAATAGGCTCAGAGTCTCAGGCCCCGTGACTCAACCCGCGGGTGAGCCACAGCTCCTTGGGTCCGCGGAACGAGATGATCGGCGGGTACTCGAGCCGTTGGTCGACCAGCGCCAGGTCGGGAGCGCGTTGGGTGAGCTCCTCCAGTACGACGCGTGCCTCGAGGCGGGCGAGCGGGGCGCCCAGGCAGTAGTGGATGCCCTTGCCGAACGAGAGGTGACGTCTGGCGCCATCACGGTGGATATCAAAGGTGTCCGGCTCACTGAACTCGCCGGCGTCCCGGTTGCCCGACCCGAGCAGCACCAGCACCTTGGCCCCCTCGGGGATGACCACCCCGTCACCGAGGTCGACATCGGTCCGGGCCAGCCGACGCCAGGCGTTGACGCTGGAGTCGAATCGCAGCGCTTCCTCGACGGCGTTGGGGATCAACGAGGGATCGGCGCAGAGCTCTTTCCACTGGTCGGGGTGCTCGAGCAGAAGGCGGACGGCGTTGCTGAGCAGGTTGGTCGTCGTCTCGTGCCCGGCGATCCCGAGGCCCATGATGACGCTCGTGATCTCGGGCTCACTGATCGCATCGGGATCCGCGTCTCGGATGTCGAGGAGGGCCGAGGTGAAGTCGTCCGCACGCTCGAGCTTGCGTCGTTGCACGTGAGTGCTGCAGTACTGCCACAAGGCCGCCATGTTCCGGGCGACCTCGAGCTGCTCACTCTCGTCGGGGTGGCCGAACATGATCGTGAGCCGGTCGCCCGCCCACCCCTTCACCATGTCGGCGTCGGCGTGCGGGAAGCCCACGAGCTCGAAGATCACGCTGATCGGCAGCGGGTACGCCAAGCCGCTCACCCACTCGAGCGGGTCCGATGCCAACAGATCGTCGAGCAGTCGGGTGGTCATCTCACGGATGGCGGGCTCGAGATCGGCCACCCGCTTGTTGGAGAACGCCGTCATGTTGTGCCGTCGGATCCGGGCGTGTTCCGGCGGATCGAGGTTGGTCATCACCGGTTGGTACCCGAAGCCCTCGGCCAACACCTGGCCGGCCTCTGGGCAGAAAGGCAACAGCGGATCCTGCGAGTTCGACGCCGAGAACAACTCGGTGTCGGACATCACCATCGACGCGTCCCGGTGACGTGTCACGACCCACATGTCGAGCTCGTCGCTGTAGAACGCCGACGTGTCATCGCGCAGCGCGGCAAACGTCGGGTACGGGTCGGCTTGGTACTCCGCTGAGAACGGATGAAACGGACACTGGGTCACGACGAGCTCCTTGTCCTGGGCAAGTATTGCTGCCCCTTCGAGTGCGCATGTGCCCTGCACGAGTGGAGGGCTGCCAGCCTCACGCCGCTGGCGGCTTCGCCAGCCCATCGACCAAGACATCGGCCATGAGGTGTGCGTGCCCGACCGGGTCCAGCGGGCCGTCGAACCGATCGAAATGGCCTGACAGGGCGGTGAGCGTGTTGGGTGCAGTTGCGCCATGGGTGAGGGCGAAAAAGAAGGACCTGGTCGGGACCGGTCGGATCGTGCCCTCGTCGGCGAGTGATCGCAGAAGGGCGTGCAGCGGCCGAATCCGAGGCTCGATGTGATGCGCCCAGATGTGCTCCAGGCGGTGGGTGTCCGTCAGCCCCTCGCGATTCATGAGCCGCAGCAGCTCAGGTCGCTCGATCGCGGCCTTCAAGAAGACCCGCAGTTGCAGGCGGAGGTACTCGAGATCCGAAGGGGGCGCAGGCTCCGAAGCAGCGAGCTCGTCCACCGATGCGAACAGCCTGGTGAACCCGAGGTCGACCGCTGAGTAGAACAGCCGCTCCTTCGAGCCGAATCGCTGGTTGACCGTTCCGTAGGACACCCCAAGATCGCGATTGAGGGAGCGGAGCGACATGGCCTCAAACCCATGCTCGGAGAAGGCGGCCAACGCAGCCTCGAGGATCACCTCATCATCGAGCAGCCGCGGCCTCCCACGGGTCTCGACGAACTCTGTCCCAACGTTCGCCATCGCACGCATCGTAGTGCTGCGTTGTCATTATTCATCGACTGATGAGAAATTGTGCCTAGGATCGAGGTCGAGGAAGACCCCCGTGACAAGGAGTCACAGCATGCGCACCGAATCCCACGTGCTGAACGAGATTCACGCTCACCGCTACCGGGGGGACGGCGCCGACTACGCATTGGTGATCTCTCATGGCCTCGGCGGCCACGGGGGCATCTATGACCGCTTCTGCGAACATCACGCCGCCAGGGGTGCGGACATCTGGAGCTACGACGCCCCGGGCCATGGCCGATCCACCACCAACCGACCGCGCGGCACCTGGGAGATGAGCGAATGGGCCCAGGCGAGCCGCGACTACGCCGCCCACGTCAACAACACCACAGGGCTGCCTGTCTTCACGCTCGGCTCGAGCCTCGGCGTCGCGGCATCGATCTCGGCGATCGACTCCCCGGCTGTGACTGGTGCCATCTTGATGGGTTCGCTCGCCGTCCCGGGTTCACCGCTACTCGCCGATCGAGCCGCACCATGGCGAAGCCCGGAGTTCTCGCAGATCATCGACCAGCTCGGTCGAGGCGCCCGCCTCGACATTCCCACCTTCTTCGATTTCGATGTTGACTACGGCTACAGCGGCGCCACCGAACAGAAGAAGCTCGACCCCTACAACACCTGGAGCTACGACCTCGCGTCATGGGCCTCGTTCTTCCAGTACGACCCTCCGCAGGCGCTCGCAGACAATGCAAAGCCGATCCTCTACGCCGCCGGCGAGAAGGACGCACTGGCCCCACGAGCGGCCGTCGAGATGATGGTCAAGGGCATCGGCGGTCCCGTGGAGATCGAGGTCGTGCCCGACGCCCCTCACCAGCTGATGCTCTTCGCCACCGAGACCTTCAGCGACCTCGTCCACACGTTTTGCACCAAGAACTCCTGACACTGACTTCTGAGAGGTTCCGACATGAGCCCAGACGACCTGCTGGAAGAAAGATCGGAATGGGCCGCCGACCCGGCGAGCTTCGACCTCAACGACCTGGACGCGCGGTTCCTGGACTACCCCTTCCCGACCTACGCGCGGTTGCGTGACGAGTCGCCAGTTCACCGCAACTCAGACGGCAGCTTCTTCGTCACCTGCTACGACGACGTCGCGGCCGTGCTCAACGGGCGGGCGATGAGCTCGGACAAGAAGGTCCCGCTGTCTGGGGTCTTCGGCCCCGACGCGCCGATCTACGAGCACCACGCCAACGTGATGGTCTTCCTCGACCCGCCCGATCACCCGCGTGTTCGCGGCCTGGTCGCTCATGCGTTCCGCAACCGAACGCTGGCCACGTGGCAGCCCAAGGTCGAGCGCATCGTGGACGACCTCCTCGCGGAGAGCCTGACCGACGGCCACATGGACCTCATCACCGACTTCGCCTACTTGCTGCCCCTCACGGTCGTCGGCGAGATGCTGGGCGTCCCGACGCATGATCGCGAGCGGTTCAAGGTGTGGGGCGCTGCGGTGACGGCGTCGCTCGAACCCAACCCGGCGCAACAGGTGATCGACGACGCCAACGCTGCCGTGGACGACTTCAAGAGCTACCTCGGCGAGCTCGCCGATCGTCGACGGCGCGAGCCCGGCGACGACCTGATGTCGATCCTCGTCAGCGCGGAGGAGGACGGCGAGAGGCTGACCGAACAGGAGCTGCTCCACAACGCTGCGTTCCTGCTGAACGCGGGCCACGAAACCACCTCGAACTTGATCGGCAACGGGATGGACGCACTCTTCCGCCATCCCGAGCAGCTCGAAATGCTGCAGGATCGACCCGAGCTGGTGGAGTCCGCTGTCGAGGAGATGCTCCGCTACGACAGCCCGAACCAGATCGGTGGGCGACTCGCCCTCGAAGAGGTCACGATCCGCGGCGAGACCATCCCGGCGAACACGTTCGTGTGGGTGTCGAACGGGGCCGCCAACCGCGACCCTGGCACCTACGACCGGGCCGATCGTTTCGACATCACCCGTGATCCGAACTCGCATCTCGCGTTCGGGCACGGCCCGCACCTGTGCCTCGGGGCATCGCTGGCCCGCCTGGAGGCTCGCGCCGCCTTCCGCCGGCTGAGCCAACTGCGGGATCTCGAGCCGGCGGCCCCACCTGTCCGGAGACCGCGCGCCCGCCACCGGGGCTACCTCTCATACCCGATCGCAGCGAGTGCCTGATGATCCACGAGGCAGATCGCATCCGGAACGTCGCCGACTACGTGCGCCTCCCGTTGCTCTACAACCACTGGTACGTCGCCGGGTTCTGTGACGAGTTCGACCGAACCCCCAAGGCGAGGACGCTCCTCGAGCGGTCGATCGTCTTCTATCGCACCACCGACGGGCGGCTCATCGCGGCGCAGAATCGCTGTCTGCATCGTTCGTTCCCGCTCAGCGAAAGCCGCCTCGAGGGCGACGAACTCGTGTGCGGCTACCACGGCATCCGCTACGACGCCGAGGGCACCATCGTCCGCATCCCCAGCCAGAAGAAGTGCCCCGACCGCCAGCTCCGCACCTACCCGACCGTCGAGCTCGGCCCGTTCGTCTTCATCTGGATGGGCGCCGAAGCACCTGACATGTCGCGGCTGCCAGACCTGCCGTTCCTCGCAGACCCCGATCTCCTGACGCTTCGAGGGTTCCATCACCTCGACGGCAGCTACCTGCTCATGCAGGAGAACCTGAACGACCTGACCCACTTCTCCTACCTCCACAAGGACAGCGCCGGGTTCGACGACTCGTTCCTCGAGCTCCCCACCACCGTCGAGGAAACCGCAGACGGCATCAGCTGTTACCGCGTCGAACGCGACCCGCAAAAGGCTTCCAGACTCCTCCCACCCGACGTCCGGGCCCGGATCGGCGATCGGCCGGTCGAACAGTGGGACGGCGGGCTGGCGCTCTCGCCCGGTGTCTTCAAGGGCGATGCGCCGATCAAGGTGGGAGACCCCGACTCCGCCGATGTCGAGATCTTCAACCGGTACATCATGCATTACCTCACGCCGGAGACCAGGACGACACACCACTACTGGTGGTCCGTCACGGACGACTACTCCCCCAACATCGCCGAAGTCAGCGAACTCTTGACCGGCGCCTTCGACAAGGTGTTCAGCGAAGACGCCTGGGCCGTTGCACACATGCAGAAGCTCCTCGACGACGACCGCCACGACTACGACGAGCTGGTGATCGGCGGCGACAAAGCCGGCCTGCTGTTCCGCAGGCGAATCCTGGCCTGGGCCGAGGAGGAATACGGGACGGCGGCAACATGACCCAACGATCCCCCAGCATCGACGTCGACCTCTTCTCCGACGAGGCCATCGCGAACCCGTATCCGCTGTACAAGGAGATCCGCGACGCCGGCGCGGTGGTGTGGCTGGAGCGCTACGACATGTGGGCGGTGTCCCGATTCGAGGACGTCCGCGCCGCCCTGCGCGCCGATTCGACCCTGCTGTCGGGCAGGGGCGTGGCGATGAACGACGCTCTCAACGACACGGGCAACACCAACTCGCTCGTGAGCGACGGAGACGAACACCGCCGGCTGCGTTCGGCGCTGATGAAGCCGATGATGCCCAGCGCGATGCGGGACATCCGAGAACACGTCCAGGAGATGTCTGACGAGCTGGTCGACCGTCTGTTGGCCCAGGACCGCTTCGACGGCATGCAGGACTTCTGCCACTACCTACCGGTCAGTCTCATCTCGGTTCTGATCGGGCTGCCCGAGGACGGCCGCGCCCAGATGCTCGATTGGGCCGCTGCGGCGTTCAACGCGCTCGGCCCGATGAACGAGCGGGCTCAGGCGGGACTGCCCGGCGTGATGGACGCCGCCCGATACGTGGTCGCCCTCGAGCGAGCCGATCTGCCGCCAGACGGGTGGGCCGCAGGCATCTACCGGGCAGCGGACGAGGGCCTGATCGATCTCGACGAGGCCCGCAAGCTGGTGTTCGACTACGTCATCCCCAGCCTCGACACCACGATTCTCGGTACCGGTCACCTGCTGTATCAGCTCGGCCGTCACCCCGAACAGTTCGACAGGGTGAAGGACGACAGATCGCTCGTCCTACCGGCGGTTCACGAGGCGCTGCGTATTGGAACCCCCGTCCGCGCGTTCACCCGTCTGGCCGACACCGACTACCGAGCCGGTGAGGTCCACGTGCCCGCGGGCGATCGAGTGGCGATTCTCTACGCCGCCGCGAACCATGACGAACGGCACTACCCCGACCCCGAGGTGTTCGACATCGAGCGCATGTCCAAGGACCATGTGGCCTTCGGCTTCGGAGTCCACCGCTGCGCCGGGGCCCACCTCGCCGAACTCGAGATGGAGTGCCTGCTCGACGCGATGGCGCGCAAGGTGGAGGCGATCGACGTCGGCGAGCCCACACCCTTCCCGAGCAACATGCTGTCGGGCTTCGCGTCGTTCGAGGCCGGCTTCTCGCGCTGACGCGGCGTCCGGGCGATGGCCGGTGTGATGGCAAAGTTTGCCAACTCGTTACACTTCGAATCATGACCACGATGAACGTGTCGCTTCCAGAGGAGTTGAAGTCCTTCGTCGACGCCGAGGTCGACGCGGGGAACTACGGATCGACGAGCGAGTACATCCGGGAACTCATTCGACGCGATCAAGGTCGCCGTGAATTGAGGGCCGCGCTGCTCGATGGAGCGGGCTCGCCGATCGCCGGTGCGGCCGACGCCGCGTACTTCGCCGGCCTGCGAGACAGCGCGACCGGCGGTTCCTGAGCAGCGCGGTGCAGGCCCGCATCCGCCAACTCGCCGCAGACGACATCGACACGATCGTCAGCCGCTACCGCGACGACGCTGGCCCCGAGGTCGCTGTCGACTTCGTGGACCAGCTCGAAGCGGCGATTGAGCACCTTCTCAGCCATCCACTGACCGGCTCGCTCCGATTCGCCTTCGAGCTCGAGATTCCGGACCTGCGAAGTTGGCCGCTGAACAGGTTTCCCTACCTCGTTTTCTACGTAGCCGGCGACGAACACATCGATATCTGGCGCGTCCTCCACGCCCGTCGGGACACTCCGCCGGCTCTCGTGGACGGCGCCGACCGCTGACCCGCCACGGATCTCACGGCATGAAGTTGAGCAACATGGTGCCTGACACCAGGTTGCTCAACTCGCGTACCGAACGGACTTTCCTGGGCGGGGACACCGAACTCGGCGTCAGGTGGTGCTTCGTCAGGTCCCGTAGTTGATCTTGGTCGCCCCGCTCGGGCCGCCTGCGTTGCGCTTCATCCAGCGCAGCGTGGCGCCGACGCCCCGCCAGATTCGGCGGATTCCGCTCAGTGCGGCGGTGCGAGTCGACATGACCCCAGCGTAACCGCCTCCCCCCGACCTACGCTGACCCCGTCGGACGCTCGAGGGGGTTTGGGTGAGCGAGGTCGTCGACGCGGGGGCGTCGTTGTATCACCGGTTGATCGGCGAGGACCGGGTGTCGGGCCGGCTGTACACCGATCCCGCCGTCTTCGAGAGAGAGCTCGAACGGATCCACCATCGCGCGTGGGCCTTCGTCGGCCACGAGAGCGAGGTCGCACAGCCTGGCGAGTTCGTCACGCGCCGTCTGGGCCGCCTGCCGGTCCTGATGACCAGGGACGATTCGGGCGAGGTGCACCTGTGGTCCAACCGGTGCCCGCACCGCGGGGCCACCGTCTGCGCGGTCGACAACGGGCAGACCCGCTTCTTCCGGTGCCCGTATCACGCGTGGACTTTCGACACCGCGGGAGCGCTCGTCGCCCTGCCCGGCGAAGAGGGTTTCGGCCCGGACTTCGATCGCTCGACACATGGGTTGGCGCCGGTCCCGCGCATGGAGTCGTATCGCGGCTTCGTCTTCGGCAGCTGGTCACACGACGGTCAGAGCCTCGCCGAGCACCTTGGCGGTGCCTGCGAGGTGATCGATCGGGCCTGCGACGTCTCACCCGTCGGCGAGATTTCTCTTCGGTCTGGTTGGCTGCGCCATCGCATCCACGCCAACTGGAAGATGGCAGCGGAGAACGTCTGCGACTTCTACCACCCGCCCATCACCCATGCGTCCTCAGGGCTGTTGTCGGCGATTCCCCCCGGCTACTTCAGCGACGCGTACGGCGGCGTTACGCGCGATCTGGGCGGCGGCCATGGCGAGGTCGACTATCGAACGGCCGAAGGACGGACCTCGATCGGCCTCGGTCCGCATGCGTTCATCTTTCCCAACCTGTTCATCGAATCGTCGAGCATCTTCGTCATCCAGCCAGTTGGCGTTTCGGAGATGGTCCACCTGCAGACCCCGATCTCGTGGGTCGGCCTCGACGAGAAGACCCAACGTGGCCAGCTGCGCCGGTTCGGCATCGGGTTCGGAGCCGCGGGCGTGATCGAACCCGACGATGCAGCGACCTGGGAACGCATGCAGCTCGGACTCCAGGCCGGCGAACCGGAATGGGTCGTGCTCGAACGCGGCACGCAGTACGACGCAGGTGGCGAGGGTCGCGCCCTGGACGAGATCGTGATGCGTGGCTTCTGGCGCCACTACCGCTCCCTCATGGCCAACGAGACCGCAGAGTGACCGAGCTCGACGAGCTCCGCCAACAGCAGCGCATCGAGCAGCTGTTGTTCCTCGAAGGCCGCCTGATCGATGGACGACGCTTCGATGAGTGGGAAGCGCTCTGGGTCGACGAGGGGATCTACTGGGTTCCCGCCAACGGCGACGACACCGACCCACACGCGCAGGTGTCACTCGTCTACGACAACCGCGCACGCATGCACAACCGCGTCGAACGCTACGTGGGCGGCAAGGCGATCTCCCAGCAGCCACCACCGCGGACGGTGCACCTCGTCACCAACGTCTTCATCGAGACCCCTTCAGCGGACACGACCGCAGGCGATCCTCTGGTGGTCCATTCGGCCCTCCAGGTCGCCGAGTCCCGGCCGGGAGCCCGGGTCGACTGGGTCGCGCGAGTGATCCATCACCTCGTGGAGCACCAGGGCGAGCTCCGGTTCGCGTTCAAGAAGGTGATGCTCGTCGACAATGACCAAGAGCTGACGACGATCGACTTCTTGCTCTGAGCGGGTCGAGGCAAGCGGCCTGACCAATCAGCGATGTTCCCGGGCAGGGAGCTCGAACGGTTCTTCTCCCGGTCTGACAACCGCCCGGGAGTCGATCGCGTGCTGTGTGGCACGAAGCGCCGTCTCGAAGCCGTTCTGCGGCCAACGATCGCCCGCGAGCCGGACGTCTTCCCAGTGGTCGAAGTGGAAGTACACGGTTCGCCGGAGATCCTCGCTGCGATTCCAGAAACTGCCGTGCACCAGCGTGGTCGCGTGAAAGATCACGTCTCCGCGCCGTGCTTCCACCGGAACCGCTCCTTCGGCGTCATGTTCGAGGCCGCCGGTCCAGCTGGCGATGAACTCCGGATTGGTCCCTTTGCTGTGGTAGCCCGCCAAGTGACTGCCAGGCAGTACCCACAAGCACGCGTTGTCCACCGTCGCGTCGTCGAGGTAGATGTCCATGTTGAACACCGGAAACCGGAACACCTCCACAGGGTCTTGGTGCCACGGAGCGGGCGCACCGTGCCGGGGCACCTTGAACACCAGAGAAGGCACCGATGTCGCGAACGCGTCGCCGCCCACGAGCTGGCGGACAGCAGCGAGCAGGCGTGGGTATGCCAACAGATGTCCGAAGCTGGGCGGCATGTCGTCGTCCAGGAGTCCGTTCACCCTGTAGAGGCACTTGCGGTCGTACAGATCGTCGTCCTGGTAGCGCCACCGGTCGTCCCCGAACGGGCCGCCCGACCCCCGATCGATCAGGGTCATGGAGTCGATGTCCGGTCCGGCGAGCTCAGCCTCGGGGACGGCGTTGGGCCACAGGACAAACCCATCACGGGCAAAGCCGTCGAGCTGCGATTGGCTCAGTGGTCCCTGCATCGCGAACGATCCTCAAGCGCGGCCGGAATTCGGCCTCAGTCGGCCCCGGCCGCGCTCTCCTTTGCGGCGGCGCGGGCGGCGATCTGTTCGGGGGTGACGCGAACGATGTTGTCGTTGGCGGCCATCACTGCTGTCACCACCCCGGAGGTGTCCAGCTGCTCGAGCTGCTCCTCACCGGCCATGACGGCCCGCTTCCACTCCTGGTGCTCGGGCTCCATCTCGTGGAACTCCGGCATCACCTCACGTGCGAAGAGCTCCAGGCTGGAGCAGATGTCCTCGTGGGTGTTCTTGCCCGCCTGGTTGAGCAGGATGATCTGATCGATGTGCGTATCCGCGAAATCGCGCAGCTTGGCCCTCAGCGTGTCTGGCGAACCGATGAGCCCCGACTCCATGGCCTTGGCGTGCTTGTCGCCGCCCTTCCAGTCCTGATACTCCTCCCACAGGTTCGCCGAGCCGGGCTCGTAGCTGTGGGTCGAGTTCTTCTCGAGGCAGAACACGAAGAAGGTCCAGCCGTCGGCCTTGGCCTCGGCCTCCTCGTCGGTCTCCGCGCACATGAACCCCGAGACCATCGCGATGTTGGGGTTCGTCTCGTACGGGGCGAGCTTGTCGACCTCGTTGCTGGAGATGAGGTTGTAGTACCGGTTGACCCAGGCCCGGGCGCCGTCCGGCGTGGCGAACTGGAACCCGAGCGCCCCGATACCGCGACGGGCCGCCATCTCGATCGTCTTGAGGTTGGAGCAGGCGACCCACAGCGGCGGATGCGGTTGCTGGTAGGGCTTCGGGAGCACGTTGCGTCGCGGGAACTGCCAGAACTCGCCCTCGAAGCTGAAGTCGTCCTCGGTGAGACACCCGTGCAGGGCGACCATCGCCTCTTCCCACATCTCACGCTTGCGGCGAACCCTCGCGCCGAAGGGATGCAGCTCCGCGGGACCGGCTCCTTCTCCGACGCCCAGCTCCACCCGGCCAGAAGACAGCAGGTCCAAGGTGGCCGCATGCTCCGCGACACGGATCGGGTGATTCGTCGGCAGCTGGAAGATGCCGTGCCCGAGGCGGATGCTCTCGGTGCGCTGGCTCGCCGCGGACAGAAACGCCGTGGGCGACGAACCGTGGGAGTACTCCTCGAGAAAGTGGTGCTCGACCATCCAGGCGTAGTCGTACCCCACACGGTCGGCCACCTCGACCTGGGTCAAGGCGTTCTGGAACTGCAGATACTCCGAGTCGCGGGTCCATGGCCTCGGAATCTGATGCTCGTAGAAGATGCCGAACTTCACGGTTCCCCCTCTGTGCCCCGCCGACGTCGTCGAGGGCGTGCGCGGCCGACACTACAGGCACCGACGCCGCGGCTGGCTTGGAGCCGTGGGGACGGGTGCTCGCCGGTTCCCGCGCGGATCCGACGAGCACCCTCACCCCCGCTCAGTCGGTGCCGACGACGAGGAACTCCTCGTCGAGTTGCACGTCGATCTCTGAGCCGTCGTCGAGGGTGACCTCGACCTCGTAGTAGCTCTCCTCGTCCTCCACCTCGCTGTCGGTGACCCGGCCACCGCCGGTGAAGTCCAACGCCACAGCCGAGGCCCGTTCGAGGTCGGCACCCGTGATCGGGATGTCGGGACCCTCGTTGGAATCGTCGGCGTCGGGGAGTTGGTGACCCTGCGCGCCGGCGGATCCGGCGACCACTGCAGTGCCGCCCAGCCCTCCCAGCACCAAAGCGCCTCCGACGAGGATGCTCCGTGTTCGTTTTCCCATGTCTGTCTTCCCTTCGGCAACCGACCCGGATGGGCCGTGGTGGTCACGGTGGCCTGCGACGCCTTGCCCTCAGCTGACCGGACCGCGCCCTGTCAGGCGTCCGTCAGCTGATGCGTCGGCGAAGGCGCGTGAGGAGCAGTGCCCCGATCACCGCCGGAACGCCGATCGAGACAGGCAGCACGCCCTGAGGGTTCAGGCTCGCTCGATGGGCGACGTCGACGGTGACCACGTTGGAAGCCGCCGCAGTCGACCCCTCGGGAGCCAGCGCAACCGCGTAGACGGTGAAGCTTCCGGACGAGATGGGCTGCACGTTCCAAGTTCGAGTCGCACTCTGGCCGGCCTCGAGTGTCCCAACGTCCCTGCTCAGGGTCTTCACCCAGTCCTCCGGATCGACCGAACCCGAAACATCGAGGTCGGTGATGTCGATGTGTGCGATGAGACCCTCGACTGCCGCCTCGCCGTTGTTGGTGACCGTCACGGTCAGATCGATCCGCTCTCCCAGCTGAACCTCGACCTCGGTCGGCGTCACCTCGATGCTCACCGCATCGAGGGGTTCGGCGGCTTGGCTCGCCGTGGCGATCACAGCGATTGAGGCGACCCCAACGGCGCAGACAACGAGAATCCGTCTCATCGTGAGGCCCCGAGCTCGATGCGACCGGCTGCGGCAATCGCCACGGCGGTGAACAGGATCGCCGCGACAGCCGGTGCGAGAAGGAAGGTCCACTGGCTCGCCCAACTTCGCTGAGCGACGAGCACCTCGTTGGCCAGCTTGAGCCCGGCACTCACCGGGTTGGCCCTGATCAAGACGTTGCCGATGACACCGTCGGCTGTGACGGATGGAAGCTGGCTCGGCGTCGCAAGCAGCAACATCGCCGCCATCGCGGAGGCGATGCTGGCCCGGTTGGACATCGCGACCGAGCTGATCGCGAGCCCGAGCGCCGTCAGCGCCGCAGACACCAGCGTGCCGGTCACCACCAGAACCACCAGGGCGTCGATCGCAACTCCGGGACCTCGCGCCATCACCACCACGAAGGGCACCGCGACGCCAAGTGCGGCGACCCACATCGAGGTGGAGGCGACGAGTTTCCCCAGAACGAGCTCCCTCTTGGTCACCGGAGTGACCAGCAGACTCTCGAGCGTGCCGCGTTCGCGCTCACCCGAGACGGCGTCTGCACTCACGACGAGCGCGGTCAACGCCCCCAGCGCCACGCCCGTCTGGGCGATGATTCCCACGGACTCCCTGGCGTCCAACAGGTTGAGACCGGCGTCGGCGGAGGCCATGTACGCGAGCGCTGCCAACAGACCGCTGTAGGCGAACAGAACCGTCAGGCCCTTGGGCCCACGCCACAGCTCGACGAGCTCCTGGCGCGCCACCACTCGAAACAACGAACGGGCTTGGTCGTTCGAAGTCATGCTGCCTCCTCGGCTCGGAGATCGAGCCCGGCCGTGAGGGCCAAGAAGGCGTCGTCCAGCGACGCACGGTCCAGCTCGAAAGATCTGACTTGGACGCCGGCGGCCAGCAGTACGGCCAGCAGTCGGTTCTCCTCTGCTTCGGTCGGTTGATCGACCTCGAGGCGCCCCGGATGCGTGTTGTCGTAGCGCACTCCGCTCACCGGCAGCTCCGCAGCGATGGCCGCCGTAGCGGCCGGGGTGTCAGCCGGATCGACGGTGACCCGCGCAACGCCGCCAACGCCGGCCCGCGCAATGACCTCGGCGACCGTTCCCTCGGCGAGGCTGACACCCCCGGCGAGGATCGCCACTCGATCGCAGACCCTCTCGACCTCATCGAGAAGATGGGTACAGAGCAGCACAGCGGCACCGCGAGTCGCGGCTGCGTCGACGAGCTCGGCCAGGATGTCCTTCTTCCCGGCCGGGTCGAGTCCGAGCGTGGGCTCATCCAGGAAGAGCACGTCGGGGTCGTTGATCATGGCCCGGCACAGGCCGAGGCGCTGCCGCATACCACGCGAGTAGGTGGCGATCGGGCGGGCGTTCTCGCCGAGACCCATCCGCGACAGGAGATCGCCAGCACGTCTGGCGGCCTCGTCGCGGGAGATACCGAACAGCTGTCCGTAGAAGCACAGGTAGCCGAGGCCTGTTTGCGCTCCCGGGTAGCCATTCGACTCGGGAAGGACCCCGATGCGGCGCCTGACGCGCCCGTGGTCCGACACGGGTATGCCGCCCACTTCGGCGACCCCTGCGGTCGGCGCGACGATCGTCGTGAGCGCCCGAATCGTCGATGTCTTGCCGGCGCCATTGGGCCCGAGCAACCCGAACACCTCACCGGCCGCGACGCGGAACGACACGTCGTCGACGGCCACGACGCCGCCGTAGGCCACCCTGAGCCCCTGACACACGATGCCTGCTGACTGCCCGACCATGACCGAAACCCCCTGAGTCCGCGTGATCTGATCGCTGGAGGACAGAGGTACCCAACGGTTCCTGACCGCCAGCTGACGCGCCCTCGGGCGGTCAGCCGGGAGTCAGCCGTCGGCCGCCATGTTCGAGGGGTGAGAGTCGTGACCGGGCGACTGGTCGTCGCCGCCTACCTGCTGGTCGCCCTGCTGGTCGTTGCGAACCTGGCGGGCTGCATCTCCTACGGCTCGGCGATCTGAGGGCCGGCTCCGGCATCGAGCGGCAGGCACACCACGAATCGAGCACCGCCGAGCGCCGCCTCCTCGACCCTCAGTTCGCCCCTATGGGCTCGGACGACCTCGTCGACGATCGCCAAACCGAGCCCGGTACCCCCCTCGTCGACCGAACGCGCCTCGTCGACGCGGAAGAACCGTTCGACGACCCGCTCTCGATGCTGAAGGGGGATCCCGGGGCCGTCGTCATCCACGATCAGGGTCGCGTTGTCGTCGTCTGCCGCAAGAGCGATGTGCACCCGGCCAGCTGCATGTCGAACCGCGTTGTCGATCAGGTTGCGCACCAGCCGAACGAGCCCCGCCAGGTTGCCGTTCACGGGCGCCGCCGACACGTCTGTCATGGAGATGTCCAGGTCGACCGTCGATCGGGCCCTGCCCACCTCCTGGCCCACGACGTCGTCCAGATCGACGAGTTCACGATGGAGCGAGATCTCGCCGGCGTCGGCCCGGGCCAAGAAGAGCAGGTCGTCGATGATCTGCTGGAGCTCCAGAGTGTCCTCCAGTGCGCTCACAGCGGCGGCAGCGAGGTCCGGCAACGCCGACGCGAGCTCCACCTCCAGCATCGTGCGCACGCGGGTGACCGGCGACCGCAGCTCGTGAGATACATCGGCGACGAACCGCTGCTGCCGCAGCGCCGAGTCCTCCAGACGATCGAGCATTCGGTTCATGGTCGAGGCGAGCCGGGCGACCTCGTCATCCGTCGCAGGCACGGGCACCCGACGATCGAGTTCGCGATGACCGAGCACCGCAACCTCCGCACGGATCATCTCGACCGGTCTCAGCGTTCGCCCGACAAGACCCCACGTGATCGCGGCGAGAAGCGCGCTGGCGATCGGGACGATGACGGCCAACGTGACCGCCAGACTCCGCGTGGCATCCCGCTGATCATCGATGTTCTCGCCGACGATGAGGATCGAGCCGTCGTCGAGCCCTCGGGTGAGCACCCGGTACGTGTCGTCCTCGAGCGGGAGATCCCCAGCGGTCCGGAAGTGATCGCCGAGACGGTGCTGGTCGGCGAGCACGACGCCCGTGAGGTTCTCGGTTTCGGCCACCACGGCGCCGTCGGGCGAAAGCAGCTGGGCGAAGCGGTCCTCGGCGTCGGTGTTGGGGAGCGAGCTGCCCGCTTCCTGTGCAAGCCGCCCCGCCAGCTCATCGGCCCGGGCACTCAATGACCCGTCCAGATTGGACAACAGCTGACCCCGCTGGACGACGACCACCGCGATCGAGGCCGTCGCCAGCACCAGGATCGCCATGGCCGCGGACAACAGCGTGATGCGGACCCTGATGGACCGCGCTCGCATGTCAGTGCGCCTCGTCGTCGACAACCCGGTACCCGGCACCGCGCACGGTCTCGATGGAGTTGCGACCAAACGGCCGATCGACGGCGACTCGCAACCTGCGGATGTACACCTCGACGATGTTGGGGTCCCCGTCGAAGTCGTGCTCCCACACGCCATCGAGAAGTTCGGACTTGCTGAGGACTTGGCCCGCCCGGCGCACGAGATACTCGAGGACGTCGAATTGACGGCTCGTCACCGCGACCTCGACGTCGCCGCGATACACGCGCCGCTCGCCGGGGTCGATCCGTAGGTCTCCGACGCTCACGGGCACCGGATTGGCACCCGCCGTGCGGCGAAGCATCGCCCGGAGACGCGCCAGCAGGACGGGAAATGCGAACGGCTTCACCAGATAATCGTCGGCGCCGGTGTCGAGCGCTTCCTCTTCGTCGAGCTCGCCGTCTTTGGCTGTCAGCATCAGAATCGGCGTCCAGTCACCAGCGTCGCGGAGGTCCGCGCAGGCCTGAAACCCATTGCGACCGGGAAGCATGAGGTCGAGCACGATGAGATCGAAGGACCCCTCGGTTGCCATCCACAATCCCTCGAGACCGTCGAACGCGACCTCGACCGCGTAGCCGGCTCCCTCGAGCCCGCGCTTGACCGCCGTGGCTATTTTCCTGTCGTCCTCGACGAGGAGGAGCTTCATGACCCAACAATGGCCCGGTCAACCTGAACGCCAGCTGAACCGGGCCTCGCGCTCCACCGCTCGCGGCACCCACGAGGGCCGGACGGCTCGGAGCGAGCCGGATTCACGAGCCGATGAGCCGCTCGACGATGGCGGGATCGGGCGGGACCGGGCCCGCGAGCCGATCCGCAACCTCCTCGTCGATGAGCTCTGGGAACACCTGTGGGAACACCGATCCGCCGATCGGGTCACAGGGTCGCAGTCCGGTGCGCCACATGATCGGCACCGTGGCCTTCGCCGGTTTCCACACCACGTCGTCGCCGAGCCACCTGGTGGACAGGGCGCGTCGAGGACGCTGCGTCGAGTAGTTGCCGAGCGAACCGTGCAGGGTGAGCGCCGAGAAGATCAATGCGTCACCGGGCTCCATGTCCCAGCCCACCACGTCGAACTCGTCGCGCCGCTCCTCCACCAAGGGCGGGTCCTCGAGGTCGGACGCCAACATGTGCTCGTTGACGTGCGGCTCACGGGATCGAAAGGCATCCAGATCGAGCAGATCTGGCGGGCGTAGTCCACTGCCGGTGAGTCGAACACGAAGTCGCGGAAGTCGTCGTCCGACTGCCACATGAAGAGGTCGTTCGCGAAGCCGTTGTCCGGCTGGTTCTGGGCTCGGCCGAACGGGGTCGGCGTCGCTGCCACGCGCTCGACTGCTGTGGCCATGCGCGGAAGCCACGTCTCGTCGAAGACGCCACGTACGCACACGACGCCGTCGCGGTGGTAGTCCTCGATCTCGGCTCGGGTCAGCGGACGCAGCGGGTTGGGCATCGAAGAACGCGCCTTTCGGTTCGCCCAGGCTACGCGGGCCTCGGCTGCCGACCCCACAGCGAACAGCCCGTGCAGCAGATCGTCGCTCACCAGGCTCGCCAGCTCGCGGGTCGGAGCCTGGCGGGCCGCGGCGGTGATATCGCCGAAGCCCTGCCGCTCGAACTCCTCGACGTAGCCGGGCGCCCTGAGACAGCTGGACACGAATCGACGCGCGACCGCCTCTTCTTCTTCGGTCGCCTCGACTGCGACGTGCATCCAGATCGTCACGGGCGGCCGGTCGCGGCCAGCCTCACGCGCACCCGCGTCGACGTGTTCGAGCAGCGCGGGAGCGGTCTCCGGCGTCGCAAAGTTGAGGACGACCCGATCCGCCAGCGCGCCTGCGAGCTCCAGTGTTCGAGGACATCGCCAGCTGTGGGCCGGTCAGGAACGGAGCGGGAAGCGGTCCGGCGACGAGCTTCATGCCGGGGACGTGGCTGCTGAGCCGGCCGGCCA
>CAZVUM010000059.1:0-1082 GCA_964629575.1 uncultured Acidimicrobiales bacterium | reverse complement strand
CCACCCGCGGTTCCGTAGTGGAAGCTGATGAGCAGCCCGGCGAACACGGCGATCGACCCGAATGCGGTCGAGACGAGCATGATGGACGGGACGCGGTGGACCACGAGCGACGCGGTTGCCGGCGGCCCAACCAGGAGACCGAACACCAGCAGGGTGCCGATCGCCTGGAAACTCGCGACGATGCTCAGCGCGAGGAGGGCGAGTAGCGCGCCCTGAGCCAGTCCGGGCCGCATGCCGAGCGTCTGGGCCTTCTCACGGTTGAACGTCAGCGCCAGGAATGGCCGGTAGAGCACGACTGTCGTCAGCGCCACGACGACGGTCGCGATGACCTGCGTTCGGATGTCGGCCGTGGTGACCCCGAGGACGTCGCCGAAGAGCAGCGCGGTGACCTCGGTGGTGAAGGACCGCGCCCGCGAGACGATCACGATCCCGAGCGCCAGCATTCCGACGAAGAGCAGACCGATGGCCGTGTCCTCGCGCACGAGGGTTCGGTTGGACACCACGGTGACGAGCCCGCTCATCAGCAAGGCAGCGAGGAAAGCGCCGATCACCGGGCTGAATCCCCACAGCACGGCCAGTGCGATTCCGGGAATCACACCGTGGGCGAGGGCATCACCCAGGAATGCGAGACCGCGGAGGACCACCCACGTGCCCACGAGAGACGTCGCGACGACGGCGACCAAGCTCCCGATGAGCGCCCGCTGCATGAATGCGGGCTCGAACGCCTCGGTGACGAATTCCATCGGGTCGACGGCCTAGCCCCGGAGGGCTCCCAGAATCCGCTCGGCGTTGGTGCGCACCATGGCAACGTAGCTCGCACCGTCCGAATCGGCGGATCCGAGCGACTCCGAATAGAGCTCGACAACAGCCACATCGCCGACTTCGGCGGCGAGGGTTTGGGCCAGCTCATCCGACGATGAGGTGTCGGCGAAGATGGCGGGCACACCCTCGTGCTCGATGATCTCGGCGAGTTCGACGAGGGCAGCCGCGCTCCCAGCGTCGGCGGTCGAGCCGCCCGGAATGATCGTGCCCACGACCTCGAACCCGTAGCGGTCGGCGAAATAGCCGAACACCTCGTGGTT
>CAZVUM010000058.1:14361-31566 GCA_964629575.1 uncultured Acidimicrobiales bacterium | reverse complement strand
CCAGTGACCTCTGCCGTGTGAAGGCAGCGCTCTAACCAACTGAGCCAATCGCCCGAGGTCGGCCACGATAGCGCGACCCCCACCGAGGTCCCACTCCCCTTCTGCCAGCTTCCAGTGACACTGCAGCCGCGCCACGAGCTCGCAGAACGGCTAGTAGGACTTGAGTTCGATCATGTTTCGGTCGGGGTCGTACACGGACACCGAGGGGCCGTGGCCTTGGGCGCCGAAGAGGCGCTTGGGCTCGCGGGCGATCTCGACGTCGTCGTGGGCGAGGATCTCCCCGACGTCGCCTTCCACCCACAGCGCGACGTGGTTGACGTTCTCACCGGTGCGCTCGATCTCGAACAGGTCGATGATGCAGGTGTCGCTGACCCGGAGCGACACGAACGGCACCTTGCCTTCGCGCCAGGCGTCAGCACGCAGCACTTCGAGCCCCAGCCGGTCGCGGTACCAGGTAAGCGATCGCTCGCCATCCGAGACGTTCAGGACGATGTGGTCCATCCCGCGGACTCGAAACGACACGTGGCCCCAACCCGGCCGGGACACCCGACCCTGAAAACGAAAGAACGCCGCCCGAGGCGACGTGGAACAGAACAGTAGCACAGCTGAGATTTCGTTTCCACGCGAAACGGCATGAATGTTCAGGTTTGTCGCTGATTTCAGCGATTTTCATGCTCCCACCGCCAAAGATGCGAGCCTGAAGCGTGATTCGCCCCTCGGCTAACTTTCTCAGCCATGAGCACCCCTTCTTTCGACTGGATCGCGCATCACGCCGAGATCCGCGGCGACAAGCTGGCCATGCACGACCTCGCGAGCGATCGCCGATTCACCTACGGCGAGATGAACGACCGAACCAGCCGCCTCGCGACCGCGCTGCGTGACGAATTCGGGATCGGAACAGGCGACCGGGTGGCGGTGCTGGCCGAGAACGACACCAACTTCTTCGAGGTCGAGTTCGCCTGCTGGAAGCTCGGGGCGGTGTTCGTCCCGCTCAACTGGCGGCTCACGATCCCCGAGCTCGAGTACATCGTGGGCGACGCGGGCCCCGAGGTGATGATCCACGATGATCCCTTCGCCGACAACGCGACGAAGCTGGCCGAGATCTGCTCGATCCGTCACCGGATCACCTGGAGCCCCAGCGGTTCGGCGGAGGCCGCGGCCTATGAAGAGATTCTCGCCAGCCACGAACCACTGGCAGCAGCGGTCGACTGCACGCACGACGACACCCTCACGATCATGTACACGTCGGGCACGACCGGCCATCCCAAGGGAGCGGTGATCACCCAGGGCATGACGCTGTGGAACGCCGTCAACTGCGTCGAGTTCTACGCGATCTCCGAGGACATGGTGAACCTCGCGTTCCTCCCGCTCTTCCACACCGGCGGTCTCAACGTGTTCGCCAACCCGGCCTTCCACTTCGGGGGCACGAACTTGGTGATGAAGACGTTCGACCCGGCCGAAGCGCTGCGCCTGCTCACCGACCCCGAGATCGCGGTCAGCCACACCATCGGCGTCCCGGCGAACTGGCTGTTCATGAGCCAGGTGCCGGCGTTCGCCGATGCCGGCTTTCCAACCGTCGTCGCTCCTGCAGTCGGCGGCAGCCCGACGCCGGTGCCGCTCATCGAGGCGTACGCCGAGAAGGGCATGCCGCTCCAGCAGGCCTACGGCATGACCGAGACCAGCCCGCTGGTCCTCGCTCTCCCGAGGGAGGCGACCCGGGCCAAGATCGGCTCAGCGGGCCTGCCGGCCCTCCACACGCAGGTTCGGATCGTCACCGAGGACGGCCGCGAGGCGGACGTGGACGAGAACGGCGAGCTGTGGTGCAGGGGCCCCAACATCACGCCCGGCTACTGGAACCGACCAGATGCCAACGCCGACTCATTCGAGGACGGCTGGCTGAAGACCGGCGACGCGGCCCGCCGAGATGCCGACGGCTTCTACTACATCGTCGATCGCTGGAAAGACATGTACATCTCAGGCGGCGAGAACGTGTACCCCGCCGAGGTGGAGTCGGTGATCTACCAGCTCCCCCAGATCGGCGAGGTCTCCGTGATCGGCGTTCCCGACGAGAAGTGGGTCGAAGTCGGTCGCGCGATCGTCGTGCTGAAGGACGGCGAGTCCATCTCCGACACCGAGATCATCAACCACTGCCGCGAGAACCTGGCCAGGTACAAGGTGCCGCAATCGGTCGTATTCATCGACGAAATCCCCCACAACGCGACCGGCAAGGTGCTCAAGCGCGAACTCCGAGACCTGTACGGGCAGGCCTGACCACGTGGCAGTCGACCGCATCACCATGGACCACCTGGCGGTGGTTTCGCACTACGCCTGGGACAACCTGATCCGCTACGGCTACCACCTCGGCGGCAAGTGGCTCGGCGGGCCTGACAACGACGAATCGAGCGACGCCGGCGACGCCTTCTACTTCTGCCAAGTCGAGTTCGAAGCCGGCACCAAGGTCGAGATCCTCGAGGCGATCCCCGGGGAGGGAAGCGACTTCCTCCGACGCTTCCTCCACCGCAACGGCCCCGGACCGCACCACTACACGTTCAAGGTGCCCGACTTCGCCGAGGCGCTCGACCGCGTGCGGTCTGCCGGGTACGACGTCGTGGGAGAGAACTCAGAGAACCCCGACTGGATGGAGGCGTTCCTGCATCCCAAGCAGAGCCACGGCATCGTGATCCAGCTCGCGCGCCCGGGGTCGGACGGCGACGGATGGATCGACGCCACTCCCCTGCCTCCATCAGGTCGCGCGGAGCTTCCTCGTCTCGACCGGTGCTTCCACCTGGTCTCGGATCTCGCAAGCGCGACCGACCTCTTCGCCAACGCACTCGCGATGGATGCGATCGACGAAGGTAAGGACGACACGGGCGCCTACGTCGACCTCGTCTCCGCTGGGTGGACCCTTCGCCTCGTCCAGCCGTCCGATCCCGAACTGGCCCACTGGCTCGGCGATCGAGCTGGGCGTCTCCACCATGCGGCGTTCTCGGTCGAAGAACCGGCGACGGTGCCAGACGCCCGCCCGCTCGGCGACGGGGTCTACGAGATCCCGCCGGAGCGCAACCTCGGGCTGCGGTTGATTCTTCGAGAACGCGCATGAGCCACCCCGGCGGTCCGCTCGCCGGTGTGCGCGTCCTCGACGCAGCCGGGATGATCGCCGGTCCTTCGACCGCCGCGCTGATGGCCGACTTCGGGGCCGATGTCATCAAGCTCGAACCACCACAGGGCGACCTGCTGCGCGGAATGATCGGCGTCGAAGAGGGGCCCGACCCATGGTGGCAACTCGACAACCGCGGCAAGCGGGGCGTCGCGATCGACCTCACGACCGAAGCCGGCATCGAGGCCGCGCACGCCATCGCCGCCACCTGCGACGTCTTCCTCACCAACTTCACCGCCGAGCGGCAAGAGCGGTACCGGCTGCGGCCTGCTGACCTCCGCGCCGAGCACCCTGAACTGATCCACGCCACGATCACCGGCTACGGCAGCACCGGCCTCGATCAGGATCGGCTGGCCTTCGATCACACGGCTTTCTTCTCCCGTGGCGGTGTGCTCGACATCATGGGCGAACCCGGCTCCCCGCCCGGTGGACGGGCCGGACAGGGCGACCACACCACGGCGTTGGCACTGCTGTCGTCGATCCTGCTCGCCCTGCGCGAACGCGATCTCACCGGCGAGGGCCAGGTCGTCGAAGTGGCACTGATGCAGATCGCGATCTGGACCCTTGGCTCCGACATCTCGGTGGGCCTCGCGACCGGCGAAATGCCCGCGCCGCGCATGCGGATCGAAACGCCGAGCCCGCTCGTCACCCGCTTCCGCTGTGCTGACGACCGGTGGATCAACTTCTGTATGCCCGGCGAGTCCAAGTGGCCCGCCTTCTGCGAGGTGCTGGGACACGCCGAGTGGCAGACGGACGAGCGCTTCGCCACCACCGAGGCCCGCGCCGAGAACGCGCCGGAGCTCATCACGATGTGCGACGAGGCCATCGCGACGGCGGATCGCGCCACCTGGGCCGAGAGGTGCGACGCGGCCGGTCTCGTGTGGGGCCCGATCCAGGACCTGACCGAAGTGGTGGGCGACCCGCAGGCCGCCGAACTCGGCGCGTTCAGCGACGTCGACGGGCTCGACCGGCCCTTCCGAACGGTGAGCGCGCCACTCCACCTCGACGGCTCGGAGTTCGGGGTGCGCGGGCGGGCCCCGAACCACGGCGAGCACACCGCTGCCGTTCTCGCGGAGGCGGGCGTCACGCCCGAACAGATCGCCGAACTCCTCGACAAGGGCATCGTTCTCGCCGACCGCTCAGACTGAAGCGAGCGGAGGCGACCCGACCGCGTTTGTGCAGGTCAGCGGGGTACCGTCACCTCCGTGAACGAGGGGGCGCGCAAGGGACTCGGGGTGGCTGCTGTCGGCGCGGCCATCGCGCTGCTCGCCGTCGTCGCGCCAGAGATCTTCACAGGGACCTTCAGCGACGCGGGCACTGCGCTCCGTGTGCTGGGGCTGCTCGTGGTGCTGGCGCTGTGGGTCGTCGTGATGCGGCGCCTGGTCCGTCACCGACGGCGTGCGGCCGTCGCGGCGTGGCTGCCGGTCGCTGTCGTCTTGGCCACGCTGCTGTGGCCGTACCTTCGCCCCGCCCGGACGGCTGACGAAGCCTTCCCCGTGGTCGCCGCCCTCCAATCGTCCACCGATACACAGGCCCCCGATCCGCCGAGTGCCAGCGCGCCAGAAGTGGCGCGCTCAGACTCGGCGGAATCCGACCCCGCCGGCACGCCGACAACGGTCGCCGCGGCGCCATCGTCGACCGCACCCGCATCGACGCCGCCAGCGCAGACCCCCGCGCCGACTCTCCCACCGACCACCACTGTTGCGGAACCGGTCCTGCTGGCGCGTGGCGGATTCCAGGGGCTGACCGGCCACCGGGGAAGCGGCACGGCGTCGCTGTGGGATCTCCCCGACGGCAGCCGACTTCTCCGTTTCGAACAGGTCGACATCGGCTCGGGCCCCAAGCTCGTCGTGTACCTCGTTCCTGGGAGCGACCGCCGAGACCTGGGAGATTCCATCCAGATCGCGCCCCTCACCGCCGAGCGAGGCAACCAGAACTACAGCGTCGACCCCGCGCTCACCCTCGAAGGGGAATGGACGGTGCTGGTGTGGTGCGGGACCTTCGCCGTCGAAGTCGCCAACGCCACCCTGAACCTCTGAGCCAGCCCGTGACACCGCGCCGGTACGCTCGGGCTCGTCCATGAAGTTCGTTCTGCGAGAGGGGCACGGCCCCGAAGCGCACGCCGACGCCACGCTCCTGCGGGCGATCGGCCTTCCGGGGGGCGGCGTGGTCGCCCTCGGCCGGACCCACGTCTTCGTCCGACCCGACGAGATGCGCTCCCCGTCGGATCTCGTCGTGCCGACCCACGTCCTTAGCAACGCGGGCCTGTCGGCCGGGACCGGAGTCGAGGTCGGACGTGCCGTTCTCGCTCCCGCCGAAACGCTCGTCCTCGCCCAGATCCCGACAGATGGCAGAACCCTGATCGGTGCGCTCAATGGTCGGCCGGTCACCCGAGGCGACCTCATCACGATCGATCCTGGCTACGGAAGCGATGCCGGGCAAAGCATCACCCTCGATGTTGTCGACGTCGTCCCTCGTGGGGCTGGAATCATCGGCAGCCAGACCCGAATCGTCACCGCCGAGGACGCTGGCCAACGTCCCGCCAACGACGCACCCGGTCCACACGGCACCCCGCCCGGCCCGCCGACGCTCAGCCGGACCGACGCTCTGCTCGCCGGTCTCGAGAACGAGCTCGACCTCCTCGCCGGCTGGTTCGCACTCCTCGCCGGCGAACGCGACCTCGCCACGGCGTGGAACCTTCCCGAGGTCGCCGGGGTCCTCGTGGCCGGACCCAGCGGGTGCGGAAAAGGCGAGCTCGTTCGAGCCGCAGCGCGTCGGGTCGGCGTCCAGGTGGTCGAGATCGACGTCACGCTGGTGTTCAAGGCCGAATCGTTGCTGGACCGGCTCAGCGCCGCCGTCAACAACTCCACTGGCCCGACCGTGATCCTCGTCGACCCACTCGAGGCGGTCACCGGCGACGACGCTCTGAACACCTTCCGCAGCCAGAGCCTCGCGATCCTCCGGTGGTTTCTCGACACCGTGGCCTCGACGCCCCGGCTGGCGTGCGTCCTCGGAGCCGCCTCCATCGGCGACCTGCACGCATCCATCATTGGGAGCCCGCTGCTCCCCCGGGCGATCACGATCCCGCCACCCGACCTCGGACGCCGCCGCTCGCTATTCGAAGCAGCGCTCGCCGCGGTCCCCAACGCCGAGGTCGACCTCGACAAGCTCGCCGCAGTGACTGCCGGCTTTTCGGGAGTCGACATCCTCGCCGCCGTCGTTCAGGCGAGCGCTGAGCTGGCGCTCGGTGGCGGTACCGCAACGACAGAGACTCTGGTCCATGCAGTGCAGGGCGTGACCCCGTCGCTGGGATCCGTCCCGGTCGGCGAGATGACGTCGTTCGGGTTCGACCGGGTCGCCAACCTCGACGACGTCAAACAGCGCTTGACGGAGGCGGTGATCTGGCCGGTCAGCGAACCCGAACGTTTCGAGCGTCTCGGCATCGAACCGCCCAAGGGAATCCTCCTCCACGGTCCGCCGGGCACGGGCAAGACCTTCGTCGTGAAAGCGCTCGCCCACGAAGCTGGTGCCGCGTTCTTCTCCATCAAGGGCGCCGAACTCCTCGACAAGTACGTCGGTGAGTCCGAGCGGGGCGTCCGGGAGCTCTTTGCTCGGGCGCGGGCGGGGGCCCCGGCGATCATGTTCTTCGACGAGTTCGATGCGCTCGCGCCCGTGCGTGGCCGCTCCTCCACGTCGGTCAGCGACTCGGTAGTGGCGGCGCTGCTCACGGAGCTGGACGGCGTCGCCGACCGCGGCCAGATCGCCGTGATCGCCGCCACCAACCGGCCCGACCTCATCGATCCCGCTCTGCTGCGCTCGGGTCGCTTCGAGACCCACATCGAGCTGGGCCTCCCCGGACCTGCGGCGCGCCGAGCGATGCTCGGGCTCACCGACGTGCCGCTGGCCGACGACGTCGACCTCGACGAGCTGGCCGCCCGCGCCGAAGGGCTGAGCTTCGCCGACCTCGCGGGCCTCCTTCGCGAGGCAGCGCTGGCGACACTGCGGACCCACCCCGACGCCCTCACGGTCGGATGGGGCGAGCTCGAACCGGCGATCGAGCGGCTCAGCAATCGGCCGGGCGCCGGCTCCGCTCAGTCGTAGAGCTCGAGCGGCACGAGACACACGCGCGCGTTGTGCGCCAAGGCGTCATGAAGCTCGGCGTGCTCGTGGCGACACGGTTCGTCGCTGTCGGGCGGAACGAACTGGTCGATCACACCGTCGTTGTCCCAGCTGCAGGGAACGGGCCGAACCGTGCCGTCGTCTCGGATCCGAACGCACTCGGGCTCGTTGATCGAGTTCGTCGGCTCGTCGTTGCTGGCGGCAAAGGCGGTGAAGACGAAGATCCCGATGCCGATCGCTCCGACGACCAGCCACGGGAGCGACCGCAGCAGAGTCGCGACGCCCTCGTTGGGAACGACGATCCCTCCCCCACCCTCATCGACACCCACCACGAAGTCGGCGGGACCCTCGGCGGGTGCAACGTGCGCGACCTCGGCCTTCCGTCGTGATCTGTCGTACTCCTCGCGGAGCTCGACATCGCCGAGGACCCGCCATGCCTCGTTGACGGCCCGGATGCGTCGCTCGTCGGCCGCTCGCTCGCTCTCTGATCGATCGCCACGACCGTCGGGATGCGATGCGCGAGCCGCGCGGATCCATGCGGCACGGATCGTGGCCTGGTCGGCGTCGGGCGCCACGGCGAGGATGGCGTAGTGGTCGACTGATGAAGGCACCGCGAGCTCCGGCGATGACGCTAGCGGTCACCGTGCGGGGTGACGGTACGGTGATCTGCGTGGACGAACTCCAGTGTCCGGCCTGCGGTGAGGACGAGCAGCTCCTCGGCGAACGCCAGGGCGACCTGATCCACATCACCTGTGAAGCGTGCGCCCAAGAGTGGGATCGCGACCCCGAGGCCATCCCCAGCTGCGACAGGTGTGATGGCGACGACATGGAGGGCGCGATCAAAGCGATCATCGAGAAGTCGCGCGGCAGCCAGCTGTCGATCGTGGCCACCCAGGTCGTGTATCTCTGCCGCCAGTGCGACGAGAAGATCCTCGCCAGCTACCGGATCGGCCGCAGCCCGTTGATGCCCGACCAGCTGCCCGTCTGAGCATCTCGACCGGGCGGCTTCCGCCCAGGGCGGCGAGGTCAGGACCGGCCGTCGCCGAGCCACTCCTGCTCGGCGAGCACTCGCTCGAGGGCGAGGTGGTCCTTCTCGTTCTGGATGCGCTGGAGGTAGAACTCGTTCTCGAAGAGGGCGAGCAGTGCGCCGTCGCTTCGCCGAAGCACCGTCGCTCCTGGCAGGCGGCGTAGCTCGGCGGCCGACTCCTCATCGGTTCGCCGGCAGACCGAGAACGGCGAGTTGGTCAGCGCGACCGGCGCGCCGAATTCGTTCTCGAGGCGGTGGACCGCGACCTCGAACTGCATCACGCCGACGGCTGCGAGGATCGGTTCGACGTCGCCGACATCGTCGTCGCGCAGCACCTGGATCACGCCCTCCTCGTCGAGCTGCACGAGCCCTCGCCGAAACTGCTTGAAGCGCGAGGTGTCGGTGACGCGGATGCGACGGAAGATCTCCGGGGCGAACGCCGGGATCCCGGGGAACTCCACCGCGCTCCCGTCGTAGAGGGTGTCGCCGACGCGCACGTCGGTGGCGTTCACCAGGGCGACGACATCGCCGGGCCATGCCTCGTCGACCGTCGAGCGGTCGGACCCGAACATGGTGTGTGCGTACTTGGTCGCGAACGGCTTGCCCGTACGAGCCTGGGTGACCGACATGCCCCGCTCGAAGTGGCCAGAGCACACGCGCACATAGGCGATGCGGTCCCGATGGGCCTTGTCGGTATTGGCCTGGACCTTGAAGGCGAACGCGGAGAAGTCGGCGTCGAGCGGCCGCGGGGCGCCCCCGGCGTCGATCCGCGGGCCGGGCGGGGGTGAGAGATCGACGACCGATTCGAGCAGGAGCCTGACACCGAAGTTGGTGAGCGCCGAGCCGAAGAAGACAGGGGTGACCTCCCCGGCGAGGAACCCCTTGAGGTCCACCTCCGCAGCGCCGACGGCGTCGAGCAGCTCGAGTTCCTCGCTGGCCTCGTCCCACCCGGGGATCGACGAGTCGATCGCATCCAGCTCCACGAGCTCCTCGGGCGCTTCGGTCGCGCCGTGAGCGGTTCGGTCGTAGCGAACGAACGTCTCGGCCGAACGGTCCACGATCCCCCGGAGGTCACCGGGCACGCCCACAGGCCACGAGAGGGGAGTTGGCAGCAGCTGCAACATCCGCTCGATCTCGTCGAGAAGCTCGAGCGGCGGGCGACCGGGTCGGTCGCACTTGTTGACGAAGGTCAGGATCGGCACCTCACGCTGGCGGCACACCTCGAAAAGCTTCAGCGTCTGAGGCTCGATGCCCTTCGAACCGTCGAGCACCATCACAGCGGCATCGGTGGCAGCCAGGACCCGATAGGTGTCCTCGCTGAAGTCGCGGTGGCCGGGCGTGTCCAGCAGGTTGAGTACGTGGTCGCGGTAGTCGAACTGGAGGGCGGTAGAGGTGATCGAGATCCCGCGCTGCTGCTCGAGATCCATCCAGTCCGATGTCGCTGACCGCCGGCCCGAACGCGCCTTGACCGACCCGGCCTCGGCGATCGAGCCCGAGTAGAGGAGGAACTTCTCGGTGAGCGTCGTCTTGCCCGCGTCGGGGTGGCTGATGATGGCGAAGGTCCGCCGGCGGGCGGCTTCTTCGGCGACGATCTCGGGCGAGGTCACGACCGGGCAGCGTACCGCCGAGGTGGGTCCGCACCCTTTTGCCGCCCTTTCGCTGCTTCCCCTGCTTTTGCGGCGCGCACAGGGGCGGTACCGTCGAGTTCGGGCAGAGCTGGGGCTCCTCGGAGCCTGGCATGAGAGCAGACGTGGCAGCAGGAGCTCGCGACGCCGCATTGGCGAGTGGCTTTCTCGCGGTCATCGGCGCCTACGTCGCGGCGTACGTGTTGCTGTTCCGGTGGAACTCCGGGATCGCGATGCTCGCGTTGGCCCTTCACCTCGTCGTGCTCTTGCTGGTTCTGATTCGAACGAGGCGAGAACCGACGAGTCGCTCCGCGCGCCGCCGTGAGGCGAGAGCCGACGGCGACGACGATGGGCATGGCGTGATCGATCTCACCACCCACGAGATCGCCCCGTTCCTGCGTCGGGCACGACGCCGCGCCCCGGCGACGCGCGAATCCCCGTGCTCTGTGACCGACATCTCCAGCCGCCGGCGACCTCTGACCCGTCGCTGAACTGAGTTCGGGCACCCCGCGCCCGCACCTGCGCGGAGCGGGACGAGGTGGCAAGCTGCACGGCGCCACAACGTGGACGCACCACGCGACGAAGGAGTGACGCATGAAGCTCGCGACAGGGGCCGGCTACTGGTCGGCGGGACCACCGGACGGCGCCCAGGAGATGCTCCTTCAGGCCGAGGAACTCGGGTTCCACTCGTTCTGGACCGCCGAGGCCTACGGCTCGGATGCGCTCACCCCGCTGGCGTGGTGGGGAAGCCAAACGTCGTCGATCCAGCTCGGCACCGGCATCGTGCAGCTCTCGGCGCGGACCCCAGCGGCAACCGCGATGGCCGCCATCACGATGGATCATCTGAGCGGCGGTCGCTTCATCCTCGGTCTCGGCGTCAGCGGCCCGCAGGTGGTGGAGGGCTGGTACGGCGAGGCCTACAACAAGCCGCTCGCCCGAACGCGTGAGTACGTGCAGATCATCCGCGAGATCTGCGAGCGCGAGAAGCCGGTCTCGTTCGTCGGCGACCACTATCAGATGCCGTTTCCGGGCGGTCTCGAACTCGGGAAGCCTCTCAAGTCGACGGTTCACCCGCTCCGGACGCACATCCCGACCTACCTCGGAGCCGAGGGCCCCAAGAACGTGGCCTTGGCCGGTGAGATCTGCGATGGCTGGTTGCCCCTCTTCTTCGCTCCCAAGGACAACCAGTTCTACGTCGACGCCCTCAACAGTGGTTTCGGGGCGGCGGGCAAGCCGCTGATCGGTGCCGACGGGCGCATCCCCGACGACGCCGACTTCGAGGTCGTCTGCCCCGTGAGCATCGTGCCGGGCACCGACGCCGAGTCGGCCGCCGATCGGGTTCGCCCGATGCTGGCCCTCTACATGGGCGGCATGGGAGCCAAGGGCGCCAACTTCCACTACGACGTGTTCTGCCGCATGGGCTATCAGGACGTGGCCGACAGGGTGCAGGAGCTCTACCTCACCGGCCAGAAGAATGAAGCCGCGGCCGCCATTCCTCTCTCCCTGGTCGAAGAGGTGGCCCTGGTCGGCCCACTCGACAAAATCGCCGACGACCTGAAGCGATGGGACGACACCGTGGTCACCACCATGCAGGTGTCCGGTCCCCCACAGCTGCTCAACACCGTCGCGGAGCTGGTGCTGCGATGAACGTCGACCCCCGCACCCCCGTCCTCGTCGGCGCAGGCCAGTTCATCCAGCGGCCCGAGAACCCGACGGACGCAATCGAGCCCGTGGCCATGATGCGCGAGGCGCTTCTCGCCGCGGCTGACGACGCTGGCGCACGCTCGCTCCTGGACCGCGCGTCGCACACGTGGGTGGTGAAAGGCGCCTGGCCGTACCCGGATCCCGCCGCGATTCTCCGCGACGAATTCGGCAACCAGAGCGCAACCGGGCTCTCCACCGACGGGGGCAACACCCCGCAGTCACTCGTCAACAAGGCGTGCCTGCGCATCCTGGCCGGCGACGCGTCCGTTGTGATGATCGTGGGCGCCGAAGGGATCTGGAGCCGTCGCCGGGCGCGACGGGCCGGCGAACGCATCCCCTACACCGAGCAGGAGGCGACCGAGCCCGACGAGCAGCTCGGGGTCGACGTCACCATGAGCCACGACGTCGAAACGGCGCGTGGGCTGGCGATGCCGATCAACTTCTATCCGCTCTTCGAGTCGGCGTTCCGCGCCTCGCGCGGCGAATCGATCGACGACCACCGCGATCGGGTGAGCCGGCTCTGGGAGACGTTCAACGCCGCAGCGGTCGCGAACCCCTACGCCTGGGTGCGGAATCCGATGACAGCCGCGGAGATTCGTTCGCCGGAGAACGGCAACCGCATGGTCGGCTTCCCCTACACGAAGGCCATGAACTCCAACTGGGATCTCGATCAGGCCGCCGGCCTCATCGTGTGCTCGGCCGAAGCCGCCGAATCCGCCGGTGTACCGAAGGATCGCTGGCTGTTCCCACAGGCGGGGACCGACGGGCGCGACACCAACTACGTGTCTCACCGCGGTCCGCTCCACACCTCCCCCGCGATTCGGGTAGCGGGAGGTCGGGTGATGGAGCTCGCCGGGGCCGGCCCAGACGAGCTCGACCACGTCGACCTCTACAGCTGTTTCCCCTCGGCGGTGCAGATCGGTGCGACCGAACTGGGCCTCGGGCTCGATCGCCAGTTGACCCTCACCGGCGGCCTGACGTTCGCCGGCGGTCCGCTCAACAACTATGTGACCCACTCGATCGCCACAATGGCCGGTCGGCTTCGCGAGGAACCGGGAGCGGTGGGGCTGTGCTCGGCCAACGGCGGCTACGTCACCAAGCACGCCTTCGGGATCTACTCGACGACACCGCCGGCGCAGGGCTTCCGACACCAAGACTGCCAGGAGCGGATCGACGAGTTCCCCACCACAGAGCTGGACGCGGACTACACGGGTCGCGCCACCATCGAGGCGTACACGGTCATGCACGGCGCGGAGGGACCTGAGGTCGCGCTGGCCGCGGTGACCACACCCAACGGTCGGCAGTGGGCCAACAGCCGAGACGACGAGCTCGTGGAGGCGATGATCACCAGCGAACACATCGGGCGTGAAGTCGACATCACGCCCGACTTCACGCTCGAGCTGGCGTAGGCCCCGACCCAAGGGAAGCGGGCGCGGGTATCCCTCGCAGCACGGGCGTGTTTTTCTACTCTCAGCGGTATGCGAGGCGGGCTGATCGAGCTGGGGAGCAATAGTTTTCGACTCGTCGTCGCCGACCACGCAGGACCGATCGCCACACGTAGCCACCATCTCGGGCTCGCACGCTCCGTCAGCACCTTCGGTTCACTGACCCGCGCCGACCTCGGCACGGCCACTCTCACGACCCGCGAACTGCTGAGCGCCGCGCACAACCACGAGTGCGAGCACATTGCGATCATCGCGACCGAGGTGTTCCGCTTGGCCTCCAACGGCGCGGCGGCGGCCGAGCACATCGCCGACGCGATCGGTCACCCAGTCCACATTCTTCCCGCCGCCGAGGAAACCTCCCTGGCGTTCCACGCCTGCGCTGCTGCTCTCCCCGACCTCGACCGTTTCACGATGGTCGACCTCGGCGGAGGCAGTCTCGGGATCGCGTCGGGAGCCGCCGTGGCGAGACCCGAACACCACTTCTCTTTTCAGCTCGGCGTCGAGCTCCTCGCGCCACGGGCCCTCGACGGCGACCTCCTCCCCACCGCCAATCGCATTCGGCTCGAGCACCACATCGCGGGCGAGCTCCAGCCCCTCGCCCGCACCCTCGGCGCTGAAGCCGAACCTGTCGTGCTCGTCGGCGGCGCAGCACGCGCCCTCGCCCAGGTGGTCCACACCGGACGCCGCGGCCAGGTTCCCGACACGGTGCACGGACTCGTCATCGACTCAACCGACCTCGGACACGTCATCAGCAGGTTGTCGGACCTTCCACGCAACGCCCGCCTCGCGGTGCCCGGGATGAAACCACGTCGCGCCGCAACCTTCCCGCTCGCCGCCGCGGTGCTCCGGCAGGCGATCATGTCGCTGGGCGCCGATCGCGCGATCGTCAGCACAGCGGGTGTACGCGACGCGGCGATGCACCAGCTCCGAAGTCGACTCCAGCGCGCCGCCTGAGGCAGCGCAGCGTCGGCTGTTCGCGCACTGTTCACCTCACGCGGCCGACGGCGGGGCCGACAGGCCGTTTCGGACCAGTAGTTTCGATCGAGAGCTGTGTCCTGACGACGGCTGAACAGACGTGCCCGAACATCCGCGCTATCTCAATCGCGAGCTGAGCTGGCTGGCCTTCAACCAGCGCGTCCTCGCGCTGTGCGAAGACGCCAACCTGCCGCTGCTCGAGCGGGTGAAGTTCCTTGCAATCCACGCGTCGAACCTCGACGAGTTCTTCCAGGTGCGGGTGGCGGGTCTGCACGTTCAGGTCGAGGCCGGGGTGCAGGACCGCTCACCCGACGGGCTGACCGCATCCGAGCAACTGCGGGCCGTTCGAGACGAGACCCAGAAGCAGTACAGCGACGTCGCCCAACTCTTCAACGGTGAGATCGTTCCGCTACTCGCCGCGTCGGGGCTCGAGCTGGTCGAACCTCGCGATCTCCACCCCCACGAGAGGGAATGGGTCGCAAACCAGTTCCGCAGCGCCGTCTTCCCAGTGCTGACGCCGCTCGCCGTGGACCCGGCCCATCCGTTTCCCTACATCTCGGACCTCTCGCTCAACCTCGCCGTGTTCGTCCGCCGCGACTCCCGCGGACCGTCGTTCGCGCGGATCAAGGTGCCGCCGATCCTCCCGCGGTTCCTCCGGCTCCCAGACGGCTCGCGGTACATCGCCCTCGAGTCGGTCATCGCCGACCATCTCGACGAGCTGTTTCCTGGCGTCGAGGTTCTCAGCCACAGCATGTTCCGAGTGACGCGCAACGCCGACATCGACGTGTCCGACGACGAGTCCGACGACCTTCTCCAACACATCGAGAACGAGCTCGCCCGCCGACGTTTCGGCGAACCGGTCCGCCTCGAGGTTGCCGCCGATCTCTCCGAGGAGGCGCTCGGGCTCCTGACGAGGGAACTCGTCGTGGCCGACGACGACGTCTTCGTCACCGAAGCGCCGCTCGACCTTACGGGACTGTGGACGCTGTACGGCGCCGATCGACACGACCTCAAGTTCGAGTCCCACAGTCCTGGGGTTCCGGCCGAGCTCCGGCCCGCCACGGCACTCGGCGGCGACATCTTCGCGACGCTCCGCGAGACCGATGTTCTGCTCCACCACCCCTACGAGTCGTTCACCGACAGCGTCGGCGAGTTCCTTCGGCAGGCAGCACACGACCCCGACGTGCTCGCGATCAAGGTGACGATGTATCGCACCTCCGAGCGCACCCAGATCGTCAACTCGCTCCTCAGCGCCGCCGCTGCGGGCAAGCAGGTCGTGGTGGTGGTGGAGATCAAGGCGCGATTCGACGAAGAAGCGAACATCGAATGGGCGCGCATCCTCGAGCAGGCGGGCGTCCACGTCGCCTATGGGGTGGTGGGCCTCAAGACGCATTGCAAGACGGCGCTGGTCGTGCGCCAGGAGCGCGACCGGATCCGTCGGTACAGTCACATCGGGACCGGCAACTACAACGCAGATACAGCGCGCATCTACGAGGACTTCGGCCTGCTGACGGCCGACGAGGACATCGCCGCCGACGTGTCCGACCTCTTCAACGCGCTCACCGGCTACAGCGACCAGAGCCACTACCGGCGGCTCGTCGTCGCCCCGCACAGTGTTCGGTCGACGCTTCTCGCACTGATCGAGAGCGAGGCCAACCACCCAGACGGTCACGTCGTGATGAAGATGAACAGCCTTGTCGACATCCGGGTGATCGACGCGCTGTACGACGCCAGCCAGCGCGGCTGCCGTGTGGACCTCATCATCCGGGGCATCTGTTGCCTTCTGCCCGGGGTGCCGGGCCTGAGCGACAACATCACGGTCCACAGCGTCGTGGGCAGATTCCTCGAACACAGCAGGCTGTTCCGCTTCGGCAGCGCATCCCGAGGCCGCACATACCTGATGGGCTCTGCGGACGCCATGCCACGCAACCTCGACGGGCGCGTCGAGGCACTCGCCCCGATCGACGACGACCATCTCCTCAATGAACTGGAGCAGATCGTCGATCTGTATATGGACCCCGACATCTCTGCCTGGACCCTCGACCCCGAGGGCAACTGGCACCATCACCCCGGCGAGGACCTGCACCGCATCCTTCTCGCCCGCCACGAGGGAGACCCCAGATGAGCGATGCCCGCACCACCGTGATGATCACCGGTGGCACCGGATACATCGGCAGCCACGTCGCCGTGGACCTCATCGACGCCGGCTACGACGTCGTGCTTCTCGACAACCTCGCCAACAGCTCCGAAGCCGTCATCGACAGAATCGACGAGATCAGCGGCCAGCGGCCGGCGTTCGCGAAAGCAGACATCCGTGACGAAGCCGCTCTCTCCGACGCATTCGCCAACCACCGCGTCGACGTTGTGATCCACTGTGCCGGCCTGAAGGCCGTCGGCGAATCGATGCAGAAGCCGCTCGAGTACTACGACAACAACGTCACCGGAACCCTCGTGCTCACCCGAGCGATGGAACACGCCGGGGTCCGCAACCTCGTGTTCAGCTCGTCGGCGACCGTCTACGGGGACCCGCAGTTTCTGCCCCTCACCGAGGACCACCCCATCCAGCCCACCAACCCGTACGGACAGACCAAGGCGCAGATCGAACAGATCCTCTCGGACCAGTGCTCAGCCGCGGACGGCTGGCAGGTGGTGTCGCTTCGCTACTTCAACCCGGTCGGGGCTCATCCGTCGGGCCGCATCGGCGAAGATCCCAACGGGACGCCCAACAATTTGATGCCCCGCGTGCTCGAAGTCGCGACGGGCAAGTGGGACGCCATCACCGTGTGGGGCAACGACTGGGACACCCCCGACGGCACCGGGGTGCGCGACTACATCCATGTCGTCGACCTCGCCGCCGGCCACCGCAAAGCCATGGAAGCCATGGGCAACACCGCCGGCCTCGACAGCTACTCGGCGATCAACCTCGGCACCGGCGAGGGCTACTCGGTGCTCGACGTCATCGACGCCGTCCGAGAAGCCTCGGGCGAGCCGATCCCGGTCGAAATGCGCGAACGCCGCCCGGGCGACATCGCCACCTCCCTCGCCGACCCCTCCCTCGCCCGCGACCTCCTCGGATGGTCCACCGAACTCGGCATCCTCAACATGTGCGCCGACGCCTGGCACTGGCGATCCACCAACCCCGACGGGTACTAG
>CAZVUM010000058.1:0-14261 GCA_964629575.1 uncultured Acidimicrobiales bacterium | reverse complement strand
CGCTCCGCGGACTGCTTCTTCTCGTGTAGGCGAGGGCCTCGACATATCGGCCCTCGCCGAACCTCCTGCGCCCGACGGGCCAGGGGGTTCTTTCGATTTTCGGCGAAGGTTCGATGTGCCCCGGGGCTCCCGATCCGCCACGTGAAAAGGCACGACAACGGGCGTCACAACTGGAGGAATACCGATGGCCGACGTCAAACGAATCAGTCGACAGCAACCCAGTCCGATGCCGTACGGCAAGTACCAGGCGTACCCGTACGACCCCGACCTCCGCGATCGTACCTGGCCGGACCAGACGATCTCGGTGGCACCCCTCTGGTGCTCGGTCGACCTCCGCGACGGCAACCAGGCCCTCATCGACCCCATGGACGTGCCGCGCAAGAAGCAGATGTTCGAAGCCCTCGTCGAGATGGGCTTCAAGGAGATCGAGGTCGGCTTCCCGTCGGCGTCGGGCCCCGACTTCGACTTCTGCCGCATGCTGATCGAAGACGACCTCGTCCCCGACGACGTGTGGATTCAGGTCCTCACCCAGAGTCGTCCCGAACTGATCGAACGCACATACGAAGCCATCGATGGTGCCAAGAACTCGATCGTGCACCTGTACAACCCGACGTCGACCCTCCAGCGGCGCGTGGTGTACGGACTCGATCTCGACGGCATCATCGACATCGCGGTCACGGGTACGCGGCAGTGCGTCGAGCTGCGCGAAGCGGCGTCGAGCGACATGAACATCCGGTTCGAGTACTCGCCCGAATCCTTCACCGGGACCGAGATCGACTTCGCCGTCGACATCTGCAGCCGGGTGACCCAGGAGTGGGGTGCCACCCCCGAGGATCCGATCATCCTCAACCTTCCGGCTACGGTCGAAATGTCCGGACCCCACGTGTACGGCGATCTCATCGAGTACTTCCACCGCAACATCCCTCTGCGTGACGCCGTCGTGCTGTCGCTGCACCCGCACAACGACCGGGGCTGCGCGGTCGCCGCGGCCGAGTTCGGCGTGATGGCCGGCGCCGACCGCGTCGAGGGCACGTTGTTCGGAAACGGCGAGCGCACCGGCAACGTCGATGTGATCACCCTGGCGATGAACCTCTTCGGCCTGGGCGTCGACCCCGAACTCGACATCAGCCACATCGACAGCCTTCGCAGGACCACCGAGTACTGCAATCAGCTGCCGGTGCACCCGCGGCACCCCTATGGCGGCGATCTCGTCTACACCGCGTTCAGTGGCAGTCACCAGGACGCCATCAAGAAGGGCTTCGAGGCGCTCGACGACGACTACGACGTGTGGGAAGTGCCGTACCTGCCGATCGATCCGGCTCACGTGGGTCGGACCTACCAGGACGTGATCCGCGTCAACAGCCAGTCGGGCAAGGGTGGCGTCGCGTACGTGATGAAGAACAACTTCGGGCTCGACCTGCCCCGCCGGCTACAGATCGAGTTCAGCCGGGTCATCCAGTCGATCACCGACGAGGGCGGCGAGATCGTTCCCGAGACGATCAAAAAGACCTTCGACGAGACCTACCTCAACACGACGGTCCCGTTCGCGTACGAGGGACACAAGAGCTCGTTCGACTCCTCGACCTCGGCGGATTCGACCATCGAGGCCGCCCTTCGGCGCAGCGGTGAGCAGGTGATCGTGAGAGGGACGGGCAACGGCCCGCTCTCGGCGTTCAAACACGCGCTCGAAGCCGAATGCGATGTGAACGTCACGCTGGTCGACTACAAGGAGCACGCTGTGGGGGCCGGCGCCGATGCGACCGCCGCGGCCTACGTGGAGATCGAGGCCGCCGACAGGAGCGTGCACTGGGGCGTCGGGGTGCACCCCAACATCGTCACCGCCAGCATGTACGCGCTGCTCTCGGCCATCAACCGGTCCGAGGTCGCTTGAGCTGTGGGCGGCCCGCCACGTCGGTGGGCCGCCCACAAGCGAACTGAACCTCGGTGACCGCACCGTGGTGCACGGTCACGCCATGGCCGGCGGACCATGCGCCACGGGCGCGCCCGCCGGGGGCGCCGAACGCTTCGATGTCACCAGGGCCTGGTTGCAGCAAGGCCGCGACCCCGCCGGTTCGGGCGGCGTGGAGCCAGCCGATTCGTCGAAACGAGTCGCCGCGGGCGGCCGCGACAACCCAGGTGTCGGGCTCCCTCGCCCGTTCGAGCAACGCGGACCCGAGGGCGTCGTCCAACAACTCGGCGTCGTCGACCAGCCACAGCCCCGGCCCGATGTCGGACATCGCGGACCGCCCGGCCTCCCACCACCGGACCATCGGGCCGCCGAACGCCTGAACCCCCTCGATCGCCTCGGCCATCGCTGCGAGCGTCGCGCTTCGTCCTGTGCCAGGCCGCCCGATGACGAGCGACGCCTCGGTCAGAGCGAGCGAGGCAGCGTCGCCGGTGTTCAGCTCGAGTCCGATCGGCACTCGGAGTTCGTGCCCACGATGCTCGACTCCCGCGTCGAGAGTGCACGGCCACAGCACGGGGGGGATCGTCGCGAGCGGACGTGGGCCTCCGACGATCCCGAGGAGCGGACCGAGGTCGACCGCCTCGAGGTCCTGCCACGTCGGCTCGATCAGGGAAACCTCGAGCCCTGTTGAGAGATCGACCGACGACTCGAGAGGGCCCGCGGCAGCTGCAGCGCCCAGGAGCGGATCGTCGATTCCGTCACAGGCGATCGTGATCGAGAACGCGGCCTCGAGCCGGGACGGGATCGCTCTCGGCCCCGCCGCGGTGGCAGCGATGCGCACCCCGAGCCGCGCTCCGTCGGACACCAGTTTCCCGAGACGCGCCACCAGGTCGTGCGCGCCCTCTTCGGTCACCGCGTCGAGAACGGTGTCCAGCCCGTCGATGGCCACAAGCGCGGGCGTGGAGGAGTCACGAAGCTCCAGCCGGTGTAGGAGGCGGGCGACGGCACGGGCGTGGGACGGCGCCACGACCCCTCCCGAGTGCGGCGCCCCGCTCAGGCATTCAGTCACCCGCCCCTCCGCCGTGATGGCGAACACGTGCAGATCGGCGGGTGACGAGCATCGCATCGCTGCGATCGCCGCGCCCGCGAGAACGCGAGCTGTCCGAAGCGGCGGTCCGTAGATGAGCAGGCTCTGATCGGCTGGAGTCCACCACAGCGGCGGTTGCGCGCGACGATCCGGGTCGTCGGAAACACCGAGGGCGACCCTCTCGCCGAGCTCGACGCCGGCGCCAATCTCGGAACGGCGAGCTTCGTCCAGCGACACCGGCAGCGGCTCAAGCCACGGTGCATCGGGCCGGCGATGAGCCGCGTGCCGGGCTGTGATGTCCTCCACCGCACGATCGAGCTGCGTGACGGCGCACCCTGTTGGCGGGGCGTCGCGGTGCCCGCTAGAGGCCGCGTCCTCGGAGGGGTCGCCGGGCTCGCCGATGATCACGACCGGCTCGGGGCGAAACGCAGCTCCCGCGTGGCCGGCGCCGAACTCGACCAACTCGCCACCGCCGACACGCAGCAGGCCTCGACCGAAGGCGGGAAGACCTGCGGCGTCCTCGCAGCCGATCACGTCCAGGGAGTCGGCATCAGACTGCACGCGAAGGCAGATCCGCAGGTTGGTGTTGGCCTTGATGTGGGCATCCAACACGCCGGACGGCCGTTGCGTGGCGAGGATGAGATGGAGTCCGAGCGATCTCCCCCTCTGCGCCACGTCGACCAGCGATGACACGAACGGCGGAAGCGAATCGACCAGTGTCGCCAACTCGTCCACGACGATCACGAGGGCGGGGAGCTCGATCCCGCTGGCGCGCAGCCCACCGAGATCGTCGCAACCGTGGTCGCTGAAGAGTTGCTCGCGTCTGCGGATCTCCGCCCTCAGGCTGCGCAATGCGCGCCGCGCACGCCGCTCGTCGAGATCGGTGACGACGGCGGCGACGTGAGGGAGCAACCCGAGCACGTCGAGCCCTCCGCCTCCCTTGAAGTCGATCAGCACGAAGGCCAGGCGAGACGGTGGTGCGGCGTTGGCCGCGGAGACGACCATCGTGCGCAACAGTTCGCTCTTGCCCGATCCGGTCGTTCCGGCGATCAGCGCATGAGGCCCGTCTTCGACAAGGTCGACGGTGACGATGTCGCCGCGGGCGTCACGTCCGACCGTTAGGCGAACGGCCGGATCGCGTCCGGGGTGCGACCGGTCATGCAAGAGATCACAGAGCTCGACCCCGGCGAGGCTGCGGCTCGTGGACTCGTCGGGGTCGAGGAGCCGCGAGAGACGGTGCGCGATGTCACAGGCCTCCTCAGCCGTGAGTCCGTCCACGCTCTCGAGCCGGTGCCGCGCTCCCGTGCCCACATCGATCAGCTCAGGGCCGTCGCAGTCCACGATCCACGCACATCCCTCCGGCAGAAGGTCGCGGGCCGCAGCCACGACCACCCCGGCAGCCTCGCCAGAGTCAATCCGTCTGCGGACCGCCGGCGACGCATGGTCGTAGTCGGCGGCGTGTCCCACAAAGAGCTCGGCCCGGTCGCCAAACTGCCCTGCGTCGGCGGGCGGATGTGGAAGCCACCAGCGCCATCCGCCTGGCGCCTCCTCCGCGATCCGATGAACCGCGAGATCCGCCGGGCCGAGATGAAGGGCCAGTTGCACTGCGATGGCGCGACCCACCGCCAAACGATCCTCTTCCTCACCGATGACGCCAACGGGACCCTGCGCCAGGTCTGCGCAGACCGGGAGGCCGCCGATCGTGTCCCATCGCTCCATCAACGATCTGATCTCGGGATCGGCGTGCGTCGACCAGGGAATGCCGATCGGACCGGACCCCACGCACACCTCGAGCGCTCGGTCGGGTGATCGACGAGCCCACACCCGAGGTTGCGGTTCGTTCACACGATCGATCAGATCCGGAAGCGGGACTCGGAGCGAGCGGATGTGTGCCGCGTAGGCGTCCCTCTGACGAAACACTTCGTCCCGGGCGGTGTCGAGCGCGGCACAGCGAGCAGCATTCTGACGCTGGAACTCCGCTGCGCTTCGCCGTCTGTGTTCGACCCACCGCGCGACAGCGAGCGCGGGGCCGAGGAGCCCGAAGATCAGCATCAACGGGCTGAAGACCAGAGCCATCAGCAGCGACAACCCGAGCGGGATCAGCACCGACGCCAGCGGAAAGCTCTGGCGGGACGACGGTGCGACAGCCGGTACCGAGATGTCCACTTCGAGCGAGGGCCTCGGGGCAACGATCGCGACTCGCCGCCGAATGGTTCCCGCGGGGGCGACGCTCCCGAGCGGTCGCCAGGAAACGACAGCCCCATCTGGCAGTACGTCGTCGAGGGCGCGCTCCGCGCCGACCACCCGATCGTCGATGTGGAGCACCCCCGCGACCCCGAAGCGCCGGCTCAGCGACGCGACTGTGGCGCCCATGGACCATCGAATCACCGCATCCTCGGGCTGACCAGCGACCACGATCCGAATCTTCGCTTGCATCATTTCCAGATCTTTCAGTATCTTTCACATCACTTCAAATTCTCTGATGTTCATCGAAAGGTCATGACATGGTTCTTTTGGGCGCTCAGCTCGACGATCTCGACCAACTCGCCGCCACGCTGCGGTCCACCGAGGGCGAGATCGGCTCGGTGCACGCCGAATCCGCGTCGGCGTCGGCTCGGGTCGTCGCGGATGTGCGAACCGCCACGCTGGCGGCGAGGAGCGCGATCGACCAGCTGATGGAGCGACTCCGAGCGAGCGTCACCGCCTCTGCAGCTCGTGCCGACGGTGCCGTGTGGAGCGGTCACAATCGGGATCGTTTCATCGACGGCTACCACGAGTTCGACGCCGCGATGGTGCGAGCCGAAGGCTCGACGACGTCCGCGTTCGCTGACTTCGGCACGGCGATCGAGCAGATGGCCACTGGGCTCGAGACGTACGCCGGAACGCTGGCATCGTCGCTCGACCAGGCCATGCAGGCGACCGCCGCCATGGCGACCGCCGTCGACCAGCAGCGCGCCGGGCTCGATCAGGTCATGAACCAAGGCCTCAACCTGCGGTGAACCGCGACCTCGAAGCCATTGCCTTCGAACTCGATCGGGTGGCCGACTCCGTGGCAAACCTCCCCTCACGGTTCACGGAGCCGGCCAACCGTCCCGCAGTGGTGGGCGGAGCACTCGGCGAGTCGGTTTCACACCTCGTCGTGACCGGCCACCACGAGTGCCACGCCATCGCTGCCCGCCTTCGCGCGGCCGCGACCGCGTGTCGAGTCGAGTCGCAACCGACAACGGTCTGGTGAGCCTGGTCGGGCTCGACCCCGACGCCACAGCCGATCTGGTCGGCGCGCTGCGCCTTCAAGCGACGCGGGCGAACTCGATCGCTGACCGGGCGATCGGCCTGTGCCTCGCCGGTGGGGTCGACCCCGCGGCGGGCCGATTTCTGGACGACCTTGCTCACCGGTGGCGATCCGCAGCCGGGCAGCTGAGCGAACGGCTGGACCGCATCGAAGCCCTGGCACAGCGCGATGTTGTCACCGGCGGCGCTGCGATCGCGTCGCCGACGCACATCTTTCGACCGTTCCGCTGCAGCGAGAACGACACCGTCGGTCCCTCGGGCCTGGTACTGATCCGCGGTCACCTCGCCCTCATCGAGCTGGCAGCAGGCACCCAGCCCGACGGCCGAATCAGCCGCTCGGATCTGCTTCTCGTGACGAGCGGGAACGGACGCTTCAGGCTTCCGCCCCACCTACGGACCGCGGTGCTCGCGCTGGTCGAGTCCCCCGTGTGGTTCACCAACGTGGCACGCGCACCGTCGGGACGGGTTTCGGCGCATGACGACGGCGAGTTGTGGATCGACTCCCGCGGGCTCGACATGGCGTTGATCCAGATCCGGGCGCTCCACGCGCTCGCCGATCGCGGCACCTTCGCCCTTCTGGACGCAGTCCGAGGTGGCACACCGGACGGGCTCGTCTCTCACGCCGACATCGAGGCGGCGATCGAATCCGGCGTTCTCGACCCGAGCGCCTCGGTTGGCTTGCAACAACTGATCGACGTGCGCGGCGACCGGCTCTTCCCGCCGCGATCCCAGGCACGCCAGACCGGTTTCGCCCGCCTCGAGACGGCACGGCCCAGTCCCGACGACCCGGGAGGCGCGCGCGACGGCCTGCTCAGCTACGACGACGTGGTGGCGGGGGTCGTCAACCTCCACGCCTTCGCCGACGACCCCGCTGCCGCGCGCCGCTTCGTCCTCGATCTACCGGCCACGTTCGACGACCTGTCGGGTGCCAGCGCGGGCCTGTCGGTGAGAGCCCACTCCGACGACGGCGTGCGGGTGCTCGCCCACGCCGCGTTGGCCGACGCTCCGGGCTTCGTCGACCAGATCTCGGTGGTGGCTCGCCTCCCCGAGTCAGCCGGTGGAGAACGAAATCTGCTCATCACGGCCTATTACTCGGAGCTGGCACGCCGCATGAACGAGAGGCTCAACGACGGACTCCGCGACCCGGAGGAGCCGACGCTCGTGGGCCACACCGGTGCCAACTGGCTGATGTTCGCACCGTTCGCATCTGATGCCATCCGTCCCGCACTCACCGGCCGGCAGTCCGTCTTCGGGCTGACTCCCAACTGGTCGGACCGGCAGTACCTCGCCGACGGCAACCAGTACATCTTCGGCGACATCGCGCCGAGGTACGCACTGTTTCTCGAAGCCTTTCCGGCAGGACAGCCGATCGACTCGGCCGCACTGAACGAGTTCTTTTCCGACGCCACCGACCCGACGGGGCCCACCGGTCGTGCGCCGCTGTGGCGGAACGGACACGACCAGTTGAGAGATGCCTTCGAGTACTACGCGGCCGTTTTGACCGAAGACGACCCCCTTCGCCGCCAACAGATGACGTTCATGGCGAATGCCCTCGTTGCCACCCACGAGCAGGCGGGTGCCCAGATCGCCCTCGAGGGGATCCTCGACCAGACGTGGAAGGACGACGAGTACCGCGCGTGGGGAGCGGGGATCGCGGCACGCTTCGGGTTCGACGATCGACGAATCGCCACCGACCAAATGGAGATCCGGCTCGGACTGGTCGACGGGTCGCGCGTCATCCGCCCGTCGCGGGACCTGGCCCCGCCGGCCTTCACGACCAACAACCTCCTCGTGGGACATGACCTGACCGACGACCTGAACCCCAGCCGCGCGAGCCCGCCCCTCGGCCTCCAGTTGCCCGCACTCGGGGGATGGGCCGACCCGCCGCCCGAGAGCGGACGAACGGCCTTTCCCATCAGTTCGCAGACCTGGTTCGAGCGCGGGGGCGAAGGAGGCACGCCAGACGGTCGGGACCAGTCCGGGACGGGCGCGCAGGACTGGTCGCGTCCCTCGGACCGCCAGTGGTTCATCATCAACATGTTCCGCAACCTCCACGCCGACCCGGTGCTGTGGCGGCGTCGATCGGACTACGGGCCTCAGCGCCGGGTGCGTGGGCGGCCCTTGGCCGCGGGGTTGCCTCCCAACGCCCGACGAGAGCTCGACCGATGACGTGGCCGAAATGGTGGGCGCCGCCCCCGCGGCCTCGTAGCGTGGAGCAGCGATGCCCCCGCCAAGAACGGACACGACGCCCTGATGGCGCTGCGCACCTTCGCCGCCGGTGAGATATTCGGAACACGCACAGGCACCGGGCCGGTGCGCGTCCTCGCGCTGCACGGGTGGGGACGCAACCACCGCGACTTCGCGCATGCGCTCGAAGGTCTGGATGCGATCGCCCTCGATCTGCCGGGGTTCGGTGCGACTCCGGCGCCGGAAAGCGCTGGCGGGGCGGGCGCATACGCCCGCGCGATCGAACCGGTCCTCGACGAGTGCACGACACCCATCGTCGTCGTCGGCCACAGCTTCGGCGGCAGGGTGGCGGTTCATCTGGCCCAGAAGCGGCCCGGCGCGATCGGCGGGCTGGTTCTCACCGGAGCCCCGCTCCTTCACCGCGCCCACCGAAAAGGTCGGCCGCGCCTTCGATACCGCGTCGGCCGACAGCTCCACCGCATGGGGCTGCTGGGCGATCGTCGCCTCGAGGGGCTCAAGGACAAGTACGGCAGCGCCGACTACCGGGCTGCCTCCGGTGTGATGAAGGACGTGCTCGTGCAGACGGTCAACGAGTCCTACGAGGAGCAGTTGGCCGCGATCTCTGCGCCGGTCGAGCTGGTGTGGGGCGATGACGACGAGGCAGCCCCACCGGAGATCGCCGTTCGCTCCGAGACCCTCCTCGTGAACGCCCAGCTCACCATCGTCCCCAACGTGGGTCATTTCCTGCCGATCGATGCCCCCGGCCAGCTACGGGCGGCGATCGATCGCCGCCTCGAGGCGATCGCGTGAACCTCGGTCTCGTGATTGCAGCCGTGGTCGCCGGGATCTTCGGCGGCGTGCGATGGCTGCGGGTGGCTCAGCGCGAGCACTACCTGGCACCGGCCACCATCCTCTTCGCCGCCCGATGGTGGAGCCTCGGCCTGCGCAACCGGGGGCTCGGCCTCGTTGCCGTGCTCGCTGCGGCAGCCTCGTTCGTGGTGGCGCCGGTCGGGTTCGTGACGGCGCTGGTCCTCGTCGTCGGCCCGTTCGGACTGACGGTGAAGGGCAGGACCGGCAAGCTCGCCTGGACCCGACGTCTCCGAACGGTTGCGGCATTCGTTCTCGTGCTGGTCGCGGCCGCGGTCGGTGTCGGAGCGGCGTTGGGATTCGCAGGGCCGGTCGCCATCCTTGCGGTGCTCGCGTTCCCACTGCTCGTCGATCTTGCGCTGGTGATCCTCGGCCCGGTGGAGCGGGCACTGGCGCGGACGTTCGTGACCTCCGCGACGACGACGCTGGACCGGATCGATCCCATCCGCGTTGCGATCACCGGCTCATACGGAAAGACGACGATCAAAGGCTACGTGCGGCACCTCGTCACCGGGTCTCGGTCCGTCGTCGCGAGCCCCGCGAGCTTCAACAACACAGCCGGCCTGTCGCGGGCGATCAACGAGCACCTGGCGCTCGACACCGAGGTCTTCGTCGCCGAGATGGGCACCTATGGTCCTGGTGAGATCGCCTCGATGGTTCAGTGGGTCCGGCCTTCGATCAGCGTGCTGGCGGCCATCGGGCCGGTCCACCTCGAGCGGTTCGGCGATCTCGACACCATCGTGAAGGCAAAGAGCGAGATCTTCGCCACGAGCCGAACGGCGATTCTCAATATCGATGCCCACGGGCTGGCGCGCGAAGCCGACCGCCTCGCGACCTCGGGAATACGCGTCATCCGCTGCTCGGCCGAGTCTCCCGAGGCGGACGTCTACGTCACCCGGGACGACGATGGCCTCACCGTGACGCGAGCCGGGGAGGCCGTGGCCGCGGGTGTCGAGGTCGACGCGGCGCCGACCAACGTGGCCTGCGCTGTCGCCGTGGCGTCGGTTCTCGGCGTGACCGACGACGACATCGCAGCCAGGCTCCCAGGCCTGCCCGGCGCGGAACACCGGCGCCAGGTCTCGGTCAGCCCCAGCGGGGTCACGGTCATCGACGACACCTACAACAGCAACCCGGCCGGGGCTGCGGCCGCGGTCGCCACCCTCCGCTCGACAGCTGCCGAGCGACGCGTGGTGGTGACGCCGGGCATGGTCGAACTCGGGAAGCGCCAGCGCCCCGAGAACGAGCGATTCGGCGAAGCGGCGGCCCGAGCCGCAGACGATCTCCTCATCGTGGGTCGCACCAACCGCGAGGCGTTGACGTTCGGCGCTCGCGACGAGAACGCCACACTCCACTTCATGGAGACCCGCGACGCGGCCGTCGCCTGGGTCCGCTCGGAACTCACCGAGGGCGACGCCGTCCTCTATGAGAACGACCTCCCCGATCACTATCCCTAGCCGCGGCGCCTGCTGCCTCCGTTGTCGGGGCGCTCAGCGCGGTCCGGCGATATCGCCCACGGCATCGCGGATGTTGGCGGTGAAGTGCCGCATCCCCGGCTCGTTGGCGCCGTAGATCACGGCATCCTGCGCACCGGACGACATGCCGAGCTGAATTCCTGCCGCGACCCGGAAGTCCTCGTTGTCGACCGTGTCCATGGTCAGTTTCCAGTTCGCTTCCCAGTGCTCCTCGTCGGCGGCGGATTCGGTCGGCTGCGGAATCAGCAGGGTCAGCCGCACCTGGCAGCGCCCCGGCCTGTCCGAGTCGGGGGACGCGCGCCACACCTCGACGTGGTCTTTCAGCCAGATCACGAGAGCGTTCGGAAACACCTGGTGGACGACGAGCATGTGGTCGAGCGGCTCCCACTCGTCCTCGGCCACGCCACGGAGGGAGTCGATGCTCCGGCGCGGGATCGTCATGCGATGGTGGCGGCCCCAGGGCGTGAAATGCGACCTGTTGCCGTGGAGAAGCGTGCCCACCGTGGTGCTGTGGAGCCAGGCGAAGTGGTAGGTCTCGTGGAAGGTCTCGAGAGCGAGCTTCCAGTTGAACTCATACGTGAACTCCTCCGAACGCCACACGTGCAGACCGTCGAGGCCGTACCCGCCGAGCGCCGCGACCAGCTGCGCGAGATCGTCGTCCTCAGCGATCACTCCGTCGGGCTGAGGATGCACGAAGATGAGCCCGCCGACCTCGAGCACCGGAAGCGAGACCAGCCCGCGGCTCGACGGATCGACGTCCGGGAAGGCGGCGGTATCGGAGATGGCCAGCAGGTCGCCGTCGTGGCCATACGTCCATCCGTGATACGGGCACATGAGCGAGCGTCGGGTGGCGCAGCGCTCGAGCTCCACGGGCGCGCCGCGGTGGCGGCAGACGTTCAGAAAGGCTCGCGCCACGCCATCGGTGCCCCGCACGAGCACCACCGGCGATGGCCCGACAGTGTCGGTGAGTACCCGCCCGGGTTCGCGCAGCTCGCAGCTCAGGGCGACCAGCTGGGGCGTCGAGGCGAAGATGTGCTGCCGTTCGAGCTCGGCGAAGTCCTCGGAGATGTAGGCGTCGATCCCGTGCTCGGCGGCCTCGCCGGTCACGTGAGATGCGGTGCCTGCCAACATGTCGAGCAGCTCGCGGGCGACGCGGCGTTGTTCGGTGATCTCCACGGCTCCAGGATGTCGTACCTGCCGCCGCACCTCCACTCGTACACCGCGAGAACATGAGGTGACACCAGCGACGGTGCTCCGTGCTGTTTCATTTCAGTCATGAGCAGCGCCGCCGTGTGTTTCGGGAGCCCCTCGCCCGAGCACGACATCTCCATCCTCACCGGTCTCCAGGCGGTCCACGCTCTGGCCGACGCCGGCAACGGCGTCATCGCGCTCTACTGGGCCAAGTCCGGCGACTGGTACCAGGTACCGGCATCCATCGAGGCGGGCGAGTTCGCCGACGGGCTCCCCCGCAGCTCCGAACCCGTGTCCTTGATGACGGGCAGCGACGGTGGCTTCGTGAAGGAGGGCCGCCGCGGCAAGCGCCAGCTGCTCGACATCTCCGCAGTGGTCAACTGTTGCCACGGCGTCCCTGGCGAGGACGGAACGCTTCAAGCGATGTTCGACCTCGCCGGGATTCGCTACACAGGGCCGAGTCAGTGGGGCGCGGCGATCGGCATGGACAAGCTCGCGTTCACCGGCACGATGATCGCGGCAGGCGTGCCGTCGCTGCCGCTGTGGCTCGTGGCGGACGATGTCGACGTCGAGGGCCCTGGTCCCTTCATCGTCAAACCACGGTTCGGCGGCTCGTCGATCGGAATCGAGATCGTCGACGACATCGACACCGCTCGGGCCCTCGCAGCGACCCAACCGCTCCTCCAAGAGGGCGCGGTGGTTCAGCGGTATCTCGCCGATGCGATCGACCTCAACATCTCCGTTCGCACCTGGCCCGAGCTTGCCCTGAGCGCCGTTGAGAAACCCTTGCGCGCGGGAGCAGACGGGATCTACAGCTACGCCGACAAGTACCTCGGCGGAACCGAGGGAATGGCGAGTGCCCCGCGCGAGCTGCCGGCCGACATTCCCACACCTGTCGAGGCTCAGCTGCGAGAAATGGCCGCCGCTGTCGCCGACCTGGCCATGGTGCGATCGGTGGCACGGATCGACTTCCTCTGGTCGGGCGACGACTTGTACGTCAACGAGATCAACACGATCCCCGGATCGCTGAGTTGGTATTTCTGGGCCCAGGAGGGCGTGCCGATCGGTCGGCTGCTCGCCGAGATGCTCCACGAAGCGCTCGAAGGGCCGACCCGCCGTTTCCGGACCGATGGGGCAGACGGCACAGCGCTGCGGTCGGTGGGTGCGATCGCGAGCAAGCTCGCGTGAGCACGCCGCGTCTCCGATGATGCGCCCGAGCTCACTGGTGTGGGGTTTCTCGGCCCTTCTCGTGCTGGCCGCCTGCTCGTCCGGGCCGGGTGGAGGCCGCGAGGCGGTGGAGCAGATCGCCTCCGCCGACGACCTCACGCCGGACCAGACGCTGTGCATCCTGCAGCGGGTCGAGTCGGAGTTCGGGATGGTGCTGGACGACCTCGAGGGAAGCCTCACCCCCGAACAGGAACTGATCGTCGCGATCGCTCGCGACGTGTGCCTGCTCGACACCAACCCCGCGCCGCCGCCAACCGGGTCGGTGACCGGCGACACCCTTCCACCCACGCTGGCCGACGCCCCGACTCGCTTCGACCCCGGCTCGCCACCACCTGGCGACGACGACCTGCTCGACGCGCTGTGGATCGGCTGCGGAGCGGGCCAAGCCGCGAGCTGCGACGAGCTCTTCTACAGCGCTCAGCCCGGGTCCGACTACGAAGCGTTCGGGTTCAGCTGCGGAGGCCGCGAGAACCTGCGATGTGTGACGCTTCTCGGCGAGGATCCGGTACCCGAGGCTCTCACGCCCGAGACCCCCGCTCCCGGACTCGACGGCGCGCTGGACCACTGGTGGGCAGAATGCGCAGATGGCAGCGCCCGAGCCTGTGATCAGCTGCTGCTGACGTCGCCAGGCGGCTCGGACTACTACGCCTTTGGCAACACGTGCGGCGGGCGCGCGGTGACCTATTGCGGCGAGCTGCTCGGTGACGACGGCCTTCCGCCCGTGCTCACAGCGGTGCGACCCGACGATCCTGCGCCGGGCGAGGACGAGTTCCTGGACCGGCTCTGGGAGGCCTGCTCGGGTGGCAACGCTCTCGGCTGCGAGCAGCTGTACGCCGCTGCTCCGTACGGCTCTGCCTACGAGCGCTTCGGCATCTCGTGCGGCGGACGGAGGGTGGCTTCCTGCGAGCGAGTGTTCCTCGCCGACGAAGCCGAACGCATCGAGGACGAGCAGAACCGCATCGTCCGCGGCGAGTAGCCCCACCCACGAGCCCGGTAGGTGCCTGGGGGCTGCGCGGAGAGGGCGGAGCCCTAG
>CAZVUM010000057.1:5162-32318 GCA_964629575.1 uncultured Acidimicrobiales bacterium | reverse complement strand
TGTTCGAGAAGAGGCGCATCGGAACGACCGACGTCGAGGTGACCAGCCTCGGGTTCGGCGGGGCCCCGTTGGGCGCGGTCGGCGCTCGCCTCAGCGTCGAGGACGCCGCGGCCGTCGTCGCCGGAGCCTGGTACGGGGATGTGCGCTACTTCGACACCGCCCCGCTGTATGGGCACGGCCTCTCCGAGCGACGCCTGGGACATGCGCTCGCCTCCCAGGATCGGACGGACTTCGTGCTCTCGACGAAGGTCGGACGGCTCTTGGTGCCCGTGGACGAAGGCGAGCGCTACCCCGGCATGCGGGACGACGAGCCGTTCGCCATCCGCTACGACTACTCACGCGACGCGGTGTGGCGCTCTGTCGAGGACAGCCTCCAACGGCTTGGCCTCGATCGCATCGACATCCTGCTCTGCCACGACATCGATGTGTGGACCCATGGGACCGACCAACCAGAGGTTCTCAGCGCCGCACTCGACGGCGCCCTCCCCGCGATGGTGGAGTTGCGCGAGCAAGGCGTCGTCGACGCCATCGGTCTCGGCGTGAACGAGTGGGAGGTGTGCCACCACGTCATGGAGCGCATCGACGTCGATTGTTTTCTGCTCGCCGGGCGTTTCACACTCCTCGAACAGGAGCCCCTCGATGTCCTCCTTCCGGCGTGCGTCGACCAGGAGGTGTCGATCATCATCGGTGGGCCCTACAACTCCGGCCTGCTCACCAACGTCGAGCGATCCAAGGCGACCTACGACTACCGGCCCGCCGCCGACGAGCTGTGGGAGCGATCGGAGCAACTGCGCCGGATCTGCGCGACCCACGAGGTCGACATCAGGGCCGCCGCACTCCAGTACCCGCTCCGACACCCTGCGGTCGCCGCCGTGATCCCGGGTGCGCGCTCGCTCGACGAGGTGATCTCCAATCGAGAGCTGGTCGATGCGGCGGTCCCTGATGCCCTCTGGGACGACCTGCGCGAGGCCGGTCTCATCCGCGACTGGTGAGAGTTGCTCGTGAGAGTTGGATCACACGGTGGGCCAGTAGCTGAGGGCCCGCTCCTCTGGCGGCGGCACCCGTCGGCCCTCGAGCTGGCGGAGATCCTCGACGAGCACCCGACGCGTGTCGGCAGGGTCGATGACCTCGTCGATACGCAAGGTCCCCGCCGCCTCGTATGGCGAGGTGGCATCGGCGATCTCGGCGATGAGGCGGGCCTGCTCCTCGTGACGCTCGTCCTCGTCCAGAGCTGCGAGCCGAGCCGCGTACGCGACGTTGACGCCCACGTCGGGATCCATGAAGCCGATCTCTGCGCCCGGCCATGAGTAGAGCCCGGATGATCCCATTCCCGAGCCGTTCATGGCGGGGAACGCCAGGCCGAAGCCCTTCCGTAGTGTGACCGTGAGGGTGGGGGCCGTCATGTTGGCCAGCGCCTCGACGAAGCGAATCGCGAGCGACAGGATCCGCCCGTGCTCGACCGCCTGACCCACCATGAAGCCGGGCACGTCCATGAGAAAGATCACCGGAATGTTGAAGCTGTCGCACAGCGTCATCAATCGGATCGCCTTGCGACAGGCGTCGGGATCCAGAACCCCCGCGTTGAACATGGGGTTGTTACCGATCACGCCCACGGCGAACCCATCGAGACGCCCGAGTCCTGCGGTGAGATTGCGGGCGTAGAGCGGCTGCAGCTCGAAGAACGACTCATCGTCGAGCAGGTGGGCGGCGAATCGCCGCATGTCGTAACCGCGGGTTCGCTTGGCCGGGACCATGTCGGCGAGCGAACGGTCCGCGTTCATGTCGGCGCGGACGTCCGTCCGCGGCGCTGGGGACCATGCGTTGGGTGGGAGGTACGACAGCCACTTCCGCACGGCGTCGTAGGACTCTTCGAAGGTATCGACGCCGAGATCGATCTGTCCCGTGAGCCGGGAGTGGACGTCGACGCCGCCCAATTCCTCGAACCCGATGACCTCGCCGGTGGCGATCTCGAAGACCCGCGGTGAGGTCACGGCCAGAACCGAGCCCCGTACCTGCACCACGAAGTCGCTGAACGCCGCTTGAAAGGACGAACCCCCGAAGCTCTGACCCACGATGACGCTCGCCATCGGGATCTTCCGACGGCGGGTGGCCACGTACGGCGACGGAGCCACATCTGAGATCCCCTCCGCACCGATCAGGTCTGGGATACGGCCACCGCCCGTCTCGCCGAAGTACACGTACGGCATTCCGCGCTCGACGGCTCGCTCGTACAGCCGTGACAGGCGCCGACTGCCCACGATGGCGCTCGACGCCTTCTTGACGGTGATGTCGTCGCCGCTGACCGATACAGGCCGGCCATCGACGGTCGCCTCTCCTCCGACCTTTCCGTCGCCGGGCGTGTTGTGGCGGTCCTCGAGGCGCATCGAGCGGCTGTGGGTCCCGAGCTCACGAAAGCTGCCCGGATCGGCGAACGCCTCGATGTGATCGCGGATCGTCGGCACGCCATCGGCCCGCATCTGCTCGACGCGAGCGGCGCCGCCCATCTCCTCACGAATGAACCGATTCCGTCGGTGGAGTTCGGCGGTCGGGTCGAGAGGACTGTCGTCGGTCATGGCGCTGAGTTTGGCATCTGACGGCGACCGCCGACCGGCTCACTCGAACCCATGTCTCAGGACTGGGCCCGACCTGCCGAAAGGAGTCGACGACGCCCCGGGAGAGCCCCGGGTCGCCCCGTGAGGTCGAGCATGCAGACCAGGTTGCGTTGGATTCTCGGTGCGGTCGTCGGATTCGCGGCCCTGGTGGGCCTGTGGAGCTCGATCGCCAGCGCGGTGTCGGGCGGTAGCGAGCCACACCCCGACGATGGCGAGGGCCAGGTCGAGTGCCTGGCCATCGACTGCGTGGACGGCAGCACGACCACGAGCGAGTTCGTCTCCGGGCAGGCCACGACCACGGTCCCGTCAACCACTGTCCCGCCGACAACGGTGCCTTCAACCACCGTCCCCTCGACAACCGCGCCGCCGACCACCGTGCCTCCAACCACCGTGCCCGACCCGAACCCGCCGGACACGACCGGCGATCCGGACGAGCTTCCGGCCACGGGCGCGTCGAGCCGATGGCTCGCCACTCTTGCCGCGACTCTGATCGCCGCTGGCGTCGTGATCCTCGGACTGGAGCGTCGCCGAGCGTTCCCGGTCGCCACCCCGATCGTGGTCAGTCGCCCCGAAAATCAGCGTCGGCGTTGACGATCTCGTTCATCGATCTCGAGGCCTGACGCAACTCATCGGGTGTGGGGCGTCCCGCCATGTACCAGCCGTTCCAGATTCGATGAACGGTGAGGTCCGGCAACAACGCGAACGTGAAGGGCACCGGAAGCGGTCCGTGCCTCGGGTCGGTCGATTCGCTGATCCCGAGGCGATCCGTGACCGCACGGTCCTCGTCGCTCAGGAACGCGAACTTCGCACCCAGCCCGTGTTTGAAGGCCTCCAACACCCGCGGGGGATCAACCGAGACGGCCGCGATGTTCTGGTACGCGACATGGGTGGCGTCTGAGAACTGCACGAGCTCTCGCAGCTGAAGCTGTCACTTGGGTCACCACGGTCCGCGGAAGAACGCGAGAAACAGCGGTCGGCCGCGGGCGATCTCGGAGATCGTGCGACTCTCGCCGTCGTGGTCGAGCATCGAGACGTCCGGAAAGGCATCGCCGACAGCGATGTTCAGAGCCATGTGTGTCCCCCTCGTTGAGGATCATCGTTCCCCACCACGCGGGACTCCACAAGTCACACGGCCTGCCGACGACGGCACGAGAGTCCGCCCTCTCTGTGGGAGTCCCCATGTCTGCCAAGGCCCGCTGGGCTCTGTTCAGTGTCGTCGCTTGGGCACGCTGGTCGGCGTCCTCGGAGCGATCGCCTCGGCCGGCGTCGTGATGGTCGGGGCTGACCGCCGTCGCCTCTACGGCATCGGCTGACCCGCGCCGTCGGGCAGCCCACGAGTAGATTCGGGCGCCATGGCGCCCTCAGCAGGAACGCGGCCCGTGTCCGAGAACGAGGCGGGTCACGTGTGCCTGACCTTCGACTTCGACGGTCCGTCGCTGTGGATTCAACGGCGTCAGACGACTCCCGCGCCGATCTCTCGCGGCGAGTTCGGCGCCGTCGCCGTCCCCCGGATCCTCAAGCTGCTGGCCCGTCACGAGATCCCGAGCACCTTCTTCATCCCCGGCCACACGATCGACACGTATCCCGACGTGTGTCGGATGATCGTGGACCACGGCTGTGAGGTCGGCCTTCACGGATACACCCACGAGTACAACCCGCGTCTGTCCGCCGATGACGAACGCTCGATCATGGAGCGGACCTACCGTCAGGTCGAGGACCTCACCGGGGCGCCGCCGCAGGGTTACCGGGCCCCGTCCGGCGACATCTCCGCGCGCACGCTCGACCTGCTGCTGGAGTACGAGCTCAGCTACGACTCGTCGCTCATGGGCCACGACTACGCGCCCTACTGGGTGCGCTCGGGCGACGAGTACGCCGACGACGGCCCCGTGCAGTTCGGCGCCGAGACCGACCTCGTGGAGTTGCCGTTCAGCTGGCACCTCGACGACTACGTCCACCTCGAGTTCGTCACGTTCAAGAACTCGATCCTGCCGGGATTGCAGAATCCCGCGTCGATGTTCGACAGCTTTCTCGCCGACGTGCGATGGATGGCACGGGAGGTACGCCACGGCGTGTGCACCGTCACCTTCCATCCCCAGGCCATCGGCCGTGGGGGCCGGCTCGACGCCATGGAGAGCTGGATCGAGCAGATGACCGAGCTTGGAGTCGCATACGCGCGCATGTGCGACATCGCGGCGGCCTGGCGCACGGGTCAACCATTCGGGGTCGAGGACGCGGCCGCTCCTTGAGCGCGACGCCGCAAGAGGAGAAAGAGGGGGAACCATGAACGTCGAACAGGAGCAGACAGGGGGCGTGCTCGCCGGCTACCGGGTGGTCGAGCTCGCGATGTGGGTCGCTGGGCCCTCGGCAGGCGGCTTGATGGCCGACTGGGGCGCGGATGTCATCAAGGTCGAGACCGCAGGCGGCGACCCCCAGCGCAACATCTTGGGGGCCCTCGGATACGGCGACCTCCCGGTCCCGGGCTTCACTCTGGACAACCGGGGAAAGCGATCGGTCGTCCTCGATCTCACCACCGACGAGGGCCGCGAAGCCATGGAGGCGCTGCTCGCGACGGCCGACGTGTACCTCACCAACATGCGTCCCCAGTCGCTCGAGGCCATCGGCCTCGCGCCAGAGCAGGTGCACGAACGCCATCCGGGCCTCGTGGTCACGACCATCACCGGCTATGGGCTCGACGGTGACGAAGCGTGGCGTCCCGGCTACGACATCGGCGCGTTCTGGGCCCGTGGCGGAATCGCGCGCGACCTCGTAGGTCGCGAAGAGGCGCCCGTGCCGGTGCGCGGCGGCCTGGGCGATCACTTCACGGGCATGACAGCAGTGGCAGGAACGATGGCCGCGCTCCTCGAACGCACGGCGAGCGGCGCAGGCCGGATCGTCGAGTCCTCGCTCCTACGCACCGGAGTGTGGGCGATCGGACACCAGATCGTCATTCAGGAAGAGTTCGGCCGGCTGCAATCGGCGCGCCCGAGGGAGCGGAGCCCTGCCCCGATGGTCAACAGCTACCAGGCCGGTGACGGCAAGTGGTTCTGGCTGATTGCGCTCGAGGCGGACCGGCACTATCCGGCCCTCCTCGCCGCCATCGAGCGGCCCGACCTCGCCGAGGACCAGCGGTTCGTGGATGCGAAGTCGCGCAAGGACAACGCCGAAGCGTTCATAGCGACGCTCGATGAGGCTTTCGCTTCGGCGCCGATGGAGCACTGGGCCGAACGTTTCGATGCACACGACGTGTGGTGGTCACCAGCCAACTCCATCGCCGAGGTTCTCGAGGATCAGCAGGTCCACGATTCGGGTGGCTTCGTCGAGGTCGCGATGGGCGACGCGGACCCGGTCCGTTCGGTCAACTCCCCGATCACCTTCCGCGATCAGCCCCTGCGCTCGACGCCCGCCGCGCCGGCGGTGGGGCAGCACACCGACGAGGTGTTTCGCGAGCTCGGCCTCGACCGCTGAGTCAGTCGGTGCCCGACTCGAGCAGAGCCTTGAGCGTGACGTAGTCACTCTGAACGCTCTTGCGCAGCATGCCCTTCAGCAACGGGCCGAGGACGCGCATCGCCAGCGGCGGCTTTCCCCGCACGGTGGCCGTGACGCGGCACGATTGGGGCGAGACGGGTTCGACAACGCGCGTGACGTCGATCGGCATGTTGCCCGAGGTCGTGACGATGCGAATACGTCGACCAGCCTCGTACTCGGTCACCTCGAACGACGAGGTGATGGTGGTGCCGAGGAACTTTGCTTCCTGGTCATAGGTCGAACCAACAGCGATGGGCGGCTGACTCGTCCAGGTGCAGACCACCTGACCTCGCTGCCAGTTCGGGTTGTTCGACATGTCGGCGACGTAGTCGAAGACCTCGGCCGCCGGCCGCTCGATCTCGATCGAAGCCGTGGTCTCCATCACGGGAACGGCGTGTTCTGCCACACGAAGAACTGCCACCGTCCGCCGTCTCGGACCCAGACCGAGCTGAATCGGCTGTTGACGGTGATCTGCCGCCCACCGGCCTCGACGCTGAATTGTGCGGATCCCGTGATAACCGCGGTGTCCCCCACCTCGGTGCACCGCACGTCGTCACGCTCGACAGCGAGATACTTCACCACGCCGTTCGCGAGATTGGAGATGTAGCTCTCCTTGGTGTCGACGAGAGCGTTGGAGTGGGTGTAGCTGAGCTGTGGGTGGAACAGCTCCTCGATCGCATCGAGATCACTCGCGATCAGGGCGTGCCACCTCCGTTCTTCGAGTTGGATCACGTCGCTGGCCATGCGCCGGACACTAGCTGTTGCCCGCCAGGACATCGCTCCGGTGCCGGCGCAGCCGGGTGGCGTCAGGAACGCACCTCGGTGAGGACGAGCGCCCAATCGCCGCCCGCCGGGCGGTTGGGAAGCCGAAGGGCCCCGGCCGCGTCGGCCGACACGAAACCGCCGTCTGCCACTACGCCCGTGCGCGGATCGAACCACGTGACGCTCCACGAGCGAGCGGCGAGTGACACATCGGTCGCGACCACCTCATCGTCCGCCGCGAGCCACTCGCCGAAGAACGCCACGAGTTCGCTCCCGTCACCGACCGCCGCGAGATGTGGGTCCGTGCGACCGTCCACGTAGTCGATCCCGGGTGTGCTCAGCCACCCTCGCCGCGGTACGAGCTCCCACCATTCACCGACGACGTCCTCATAGAACGCGCGCGACAAACCGACCTGGGTGGACGACGGGTGCGCCATGACGTCCCACCACACGCGCACGAATGCTTCGTCTCTCAGCTGCGGGTAGTCCTCCGCGCTGCCACCGGCGTACATGTTCCAGATGCCCACCGCGCCATAGATGTGGCCGAACGCCCCGTTGAGTAGGGGCACATACGCCTGCCACCGCAGCTGGGCATCCGTCGGCGGAGTCCGTCGGTCGGCGTTCTCGAGGTAGAAGCCTTCGGCATGCAGGACCGGTTTGCGGGGCAGGAGCGCTGCGTTCTCGGTCACGCGCTGGGGGTTGTGTTGGAGCCGGTCCACATCGTGACCCGACTGGATCGAGTTCACGTCGAGCCACGCCGTGTCGTGGAACTCACCCGCGCTGGACTGCCGCCCGGCGCCGGGGTGGCTGAACTCCCATTCGAATGAGCTCGACGGGTGAACCGTCAACGGATGGTCGTGCGCGTTGCTGCGCGCGATGACGGTGCCGTAGTTGTTCCAATCGCTGAACGTCCACTCGACGCCGAATTCGTCGTATCCGTACTGGTACTCCCCAGACAGCGAGAACACCTGTGGGAGCCATCCATAGCGCGCCATCACGTACCGGCCGAGATTCATGGCCCATCCGGGACTCGTGCCGTCGTTGGGCAACTGACCCACCAACCAGCTGACGTTGGCGTAGGAGACGAGCCCCCGCTCCCAGATCAGCTCCATGCGTCGATCGAGCTGGCGGAAGTGGTCGGGGTTGAGGCATGTGTAGTTGCCGTTGCCGCGGCCGTCGCCGGAGTTGCACGGAAATGGAAAGCCGCCCTCGTTGGCGTTGTGGATGTCGAACATCTCCAGGCCCAGAACGGTGAAGCCCTTGGCAACTCGGTCGTCGAAGTAGTCGGCGCAGCTCAGCCCTCCCGTCGAGGCGGAGGCTTCGAGCGGGCACCGAGTGCTGTTGAACCACCAGGCGGTATCGCCCAGCCAGAAGAACGGGTCGCCGCTCGCTCGCTCGAGTCGGACACCGTCGGCGCTCACCCGAAGGTGGCCCTCGAAGTTGGCGTTCTGGAGCAACTGCTCGGCGGTCGGCGCGATCACCGCGAGATCCCCGGTCTGACCGTCGAGCACCGGGTCCTGCGACGTGCTGCGCCAGGACCATTGCCCCGGCACGGACGGCGCGAAGCGCACGCGCCAGACGCGGCCGCCGTCCCAGAAGGCGTCGACCTGCAGTTCCATCGCGGTCGCCGGGTGTTCGAACGTCACGACCAGCGGGTAGTCGGACCATGCGAAGTCCTGTGACGCTTCGAAGAAGAGCTCGACCGGCTGCCACTGGGTCACGAGCTCACCGCGCAGGACGGGCGCCTGCGGTGCGCTGTCGGGCACGGCAGTCGGCACGGTGGCGGGAGGCACCGTGGCAGGAGGCACCGCGGCGTCGCCCGCCTCGGCGGGATCAGCGGAAGCTGCAGGGGCGGGGGTGCCATCCAACGGCGTCGCTGCGTCGGAGCCGGGTTCGGTCGCTGTCGTCGGCCGGTCGCTGGCCGCATCTCGTCGGGACACGAGGGCGGCAGTGGCAATCGCGAGCACGACGGCGAGCGCTGCGACCGCCGCAGTGACGATCGGCACCAGCGAGGTGCGAGATCGGCGTCGGTGGCGACGCATCACTCGGTCCGGTCGGTGGCGATCCTCCATGGATGTCCGCTCCTCTACACCGGTGCGATCGCCACGACGGGCGTGTCGGGAGGGGTGGCGCCGAAGCCGGACTCGTAGTTCCACGCCGGGTTGTAGCCGGCTGCGGCGTCGACCAGGGTCACTGGGCTCTGCGCCGTCGTCTGCCCGGCCACGAAGCCAGGAAGCTGTGCGTTCACTGCGTCGATCCCGGGCTGGAACGCACCTCCGCTGCGCGATCCGACGAGATCGATGGGTGTCCCGGCTCCCGTGACCTCGTCCCAGAAGTACTTGCGGTAGCTCGGTACGCCGTCGCTGCCGATGATTCCCTCGGTGATGGAGTCTCCGAGCGGCATGACGCGCACCGCCGAAGCGGCACCGGCTGGGCCACCGGCACCACCGTCCAGTCGAAACACCGCGGCGAGCAGCACCGCGGAGAGTGCAACTCTCAGCCATCGTCGGCCCATCGAGTGACCGAGGCTAGTGGACCGCTCGTTCGAAGTGAGAGCGCCCAACCCGCGCGTTAGACGAACGCGAACGGTTCGAGTGTCTCTTGGGCATGCTTGCGGAAGTCGTGCCATTGCCGACCGCCGTAGTACGCGAGGCTCCCTGGCTCCGCATCACCGTGCCCGTTGTAGTACGAGAGACAGTCGCGGAGCGGCGCCGTCAAGATGTCGGCCTGGCGGCAGTGCTCGGCGTACTCCTGCTCGGGCTCCTCTTGGATGTCGACGACCCGATGGCCGCCGTCGCGCATGGTCTCGAGCATCCACACGACGTAGTCGCCGTGGGTGTCGATCGCGTCGGTGAAGTTGAAGCTTCCACCGCCACCCTGTGGGCCGGTCATGATGAAAAGGTTCGGGAATCCGTTGCTGTGGATGCCGAGGAACGTCTTGGTGCCCTCGGTTGCCCACTTGTCGGACAGGGTCTGCCCGCCGCGACCGGTGACCATGTTGAACGTCGACGTCGCCATCCACTGGAAGCCGGTCGCATAGATCAGCACGTCGACCGGGTATTCGGTTCCGTCGTGGACCACTCCGCGCTCGTTGATGCTGCTGACACCCATCGGAGCAGTGTCCACGAGATGGACGTGGGGCATGTTGAAAGCGGGGAGATACTCGTCGTGGAAGGTGGGGCGCTTGCAGCCGTAGGGGTAGTACGGCTTGAGCGCCTCGGCTGTGGCCGGATCCTCGATGATCTGGTCCACGCGGGCCCGGATCTGCTCCATGATCCGGAAGTTGGTGTTGAGCTGCTTCTGCACCCGCTCTGCTGGCGAGATCTTGCCAGCGTGCTGCTTGCGTTCCTTGAAGTCCTCGACCTTGCCCGCGAGGTAATCGTCGTTGGCCTTGATGGCGGTACGTCCCTCCGAGATCCGTGAGAACCGCTTGCGCCTGGCTCGAGCCCACCCCGGTTCCTTGCTCCACTCGGCGTACTCGTCCTCGCTCGTCTCGCGCTGATCGCGCACATCGATCGTGGAGGGAGTGCGCTGGAACACGTACAGCTCCGACACGATCTTGGCGAGCTCGGGGACCGCCTGCACGGCTGTGGCGCCGGTCCCGATGATGCCGACCCGCTTGCCGGCGAGGTCGACGTCGTAGTTCCAGCGTGACGTGTGGAACGACTCGCCCTCGAAGGACGCCATGCCATCGATCCGCGCCAGCTTGGGGGTGGTGAGGATGCCGTTGGCGAGGATCACGTACCGAGCGCGCATCGCATCGCCGCGGTCGGTGCGCACCGTCCACCGACCCGAGTCCTCGTCCCAATCCGAACGCTCGACGGTGGTGTGAAAGAGGCAGCGGTCATAGAAGCTGAACTTCTCCGCCATCTTCTGGCAGTACTCGAAGATCTCGAATCCGCTGCAGAACTTCATCGACGGCACGTAGTCCATCTCCTCGAGGAGAGGGAGGTAGCTGTAGGACTCCACGTCGCAGGCGATGCCGGGGTAGCGGTTCCAGTACCAGGTGCCGCCGACATCGCCGCCCTTCTCGCAGAAGCGGACGTCGGTGAAGCCGGCCTGGCTCAGCTTGTACCAGAGCAGGAGACCGGCGAACCCGGCGCCGACGACGAGGACGTCGCACTCGTCGGTGAGCGTCTCACGCTCGATCGGCGGCTCGGAGTAGACGTCCTCGAGGTACTTGGCGAACTCGCCCTCCATCGCCATGTAGTCGGCAGCCCCGCGCCGGGCTTCTTTGTAGTCGCGGTACTTCGCCTGCTCCTCGGCGTTGAAAGCTGCCCCCGCGGGCGGCTCGGGGAGGGTCTTCAGCGTTTCGTCCTCGAGCACGCCGTAGCCGCCGCCCTGGATCCGGTCCGAGGCCTTGGCCGCCCTCGTGTCGAATCTCTTCACACCGGTCTCGGGATCGGTGCTGATCGCAGTTCTCACCATGTGGGTCCCCTTGCACGTACGCCCCATGACTCTATTCGGCCGACCCCGGTCACCGCCGGAGCCGGCCGTCGCCAGTCGGGTTCGGCGATCGTCCAAGAGCGAGTTCCCCTACGCTCCGTCGATGGCCAGCAACAATCCCATGTCACCCGTCTACGAGCTCATTCCCAAGCTCGGCGAGCTCCGCGACGAAGTCCTGTTCGGCGACGTGTGGGAGGGTCCCGAGCTCTCCAAGCGAGACCGCAGCCTCATCACCGTGGCCGCGCTCGCGGCGCTCTATCGCACCGACGAACTCAAGCTCCACATGCAACGGGCGCTCGACAACGGCGTCACGGCAGAGGAACTGAAGGGCCTCATCACCCACATCGCGTTCTATGCCGGATGGCCGAACGCGGTGAACGCGGGCCGCGTGGCGCTCGACGTTCTCCCTGGAGAGTGACGGCCCACCGATGGGAGTGGACGACATGACGGCGACGAGCGACGCGCAGACGGTCGGCTTCATCGGCCTCGGCACCATGGGCTCGTCCATGGCGCAGAACCTGATCGAGGCGGGGCACGATCTCGTCGTCCATGACGTTCTGCCGCAGGCGGCCGAACAGCACCTCGCTGCTGGGGCGCGTTGGGCAGAGGGACCAGATGCCGTAGCTGCCGCCGCCGACGTGGTGCTGCTCTCGCTCCCCGGTCCCGTCGAGGTGCGGCAGGTTCTGACCGGACCCGATGGGATCGCTGCCGGCGCAGCGAGGGGCCTCGCTGTCCTCGACCTGAGCACCAACTCCCCGACTGTTGTGCGGGAGCTGTCGGAGGAGCTCGCCGACGCTGGTGTCGATCTGCTCGACGCGCCCGTGAGCGGTGGGCCCGAGGGGGCGAGGACGGCCCGACTCGCGATCTGGGTCGGCGGAGAACGTCCCGTGTTCGATCGGTGGCGCCACGTGCTCGAGTCCTTCAGCGACGAACCCCGCTACGTCGGCCCCATCGGCGCCGGATCGGTGGCCAAGCTGGTGCACAACCTCAGCGGCTACATGATCCAGACCGCACTGGCCGAAGCGCTGACCGTCGGCGTGAAGGCCGGGGTTCCCGCTGACGAGTTGTGGGAAGCGATCCGCCACGGTGCGCACGGCCGGAGGCGAACGTTCGACATGCTCGGCCGCAACTTCCTCCCCGGGCGATTCGACCCGCCGGACTTCGCGCTCGAGTTGGCGCACAAGGACGTCTCACTGGCGTGCGAGCTCGGGCGCGACGTGGGCGTCCCGCTGCGCATCGCCAACCTCACCCTGCAGGAGATGACCGAGGCGCTCAACCGCGGCTGGGCGACACGCGACTCGCGTTCGGCGATGTTGCTGCAGGAAGAGCGGGCGGGTGTCGAGGTGCGGGTGAGCCCAGAGCGGATCGCGGAGATCCTCGAGGGCTGACACCACAATTACGCTGGCGGGCATGGCTCACCTCGAACGGATTCCCCACGATGCTCCGCTCGAGTTGATGCTCGAAGCATTCACCCGCGACGGCGGGCTCATCGTGGAAGCAATGGTGCCTCGCAGCACGATCGACACTCTTCGCTCGGCGGCTGACGCCCACGCCGCCGACGTCGAACCAGGCAGCGCGACCCAGGGCCTCGGCGAGGACGGCAAGGGTTTCGTGGGCGCACGCACCATCCGCTTCTCGAGCCTCGGCCTCATGAGCCCGGCGTTCTTCCAGCTGCTCGACAACCCGGTGTTCGAGTCGATCGCCGACGCGGTGCTGCTCCCCCATTGCGGGTCCTACTGGGTCAACACCGGCCAGGTCATGTACATCAACCCCGGCGAGCCGGCCCAGGTCCTGCACCGGGACGCCAACAACTGGTGGCAGTTCGTGAGTCGCACCTGGCCCGACACCCCTGAGATCACGGTCAGCTCCATGATCGGCCTCGACGAGGTCACCGAAGAGCTCGGCGCGACCCGGGTGGTTCCCGGCAGCCACACCTGGGAGACGCTGCGACGCAACGAGGGCGGAGCCGATGGCGCTTCGGTCGAGTCGGTCCCGGCCGAGCTCGGGCCTGGCGACGCGCTGGTCTACTCGGGCTATGTCCTCCACGGCGGAGGCGCGAACCAGACGGACCGCGTTCGGCGGGCGATACACCTCAGCTTCGTGGCGGGGTGGCTCACGCCCGAGGAGTCGAGCCCACTCGACTTCAGCGACGAGGATCTCGCCGGCCAATCCGCCCGCGTCCAACGACTGCTCGGCCACCGTTCGTACGATCCGCGGCCCCACGTCGGGGGCGGGCTGTGGCTCCGCAACGTCAAGTCGATCGAGGAGACACAGCCGCTCTACTCCTGAGCGGTGGCCGAGAAGGGTTCAGCGGCCCTTCCACTGCGGCGAGCGCTTCTCCGCGAAGGCTCGCGTTCCCTCCACGCTGTCCTCGGTGGTGGCGAGCAGGCGGAAGAGGTGCGACTCCAGCCGGAGGCCCTCCTCGAGGGGAAGGCTCAACCCCTGCATCGCGGCCTGCTTGATCGCACGCACTGCGAGAGGTCCAGCATCGAGCAGCTTGCGCGCCATCTCCTCAGCGGTCCCCATGAGATCGCCGAGCGGCACCACCTTGTTGACCAAGCCGAGTCGGTGAGCCTCGTGAGCGTCGATCCGCTCGCCGGTGTAGAGCATCCACAACGCGTGACCGAGGGGAATCGTGCGCGGCAACCGTTGGGTGCCTCCGCCGCCAGGGAGCAGGCCGAGGAGCACCTCGCCGAGGCCGAACTGCGCGTTCTCCGAAGCGACACGGAAGTCACAGCCCAGCGCTTGCTCGAGGCCACCGCCGTTGCAGTGACCGTTGACCGCAGCGATGATCGGCTTCCAGATCTCGAGACCACGCATCAGATCGCCTCGGCCGGCGGCAGCGAAGGCATCGGCCGGCTCTGGCGCCGACGTGAAGTTCTGCTTGATGTCGCTCCCCGCGCAGAAGGCCTTGTCGCCCGCGCCGGTGAGGATTGCGACCCACGCATCGTCGTTGTGAGCGAAGTCGGCCCACACCTCGGCGAGCCGGTCGTAGGTTTCGAAGTCGCACGCGTTGTACGCATGCGGTCGGTTGATCGTGACGTAGGCGACCCGATCGCGGATCTCGTAGATCACCTTCTCGTCGGAGTCGGGTGCGGCGTGAATGTTGCTTGCCAGCTCGCTCATCGACCCAGTCTGGTCGCCCATCCAGCACCGTGCGCCCGATTCGGCAAGGATCAGGCCATGAAGATCGGACTGTTCTCCTTCGTCGACACCACCGACAACCTCACGGCAATGGCCCGCGACGCCGCGGAGCAGGGCTTCGACAGCCTGTGGATCCCGCAGACGTTCGGGCTCGACACGCTGACGGCGATCGCTCTGGCCGGGTCTCAGGTGCCGGACATCACCTTCGCGACCGCTGTGGTGCCGACCTATCCGCGCCACCCGCAGATGCTGGCCCAGCAGGCGCTCACGGTGAACGCCGCGCTCGACGGTCGGCTCGTCCTCGGGATCGGTCCGTCGCACAAGCCGGTGGTCGAAGGGTCGTGGACATCAGCTTCGACAAGCCGATCCGTCACCTGCGCGAGTACCTCGAGATCCTGATGCCGCTGGTGCACGAGAAGAGCGTTCGGTATCAGGGCGAGACCCTCACGACCCGGGCGGACATCCAGGTCGAGGGGCCGGCCCCCAAGGTGATGATGTCGGCGCTCGGCCCTCAGCTGCTCAAGGTGACCGGTCGCCTGTGCGACGGCACGATCCTGTGGATGACCGGCCCCACGACGATCTCCGAGCACTCGGCGCCGGTGATGAAAGAGGCAGCCGAAGCAGCCGGCCGACCCGAGCCCGAGGTGGTCGCCGGATTCCCCGTCTGTGTCACCGACGGGTCGGACGAGCAGAACCGCGAGACCCGCGAGCGCGCTGCAAAGTCGTTCGCGATGTACGGCACCCTTCCCTCCTACCGGGCGATGCTCGATCGCGAGGGCTACGAGGGACCGGGGGACATCGCCATCATCGGTGGGGTGGGCGAGGTCGAGGACCGGATCGGCCAGCTCGCCGACGCCGGTGTCACGACGTTCGCCGCATCCGAGTTCGGCAGCAGAGATCAGAGGCCCGCCACGCGCGAGCTGCTGGTCTCGATGCTCTGATCGGCGACCGTAGGGTTCGCACATGACGCTCAAATTCGGACTGGCCTTCGCAGCGAGCATCGGGGGCCACCCCGACAGCGCGATCGAGGTAGCGCAGGTGGCCGAGGAGGCGGGCTTCGAGTCGGTCTGGGGTGGCGAGCACGTGATCTTCCCGTCCACGATCTACTCGGCGTATCCGTACTCGGCCGACGGCAAGGTTCCGGCGACTCCCGACACGCCGATCCCGGATCCACTGATCTGGCTCGCCTACGTCGCCGCGGCTGCTCCGACGGTCCGGTTGGGGACCTGCATCTTGATCCTGCCCCAGCGCAACCCGCTGGTGCTGGCCAAGGAGATCGCCACCCTCGACCATCTGAGTGGAGGTCGTGTGGAGCTGGGCATCGGCGTGGGCTGGTTGAAGGAGGAGTTCGAGGCTCTCGGCGTGCCATGGGAGCGTCGTGGAGCCCGGACCGACGAATACGTCGAGGCGCTCCGCACCCTGTGGGGCGATAGCCGAGTCGAGTTCCATGGCGAGTTCGTGGACTTCGAACCTGTGACCTGCACGCCACGGCCGCCGCAGGGCGCAGGTGTGCCGATCGTCGTCGGGGGCGACACCCCCGCTGCGATTCGCCGTGCGGCACGGCTGGCCGATGGCTACTTCCCCGGTGAGGGATCGCCTGAAAGGCTCGCCGGCTTGATCGCCGATCTCGCCGCGGAGTGCGAACGACAGGGGCGCGATCGCTCGGAGGTCGAGATCAACGCGACCTTCGGCGTGCAGATGGCCGACCCGGTCGCCGGCGCAGAGCAGATGGTCGAGCTCGGCGTGGGGCGGGCGATGGTGCCCGGTTTCTTCTTCGCCGGAGACGGAGGCCTCGATCGACTGCGAGAATTCGGCGAGAACGTGATCGGGAGCAGCTCATGACCCAGGAGATTCCCGCCGGCATCATCTCGGCCGACGGCCACGTGTGCGAACCGCCCAACTGCTACGTGGACTACATCGACCCCAAGTACCGCGACACCGCGCCGACGGTGGAGGAGATGGACGACGGAACCGAGGCATTCGTCGTCCCGGGAATGAAGCGGCCGGTGAAGCTCGGCTTCGTCGACGGCGCAGGTTTCGGTCCACGAGAGCGGAACAAGCGGGCCAAGACGATGCGTTTCGACGATGTCCGGCCTGCGGCGTACCTGGGTTCGGAGCGGCTTCCCTTCATGGACCAGGACGGCCTCGCGGCCGAGCTGATCTACGCGTCGATCGGGATGGGCCTCACGATGCACCGCGACGCGGAGTACAAGGACGCGTGCATGCGGGCGTACAACCGCTGGCTGCAGGCCATGTGCGCCGAGGCGCCGACCCGCATCTTCGGTCTCGCCCAGACGGCGGTGCTCAGCGTCGACGGGGCCATCGAGGACTTCACGGCAGCCAAGGAGATGGGAATGGTCGCCATGATGATGCCTGGCGACCCGATCCACGAGGACTACGACCATCCCGACTACGACCCTCTGTGGGAGTGCGCGGTCGACCTCGACTTGCCGATCTGTTTCCACATCCTCACCTCGCGGGCCGGGTCCATCCACGCCGAGACCCGAGGGCATCCGCTCAACAACTTCCTCGGCATCATCCGGGCCATTCAGGACGTCGTGGGGATGATGACGCTGGGTGGCGTGTTCGAACGGCACCCCGGGCTCAAGCTCGTCGTCGCCGAATCGGACGCCGGCTGGCTGCCGCACTACATGTACCGAATGGACCACGCCGCCCGCATCAACGCTGAGGACGGCATCCTGCGCGGGCTGTCGAAGCTGCCGAGCGAGTACATCCGCAGCAACGTGTGGGCGACCTTCCAGGACGACCTGACGGCGTACCACACCACCCATTTCATGGATCACACGCACCTGTTGTGGGCGAGCGATTTCCCCCACACCGACTCCACCTGGCCTCTGTCCCGCCAGCTCATCGACGAACAGGCCTCACACCTCGACGATGCCCAGAAGCAGGACATCTTCCGCGACAACACGGCCCGCCTCTTCAATCTCCCGGCGGGTCAGAAGTCGTGGCGCATGGAGGACGGCGAAGCGGCGTAGCGGTGTGGCTGGGCTGTTGGCCCGCCCGCTGAGGGGCGGGGCGGTGCCGGTGGCCGCTCTCTCGCTACTGAGCCTTGCTCGCTGCGCTCGCTCGTCTCACAAGGCTCGTTCGCTGGCCACCGTCCCCACCCCGCGTTCGGCTACCCCACGCCCCCCACACCGCTGCGCCGCGCACAGTGAAGTGACCCGGCCGGGCGGGCCATGAGGCACGCGAAAGTTGAGCAACTCGGTGCCTGACACCACGTTGCTCAACTACACGCCCTCACGGCACCACAGTGAAGTGACCCGGCCGGGCGGGCCATGGCAATCCGCAGAGGAGCCGAGCGCAGCGAGGCGACGATTGCGGCAAGTGACAGTCAGTGAATGCACCCGCAGAGACCCCGCAGTGAGTTCGCCAGACCGGGGCCATGGCAATCCGCAGAGGAGGGAGCGAAGCGACCGACGATTGCGGCAAGTTACGACGCAGTCACGCCGCCGTCTGCCACAAATTCGCTGCCGGTGCTGTAGCTGGAGTCGTCTGACGCGAGGTAGAGCGCGAGGCTCGCAACCTCACCTGCCTCGGCGGCGCGTTGGAGGGGAAGCGTGGCTTCCATCCGCTCGTGGCGGCGCTGATCGCCGCTGGTCACTTCGACCATCATCTCGGTGTCGATCATCCCCGGGTGGATGGAGTTGACCCGGATGTTGTGGCGGGCAAGCTCGAGGGCCGCCGTCTTGGTCATGCCGGTGACGGCGAATTTGGTGGCGCCGTACCCGATGCCGCCGACATTGCCGACGAGCCCTGCGACAGAGCTGATGTTGACGATCGACCCCGACTCCTGGGCGATCATCGTCGGAGCGACCGACTGCATTCCGAGGAACACCCCGATCAGGTTGATGTCGATCAGGCGCCGCAGGTCGTCGAGGGTGTGGTCGATCAGTTTCGCCCGGTGAAAGATCCCGGCGTTGTTCACCAGGACGTCGATTCGTCCGTGCTCGGCCACGGTGGCCTCGACGACGCGCGTCCATCCGTCCTCGGTGCTCACGTCGTGATGATGGAAGGTGCCGCCGATGTCGTCGGCGACGGCCTGCCCTTCGCTGCTCAGTACGTCGGTGAGCACCACCGCCGCGCCCTCTGCCGCGAACAGGCGTGCCTCCGCCTCGCCCTGCCCGCGCGCCGCACCGGTGATGATCGCAACCTTGTCGTCCAGCCGTCCCATGGGGCCTCTTCTTAGCCCAGGCGTCAGGGCAGGCGCTGGTCGAGCTGGATCGGGTTGCCGTCGTGGTCCTTGAGGATCGCTGTGAGCACTCGGCCGGAGCCCTCCGCTTCGCCGTACGCGGCCGCATCGGCCTCGGTGGGCCGCAGGATCGCCCGGAAGCCGCGCTCGATGGCTCGATCGAAGATCGCCTCCAGATCGTCGACCCAGAACGACACGTGATGGGTGCCGATCTGGAAGATGCGGGGCGGCCTGCCGAACGGTTCCTGGTCGAGTTGTTGGTCGAGCACCACGAAGAACTCGTCTGGACCGTCGTGCTGTCGTAGGTACGCGGCGCGCCGGCGGTAGGAGCCCGCTGCGGGATCGAATGCACCTTCCTCGGCATCGAGCGAGACCCGCAACCCGAGCACATCGCGGTAGAACTCGAGCGCCGCATCCATGTCGGTGACACCGACTGCGATGTGCGAGACCGCCCGAATGGCCACGGTCAGCCGTCCGCCCGCTCCAGGACGACGACGGGGATCACCCGATTCGTCGCCTGCAGGTACTCCCCAAATCGGGGCATCACGGCGATGCGCTCGTCGAAGAGGCGGGTCCGCTCGGGCTCGTCGGCAATCGAGGCCACTGCGGCGAACGACTCGTCTCCCAGTTCGACCGTCACGTCTCGATGCGCGACGAGGTTGATGTACCAGTCGGGGTGCCGGTCCGAACCTGCACGCGATGCGATCACGACGATGCGGTCGCCGTCCATCGTGTAGGTGAGCGGTGAGGTCCGTTCGAGACCGCTCTTGGCCCCGATGGTGGTGAGCAGGATCATCGGGTTTCCTTCGAAGCGACCCCCGCACTCTCCGCCGTTGTTTCTGAATTCATCGATCACGCCGCCATTGAGTCCGAGCCAGTCGATCGTCTCGGGATCGGCGTTCCCCAGTGGTCTGTCCATCACCCGGAAGGTACTCGCCACGACCCCAGAAGGAGCTCGAGCGCTGTCTCCACCATCTCCTCGAGTGAGAGCGCTCCCCCTGGGTTGTAGGTGCGACACAGGGTGTTGAGCGCGCCGAACATCACCGTCGAAGCAATCACCGGGTTCACGTTGTGCAGCTCACCGGCTGCGCTCGCCTCGTCGATGATCGCCCGCACCACGAGCTCGTGGTCGTGGAGCATCTTCGCGCTTCGTTCGTGCGCGGCCAGGAGGTCGACGTTGCCGACGATGAGTCGGCCGGCGGGCCGCTCCACGACAACCGCGACATGGGCGCGCGCGAACGACGCCAGGCGTTCGATGGGGCTCGCATCGCCCAACCCGCCGATGATCTCGTCCGCCCGCTCTCGGATGTGGCCGAGGATGTCCTCGAGCACGAGAGCGAGAAGGTCGTCGCGACTGTCGACGTAGTAGTACAGCGCACCCTTCGACAGTCCGACCCGACGGCCGACGAGCTCGAGCGTCGTACCGGCGATGCCCGCTTCGGCGAGCTGTTCCTCAGCCGCGGAGACGATGAGGCCCTTGCGCTGCTCGCGCCGGATCTCCGCAGGCGTCGGCTCGGTCGAATCGGTGCTCACAGCGCCCCAACCGTACCCACCGCGCGAAGTTCTTGACTTTTTCGACCATTGGTCGAATACTCAACCACTATGCGAAGTCAGCTTCTCTCCCCTTCACCTGCGGACGAGCTCTCGCTCGGCGACGAGTACCGGCAGATGGCCGAGGACGGCCCACCCCAGGCCGCGACCGCGGCCAGCACCATGCGAACCGACGTCTACATCGACCGCGAACGGCACCTCGCCGAGCTCGCCGCCATCGCGTCGAAGCCGGCGGCTACAGCGCTCTCCGGCGACATCGCCACGCCTGGCGACTTCGTCACGGTGGAGATCGCAGGGAAGCCGCTCATCGTCACGCGCGCGAGCGACGGTGGCGTCCACGCGATGCACAACTCGTGCGCACACCGCGGTGCCACCGTCGAATCGAGGGAACGAGGGTCCGCACGAGTGCTGTCATGCAAGTTCCACGCCTGGTCATACAACCTGGACGGTGAGCTCCGCGCAGTCGCGGACAAGGGGGTCTTCTCCGCGACTCCGTGCACGCGGGGCCTGCGGCCGGTCCAGTGCGAGGAGCGCCACGGAATCATCTGGGTGACCGCCGATCCGAGCGCACCGATGCTGTCCGTTCGCGACTGGCTGGGCAGCGAGCTCGACGATCTGCTCGCCTCACTTCAGCTCGACACCATGATTCCCCACGCCGTGACGGACCTGGAGGTGTCCGCCAACTGGAAACTCCTCACCGACGGCTTTCTGGAGCTGTACCACCTGAAATATCTGCATCGGCAGACGATCGCGCCCTACTTCCCCGCCAACCTCACCCGCCCCTTGCGCTTCGGTCAGCACCTCGGCAACGCGATTCCGAAGAACCGGATGCTGCAGGACCTCGCCAATCAACCCCGCGACGAGTGGCAGGTCTACCGCGGCACGACGATGCCGATCGTGCTGATGCCGGGCACGGTGATCGAATGGCAGGCCGGGCACGTGGAGGTCTTCTCGCTACGCCCCGATCCCACCGATCCCGGACGAACGCAGGTGCGTCTGTGGCTCGCAGTTCCGGCCGATCGAGCGGACGAGAGCGACCTCTGGGATCGCAACTGGGAACGGGTGGTCGAGACGGTCACCGACGAGGACTTCGCCGTCGCAGAGGACGTGCAACGCAATGTCCAGGCGGGCGTCGCCGACGAGCTCCTGATCGGCGCCAACGAGGAGCTGCTCCTCGAGCACATGGCGGCCGTGGACCAGCTCGTCTCGGAGCGGTGCTGACGCCTGGGGCCTACGCTGCCCGCCATGCGATTCGGCGTCTTCTACGAACTCCAGCTGCCCAAGCCCTGGGACGAGACCGCGGAGCAGCGGCTCGTCGACGAGGCGATCGAACAGGTCGTGCTGGCCGACCAACTCGGCATCGAGCACGCGTGGGCGGTCGAGCACCACTTCCTCGACGAGTACTCGCACTGCTCGGCATCTGATGTCTTTCTGACTGCGTTGGCAGCCAAGACCGAGAACATTCGGGTCGGGTTCGGTATCCGCCAGGTGATTCCCCACTACAACCCTCCCGCACGGACCGCTGAGACGGTCGGCATGCTCGACCTCGTGTCGCACGGCCGCGTGGAGTTCGGGATCGGCGAGTCGGCGACCCGGATGGAGCTGCGGGGCTTCAACATCTCGGCGAAGAAGAAGCGCGACCTCGCGCTCGAGGCGGCCGAGCAGATCGCCAACATGATGGTGATGGACCCGTACCCCGGGTTCGAAGGCGAGGGGTTCTCGATGCCCTGTCGCAACGTGCTTCCGAAGCCGATCCAGAAGCCGCATCCGCCGATGTGGATGGCCTGCACCAACCGTTCGACCATCGAGGTCGCGGCGCGCAACGGTCTCGGCGCTCTGGCGTTCTCGTTCGTCGATCCCGACGAAGCGCAGACGTGGGCGACCACCTACTACGACATCATCCGCAGCGAAGAGTGCAAGCCGCTGACCCACGTGGTCAACGCCAACATCGCCATGGTGGCGCCCTTCTCGCTGCACGACGACCGCGACTTGGCGGTCGAGCGTGGGATCCATGGTTTCCGCTTCTTCAACTATGCGATGGGTGCGCTCGTCACCAAGGACAACGTTCCGGGGCGGACCACGCTCTGGCAGGACTACATGGCCCAGGCGACGGAGAAGAAGCTGACCCGCGCCGCGCCCGGGATCGGCACGCCCGAGGACTTCGGCGACATGGTCCGGGCCTACGAGGACGCGGGCGTCGACCAGGTGATCTTCCTCCAGCAGGGCGGCCGGAACGAGCACGAGCACATCTGCGAGTCGCTTCAGCTGTTCGGCGACCGGGTGCTCCCGGAGTTCCGGGCCCGCCGCGACGAGCGGGAAGCGCGCAAAGAAGAGGAGCTGGCGCCGTACAAGACCGCGGCTCTGCGCCGGAAGGACTGGATGATCGAGCTGGCCGACGAGGAGATCCCCGTCGTCGGCGCATCGGTGAAGAAGGCCGAGATCTACAACTAGCGGCGCGGCGGCTTCCCGGTTCGGACGAAGTCGCGCGCCTCGGCGACGTTGCGCGCGACGAACCGTTCGAGGCGAGGCCCTGCGGCGTAGCGGGCCGCTGCAGCGAGGGGCAACGACGAGTCGGTGAACTCGGTCTCCTCGCGGGCTGCGTGCGACAGCTTGATCACGTGGGCGGTGACGATCATCGAGCTCGAACGGTCGGCGAGCGACGCGCGGGCCAGCGCATCCGCGACCTCGGTTCGGTCCCCCGCGAGCGCGTGCGCGACCGCGTCGTCGGCACGGCCGTCGAGCACGGCTGCTGCGACGTCGCCGGAACGGGGCTCTGGTTCGAACGGCACGGTTGGATGGAGGCCCCACCGCTCGGCGCGCCCGGTGTCGTGGGCGAGGAAGACCGCGTGGAGCGCGATCCGCGCCGCCTCGGGAGACGGGTGGGCCCGCCACGCCCAGCGGGCGGCGCGGGCGGTCGTGAGCCCGTGGGTGATGTCGAGCCATCCGAAGTCGGCACCAGCGTCGAAGTCGAGCGCCGGGTCGTAGCGGAGAAGGCGCTCGCTGACCGCCAGCGTCACCGTGTCGAGCAGTCCCTCGATGCCAGCGCCGGCGGCGACTGCCGCGGCCGCCTCTGAGATCGCGGCCTCGGGCGAATCGAGAATGGCGTCGCGCAGCTCGTTGGCTCTGTCGGCCCAACCGGTCTCACGGCGGTCCGGGGCAGCGGCGAGCGCTTCGAGGTCGACCTCTTCGATCGCACGAACCGCCTTGCGCATGTACGGCAAGAGGTCCTCGCGTGTGCCGAGGACCGGGGTCAGCACCTGCCAGGGCAACAGGTCGGCGGCTCGATCCCAGCCGACACGCTCGAGGAGCTCGAAGGTCTTCTGCATGTAGATCACGCCGTGCCCGTAGCCGACGTGGTGGCGGGAGGTGACCTCGATCATGCGTCGACGCATCTCGTCGAGGGTCGCACCCGACCGGAGCAGGTGAAGGGTTGCCGCCTGGGCGCCGGTGAAGTCTTCGGTCTCGATCGCCTCTTCGAGGTCGACGGTGGCGTCGGGATCGGGGAGCGACCAGGCGCGCCGGTCCCGCGAGTCCTCCGACATGCCCGAGAGGCCCTGGACGAGCGGGAGGGCCTTCTCGTCGCCCTCGAACATGTCGGAGATCGCAAGGCAGTCGGCGGCCATCGCGGTCCCGTGGCCGACGCCCCAGTCGATGCGAGGGCTGCTCGCTGCGATCCCGGCCCAGATGATGTCCTCAGGAGTCGCTTGCGCGTGCAGGAGGCGAACAGTGTCGCGGGCCATCTGCCCCACGTAGTCGCGGTCGAAGCCCCGGGCGAGGCTGGGCCACAGAGCGTCGCGCTTCGCTTCGTCGGTCGGTTCGGTGACGGTGACCAGGATGCGGTCGCCGCGGACCTCGACCGCGTGGCACGGCACGTCTTCCTCACCGATCACGCACCGCCCGTCGCTCGCCCTGAACTTCCAGTTGTGCCACTGACACGTGACCGTCTCGCCGTCGAACGCACCGGTTGTGAGGCCATAGCCCTGGTGCGGGCAGGCGTTGTCGATCGCGTGCACCCCACTCGCCGAACGAATGAGCGCGATCCGCCTCTCCGCCACACGGGCCAACTTCATCTCACCGACCGCCAGCTCACCGAGCGGCCCGACATCCTCTGTGGTCTCACGGCTCATGCAGATGAGTGTTCGCGCACCTCAGATATTTGTCAAGCACTTCCTTGCGTTAATTCACCCGTGTGGCGGCTACAGCTTGAGCAGCTCGGCGAGGTTGCCGCCGTAGAAGGCTGCTTCGTCTGTGGCGGAGAGGTCGGCGCCGGCCTTCGCCACGAAGTCCACATACGGATCGGCGTGACCCTCGGGGTGAGGGAAGTCGCCGCCGAACATCAGCATCGGACCCATCTGCTCGATGATTCCCGCCGGACGCTCGGCTGCGAACGAGCTGACCCGAACGCTGCGCCGCAGGTACTCACTCGGCTTCATCGACAGGTCCTGCAGCGCGTGTCCGCTGATGCGCTGGTGCGTGGCGTGCGCCGAATCGAGCTTGTATGCGAGGTCGGGCAACCACCGCGAGAGCAGCTCGACCACCGCAAAACGCAGGTCCGGGTGCCGTTCGAGCACGCCGTTGAGAATCAGATCCGACAGAGCGAGCTGCGCGTCTACGCCGTGAAGCGGAAAGCTCAGCATCGGCATGTAGTCGATGTCGTCGTTGTCCACCCACCCACGGTCGATCATCCCGGTGAGGCTGGTCCCACCGACGTGAAACGTCGGCGTCACGCCGTGGGCGACGAACATGTCCCACGCCCTCGCGAGGTCCGGGTGAGACAGCCGCTTGCCGTCGACCAGGCCCGTGCTGACCATCGCCATTCCGACGTCGGCCGCGGCAAGCGAGGCCAGCTCTTCATCGAGCCAGTCGAGATCACCGCGCAGCGTCAGGTGTCCCACCGGGTGCAGGCGCCCCCGCCCCTCGGCCCGAACCTCGGCCGCCCACCGGTTCCACGCCCGCATGTTGGCGCGCAGCGCGTCGAGGTCGTCGCCGAGCCACAGCTCCCAGTTGATCCCCCACTGCGGGAAGCACACGGAGCCGGCGATCCCCCACCCCTCGACGTGGGTTCGCCGCACCGAAGGGTTCCAGTGTGACTCGGGGAGATCGCGCTCGTAGTCGTAGGTGGCGGGCCGACCGGCGCGGTGATCGTCGATCAGCTGCCCGATGCTCTCGTACCGGCCGGGCTCGGAGATCCAGGTGAGCATCAACAGGCGGTCGCGCCACGTCAGCCACGGGTGACCGAGATCGTCGGTCTCGATCGTGAGCGCGTTGTGCCGCTGATCGGGGTCGATGTGATCACGCCAGAGATCCGGCCGTTCGAAGAGATGCGAATCGGCGTCGTAGATCTCCATGCGCGCGAGGCTACGTCGCCCGCCGAGCTCGGGCCCTCAGTTCAGTAACCCCTGGTCAGCGAGGCTGTCGATCGTCGCCTGGTCGAAGCCCCACTCCACCAACGCGTCGGCGCCGCCCTCGCCCGGCCGGGGCGCTGGGCGGGCCACCTCCGAAGCCGTGCGGCTGAAACGCGGCGCAGGTGCAGGCTGCTGGGTCCCCTCGACCTCGACGAACGCGTCGCGGTCGCGATTCTGCGGAGAGTCGTGCACCTCGACGAGGTCGAGGACGGGGTGGACGTTGTCGTCGGGCCCGTCGAAGAACTCCGTCCACTCATCTCGGGTCCGAGACGCGAACAGCTGCTCCATCCGACGCCGGTACTCGGGCCACAACTCGCGGTCGCCCGGATCGACGAGACCCGAGAAGTCGATCCCGGTCTTGTGCACGAAGGCCCGAAGGAACTTGGCCTGCAGCAGCGCGATCGAGACGAACTTGTCGTCCTTGCACCGGTACGAGCCGTAGCGCCAGTCGCCGCCGTCGACGACATTGGCGCCGCGCTCGTTCACCCACGTCCCGCCGTCGTGGTTGCCGAAGACATACGACATCAGGTTGAGCGCGCCGTCGGCGATCGCGGCGTCGACCACCTGTCCCTCGCCGGATCGCTGCGCTTCGTACAGCGCGGCGATCATGCCCATGGCGAGATACATGCCCCCGCCTCCGAGGTCGCCGGCGAGGATCAGCGGAGGTGGCGGCGGGCGATCCGGGTCGCCGATCGCCCATAGCGCGCCGGATGCCGAGATGAAGTTGGCGTCGAATCCTGCGCGCTGGGCGTTCGGACCCTCCTGACCCCACCCGGTCATGCGCCCGTACACGAGGCGGGGGTTGCGCTCGAGGCACACGTCTGGCCCGAGGCCGAGCCGCTCGGCCACACCAGGGCGGAATCCTTCGATCAGACCGTCGGCCTCCTCCACCAGCTGCAGGACGTGTTCGACGTGCTGTTCGTTCTTGAGGTCGAAACGCACCGAGCGGCGGTTTCGGTACATGTACCGGTAGCGGTGGTCGGGGTAGCCGAGGTTCTGCTCGACGGGCCGGTCCACCAGCAGCACGTCGGCGCCCATGTCAGACAGCTGCATCGCGGCGAACGGTCCAGGACCGATGCAGAACAGCTCGACGATCTTCACCCCACTGAGCGGCCCCATCTCAGCCCTCCAGGGAGGCGTAGCAACCGCGGAGAATGGCGTGGGCGCGGTCGTCGCCGACCGTGCCTTCGCCCATCCGGTTCATCACGTAGGCCATGGTGAGGCCGGCGTCCACGTCGTTGACCACGAGCGAACCGCCCCAGCCGCCCCAGTAACAGACCCGCTCGTTCGGCGAGATCGGGGCCCGCGGGGAGTTGAGGCCGTAGCCGACGCCGAAGGTGACGCCGATTCCGAGGACGAGATCTCGCCCGGCGGCCTGGACGTCGAAGATGCGGTCGATCGTCTCCTGCGACAGCAGGTCGACCCCGAAGGCTGATCCGCCACCCGAGACCGGGCTCTGTGCGAGCGCAACACTTCGAGCATTTCCGTGCCCGCCCGC
>CAZVUM010000057.1:0-5062 GCA_964629575.1 uncultured Acidimicrobiales bacterium | reverse complement strand
GCCGCGAGGAGCGAACACACCTTGTCCCAGTCGTAGAGATCGTCGGACTCGATCCGCGTATCCCACGCCGGAAGCCCCGCTGTGTGGGCCAAGATGTGCCTGACCAGCACGTTTTCCTTGCCGGCCTCCGCGAACTCCGGCCAGTAGCGCGCCACGGGCTCGTCCACATTGACGAGTCCCCGGCTCACCAGGACGAGCAGAGACAGGCAGCTCATCGTCTTGGTGGTGGAGTACACGTTGATGATCGTGTCCTCTTCCCACGGCGTGGTGCCCTCTTCGTCGAGCGTTCCGCCCCAGAGGTCGACGACGAGCTCGCCGCCGTGGACCACCGCGCAGCTCGCCCCCACATCGCCCTGCTCGGCGAAGTTCGAGGCGAACGCGTCCTTCACCGCGCCGAACCCCTCGGCGCACATTCCGCTGATGTCGACCATGGTCACTCCTCTCCCGTGGGTGCCGCCGAGGGTAGTTTCCCACCCTTCTGCCAGCTTGTGCGGTGACTGGAGTGACCGTGTGAGCTGGCAGAAGGGGGTCAGCCGGCGGCGGTGATCGCTTCCCAGACCCGCTGGCCCGTGGTGGGGATGTCGATGTGGGTGATGCCGAGGTGCGCGACGGCGTCGATCACCGCGTTCTGAACCGCCGGGGTCGCGCCGATCGTTCCCGACTCCCCGATGCCCTTGGCTCCGAGCGGGTTGCGCGGCGTCGGCGTCTCCTGCTCGATGCGCTCGAAGCTCGGAAGCTCCGCCGCCGAGACGAGCGCGTAGTCCATGAAGTTGGGCGTGAGCGGGTTGCCGTCCTCGTCGTAGACGAACTCCTCCACGAGGGCCTGCGCGATCCCCGACGCCACACCGCCGTGGACCTGGCCGTCGACGAGCAACGGGTTGACCAAGGTCCCTGCGTCGTCGCACGCCACGTGACGGAGCACCGTCACCTCGCCGACCTCGCGATCCACCTCCACCACCGACAGGTGCACACCGAAGGGGAAGGTCGGCCCGCCCGGCTCGAAGTCGGCCTCGGCATGAAGGGGTTCGAGGCCTGCCGAACCCACATGCGCCGCGATCGCCGCCCAGTCGGTCGCCACCGCAGGGGTTCCGGCGACGGAGAACGACCCGGCATCGGTGTCGAGCACGATGTCGTCGGGGTTGGCCTCGAGCACATCGGCGGCGAGCTGCTTGGCCCGCTCGACGAGGGATTCGCTCGCTCGCAGTACCGCACTCCCACCGACCTGGAGCGACTTCGAACCGCCTGTCCCGCCACCGCGCGGCACCTCGGCGGTGTCGCCGTGGCGCACCTCGATCCGTTCGAACGGGATGCCGGTCATGTCGGCTGCCACCTGCGCGAACGCCGTGTGGTGTCCCTGTCCGTGCGATGAAGAGCCGGTCAGAACGACGGCGCTCCCGTCGTCGCGCACCTCGATGCCGCCATACTCCCCGTTCGCCATGGGGTTGGCGATCTCGACGTATGCAGCCCAGCCGAGGCCGAGTAGGCGTGCCGATGGGTCCTGGCGGCGGCGCTCCTGCTCGGCGCGCAACTCCGCGTAGTCAACCGCCTCCATCACCGCGTCGAGCGCGGCCGCGTACTCGCCGGTGTCCATCGGGGCGCCGGTGGCCGTGGTGTATGGGAACGCCTCCGGCCGGACGAAGTTGCGACGGCGGACCTCTGCGGGATCCATGCCGATCTCGGCGGCGAACACGTCCACCATCCGCTCGATGGCGTGCGCGGCCTCGGGGCGGCCTGCGCCGCGATAGGCCCCCATGGGCATCGTGTTGGTGACGACGGAGTTCGCCGAGAACGCGGCCGCCGGGATGTCGTAGACACCGCAGGTCATGGTCGCCGTGATGAACGGCAGCACCGCACCCATGTTGGGGTAGGCGCCGGCGTCTTGTGTGCTGTGAACGCGGTACGCGGTGATCCGACCGTCGCGCGTTCCGCCGATGGTTGCCTCGAAGTCGCAGCCGCGACCGTGGACCATTCCGAGCATGTTCTCCGTGCGCATCTCGGCCCAACGCACCGGTCGGCCCAGACGGCGCGCCACCAGCGCGGTCACGATGTCCTCGGGGTATCCGCCGTTCTTCGCGCCGAAGCCACCGCCGACATCGGGGCAGATCACCCGAACCCGATCCGCCTCCAGACCGAGGGCGCCCGCAAGCGTGTCTCGGGTGCCGTGCGCGTTCTGTGTGCTCGCCCATTGTGTGAGCTGCTCACGCCCCTCGTCGTCGGTGCCCCACCGCGACACGGTGGAGCGAGGTTCGAGCGAGCATGGCGCGAGCCGCTGGTTGCGGAACGACAGCGACGCGGTCACCTCACAGTCGCCGAAGAGATCGTCTTCGGTCGAGGGCGGGACGGCGAACGTGACGTTGGTGCCGACGTCGGGAAACAGCAAGACATCGCCGGCCAGCGCATCGCGTGTGTGGACCACGGTGGGCAGGTCGTCGTACTCGACGATCACGAGCTCCGCTGCGTCGAGACCGGCCTGCCTCGTGTCGGACACAACGGCAACGACCGGCTCGCCCACATAGCGGACCCGATCCGACGCCAACCACGTTCGGGTCATCTCCTGGTTGAGCATGGGCATCACCGGAGGAACCGCCGGGAGGTCGAGGTCGGCAGCGGCGAGGACAGCGATCACGCCCGGGGCGGCTGCAGCATCCGAGGTGTCGATGCTCTCGATCAGGGCGTGGGGCACGACCGATCGCACGAAACACAGGTGAACGGCGTCCGCGGGCGCGAGGTCGTCGACGTACTTGCCCCCAACCGTGAGCAGCGCCGGATCCTCGACCCTCACGACGCGCGTTCCCAGGATGCTCATCTCTTCTCCTCGTCGCTCTTTTGGTCTGCCACAGCGACCGGGGCAGTATGCCGTGAGATCGGGCTCGCACCGAGCACTACGTTCTGAACTCGATGAACGCCGCAGCGCTCCCTGCCCCCCTGCCCGCCGACTACGCCGAACGGGTCTACGCAGGCGTCCTCGGCAAGATCATCGGTGTCTATCTCGGCCGACCCTTCGAGAACTGGACCAACGAGGCGATCGAGAGCTCCCTCGGCGACATCGAGTACTACGTCAACGAGCAGGTCGAAGAGGTGCTCCGGGAGCGTCACGGCCGTCCTGACCTGCGGGTTCCGCTGATCGTCACCGACGACGACATCAGCGGCACGTTCACGTTCGTGCGGTCCCTCGAGGACAACGGATACGACCTCGACCTCAGCCCGAAGGCCATCGGTCGGTCGTGGCTCAACTACCTCATCGAGGATCGGACCGTGCTGTGGTGGGGCGGCCTCGGCAACTCGACCGAACACACGGCCTTCATCCGGCTGAAGAATGGGCTCGACGCCCCGACATCGGGAGCGATGGAGACGAACGGCCAGATCGTTGCCGAGCAGATCGGGGGCCAGATCTTCATCGACGGCTGGGCGATGCTCTTCCCCGGCGAGCCTGACCGCGCCGCGGACTTCGCGCGGCGCGCCGCCAGCGTCAGCCACGACGGTGCAGGCGTGGAGGGAGCGCAGGTCGTCGCCGCCCTCGAAGCCCTGGCCTTCGTCGAAGACGATGTCGACGCACTGCTCGACGGTGCGCTCGAATTCGTGTCAGGCGATGGGGTGATCCATCACCTCATCAACGACGTGCGTGAGTGGCATGCCGGCGATCCCGACGACTGGCGTTCGACCTTCGGACGGATCCAGCAGCGCTACGGCTACGACACGTACGGTGGCAACTGCCACATGGTTCCCAACCACGGGTTGATCGTGATGTCGTTGCTCCACAGCGACGGGGACTTCTCCAAGGGTCAGACCATCGTCAACACCGCCGGCTGGGACACCGACTGCAATGCGGGCAACCTCGGCTGCCTGATGGGGATCCTGATGGGCGTGGACGGCATCGAGAGCGGCCCGGACTGGCGAGGCCCGGTTGCCGACCGGCTCTACCTCCCCACCGCCGACGGCGGCCGGGCGATCTCCGACGCTGCACGGGAGGCCGACGCGATCGTGCGGGTCGCCACCCGAGTACGTGGCCACCAACCGACGGAGGCGAAGGACGGCGCTCGCTTCCACTTCTCCTACCCCGGCTCGGTGCAGGGCTTCGAAGGCGACGGAGCCACCGTTTCCAACGCTGTCGGCAGCGACGGGGTGCGTCGGCTCGCGATCGATGCGTCGGCCAGGCGTTCGACGATCAGGACGGGCACATTCGTCGAGTCGAAAGAGACCGCGCAGTTCTTCGAGAAGGCCGGCTACGCGCTCATGGCGAGCCCGACGCTCGCGGCGGGCCAGACGGTGCGGGCAACGATCGCTGCTCCGATCACAGCGAGCGACGGTGCCAGGGCCGCGCTGACCGTGTGGGCGTACGACCGCGACGACGAACTGGATCCGGTCGTGGGCCCGTGGGTCGAGGTCGCGTCCGGCGGCTCGGCAGACCTCGAGTTCGAGGTGCCAGACACAGATGGACGGCCGGTGGCGTTCGTCGGGCTGACTCTCGAAGCCGCAACGCCAACGACCCTGCACCTCGATCACCTCACGTGGGACGGCGTCCCGACGCTGGGCCTCGGCCGCCAGGGCGGTGGCTCGATGTGGCATCGCGCGTGGGTGAACGGCGTCGACAGCTTCTGGCCGGGGCGGGGCGACGAGTCGTTCCGTCTGATGCAGAACTCCGGGACAGGACTGTTGCTCCACGGGTGCCGCGAGTGGGGCGATTACGAGGTGCGGGCCGATGTGACCCCCCACCTCGTGACGAGCGCGGGCCTCGCTGCGCGGACACAGGGAATGCGACGCCACTACTCGGTCGTCGTCCTGCCGGGCCAGGGAGTCGAGTTGCGTGCCACCGTGGACGACGAACCGGAGGTGCTGGCCGCGGTCCGCGCCGACGTCGTCCTCGGCACCACCTGGCAGCTGGGTCTGCGGGTCGAGGGGTCGACGATCACCGCTGTCGCGGAGTCACCTCAGGGTGAGACGTTCGAGCTGACCGCTTCGGACGACCGGCTCGCCTCAGGCGGGATTGCCCTCGTCTGCCAAGAAGGCCGAACCGCCACCCGCCGTGTGGACCTCGCCGCGCTGCGTGCGGTGCCTGGCACCT
>CAZVUM010000056.1:25750-32397 GCA_964629575.1 uncultured Acidimicrobiales bacterium | reverse complement strand
CAGCACAGCGTTGGGGGTACCCTCGCCGTGATCCGTGGAGCGCCGTCGGGAGGGGGGTGCGCTTTGGCTTCCACCTCGACCTCGGGCGGCACGTTCGCCGCGCTGAGCGCGCCGCACTTTCCCGCGATCTGGGCCTCCGGTCTCACGTGGGGCTTGTCGCGCTGGGGTGTGTCGTTCGTCGGTCCCTTCATCGCGAACGATCTCACCGACTCTGCCCGCATGGTCCAGTTGGCAGGGGTGGCGCTGTGGGCGCCGATGTTGTTCGGAGGGATCGTCGGCGGTTGGATCTCGGACCATTTCGACCGCCGCCGGGTGGTCGCCGCTCAGTTCCTCGTGGTCATTCCGGCCATCTGGTTGCTCGCGTGGACCGCGTTCACCGACCGGCTCGAAGTGTGGATGATCTATCCGGTGCTGTTTGTCGCGGGCATCGGGTGGGTGGTCGACATGACGAGCAGGCGGGCGATCGTCTACGACGTCGTCGGAGCCGAGCGCATCGACAACGCGATGGCGCTCGAGTCAACCGGCACATCGCTTGCCCTCGCAGTGGGCGCGCTCGCGGGCGGCTCGCTCATCCAGGCTGCCGGCGTGGGTTGGGCCCTGGCGGTGATGGGAGCCCTCCAGTGCCTCGCCCTGATCCTGTTCCTGTCCGTGCCACCCATCGCTCGGCAGCAGGCAGCAGCCGGTAGCGGCCTCAACGCCGTGGTGGACGGCGTGCGTATGTTGCGGACCGAAAAGACGCTCCTCAGCATCCTCGCGGTCACGGCCTGCGTGAACTTTTTCTTCTTTTCCTCATCGCCACTGATCCAGGTGGTCGGTGGGAAGTTCGACGTCGGCCCGGCTCTCCTCGGGCTCCTGGCCTCGATGCTCGGGTTCGGGATGTTCTTCGGGTCGTTGAGCGTCGCCCACTTCAAGCCCTACCGACGCGGCCGGGCCTATGTGGGTGGCTCGTATCTGGCGATGGTGTTCATGCTCGCCTTCGCGCTGTCTCCCGTGTATTTCCTCACGGCCGCTGCCCTCTTGGTCGCAGCATGTGGGATGGGGAGCTTCGCCGCGACCCAGGGCGTGCTTGTCATGGATTCGGTCGATCCTGATCGGCGCGGTCGCGCCCTTGGTTTGCTGAGCAGCGCCATCGGCGTGTTGCCGATCGGCATGTTCGTGCTCGGGGAGATCGCCGAGATCTTCGGCGCTTCCAGCGCTGTCGCGCTGTCTGTCGCCGTTGGCGGGGTCCTGATGACCCTTCTGCTCCGCGCCCGCCCGGAGGCGGTGTGGGTCACGGTGAGAGACGACGCCACGCCTCCGGGCCGGGCTCCGCGGACCCGGGGCCGGCGGCACAGCCCCGCCGCGCCGGCCGTGTTCACGGTTGTGGTGCTGCCTCCCGAACCGTGACCGGCGCGCCCGCGGGATCCCTCGAATAGCCTTCGAGTCGGCGAGAGGGGACGACGCAATGGCGATCGCGGAAATGCACGAAGTCCACAGTTCGAGGTTCAGCGGGGGTGTGGATGCCGATGGTCACATCCTCGAACCCAAGAACCTGTGGCTCGACTACATCGATCCCAAGTTCCGTGATCGGGCTCTCCACGTCGAGCTGGACGACAACGGCCTCGAGCAGATGGTGATCGACGGCAAGCGGCCCTACCTGTCGGGGAGGGGAGCGCTCTCCACCCTCGGTGCCATGGGAGCACCCGACCTCCGGTCGATCCAGCTCGATCCCGAGAAGGACTACGACACCATGGCGCCGTACGGCACCCAGGACGTCGCCGAACGGCTCGCAGTGCTGGACGCCGAGAACATCGATGCCGCCGTCATTTACACGACCATCGGGCTGCTCTGGGAGATGGAGGTCCCCGACGAGGACCTCACCATGGCCCACCTCGAGGCCTACAACCGATGGGTCACCGAGTGGTGCAGCGACTCCGGCGGTCGGCTCGTCGCCTCGGCCCACGTGTCGATGAGCTTCCCCGAGGCATCTGCCCGCGAGATCGAGCGGGCCGTCGAAGCGGGGGCCAAGGGCTGCTTCGTCGCACCGTTCACCCACGACCGCAAGCCGTTCGGGCATCCCGATCACGACATCATCTTCGCCACGTGCCAGGACCTGGGAATCCCGTTCGCCATCCACCCCACCTTCGAACCGTTCTCGGTGAAGGGCGACCGCATGGGCAAGTGGGAATCGGTGCGTCAGCTCCGACTGCTCCCGATGGTCACAGCAAGCGACGGCGTGCGTCAGCAGTTCACGGCCCTGTACGACTTCACCGTGTTCGACCGCTTCCCGGATCTCAAGGTCCTGGTCCTCGAGTCGGGCGGCTCGTGGCTGCCGTACTTCATGGATCGAATGGACGCAGTGTTCGAACACACCGGCATCGGGGCGAGCGTCAAGCTTCAGAACCGTCCGAGCGACTACCTGCGCGAACGGGTGTGGGTCTCGTGCGACCCCGATGAGAAGTCGATTCCCCACCTCGTCGAGCGGTTCGGGAACCGGTTCATGTGGGCGTCGGACTACCCACACCCGGACCACACGCCCGGCTACATCCTCGACCTCGACAGCAACGCAGGCGGGATCACGGACGACGAGCAGCGCGCTGTTTTCCTCGGCGGCAACGCCAGGGAGCTCTTCGACATCTCTGTGTAGGCCGGTGACCGGGCTGTCGGGTCGACGACGGTCTCGTCTCCTCGCCGGATGGCCTCGGTAGATTCGATCCTCATGTGGTCCCCCGTCCGCGGCGTTCTCGCCGCGCTCGCCCTCGCACTCGTGGCGTGTGGCAGCTCCCCCTCGGACGGGCGTTTCGAAGGACTCGCAGTCGACGAGCCAGAGACCCTTCCGTCGATCGTGCTGGTGGACACCGAGGGGCAACCCTTCGACCTCGTGGCCGACACCGAAGGCGAGGTGCGCCTCATCTACTTCGGCTACACCAACTGCCCAGACATCTGCCCCATTCACCTCGCCCAGCTCCAGGCGGTCCTCGATCGTTCGGGCACTCCGCCCAACGTGCGAGTGGTATTCATCACTACCGACCCACAACGCGACACGCCGCAGGTGATTCGGGATTATCTCGACCAGTTCTCACCCGATTTCGTGGGCCTCACCGGCACCGATGAGGAGCTCGTCGCCGCGCAGAAGGCGTTGGGCAGCATCGTGGCCGTCCGCGAGAGCGACGACGAGAACTACACGATGGGTCACGACGGCCGGGTCTTCGCGTTCGCGCCAGACGGACTGGGATACACCCAGTACCCCCACCCCACGCGGCAGAGCAGCTGGGACCACGACCTGCCCGTCTTGGCCGCAATGGCTCCAGAGGACCCATCGTGAAGACTCGTCGGTCACTGCGCCGGGGAGCTAGCCTTTTCGCGTCCGCTCGCCGAGCCCTGAGGTCGCGTCAGTGAGGTTCTGGTGCTCCACCCTTGAGGTGCCCTGGTCGTGGAAGTTCCGCGCTTACCCCGGCATCTGGCTCGCCGTGGCCGCGCTCGTTGTTCCCTACCTCGTTGCCCACTCGAGACGGCACGGCCCCAATGCCGAACGACGGCGCCACACCGCCTTCTACCTGAGCGGGATTCTCGTGTTCTGGCTCGCCACCGACTGGCCGCTCGGACTTCTCGGCGCGAGCTACAACGCCTGGGCCCACATGGCCCAATTCATGATCTACGTGTCGATCGCCGCGCCACTGATTCTGCTCGGCATCCCCGAGTGGATGGGCCGGGCGATCGTCGGGCGGCTGCGCATCTACCGGCTCACGCATCGCCTGGCGCGTCCCGTCACCGCAGGTGTCACCTTCAACCTGCTGCTCCTGTTCACCCACGCACCGTGGACCGTCGACACACTCCGCGCCAACCAGTTCGGTTCCTTCGCCATGGACGTCGTGTGGCTCACCATGGGATTGGTGGTATGGCTGCCGGTCATCTCCCCGCTCCCCGAGCAGCGCATGACCAGCTATCCGGGCAAGATGACCTACCTCTTCTTGTCGATGGGACTCGTTCCGTCGGTGCCTGCGGGATTCCTCACGTTCGCGAGCTTCCCGCTCTATGCCACCTACGAATTGGCGCCCCGAGTTCACGGGTTGGCTGCCGACACAGACCAGCAGATGGCGGGTCTGATCATGAAGCTCGGGGGGATCCCCATAGTGTGGGGAACCATCGCCGTCATGATGATGCGATGGTGGGACTCCGAGCAGTCGGGCTCGCAGTCCGAACCCCAGGCCGCCGCTACCTGACAATCGGCCCGTTCGCCTCAGACCCGCGCCCGCTGGTCCGATGGAGAGACATGGCGCGCCGGATCCTCTTCGCCTGTGTCGAATGCGAAACCGCGCTCATGTGGCCGGTGGACGCGGAGCCTCTGAGCTCCACCGACAACGTGGGCGAGACGACATACGCAGAGATCGTCGACCCTGACGGCACAGCCACTGTTGAGCTGCACCCCGCCAGCCGATGGAAGGCCAAGCTCGAACCGAGTGGCGTGATCACCTGCCCCCACGGGCATGCAGTCGGAGTGCGCAAGCTCAACGGACGGGCCGCCAACGCTCGCCTCAGCCTGCTGCGCGAACGCGTCGTGACGCGTGAAATGCGGGGTCGCGTCTGAGAAGTGCGGCGATCGCCGCCCACCCTCGGGCATCCTCGGCCTCGCTCGCCGACAATTCAGGGATCGAACGAGCCACCAGCAGACCCCCCTCTGCGACCGACGCGAACACCATCCCCTCGGTCACGGCCAACGATCCGGGTCCCATCGACACCCCAACAGCGAAGTTCTCGAGCCAGGTCGCGTCCGGTAGACAACCGACCGAAGCGAGGACCGCTCCGTCTGCGCCTGTCACCGCCACCCAGTCGGCGCCCGCGCTCTGGCCGATGACGCTGCACAAGTGCTGAAGGGGCTCCGCGCAGTCGGGATCGAGAACAGCCGATGCGGCGAGCAACGTCTCGGCCCGACTCAACCGCCAGCCACCACCCCTCCGGACCTCCTCGACCGCCGCCTCGCCGATCTGTGAGACCCCGGTGACGATCGCCTGAACGCCCTCTGCCTCGACCTCGATCGTGATGTCGTCGATCGCCGTCCCCGCCCCCCGATCAACCACATCGATCGCCACCACGTCACCGCCACGCTCGCTGATGGCGGCCGCGACGGCCGCCAGACTGCCGGGACGGTCCGGTAGCCACACTCTCATCACCCACGTTGTCATCCCCGCAGGGTGCGAGAGTCGTGTGACCGCCGCGTTTCCGAGTTGAAAACGGCCGGCGAACGCTTCTGCTCAGTCGACGAGCGACAGGGACCACATCGCCACAACGATGAAAACGGCCCCCGCAGCAAGGAATGCGACGATCGACGCCCACAGGTCGTAGCGAGGCCCGAGGTTGCGGCGCGGCGGTCGTCCGAACACCGCCTCAGTGTGGCATTCCCTCCCCGAAGAACTGCAGCGGAGTGCTCAAATCTCTTTCGAGTGCGCCGACCTGAAAAGCAACGCAGCACCCAACCCTGCCCCTCCAGGTGTCTCCGGGAGAGTCTCAGGGATGGCGGATCGACGATACCCCTCCTCGTCGGAGGTTCGCTCTGGGAGCTTGCGAGGTATCGGCCCCCGCTTCCCCCCGGCGGGGGCCGATCCTGTTTTGGCTGTCGCTTGCCGCAATCGTCGTTCGGCCCTGACGGGCCTCACTCCTCTGCGGAATGCTTCACTGCGGCGCGGAGCTTCAGGTCAGCTCTGCGAGGAGCTCCAGAGTGGCGGCTGAGGTGGGCTGGTCGCGTGGGATCACCGCAGCGAAGTCGGTGACGCCCACCTCCGCGTACTCGGCCACACCGGCCCGGATGGCGTCCTCGTCGCCCACGACAGCGACATCGGCGGGGTTCGCCGCCCCACCCCGATCGAGGGTGGCCCGATACGACGGAATCTGTCCATACATCTCGAACGACTCGTTGACCGTCTCGCTCCCAGCGTCGGCATCGTCGGACAGAAGAACGGGCACCATCGCCACGAATCGCGGCGCGGGACGCTCTGCCTTCTCGGCCGCCGCCGACATCGTCGGGATCGCCGTCTCCCGGAGATAGTCGAGACCGCCCATCCAGGTGATCGTGCCGTCCGACAAGCGACCGCACAGGCGGAGCATCGCCGGCCCGAGTGCCGCCACGAGCACCGGCGGCTTGGCCCCGCCCGTCACCGTGAGCTGCGACTTGACGTTGTATTCCTCGCCCTCGTGCCGGACGACTTCACCGGCGAGCAGCCCGTTGAGGATCGTCAGGTACTCCCGCGTGTGAGGAATGGGCCGGGAGTAGTCGAGACCCAGGCTGTTCTCGATCAAGAACTTGTGGCTGAGACCCACGCCGAGAGCGATGCGCCCATCGGTGGCCGCCTGCGCCGTGAGCGCCTGTTCGGCCAACACGGTGGGATGCCGCGGGTACGTCGGAACCACGGCGGTTCCCATCTCGATGGTCGAGGTGTGCTCCCCGGCCATCGCGAGGGCCATGAGCGCATCGACCGTTCCCACTTGGGGCAGCCACGCCGAGGCGAAGCCGGCCTCTTCGGCGGCGACCACCCGCTCGACCAGGCCCGCCGGGCCGACAGGGTCGCCCGGCATCGAAAGCATCGTCCCAATTCTCATGGTGTCTCCACTATCACTCGCCGCAATCGTCGTTCGGCCCTGGCGGGCCTCACTCCTCTGCGGATTGCTTCACT
>CAZVUM010000056.1:20970-25650 GCA_964629575.1 uncultured Acidimicrobiales bacterium | reverse complement strand
TCGCTTGCCGCAATCGTCGTTCGGCCCTGGCGGGCCTCACTCCTCTGCGGATTGCTTCACTCCGGATTCACCCGCGCGCTCACACTGACCGTCGCTTGCCGCAATCGTCGTTCGGCCCTGGCGGGCCTCACTCCTCTGCGGATTGCATGATCACACGGATCCGAGGCGGCTGCCTTCCCGTTCGCGGAGGCCCACGTTCACCTGCAGCTTCTCCAGATGCTGGGCGACCATCAGCGTGCCCTGGGGCACCGGGTGCTCGGCGAAGAACCCCTCCACATCGGCCGCGAGGTCAGGAGTCGACAGCGCGCGAACGCCGCTCACCATCCGCGGGATGGAGTTCTGGGGGAACCGCTCGTTGAGCTCGGCCCATCGCTCCCTGATCAGCCGCCACGCCACCGATCCGTGATCGAGGTGGGTCATCGCCTGGGCCAAGAGGAAGGGGGCGTTCTGGGTTCTCACCTCGCCCACGAACAGGTTGAGCGTTCGCTCGAAGAGACCGAGGTCCTCGAATTGGAGCAGCGCCCCGAGGTATCGCATCTCCGACTGCGGGGTGTCGGCGTTTCGATAGAGGTCGACCATCTCGTCGTAGGTGGCGCTGTCGCCGGCAGCGCCCACCACTCGAACCGCCGCCGCCGCCAGGTTCGGCTCGACCGCATCACCCTGGTTTTCGGCATCGAAGAGCTCTCGAGCGCGGAGCCGGACCGATGCGTCTTCGCCGATGCCGCCGGCCGCGCCGAACAACGTGGCCCGTAGCTCTCGATCCAGATCCGGCTCGCCGTCGACCGCTTCGTAGCCCAGGATGCCCAAAGCGGTCGTGGACAGATCCCGTACGAGAACCTTGAGGCGCGTCCGGCCGCTGTCGTCGGCGACGGCGTGGAGCTGGGAGAGCCCGCCGATCATCCGCTGCCACACCCCGAGGTCGGTCTCGGCGCCGAGCTGGGTGACGAGGGCGATGAACTCCGCCGCGTCGGCTTCGCCCGCGATCACCGACGCGTACACGTCGTCGACGAGCCCGTACCGCTCTGCGGGAGTGAGTACGTCGAGCGCCCGCTCGGAGAGCGATGCGAGCAGATCTCCGCCATAGCGCACCCGGTAGAAACCATGCCCGCCTGCGTTGACGACGATCCAGTCCGGCTTCCCGCCGAGATCGACCTCAGCTGTGGTGTCGGTCAGCAGCAGGCGCGCCTCGCGTTCGTCGCCGCCCAGCGATGCCCGCAAGATCACAGGAACGTGCCACTGGGTGTCGTCGCCACGATCGCGGTACTCGAATCGATGCTGGCTGACGCGTACCCCCTCGTCGGTGGCCTCGACCACTATCAGTGGGTGACCGCCCTGGAAGATCCAGGTGTCCATCGCGGCCCGCACCGGGGACCCTGAGGCCTGCTCGAGGGAGTCCCACAGGTCGGTCGTGGTCGTGTTCGCGTAGCTGTGGGTGCGGAGGTAGTGGTTCACCCCACTGCGGAACTCATCCTCGCCCAGGTACTGCTCGAGCATGCGGACGACGGCCGCGCCTTTCTCGTAGGTGAGGATGTCGTACATCCCCTCGGCGTCGTCTGGCGAGACCACCTCGTATTCGATGGGCCTGGTGCTGTGGAGCGCGTCGGTGTCGAAGGCCGCTCCTCGCTCAAGGCTGAAGCTGTCCCAACGGCGCCAGGCCGGTCGGAAGGCGTCGGTCGTCGCCACCTGCATGAACGTGGCGAACGCTTCCTTCAGCCAGATCCCGTTCCACCAGTCCATGGTCACGAGGTTGCCGAACCACATGTGGGCGATCTCGTGGGCGATGACGTCGATGATCCGCGTGAGCTCGCCCTGGGTGGTGCGGTCGGGGTCCGCGAGGAGGAGCGTCTCGCGGAAGGTCACGCAGCCCAGGTTCTCCATGGCGCCGAACGCGAAGTCGGGGACCGCGACCAGGTCGAGCTTTCCTGCCGGGTAGGGGATCCCGTAGTAGTCGACCAACCAACGCAGGCTGAACTCACCGGCTTCGAGACCGAACGCCGTGAGGTCGCCCTTGCCCGGAACGTGGACGACACGCAGGGGCACCCCGTCGACGTCGACCGGCTCGGTCGCTTCGAGCTCGCCGACGATGAACGCCACGAGATAGGTCGACATCACCATCGTGTCTGCGAAGCGGTCCCGGCGGCGGCCGTCGGGCAACGGTGTGGAGTCGACCAACTCGCCGCAGCTGATGGCCATGAGATCGCCGTCGACCACCAGGGTCATCCCGAACGTTGCCTTGAGGTCGGGCTCGTCGTAACAGGGGAAGGCTCGTCGGGCGTTGGTGGATTCGAACTGGGTGGTCGCGATGGTGTGCTCGGCGCCGTCGTCGTCGGTGTAGGTGGAGCGGTAGAAGCCGCGCAGCTTGTCGTTGAGCTCGCCGTCGAAGCGCAGCCGAAGCCGGGCCCGGCCTGGGGCCAGCGGCGCGGGGAAGGTGAGGAGAAGCCGTTCGGTCTCGTCGTCGAGCGCCATGGTGGTGGCCTCGATGGCCGAACCCTGATCGGCGGACGCGGCCAGCACGTCGAGATCGATGGCGTTGAGCACCACGGTGTCGGTCGGCTCGAGGACCTCGATGTCGATCGCGACGGTTCCGCGGAACCTCGCGCTGGTGAGGTCCGGCTCGAGCACCAGGTCGTAGTGGACCGGGCGGGTCGTGCGTGGCAAGCGGTAGGGGTTGTCACTCATCCCGGCTGACGATACCGGCGGCCTCCAGCACCACGGCTCGATGCCGGGTCGCTACCCTGCCGAAGGTCCGCCGGAAGGAATCGAACATGAGCAATCCGCTCGACGTGGTGGGGATCGGCAACGCGCTCGTCGATGTGCTGTCTCACCAGGACGATGCCTTCATCGACGGCATCGGGGTCACCAAGGGTGCGATGACCCTCGTCGACGGTGACCGTTCGGCCGAGCTCTACCGGTTGGCCGCCGAACACACGACGATGTCGGGTGGCTCGGCGGCCAACACCGTGATCGGAGTCGGGTCGCTCGGCGGCACGAGCGGCTACGTGGGGCGGGTCGCGGAGGACGATCTCGGGGAGACCTTCGCCCGAGACATGGAAGCCCTCGGGATCGAGTACACCACCCCTCGCGCTCCCCACGATGACCCGACGGGCCGCTGCATCGTCTTCATCACCCCGGACGGCGAACGCACGCTCAACACGTTTCTCGGTGCCTCCAACGGGCTGACGCCCGGCGATGTCGACATGGAGCTGGTTCGGCGAGGACGGATCGTCTTTCTCGAGGGCTACCTGTGGGATCCCCCTGAGGCCAAGACGGCGATGCGTGACGCTGCCGCAGCGGTTGCAGACGGCAACCGGGTGGCGCTCACTCTTTCGGATCCCTTCTGTGTCGAGCGGCATCGCCAGTCGTTTCTCGACCTGATCGACGACCACGTCGACGTGCTCTTCGCCAACCACCACGAGCTGATGTCGCTGGTCGAGGTCGACGATCTGGATCGGGCGATCGAGTTGGTCAGCGGTCGCGTCGAGTTGGCGGCGGTCACCATGTCGGCAGACGGCTCGGTGCTCGTGAACGGCTCCGATCGGGTGCGCATCGCGGCCGAGCCGGTCGATGCGGTGCTCGATGCCACCGGCGCCGGCGACCTTTACGCGTCGGGGGTGCTCTACGGGCTGGCGCACGATCTCGATCTCGACGTCTGCGGACGATTGGGGTCGATCGCCGCCGCCGAGGTGATCTCCCACGTCGGCCCCCGCCCCGACGTGAGCCTCAAGGAGCTCGCGGCCGACCTGATCTGAGGTCAGCCGGAGTCGGGGCAGTTGACCACGTCCTGAACGCCCCACCCGATCGATGGGTTCTTGGCGGTGACGCTGATCGAAGCCCATCCGGAGTGCTCGTCTCGTAGGAACAGCACGATTTCGTCCTCCGTGACGAGATGGGCTTCGAAGTCGTCCTCCGAGAAACCGACGAACCCGCCGAAGTCGTTTGTTCGGAAGAAGTCTCGGAGTGCCTCCTCTGGTGTGTCGAAGCCGAGTATGAAGTCCGCGGTCCGTCCAGCGCAGTTGCCACGCTGCTCCCTCACTGGGCCGGAGACTCGCACCGATGTCTGACTCGGGGTCTCGGTCGGAACGCATTCCATCGTGCCGCCCCAGGCGGAACTGAGTTTCGTGAGCCGCCACTGACCTGTCGACTCAGACTCGGCTGCGCAGGGCCCTGTCCAGGTGAGGCCGATGCGAAGCTCCCCGCCAGGATCGAGCAGGGCCCAGAGCGGCTCGAGGTCGAGAACCGTGCGCTCGGCGCCGGCACTCGTCGCGAACCGCCCGGTCTCGAGCACGAACTCGCATCTTCGTTCGCCCACGTTGATCAAGCGGAGCCATCCCCAGCTCTGGTCGTCGTCCAGGTGTTCGAGGTGGAATCCGGGGCTGATCGAGACAAGTTCGCAGCTCGGGTCCACGACCTCTGTCGTCGGGACCTGCGGAGTGGCGGCGTCGGTGACCGGTGGTTTGCCGGTGCTGGTCGTGGGCGGCGAGATGCTGGTGGTCGCGACGGTCGAGGTCGCAGCCGCCTCGGTCGCGGCCCGGTTGGTGGGTGGTTGAGCCGCCGGCTCGGAGTCGCAGGCGACGAGAAGCAGGCCCACCACCGCCACAGCCACACTCCAGCCCAGCCGCACACCACCCTCCCTGCGCGTTCACCTGACGCTACCCCGACCGAGTCACCCAGACGGTCGAG
>CAZVUM010000056.1:2303-20870 GCA_964629575.1 uncultured Acidimicrobiales bacterium | reverse complement strand
CCCTCCCTGCGCGTTCACCTGACGCTACCCCGACCGAGTCACCCAGACGGTCGAGTCACCCAGACGGTCGAGTCACAGACGGTCACCGGTGGTCGGGAACCACTCGGCGTAGGGGTGGAGTCGTTCCGCGCGGAAAATGGTGCGAAATGACTCGGCCTACCCGGTGGAGTCGTTCTGCGTCGAAAATGGTGTGGAATGACTCGGGCTACCCGGTGGAGTCGTTCTGCGTCGAAAACGGTGCGGAACGACTCGGGCACGGCGGAGTTGGCGAGATCAGCCGAAGAGTGCGGCGACCTCGGTGGCGATGCGTTCGAGGATGTGGTCGGCCTCGGCCCGGTCGACTGCCGGGTCGCCCCCCGCAGGATGGCGCCACTCGAGGTAGGCCTTCACCTTGGGTTCGGTGCCAGACGGGCGAATGGCGACGCGGCCGCCACCTTCGAGATGCAGCAGCAACAGATCTGTGGCCTGGTCACCCGGTCGGGTCGCCCAGTCGTCGATCGCCTCGACCGGGACCCCTCCGAGCGAGGCGGGCGGCGCGGTGCGCAACCGGGCCAGCGCCACCTCGATCGCGCTCGGCTCGCCGCGCACGCTCACCTGGCGATTGGTGAAGGTGCCGAGTTCGCGCGACAGCTCGTCGAGCCTGTCGAGAACCGTGGCACCGCGGGCCTCGAGCGCCGCAGCGAGGCGCACGAACTCGATGGCGGCGCTGATCCCGTCCTTGTCGCGGACCCGGTCACTGACCGAAAAGCCCAACGCCTCCTCGTATCCGAAGATCCACTGATCCTCGGATCGGTCGATGGCCGGTCGCATGATCCACTTGAATCCGGTCAAGGTCGAGATGTGCTCGACACCTCGGGCATGGCAGAGGGCCGGAACCATCGAGCCGCTGACGATCGACGAAGCGACGATGCGGTCGTCGCCCGATGTTGCCGCGATTCGGCGGTCGCACAAGAGCACCCCGATCTCATCTCCGGTGAGGATTCGCCAGCCGTCTTCGCTGTGTACCGCGACGCCCAGCCGATCAGCATCGGGGTCGTTTGCCAGGACCACATGCAGCCCGGCCTCGTCGGCCGTGTGGATCGCGCGGTCCAGAGTTCCCGGCTCCTCGGGGTTGGGGAACGGAAGGCCGGGGAAGCTCCCATCGGGATCCCGCTGGCTCTCCACGTGAAGGGGCGGCTGCAGACCCGCGGTGGCAAAAGCCATGTCGATGGTGTCCGCACCCACGCCGCAGAGGGCCGTGTAGACCACACGGGGGGTCGCCTCGGTCGTTCGCTCGGTGATGACGCCGCCGAGGTAGTCGGCCATCGCCACGCGCGGCGACATCGTCTCCACATCGTGGCGAGGCGCCAGGGCGCCCTCGGTCGGCAACTCCTCGAAGTCCATGCGAGCTTCGATCGAGCGGTCGATCGGCGAACGGATCTGCGCGCCGTCGGACCAGTAGACCTTGTACCCGTTGTCGTCGCGAGGGTTGTGGCTCGCAGTGACCATGACCGCCGCGGCCGCGCCCCTGCTGAGTGCGGCATGGGCGAGGACGGGGGTGGGTGCCGGCCCATCGATCAAAAGGCAGGGAACGCCGAGCGAGCGCAGCAGTCGAGCCGAGTCGAGCGCGTACTCGTCGGAATGGGGTCGCGCGTCGTGCCCAACGACCACCCCTCGCGGTGCCAGGCCGCTAGCGACGAGTTCCCGGCCGAGCGCCCTCGCCGTGACCCGAGCAACGACCCGGTTCATGCGGCCCGGTCCGGGGCCCATCGCCCCTCGAAGTCCGGCCGTCCCGAAGCGGAGCGGAGTGGCCGCTTGCTCTGGAACGCCCTCGAGGCGCCACCGGTCGTATGTCTCGTGGTGGGTCGGGTCGGGATCGGCCGTCACCCACGCATCGAAGTCCAAACCGGTCATCGCCCCATGCTGCACGTGAGTCCTGTCGTCGCGTCCGCACCCTGACTGAAGCCCACGCTGGGTGCGATGTCAGCTCGCTCAGAAGCACAACCCAGTGTGCCGTGTTGAATGACGCGAGCTGGCGGATCTCGCGACGACTTCGGTCCATGGAGAGGGTTTCGGTACCGTTCGCGGAGGGCCCCCTGATGCTGTTTCCGACTTTCGCCTTCGGCTTGTTCTTCGTCGTCGTGTTCATCGTGAACTGGATCACCCGCGCCCAGCCACTCGTGTGGCGCTGGTGCATGCTCGCAGCGAGCTTCTACTTCTACGCCTACTGGAACTGGCGGTTCGTGTTCCTGCTGGGCGGCGCGATCGTCGTCAACTGGTTCGCTGGCGACATGGCCGCGGCCGCGATTCGGCGAGATGAGTTCACGCTCGCCAGGTGGTGGGTGCGCGCGGCCGTGATCGCCGATCTGGGCGTCTTGGGGGTCTTCAAGTACTACAACTTCTTCGCCGTCGAGGCGACGAACCTCCTCAACGACATCGGAGTCGACGCGTCGCCACGGCTGCTCGAGGTCGTCCTCCCGGTGGGTATCTCGTTCTTCACGTTCCAGGCGATGAGCTACGTCATCGACATCGGGCGCCGGCAGATCGAACCGATGCCGCCGCTCGACTTCGCGGTCTATCTCTCCTTCTTCCCCCAACTCGTCGCGGGGCCCATCGTCCGAGCCTCCGAGATGGCTCCGCAGCTCGCCGATCGGCCCGACCCGCGATACGTGCAATCGGCCGAGGCCTTTCGGCTGATCTTCGCCGGGCTGTTCAAGAAGGTCGTGATCTCCAGCTACCTCGCGAGCGAGATCGTCGACGACGTGTTCGCCGACCCCGCTGGCCACAGCGGGTTCGAAGTACTGGTCGGGGTCTACGCCTACGCGATCCAGATCTATGCTGACTTTTCGGGCTACACCGACATCGCGATCGGTGTCGCGCTGCTCCTCGGCTTTCGCTTCCCGCAGAACTTCGATGCGCCGTACCGCGCGCTGTCCATCCAGGACTTCTGGCGGCGCTGGCACATCACGTTGTCGAGTTGGCTACGCGACTACCTCTACATACCGCTGGGCGGGAACCGGAAAGGCCGGCTCTTCACGTACCGCAACCTGATGATCACGATGATCCTCGGGGGCCTCTGGCATGGCAACACCTGGAACTTCGTGATCTGGGGAGCTATCCACGGCGGGTTTCTCGCGATCGAGCGGGGCGTCCGCGAGTACGCGACGGCCCGCGGCGTGTCGTTCGAACTGCCGGCTGCGCTGCGCAACGTGCTCCAGTGGCTGGTGACGTTCCACGTCGTGTGTCTGGCCTGGGTGTTCTTCCGGGCCGAGTCCTTCTCCACCGCCCTCGACCTGCTCGGTCGCCTCGGCGACTTCACGGGCGGAAGCGGCGTCGTGACGCCACTCCTGCTCCTCACGATCCTCGCGAGCATCGCGTCGCAGTTCGTGCCCGCTGACTGGGTTCGCAGCGCCGAGGATCGCTTTGTCCGTGTCGGGTGGGCAATCCAAGGTGTTGCCTTGGGGATCGGGCTCGTCATCGTCGACGTGCTCGGCCCCGACGGTGTCGCCCCGTTCATCTACTTCCAGTTCTGATGGCGGACGAACGGCAACCACCGGGGCTGGCGCCTGCATCGGCCGGTCATCCCGGGCCACCGCGCCCGGCCAGGGACATGACCGTCCCCCGCCCGATCCGCACGAGGCGCGTTCGCCTCCCCGAGCCAGTGAGCGAGATGGAAGGCAGCCGCGGCCTGCCTGCGGGACAGGTCCTGCTCGGCGGGCTACTGGGACTGCTGCTCGCGATCTTGCTCAACGCCGAGGAACTCCTCCGAGACGCCGAGGAGAAGCCGTTCGGCCGCAGCCGTGACATCTCCGTTGCTGTCTGGGAACCGGTGGAGTCGCTCGCGTCGACGTTGCACCTCACCCAACCTCGTAGATGGGCCGACGAAGCGCTGGGGCGCGACATCTCCGGGGAGATCTTCGACCTTCGCACCGCGACCGGCACCGAGGACGAGCCGGGTGTGTCGCCCGACGGAGTTCAGCGGATCGAGGTGTCCGACGGCCTCCTCATCGCAGATGAGGACGGCGAGCCCACGATCGATCCGGCGGAGGGTCCGGCCACGCCCACGACGACCGAGCCGGCGCTCCCGCCAGGCGTCCCCACGCCCGAGGACCCGCTCGAGTTGTGGATCGTCGGGGACTCGATGGTTCAGTTCTTCGGGGACACGCTCGCGGGGCTGGCAAACGGAACCGGTGTCATCGACGCGACTGCCGAGAGCAAGTTGTCGAGCGGGCTGAGCCGGCCCGATTTCTTCGATTGGCCGGCCCGACTGTCGGGGCTCATCGCCGACGAGAACCCCGGCGCGCTGGTGATCATGTACGGCGGTAATGACGCCCAGGGCCTGGTGACCCCGGACGGCGTGGCGCAGCCTTTCTCGGATCTCTGGGTCCGCGAGTACTCGCTTCGGGTCGGTGCCGTGATGGACCTGGTCACCGAGGGCTCGGATCGCCACGTGATCTGGGTCGGTCAACCGATCATGAGATCGGACGACTTCGACAACAAGATGCAACAGCTGAACCGGATCTACGAGGCCGAGGCGGCGACTCGTTCGCAGGTCACCTACGTCGACACCCGCGCACTGTTTCAGAACGCCAACGGTGCCTACGACCGCTTCTTGCCAGACGAATCCGGCGAGCTCGTCGATGTTCGTCTGACGGACGGCGTCCACCTGAGCACGGCAGGTGGACGCTGGCTGTCCGAGCTGCTTCTCGATGCGCTGGGTGAAGTCGTCGATCTCGAAACGGGCCGCGGGGGCTCATGAGCGCCGGAGCGCGCGCGGTGTGCCGCTGGGTGCTGGCGCTCGGCCTCTCGTGTGGACTACCGGTTGTCTCCACGTCGTGGGCCTCATCGGACGAACCGGCGCGGGGAGGCTGGGCCGATCCCACCCTGAAGTGGCCGGATCCGCTCGGCGAGACGCAGCTCGGGGCCGAGGGCGCCTACTACTGGTTCACCCGCGCCGATCGGTTCTCGCTGCTGCCCATCGCGACCGCAGAGAGGCCGTTGCGGATTTACGTGGGCGGCGACAGCCTGTCCGGTGGACCCGCGTTCGGCTTCGAGCTCCTGCTGGAGGACGACCCTCGCTTCGAGTTGACCTTCGATGTTCGTTTGTCGACCGGGGTGATCACCGAGTGGTTCTTCGACTGGCGGCTGCACCTCGCGGAGGTCGTGGCCGATGGCGGATACGACGTGATCGTGTTGTCGATGGGCGGCAACGACGGTCAGCGGTTCAGCGGCCACACCGACGCCGTGGGCTCGGACCCGTGGAGGGCGACGTATCAGTCGCGGGTCGCAGAAATGCTCAGCGCCGTCGATCGACCAGGCCGCCTGGTCGTGTGGGTCGGGATGCCTCCGGTGACCCTCGACAGGATCGCCGAGCTTCCAGCGATCGTGAACCCGCTGACCTCAGCGGTCGCTCAGGGCCGGCGGTCCGCGTTCCTCGACGCAGCGGCGATCGTGGCGCCAGGCGGCGTGTTCACACAAACGATCCAGGACTCCGAAGGCCGGGACCGAACGGTTCGCGCCGGTGACGGCGTGCACTACACCCGAGACGGTGGCCGACTGCTCGCCGAACAGATCCTGTTGATGATCGACCAGCGGTCGGGCTGATCGATCCCCGCACCTGCATTGAGGTCGACCCGGTGGTCAGGCCTCGGCAGCCCGAACGATCGGGCAGCCCCATCCGTCGTAGCGGCCGCCGTGCTCGTTGGCCGTTCGCTCGATGTACCAGGTCGTGGTGCTGACCCCGAGGGGTCCAGGAAGCGGAGCCTCGGTGCGCGAGAGACTCACGACGAGTGTGCCGTCATCGCTTTCGCTCGTCGCCGAGCTGTAGTCCTCTTGGCCAACGGCGGTGCTGAACGCCTTGGCCGCGGCTCGATTGTCGAAGAGCACCGTGTGGTCGATGCTGCGCGGGGTACTCAGCACATCGCCGTTGCGGATCAGTCCGGCGATGACCTCCATGTCGGCCACCGAACGCCACTCCTCGTGCGAGGGTGCCAGCGCTTCTTCGAACACCGACCACTCGAGGTCCTCGAACAGCTCGATGTCCGACCAGTCTGCTCGCCACCCGGTATCGGGGAGCTGCGCATCGGCCGGGAGATAGGCGATCACGAGCAGCGCTTCGGGCGAACGGAAGTAGCCCGCGAGCTCGCCGCTTGCGGCGCTGACGGCTGCTTGGAGGCGACCCTCGAGCTCGGACACCCGAGCCGAATCGGTGGGGTCATTGAGCTCAACGGAGACGATCAGCACCCAGGGGAGAGCGTGGAGGGGGGCGAGGTCGACGAGCTCGGAGCGGACGAGCACCATCCCCTCGGTCCCGTAGCGAGCGACGGGGTAGAGGTAGTGATCGGCTCCTGAGGCCATGTGCGCCCAGGGTACGTGTGCCCGCGACCGGCGACGAATCCCCGGACCGCGCGTCGGCGACCCGCGTGCGGCGCGGCTCCCTACCCGAGGGATCGCTTGTAGCGCAGAGGCAGATCGCCCAGACGAACGAGCCTCGACGCGATCCATCCGCCAAGAGCGCTGAAGTGTTCGTCGATGAGGTTGCCGTCGGCCAGCAGCTCGTGATGGAGCTCGTACACACCTGCGTAGGACACCTCGATGGCGTGTTCGGCAACCGTGAGGTCTCCGTCGAAGGTGGTCTCGAGCGTGGGGCCACCGCGTGCCAGGATGTCGCTGCCGACGGGCGGGGACTCGACGGGGAGCGCCTCGAGGACCACTGCCGGCTCGGGTGCGTCCTCGAGTCCCTGCAGCCGGAAGACGATCTCCGCGTCGATGTGCGGTGCGTCGGTGATGTCCTCACCGAGGTACCAGGAGCGGTAGTTGGTCTGACTCCAGGTGTTCCAGCGGAGCGTCACATCGGCGCGGACGCGCGGCGGATCGCCTTCGCCGGGGAGTCCATAGGTCGTCTCCCACGTGGTGTCGCCGAGCAGCGGATCGGTCTGGAAACGTTCCTCGAAGGCCTGTCGCTCCAGGAGCGCGCCTTCGAACACCTCTCGGAGCGCTCCGATGGCGTCGGTGAAGACGTGGTCCAGCACGTCAGTGACAGATGAGGGGGGAGGTCACCGGAAATCGACCGGTGGGCGCGACGTGTGGCTCAGCCGCGGCCGGTGTTGGGCCGCTTGCCGTGGTTGGCCTTGTTGCGCCTCGCCCGCAGCTTTCGCTTTTTGGTGCGCTTCGACATAGGGGTTCAATGCTACCCGGGGAGAGGGGACCGGCCCTACTTGACGGCTCCGACATCGAGGAGTTTCTGGATGTCCTCGGAGTCGAAACCCCAATCGGCCAGCGCCTCGGCGGTGTGCTGGCCGGGAGCAGGCGGTGGCATCTGCACCTCGCCGGGGGTGCGACTGAACCTCGGCGTCGGTCCAGGCTGGACCACGCCCTCGACCTCGATGAACGTCTCGCGAGCGACATTGTGCGGGTGGTTGGGAGCCTCTTCGAGGTCGAGCACCGGCGCGTAACAGACGTCGGAGCCGAGCATGAGCTGGTCCCATTCGTCACGGGTCTTGGTCTTGACCACCTCGGCCATCGCGGCCTTCTTCTCCTCCCACGTCGAACGGTCGTTGCGCTCGACCGTGGGCGCGCCGGCCAAGCCCGTCAGCTCCAGCAACTCCTCGTGGAACTTGCCCTCGATCGAACCGATCGAGATGAACTTTCGGTCCTTGGTCTCGTACACGCCGTAGTAGTACGCCCCACCGTCGAGGAAGTTGCTCTCGCGTTCGTTGGCCCACCCGCCCGAGGCGAAGATGCCGTACACAGAGCTCATGAGCGACGCGGCGCCCTCGGTCATGGCGGCGTCGACGACCTGGCCGTGGCCAGACGTCCGCGCCTCGAGCAGGGCGGCGCACACCCCGAACGCGAGGTACACGCCTCCGCCCCCGAAATCGCCGACCAGGTTGAGCGGCGGGCTGGGCTTGTCCGCGCCACCGATCGCGTGAAGCGCTCCCGTGAGAGCGATGTAGTTGATGTCGTGGCCTGCGGCGTGGGCCATCGGGCCTTCCTGGCCCCAACCGGTCATCCGTCCATAGACCAGCTTGGGATTGCGTTCGAGGCACACGTCGGGTCCCAGTCCCAGTCGTTCGGTGACTCCCGGGCGGAATCCCTCGATGAGCGCGTCGGCGCTCTCGACGAGCTTGAGGATGGTCTCGACGCCATCGGGGTTCTTCAGGTCGACCGCGACGGAACGGCGGCTCCGATTGAGAACGCTGAACTTGCGTCCGCGGTCGATGCCCAGATCGTCCTCTGCAGTCCGATCGACGCGGATCACCTCGGCGCCCAGGTCCGCCAGAAGCATTGCGCAGAAGGGGCCGGGTCCGATGCCGGCCAGCTCGATCACTCGTACTCCGCTCAGCGGTCCCATCGCGTTTCCCCCTCGTTCGTCGGATTGCGTCGAGTCTGTCACAGGACCGACATCCGGCTCCCGGTAGCCTCCCCTCCCGATGGAACGATTCGGGTTCGTCGGTTTGCCCAACGCGGGCAAGTCGTCCTTGTTCAACGCTCTGGCAGGTGGTGGGGCCCTCGCCGCGCCCTATGCCTTCGCCACCACCGACCCCAACGTCGGGGTGGTGCGCGTGCCGGACGCTCGGCTCGACTCCTTGGCCGAGATGAGCGCCAGCCGCAAGGTGGTGCACTCCACGACCGAGTTCGTCGACATCGGTGGGCTCGTCGAGGGGGCCAGCCAAGGCGAAGGGCTCGGCAACAAGTTCCTCGCGGGGATCCGCGAAGTCGACGCCGTGGTGTTTGTCCTGCGCGCCTTCGACGACGACGACGTCCCTGGCCCGAGCGATCCGCTCGAGCACCTGCGCATCGTCGAGTTGGAGCTCACGCTCGCCGACCTGGAGTCGGTCGAGACGCGCATCGACAAACGCCGCAAGGCACTCAAGGCGGATCCTCGCGATCCTCAGCTGATCGCCGAGGTGGACGCTCTCGACGTCGCATACGCGCATTTCAGCGAGGGCACGCCGCTGTTTCGCACCGACATGTCCGCCGACCAGCGCGGCGCGTTGCGCGAGCACTTCCTCCTCACCAACAAGCCCGTGATGGCGGTCCTCAACATCGGTGAGGATCAGCTCGACGAGGGCGACGCGATCGCAGACCGGGTTCGCGAGGCGCTCCCTGGAGCGGAGGTCCTCCCCCTGTCCGTGCAGCTCGAAGCCGAGGCCGCCGCCCTCGACGAGGGAGACCGGGCGGAGCTGCTCGAAGGTCTCGGTCTCGGGGAGGGGGCGCTCCCGCGGTTCGTACGAGCGGCCCACGGGCTTCTCGGGCTGCGGACCTTTCTCACGACTGGTGAGAAGGAGTCGCGCGCGTGGACCTTCAAGCACGGTTGGAAAGCACCGCAATGTGCGGGACGGATTCACACCGACTTCGAAAGGGGCTTCATTCGCGCGGAGGTGATCGATTGGCGCGAGCTTCTCGAGCTCGGTGGGTGGTCCCAGGCTCGCGACGTGGGCAAGCTCCGGCTCGAGGGCAAGGACTACGAGATGTGCGACGGTGACGTCGTCGAGTTTCGATTCAACGTGTGACATGGCCTGGTTGGTGCGGGACGGTCAGGTTCTGGCGAGCCTCGAAGTCGCGAACACCCGCGGGAGCAGACGGCAGGGGCTTCGCGGCCGCGACGGTCTCAACGGCGCGCTGATGCTGGTGCCGTGTCGCTCGATCCACACCTTCGGGGTGCGGTTCGGTATCGACGTGGCGTTCGTGGCGCGCGATGGAACCGTGCGCGAGGTCCTCCATGTGTCACCCCGACGCGTCACCAGACCTCGCCCGGGTGCGGGTTGGGTGCTCGAAGCCGAAGCGGGGGCCTTCGAACGCTGGGGGTTGGCCAAGGGCGACGTGGTCGAGGTGTCGACGAGTGAGTGAGCGCGCCACCCTCCTGTTGGTCGCGACCCCGATCGGCAACCTGGGCGACATCACTCAGCGGGCGGTGGAGGCTCTTCGCGGCGCCGACGTCGTCGCGTGTGAGGACACGCGCCACACCGGTCGGCTGCTCAAGCATCTGGGTGCGTCGCCGCGGCGGCTCGTCGTGGCGAACGATCACACAGAGGCCGAGGCCGCGCAGAGCATCGTGGACGAGCTCGGCCGTGGGGCCAGGGTGGTCTTGGTGTCCGACGCAGGCACGCCGGGCATCTCTGATCCGGGTGAGCGGGTCGTGACGGCGGTGATCGCCGCTGGCCACACGGTCTCGATGCTTCCCGGCCCGTCCGCAGCTCTTGCCGCCCTCGTCGTGTCAGGCCTCCCGACCGACCGGTTCGTGATGGAGGGCTTTCTGCCGCGTAGCGGTGTGGCCCGCACTGAGGCACTCGCGGCGATCTCGACCCAGCCGCGCACGACGGTGATCTACGAGTCGCCCAAGCGCTTGCCGGCAACCCTCTCGGACCTGCGCGCTGTGTGCGGGCCCGAGCGAAGGGCGGCGGTGGTGAGGGAGATGACGAAGCTCCACGAGGAGGTCGCCCGTGGCTCGCTGGCCACCTTGGCCGAACGCTTCAGCGAAGCGCCGCGCGGTGAGGTGGTCGTTGTGATCGGCGGGGCGCCGGTGAGCGAGGTTGGCGACGAGGATGTTCGCGATGCGCTCCATGAGCATCTGTCGGGAGGCGCGACGGTTCGTGACGCCGTGGATGCTGTGGTGGCTCAGCTCGGCGCACCGCGCAACCGGGTGTACGAGCTGGCGATCTCTGTGCGTGACTCAGGCCGCTGAAGCCACGGGGCGCGGCGCCCGCAGCTCGGCGAAGGGACGAACGACCGCGAGGTACTCGATCAGTCGATCGCGGGTGACATCGTCGATGCCCACGAACTGACAACCGAGGCGCCTGCGTGTCCCGTGCTGGTTGGGCACAGAGCTACGCACGATCGCGTCGAACCACAGGTCGACGGTCGAGCCGTCCACACGCGAGACCCTGAGTCCGAGCCGGACCTGGTGGCCGGCCGAGATCGAGGCCGGGGTGATCAGGCTGAGCCCGGTCGTGTTGGCGTCGAGAACCTTCACCGGCCGGCCTTCGAGCACACCGGCCATGTCGACCTCATGCCTGTGGTTCGCGCGGTATTGACGACGTCCGACGAACACGCCGAGGACCCTGAGAAGGAACCAGAGGATCGTGCCGCAGATGGCGACGAGTCCGACGAGATCAAGACCGCCGATGCGCCCGGGGAGGGGGACACCGACGAGCGAGTCGAGTAGCCGCAAGGCAATCGCCGCTTCGAGGATGAGCGTGATGACAGACAGCAGGCTGAGCTGTTTGAGGACGTCGAGGCCGCCGTGGTCGGTTCTTGGACCGTCGGAGGGCCTGAATCGACGATCGATACCGAGGGTTGCCGTCACGAGCGCCATGAGGTGGATCTGCAACGTCAGGGCACTGTGCAGAGCGGCCTCTCCCGCCTGCACGCGGCCGCGGCCGATGGAGACGCGGGCGAGACCGGCGACGCCGTTCCAGCACGCAAAGCCGATGAGATATGCAGCTGCCTCGGCGTTGAGGGGAAGTTGGCCCGAGAGGAGGCTGAGCACCAGCACGAGCAGACCGAGGACGTGCACGACCGAGGCGAAGTAATCGCTCAACAACTCGAGATGGCTGATGCGCTGGCGGTGGTCGAGGCCGCGCGCCCAGAGGGGATTGTCCTTCGTCGTGCAGATCGCGAGGTGGCCCCGCGCCCAACGCGCCCGTTCTCGCAGGTGGGTCCGAAGGTTGTGAGCTGCGAGGCCGTAGGCGATCACCTCGCCGTGGTAGCGGGTGCGCCAACCCGCACCCTGGAGGCGGACGGTCGCCTGGAGCTCGCCGGTGGTGCCTCGGGTGGGGATCCCGCCGATGGCGAGGAGGGCATCGCGGCGAATCATCGCGGAGGGTCCTTCCCACACAGCGGCGTTCAGCCGATCGCGCCCCGGGTTGACCACCTCGTTGACGAGGCTCCGCTCGTGGCGGCTGTGGTCGGCGTGAAGGACCGAGTCGCGGTTCTGGTACTCGAGCGGTGTCTGCACGAGCGCCACGGTGCGGTCGTCGAAGAACCCGATCGTCCGGTGGATCGCATCGGGAAGTGGCACCTGGTCGCCGTCGAGAAGGAGCAAGAAGTCGCCGTGCGTGTGCTGGAGCACGTGGTTGAGTGCACCCGTGCGGCCGTTGGTCGGCTCGGCTCGGGCGAGATAGTGAATTCCCATCTCCTCGGCGAGCTCGCGCAGGTCGTCGCGGTGGCGGTCGTCGACGAGCCAGGTCTCATGGGGATAGCGGATCTCGCGGCATCCGATGAGCGCCGCACGCACGATCTCGGTCGGTTCGGCATACGCGGTGACGACCACGTCGACGCTGCGGATCGTCCGAGCCGCCTGAAGCGGAGAGGGCGTCACCGACCATGTGACGTAGGTGCGCATCGCGAGGCGGAGCCACGCAAAGGCCTCGACGAGGAAGAGCCCCCAGAACAGGAGCGGATGAACGCCCGCGCCCGTGGTGAGCCGCCACCCGAGGTAGCCGACTCCCACCACCACGGCGACGGGCGCGAGCCACGGGGTGGGGAGCTGCTGTTGCTGTTCTGTGCTCACCTATGTGGTGTCGGCCAACCGACAGCCCGGCAAAAGGCCCGGCTACAGGTCGGCCAACACCTCGAGGAGGTCGTCGGCGAAGCGACTGCCACCCGTCGCATCGAGAGTTTCCACCGCGACACGAATGCCCTGGGTGGTGTGGTTGTCGGGTCGATCACCTGCGATGGTGTTCCAACCGAGGTCGCGCATCCCTGCGACGGCGGCTTCCTGATCGGGTGCGGGGATCCACACATGGGGGCCCGATTCACCCATCGAGTCGATCCCGCGATGGCGAAGGGCCGCCATGAGCATGACCCGACGAGTGCTGAGATGGCGGGCCACGGCGTCGGTGCGGTGTGGGCTACCGGGGTGATCCAGGACACTCAGCGCGAAGCGGCGGGCTATGGGTGTGAGGTCGGTTCCGCTGAGCAGTTGGCGACCCTTGACCCGCGACGTGGTCACGGGGTCACCGGCCAAAGCGGCCAAGTCGGCCTGGCCGGCGAACTGGTCGCGATAGCTGCGAATGTGGGCCCAACGCTCGAAGTCCGGATCCGCGACGGGATGGAACTCGACGCCGGCCATGTCCGACGCGGGATCCCACTCGATCACCAGGACGTCTGGCCTGGTGCGAAGAACCGTCCGCAGCTCGGATGCTCGTGCGGCGTCGATCGCGGTTCCCGTCGGGTTGTGGGCACGGGGAGTCACGATGAGCGCGCGGCATCTTGGGAGGACCGACGAGAGCGAGCGGGGCGACATCCCGCCGATGTCCATGGCGACCGGTTGTGGCTCGAGGCCGCCGAGCGACAACACGTCGCGAATCTCCGAGCACGACGGTGCTTCGACGCCGACGCGATCACCGGGAAGGAGATGACTCTCGAGGACCCTGGCAAGCGCCTCTCGCCCGGATCCGAGGGCGATGACGGCCGTTGAGTCGACGCCGACCGCGTCGAGGTCCTTGGCCAGCCGCTGCTCGAGCTGACCTTCGTCGTCGAGCTCGCGGCGCTCGACGATGTCGCTCAGCGCGTCGCGGTTGATCTGGGCCAGATCGGTGTCGAGCGGCGCGACCCCCACCTCGCGGAGACCCGCGTCACCGGCGTTGCCGGGTGGCACGGTGGGTGCCTCGACCGGCGGACGGCTGTGCACGCGTGTGCCACCACGACCGTGGGTGCTGATCACGCCGCGCTGTCGTAGATAGCGGTATGCCGCCGAGACGGTGCTCGGACTGACCTGAAGCCGGTCGGCCAACGCCCGCACGGTGGGGAGCTGGGCTCCGGGTGTGAGACGACCTTCGCGGATCGCCTCTTCGATGGAAACGCTGATGTCGGAGGCTCTCCGACCGCGCACCCCGTCCTCTGCCATGTGCGGCGAGGGTACCGAAGCCCCTCATCCAGGTGGTGGTTCCTCGAGCGCGGTTTGTGAGCGGGCAGAACGCCGCATCCCGTGACCGTGTGTGGCGCGCCGAGAAGGACCCGTTCGGCCGGTCGCGAGGCCGCCGGCATCGCGCAGCGACCGCCCGAACACGACGGTGTGGGCACCGCCGATCCGACGCGCTTGATCGAGCGCCGCACCGCCGTTGCGACGGAGTCCAGCGACAGTGGTGACACCCGGCTGGGTCAGCGCGACGCCGCAGCTGAGGGAGAGGTACCACCGGACCCCGTCGACCGTGACCGGTTCGTCGAGACACGAACGAAGACGCTCGGCGAAGCGCTCGGCGTCACGGATGTCCTCGACGTCGTCGCGGATGATCTCGAATGTGTCCGGTCCGGTCCGCGCGATGGTGTCGCCCGGCCGCACCTCGTCTCGAAGCGTCGCTGCAGCCGCGACGACGAGTCGCTCGGCCATCTCCTTCCCGATCGACGGCACCAACTCCTCGTGACGGTCGACGGCAAAGGCGGCGAGGCACGTGCGGCGTCCGTGGCGCAGAGCCCGGTCGATGGAGACCTCCAGCCGATCGGACAACACCGCTTCGGTCGGCAGGCCCGTCGACGGGTCGCGCAAGGGACCCGCGGGGACCGCCGCGGAGGCCAGACGGGCGCGCACCGACCACACAGGTGGAGTGGAGTCGTGGTGTCGCAGCCACACTCGCGCAGGGTGATGGGAGCCCCCGGCATCGAGAAGGCGCAGTTCTGCCGACCAGCTGTCGTCCACCTGGATCGCGGCCAGACCCTCCTCGATGAGTCGATTTCGGCTGCTGTGGTGAAGGATCGCCTCGAGCTGAATGGCCGAGACGTCCTCGTCTGCGGTCAAGCCGAGGAGAGCGCGGGCCCCGGCGCTGGCCGCGATCGGTCCATTGTCGTCGAGGAGCCAGATCACGTCCTCGGCTTCGTCGAGGAGGTCGTGCGCCGCCACCCGTTCGCGCGCCGGCAGCACGCGGGTGTCGGCGCTCTCGTCTCCAGCCGAGTTATGCGCGCGGAACGTGAACGCGTGCCCCACGAGCTGGCCGACAGAGTCCCGGAGCTCGCGGCCGCGGACCTGCCGTGGTCCGTCCTGGGATTCGAGGTCGAACCGCAGCGCGTTGCGCTGCCCGGTTCGCAGCGCGCCCGCCAACCCGTCGTCGTGACCGCTGGGCACACCCGCGCTGATCTGCTCCCCGACGCGGACCTCTGGCAGCAGGTGGCGGGCTGCGCGGTTGAGCTCGAGGACGCGGAGTTCGGTATCGGTGATGACGACGGCGTCGGAGAGATCATCGGCGATCGCGTCGAAACGGCTCGCAGCTCGGGCGATGTCGAGGCTCACGTTTCGCGGAATCAGCTGAAGGACCGCGTGGTCGGCCGGGTCGCCGACTCCGGGAGGGAGCGGGTTGATCCAGCCGGTGAGGCGGACGGGGTCGCCGTCGGAATCGACGAAATCGAAGTCGACGCGGCATGCGGCATGGGGGTCCCGCAGCCAGCGATCCAGATGCCCGTCGATGTCGTCCGCGAGGACCGCAGGAAGGGACCGTTTGACGATCTGGCTTCGGAGCAGGCCGGTGAGGCGCAGGAGGGCCGGGTTGGCGTATTTGACGAGACCCGTCTTGTCGATCACCGCGAGACCGACCGCGGCGGCATCGACGATCCGCCTCGGCCTTTCGGCTCCGGCTGGCGATTTCTTCGATCGGAGAGGGGGTTCCGTCACGTGTCCTTCACCGCGCAGGGGTCGTGGCGCTGAGGGTACGGCAGGACTCGGCGGTCGCACAGCCCCCAAATCGCCCGCGGGGCCAAATGGGTGACATCGGTAAGGTGACCGGCGTGGGCGACAGCTTCTACCTCACCACTCCGATCTACTACGTGAACGACGTGCCCCACATCGGGCACGCCTACACGACCATCACTGCCGACGCGGTCTCACGCTGGCGGCGGATGTGTGGTGACGACGTCATGTTCCTCACCGGAACCGACGAGCACGGTCTCAAGATTCAGCGCGCCGCGGAGGAAAACGGCTGCACTCCCATCGAGTGGGCCGATCGCACCGCCCCGCGGTTTCGGGAAGCGTGGGAGCAGCTCGGAATCTCCAACGACGACTTCATCCGTACCAGCGAGCCCCGGCACTACACCGCGGTGCAGAAGCTCCTGCAGGCCTGCTACGACAACGGCGACATCGACCTGCAGACCTACGAGGGCCTCTATTGCGTTGGCTGCGAGGCGTACTACACCGAAGACGAGCTCGATGACGGCAACTGCAGGGTGCATCGGCGGCCGGTCGAGCGGGTCACCGAGGAGAACTACTTCTTCAAGCTGAGCCGTTACGAGAAGCCCCTCCTCGACTGGTACGAGTCCCACCCGGATTTCGTGCTTCCGATCACCAAGCGCAACGAGGCCCTCGGCTTCATCGGCCAGGGCTTGCGGGACTTCTCGATCAGCCGGACGTCGATTTCGTGGGGGGTCCCGCTGCCGTGGGATCCCGACCACGTCAGCTACGTCTGGTTCGACGCGCTCACCAACTACATCACCGCCGCCGGCTACGGGAGCGACGATGAGCAGTTCGCACACAGGTGGCCGGGCACCCACGTGATCGGCAAGGACATCCTTCGCTTCCACTGCGTGTACTGGCCCGCGATGTTGATGAGCGGCGGGGTCGCGCCGCCCGAGCGCGTGCACGTGCACGGCTTTCTCCTCGTGGGCGGAGAGAAGATGTCCAAGACGGCGCTCAACCAGATCGCGCCGGCTGATCTCATCGAAGAGTTCGGCGTGGACGGCGTGCGGCACCATTTCCTTCACGACCAGCCCTTCGGCCCAGACGGTGACTTCTCCCACGAGGGAATGGTCGCCCGGTACAACGCTGATCTGGCGAACAATCTGGGCAACTTGCTGAGCCGCGTCTCCACCGTGGTGGGCAAGAAGTGCGACGGTGTGGGTCCAGCACCAGACCCCGACAGCGAGCTCGGTCCGATCGTCGCTACCGCGGTGGCCGACGCCATCGACGGGTGGGCTCGCTTCGCGCCATCCGAAGCGCTCGATGCGACATGGCGGATCATCCGAGAGACCAACTCGGCCCTCGAGGCGGCCGAGCCGTGGAAGGCCGAGCCCGGACCCGACGTGGACGCGGTGCTCGGCGATGCTCTCGAGGCGCTGCGGATCGTCGCGATCCTCGCCAGCGCGGCGATTCCGGAGGCGTGCGCTGCCATCTGGGAACGGATCGGCCTCGAAGGTCGGCCAGACGCTCAGAGGATCCCCGACGACGTCGCATGGGGCGGCTACTCCGGAGGCCGCGAGGTGGTGAAGGGGTCGCCGCTGTTCCCGCGGCTGTCGTGACCGAGAGCCAGGGTCCCCTGTGGACCGACAACCACTGCCATCTCCCCGCAGAGCTCTCCGAGGCCTCGGAGATCGTGGCCGCAGCCGAGTCGATGGGTGTCACCCGCCTGGTCGACGTCGGGACCGATCTCGAGCGCAGCGCCCAGGCGATCGAACGGGCGAGGGTCTTCCCCGGGGTGCACGCCACCGCCGGCCTGCATCCGCACGACGCGAGCTACGGCATCGAAGGTCTCGCCGAGCTCGTTGCTTCGGGGAACGTGGTGGCGGTCGGGGAGTGCGGGCTCGACTACTACTACGACCACTCGCCCCGCGACGTGCAGAAGAACGTGTTCGCCGCCCAGATCCAGCTCGCGCACGAGACCGGCCTGGCCCTGGTGATCCACACCCGCGATGCCTGGCCGGACACCTTCGACATCCTCGACGCGGAGGGCACGCCCGAACGCACCGTGTTCCATTGCTTCACCGGAGGGCCAGACGAAGCGCGGGCCGGGCTCGACCGCGGTGCTGCACTCAGCTTCAGCGGCATCGTCACGTTCAAGAACGCGCCGGAGGTCCGTGAGGCCGCTCGTCTGGCACCCAGCGATCGCTACCTCGTCGAAACGGACGCGCCATACCTCGCTCCTGTCCCACACCGCGGCAAGAAGAATCGCCCGTCGTGGGTCACCCATGTCGGAGAGACGCTCGCCCAAACGCGGGGCGTCGACGTCGCGACCGTGGCCGCCCAGACATGGGACAACGCGACCTGGCTCTACGGTCTCAGCTGAATCGGCCTGCCGGTCGGGGTGACCGGCTCATCGCCTGTGGGTCCGCGATGGTGATTCGCGACAGCCCGTGACTAGGCTCGCGCTCTGCGTACGACCCCTGGAGATCGACCGTGGAGCCACTCGGGCCCCCCCGCAGAGGTCTGCTCGCGGCGAGCGTCATCACGCTCGCCGTGCTGCCGATCCTCGTGCTCTCCAATCTCGAATCCGCGCCCGCGGCGCTGAACCTCGAAGCCTCTGTCGAGTCGCGCCAGATCGCGACAGGCCCCACCGTCGAGTCGAGGGCCGCACGCCAGCTCGCCGAGGCCTCGCTCGACCTTCTCGACGACGTGCTCCTGGCCTCCGAGGAATCCCTCGCATCGATGCCGCGGCCCCGCGTGTTCACCGCGCTGGTGATGGACGAATTCCGGATTCCCGACGTCGTCGTGGCCGCAGCGCCCGAGACGACGACCACCACGGCACCACCACGTACCACAGCGCCCCCGCCGCCCAGCCCGCGCATCACTTCTCCACAGACGACCGTGCCGCCCACGACCGCGCCGCCCACGACCGTGGCGCCCACGACCGTGCCGCCGACGACCGTTCCCCCCGCAACCGTGCCGCC
>CAZVUM010000056.1:0-2203 GCA_964629575.1 uncultured Acidimicrobiales bacterium | reverse complement strand
CCGTGGCGCCCACGACCGTGCCGCCGACGACCGTTCCCCCCGCAACCGTGCCGCCCACGACCGTGGCGCCCACGACCGTGCCGCCCACCACCGCACCGCCGACCGGCACGATCTTCGGGCAGCCGTACCTGTCCACGTGGCCGTCGCTCGACATGTGGGACCGAATGTCGCTCTGCGAGTCGGGCGGAAACTGGTCGATCAACACCGGCAACGGCTACTACGGCGGGATCCAGTTCTCCCTGTCGAGCTGGCAGTGGGTGGGCGGTTCGGGTAACCCTGCGGACGCGAGCCGCGAGGAGCAGATCTATCGAGGCAACCTCCTGTGGGAGAAGCAGGGGTGGAACGGTTGGCCCGGATGCAAGCGACACCTCGGCTGGGACCGGTGGCAGATCACCCAGTGACGCGTCGATGACCCACTCGCCGGGCGACATCCGCGAGCTCCTCGACCGAGCGGGAGCATCGCCGCGGCGCAGTCTCGGCCAGAACTTCGTCGCCGATCCCAACACCGTCCGACGCATTGCGAGGCTGGCTGAGATCGACGAATCCAGTCGGGTGGTCGAGATCGGGGCAGGGCTGGGCTCTCTCACCCTCGCCCTCGTCGAGACGGGCGCCGAGGTGGTGGCGGTCGAGACGGACCCATCGCTTGTCGGCGTCCTCCGCGAGGTGGTGGGTGATCGGGCGCGTGTGGTCGAAGACGACGCTCGCCATCTCGACTGGGCGTCCCTGCTCGGAACCGACGGCTGGCACCTCGTCGCCAACCTGCCGTACAACATCGCGACCAGCCTGGTGCTCGACGTTCTCGACGACGTGCCCCGGATCGATCACCTGCTGGTGATGGTTCAGAAGGAAGCAGGAGACCGCCTGGCCGCGACGGCGGGCCAACCGGCGTATGGAGCCGTGTCCGTTCGTGTCGCCATGCGGGGGGTCGCCGAGCTCGTGGGGACGGTGCCGCCGACCGTCTTCGTGCCCCGACCCGCCGTGACTTCGGCGCTCGTTCGCATCACTCGTCGTTCCCTCGACCTGTCCTCCGATGTCGATGCGACGACCCGCCGCCTCCTACGACAGGCCTTCGAACAGCGCCGAAAGATGCTACGCCGAAGCCTCAGCGGCGCAGTTGCCGACGACCAATTCGACGCGGCGGGCATCGCCCCGACTCAGCGCCCAGAGGAACTCGGGCTGGACGCGTGGCTACGGCTCGCCTCGGTCGTCTGCCAACGTGGCGACTGATGCGCACGTTGCTCGCTCCCGCCAAGCTCACCGTGAGCCTCCGGATCACCGGTGTCCGCGATGACGGCTACCACCTCATCGACGCGGAGATGGTTTCGCTCGATCTCTATGACGAACTTCGCATCACCGACGGCAGCGGCCTGACCGTTCGCTCTGATGCCACAGGCCTGACGATCCCCGATGACGGCGACAACCTCGTCGAACGGGCGCTGCGAACCGTGGACCGAACAGCGGCCGTCGAACTCCTCAAGCGAATCCCAGCCGGTGCCGGCCTCGGAGGAGGATCGAGCGACGCTGCGGCGATCCTGCGCTGGGCGGGCGGCGTCAGCGACGAGGCCGCCGCCTCGATCGGTGCCGACGTCGCCTTCTGTCAACAAGGAGGTCGCGCCAGGGTCCGCGGCATCGGAGAGCAGGTCGAGCCGCTGCCCTTCGAGGAGCGGCGCTACACGATCCTCACGCCCCCCTTCGGTGCGTCGACCCCGGTCGTCTACGCCGCGTGGGACGCGTTGGGTGGCCCACGTGGCGAGGCGGCCAACGACCTCGAACCCGCTGCGCTGGCTGCCTACCCCGAGCTCGCTCAGTGGCGGGACGCGTTGAAAGAGGCCAGCGGGCAACGCGCCCAACTGGCGGGCAGTGGCAGCACCTGGTTCGTCGAGGGGGTCCACCCCGGCATCGACGTCCAGGGTGTGGCCGCGAGAGTTGTGTCCACGGTCGCTGGAGACGCGACCGTGAGCTGAATTATTTGTTGCGGCGCTGGTAACGCGTCTTGCGGAGCATCTTGCGATGCTTCTTCTTCCGCATCCGCTTACGGCGCTTCTTGACCAGGGAACCCATGAGGACGTGGAGGGTAGCCCGCCCGCCCCGCGACTCAAAGTCTGTGTTTCGCCACGGCTCGTCGCCGCTTCGCAACCGTGTCTCGCCACGGCTCGTCGCCGCTTCGCAACTCCTCGCTCGTGGATTGGTCGCCACGGCTCGT
>CAZVUM010000055.1:24775-32929 GCA_964629575.1 uncultured Acidimicrobiales bacterium | reverse complement strand
CGCCTCAATTTCGGGAATCGGTACATGATCCGCCTCAATTTCGGGAATCGGTACAGGGCTCAGGGTGGCGGTGACGGGCCTCTGCCCTCGCCGTCGTGTTCTTCCCACCACCAGGCCGAATCGAGCATGTAGCAGCGGCGGCGGGGTCCAGCGGTCTCGGGGTCGAGCGATTCGTAGCTCACGTCCCCGTGGTAAAAGGCGATGTTGCCCGGATCGGGTTCGTCGACCGCCAAGATGCGCGTGTGAAAAGACTGCGCCGCACCGATCGACGACACCAGCCCAGCGACCGTGTCGTGCCGTCTGAGCCAGTCGAGGGTGACGAAGGTGGGGGTCACCATCTCGATTTCGCCGTCGTGCCGCCGCGCCAGCGCGTCCACTGGCTTGATCCAGGCGTGTTCGGTGATCTCGCCGTGATCGATCGACACGTCGGCGATGTCGCTCGGGGCCTCGGTGACGAAGAAGTGAGTGGAGAACCGCTTGGGCCGAATGGGTGGCGGCAGCCAGTGGCTGAAGTGGGTGAGCTCGGCTGAGGTGAGGTCGATGCCCGCCTCCTCCGACGCCTCCCGTACCGCGGCGGTGCGAAAGCCGGCCAGCGATGCCCCGAGATGGGTCTCGGTGACATGGGCTTCGGCCGCGCGGTCCGAGTCGTCCACTCGACCTCCTGGAAACACCCACATGCCACCGAAGTAGATCTTCGAGTTCTTCCGCAGCATCAGCACCTCGACGCCGTCCCCCACATCCCGCGCGACGATCACGGTGGCGGCGTCGATGGGTGGCGGTGCGTCGTTCATGGTGTGTCCCCTGTGCGCGAGTGCAGGCGATCCGCGCCGGCATCGAATCCTGGCAGCTGCTGGGGCATCGCGCCGCGGTGGGTCGCTGCCAGGTCGACGACCATCTCCTCCACCTCGGCCCAGTCCGCCGCCCGCGGGCCGACCACGTGGCGGTTGTACGGGTGGTCGAACGTGATGACCTCATGGCCGGCTGCCCGCAGGCCCTCGATGTTGTGCGGCCCGTCGTCGATGTAGGCGTGGGCCGCCACGTCCGGCTTGGCGCCCAGGAAGCAGATGTCGCGATAGGGAATCTTCGCTCGGTCGAGCCAGTCGGCTGTGTCGGCGATCGCGATCGCGTGGCCCCAGTTGACGTAGAGCCGGTGGGTGACGATCCGAATCCAGATCCCGGCGTCCGACAACCTCCACAGCGCCTCGGCGCAGCCGGGCATCACCTCCATGTCGCGGAACATCCGGTACTCGAGAACGGCGATCCTGTGCAGCCGTTCGAAGTCGCCTTCGCCGAAACCCCACTCGTGGAAATCCCAGCTGCGCTCCAGGGGCAGGCTGTCCTCCGCGACGCCGAGCTCGCGTGCGACAACTCGACGAAACGTTTCGGTGTGTCGGCCACACACCCCGTCGAGATCGACGCCGAGAATGAACTCACTCATCCGTCGGCTCCTGTTCGAACGGCCAGCTGCGGGATGAGGCGCTCGATCTGGCTGGCTTGGGGAAGACCGTCTGGCCCGCCTCCGGGGCGGGCCGCTCGAAACTCTGCAGCCGCCGTCGACCGATCCGCGCCGAGCGAGATCATCGCGAGAATGCAGACCACCGCTGTCCGCGCCATGCCGGCGCCACAGTGGGTGATCACGCCGTCGCCCTGGCGCAGCCGAGCGACCACCTCGTCGACAAGCTGGAGCACATCGCCGTCGTGGGTGATGTCGCCGTCGTCGGTCGGAAGCCAGTGCGCCCGGCGACTCCGATGGGTCTCGAGCCAGTCCTGGTACTCGGGGAAACGCAGGTCGATCTCGTGCGGTGTCAGGAGGCACACCATGACATCAGCGCCCACCCGCTCGAGAGCGGCATCGGGATCGGGTCCGACAGCGGAGAACCCCGCCGCGTAGAGCCGCCCGAGCCGGGGGGTGATGAAGCGCGGGAGGGGGATCTCGTCGATGCGTGGCTGCACGGTGATCGCCATCTTAAGGAGCCGCACGAGTCGGGGGGAGCGCCAGCGACGACCAGATCGGAGGCAGGAGGAGCGCCAGCGAGGACTCGCTGCGGGAAAAGAGAAAGGGCCGGACGGCGCCCCGGTGGGAAGGCGTCATCCGGCCCTGCGGGACTCGCCACGGTGGGGCGGCTCGTACCCGCTGTGCCGGTCATCGTGGTGGGACGATGAGCCGGCGGTATCGGGGTCACATGGTGGGCTGCAACCCCGACGGCAAAACTGTACACGGTCGCCACCGCTAACGGAACATCGGTCCGACGAAGAGTCTCAACGCCGACGGAAGCGACGTTTCTTTTCCTCTGGTTCGTCGGGCTCGGGGAGGCTGGGCCACCCGGCTGGCAGGGCGGCCACTCCGTCGTGGCGAACTCGTTCGAGGTCATCGAGGGTGTAGCGATCGTCGCGAGGATCGAGCGCGCGATACCGGGCTTCGATGTCCACGAAGTTGGCGGGCGTGATCAGATCGGGAATGAGGCCGCATGGGGTCCACGACTCGCGGGGTGCGACGAAGATGTAGCCGTCAGCGAGATCGCGGAGGCGAAACGTCGTCTGTTCGCCGTCGGTCGACCCGACCACCGAGGTCACTCCGACGTTGCCGAGGGTGGACAGCTCCAGGTCGATGCCGAGCGTGCCGACGTCTTCTGGTGCGGCGTCGATCAGCGCCTCGACCCGCTCGATCGCCTCGCCGTCGTCGATCGCGCCGTGGAACACCACACGCTGCACACCTTCGCCCATCCAGCGGTGGAGAAGCTGTCCGAGGGTGATCGTCGGGCTTCCGTTGATCCACTCGATGAGGCGGGTCACGGTGCGCGGCGCCTCGCAGTACACGAGGACGCGTTCGCCCTTGCGGAGCACCTGTGAGGTGAGGACGTTGGCCATGTGGAACGCGGTGATGTCCCTGTAGTGACCCCCGAGCCACCAGTTGCGGAGTTCGAGCTCGCCGGCCGAGCGGCCGTCGAGGAGGTCGGGGTCCTCGACGTAGCTGGGGATGCCGAGTCCGACGACCCGCAGCGGTGTGGCGTCAGGAGAGAGTGACGCATTGAGTTCCCAGGCTGCATGGAGGACGTCGGCGTACTCCTGGTAGGAGAAGCCGACACCGAGGAGATCGACGAACAGATCGGCGCAGAGGCGGTCGTCCCATGTGGCTGCCATGACGAGCTGGTCGAGGCGATCCTGCGCCCGGCTGTTGGTGAACTCCCACGCGAAGTTGGTGATGCCGGCGGAGTGAATGGACCGCAGAGCCCCCGCGATTGTGGAGACGTGCTCGGCCACCCCGGCGACGTCGCCGACCAGCACGACCTGGTGCAAGCCACACAGCTCGGCGAGGTAGTCCTCAGGTGTGAGCAGCCCGGTGGGCTCGTCGGCGGCTGCGTCGTCGTTCGGGTCCGTGGTCTCCTCCCCGTCCTGCGGGTCGGCGGGTGGTGCGGACTCCGCCGACTCCGTCGACTCGTCCAGCTCAGCTGATCCGTCAGCTGGAAGCTCGCCCGGGTCGTCACCCGCCAGCTCGACCGATCCGTCACCGCCCAGGTCGTCGAGATGCGCTTCGTCCGGCGCTTCTTCGGCCGGCTCGGGGTCGACCGCACCGATCTCGCTGTCCTGGAGGTCGAAGACCGTGGGCTCTCGCTCTCTCGGGGACGACATGGCAGTTGGGGGACTCCTCGAACGGACGGTCCGATCGTACGAGTTGGACGGGGGTCCCCGGCAATCCCACCCGAGGAAGGTCGCCGCGCCGATTTGGCGGCGATCTGACCGGTTCTTCATCGGTTCTTCGTCAGCCACCGCGCACAGTTCGAAGCGTCACTCCATAGACCAGAGAGAGGAAACCCCCATGAGGAAGCGACGTGTTGCACTCGCCTTCGCCGCAGGTGTCGTCGCCGTCGGCGGAGCGCTGGTGGCCTTCAGCCCAGCGGGGGCTCAGTCCGAACCGGACGAGCCGGGCGCCGACAACGAGGAGAACGAATCGCGAGACGCCCCCGACGTCGGTGACACCGACCTCGGCGAGATTCCCGAGGACTGCGCTGTCCTCATCGGCGTCGAGCTCGAGATGGGCGAATTCGATTCGGATGAGTTCGACGAGGGTGACTTCGACGAGGGCGATGTCGACGTCGACCTCGATCAGGAGCTGATCGACCTTCTCAACGCCGAGGACGAGGCGCTGCGCACCTACCTCGACGAGCGAGGAATCGCCTACCAGACCGACGTCGATGAGCAGGGCGTGTCCTTCACGGCTCCGCTCGACGATGCCGACTGGGATGCCGTCGACGAGTTCTTCGATGCCCGCTACGGCCACTGCGAGCCCTTCTTCGCCGAGCTGGAGGGCATCGAGGGCTGCGACCTCCTCGAGGCGGATGAGCTGGACCTCGACGAGGGAGAGGACAGCGACGTCGACACCGAGGACTCCGACGACGAAGAGCTCGTCGGAGCTGCGTGACCCGAACCCTCCCCCAACATCGGTGCCCCGCCCCTCGTGGGCGGGGCACCCGCCGCGTGGGGTGCCACCCTGGAGATGCCATGACCTCGACCTCTGCGCCCGTTCACGTCCTCGTCGCGGAGGACGATCCGAAGCAGGCCGAGCTGCTGCGCCGGTATCTCGAGCACGAGGGCTGGTCCGTCACGTCGGTGGGCAACGGCCGCGAGGCGGTGGACGTCGTGCGACGCCGCAACGTCGACGTGGTCGTCCTCGACGTGATGATGCCGCTCGTCGACGGTCTCGATGCCTGCCGGGTCCTGCGATTCGAGTCCGACGTGCCGATCATCTTCGTGACCGCCCGCTCGACAGAGGACGACCTGTTGCTCGGGCTGGAGATCGGCGCAGACGACTACATCACCAAGCCGTATTCGCCGCGTGAGCTCGTCGCCCGGATCCGAACGCTCGTCCGGCGATCGGGCTGGGCGCCGCAGGAGACCGAGGTGCTCGGCTGGGGCGGTCTGGAGATCGACCTCCGCCGCCACGAGATTCGAGTCGACGGCCGAACCGTGAGCGTGACGCCGAAAGAATTCGCGCTTGCAGCGGCGTTGGCCCGCGAGCCAGGGCGCGCCTTCAACCGACTCGACCTCCTCGACGCCGCGTTCGGATTCGACCACGACGTTCTGGAACGGACCGTGGACGTCCACATCGGCAACCTCCGGCGCAAAGTCGACGCGGACGGTGAGCCGCGGTGGTTCCTGACGGTGTACGGCGTCGGGTATGCGTTCGCCGAGGAGCGATGATCCGCTCGAGCATCCGGGCCCGCTGGGTCGTCGTCACCCTTGCGGTGGTGCTGGGCGCGATTGCGGCGACGGCGGTGCTCGCCGCCCGCCAGGCCGCCAACAACACCGAGGACGCGGTCACCGCGACCCTCCAAACCCGTGACGAACTCTTCGAGAAGCTCATCGTGTACCGGGACGTCACCGGTGGCTGGGACGGCGTCGACCTGTTGGTGGACGCTGTCGCCGAGTGGTCGCAGACCCGGATCGCCCTCACCGACGACAGGGGACGGGTGCTGGCCGATTCGGCTGAAGGCGACGCCTCACTGCCGTCGGTTCCCGTCGGCTTCGTCGACGAGGAGTTCGGTGCCGGCTTCTTCGATCCTCTCGACGTCGATGACCCCCTCGAAGCTCTCGAGCCGTTCGTGTCGTGCCTCGATGACGTGGGGTCCGAGTACGAGGAGAGTTTCGACATATTGCTCGTCTCGGCGTCCGCGGAAAGTCGTCGTTGCGTCGCCGAGGAGATCGGCTCGGTGATCGACGCGGGGGGCTCGTTCGCCGTGTCGCTCATGTCGGAGTCCGAATCCCTGGCCCTCGTCACCGACACTCTCATCGGATGCTTCGAAGAACTCGGTGTCCCCTACGTTCTGGAGCCGGGTGCCGGTGGTGTGCCGCGGGCCGAGCCCCTGTTCGTCGACGATCCCGCGATCGGGCCGATGGTGTTCGAGTGCCTCGAGGTGATTGAGGACCTCGACGGTGCCGGCAGCCTCATCGGCTTCGGCGACGGTGCGCTGGTGTTCATGGACGTCGACGGCGCCGATCCGTTCAGCAACGCCGCGGATCCGTTCGACCCAACAGTTCTCCTGACCGTGGGAGCCGTGGCGGCGATCTCCGCGCTCGCGGCGTGGTTCGCGGCGACGCGGCTGGTCCGGCCGATTCAGGCGCTCACCCGGGCCGCCGCCGAAATGGGGGAGGGGGACCTCGATCGGCGGGTCAACCTCGGTCGCGCCGACGAACTGGGCGACCTCGGCCGGGCCTTCGACCGCATGGCCGATCAGCTCGCGGAAGATGATCGTCAGCGCAGACGGCTGACCAGCGACGTCGCCCATGAGCTTCGCACCCCGCTGGCCAACATCCGTGGCTACCTCGAAGGGGTTCAGGACGGCGTGGTCGAACTCGACCGGGCGATGGTCGACACGGTTCACGAGGAAGCCCTGCAACTCCAGCACCTCGTCGACGACCTCCAGACGCTGTCCCTCGTGGAGTCGGGTCGCCTGTCGATCTCCTCCGAGGACGTCGATGTCTCCGCCGCCGCCTCGGCCGTCGTCGCGGCGCACCGCTCCCGCGCGAACGATGCGGGCGTGACGCTGGATCACTCCGGCCTGAGCGCGCAGGGCGCCATGGGCGACCAGGCCCGAATCCGCCAGGTGCTCACGAACCTCGTGGAAAACGCCATCCGCCACACACCCGAGGGCGGGCGGGTCACCGTTCGGCTCCAGGCAACCGCCGACTGGGTGAAGGTCGCCGTCGCCGACACCGGCACGGGGCTGGCACCGCAGGACATCGAGCGAGTCTTCGAGCGGTTCTATCGAGCCGATGCGGCTCGCACGCGCAACCTCGGCGGTTCGGGCCTCGGGCTCGCGATCTCACACGAGCTTGCGAGAGCGATGGGAGGCGACCTCACCGTTCGCAGCGAAGAGGGCCAGGGCGCCGAGTTGGTGCTCTGGCTGCGCCCGGCCGAGCTCAGATGATCTGCGTCCAGCCGAGTTCGGCGGCCGCAGCGGCTGTCGCGACAGCGTCGGCAAACGCCTCGGGCGTCGCGTCGGGACCGCGGAGGTCAGCGTCGAGGGCGTAGCGGCGCGCGTCGACGACCGTGTCCTCGGTGACGACGTCGTGGATGGGAGTGGGAGCGGTCAGTCGATCGATGCTGTCGAGAAACACCCAGCCGGTGGCCCGAGTGGAGAGCTCACCGCGGTCCGCCGCGGTCGAGCAGGCCAGATGCCCGAGTGTGCCTGAGCGCACATCGAAGGCCACCGGATACTTGGGTCCGTTCGGGCGGGCGAACGCCGCGTCGAGAACACCGTCCGCGGCCAGGGTGAAGTCGCCCATCTCACCGTCGGCGGGCAGCGGCTGGTGGAGCAGGACCGTGGCCGCCCGATCAGCGATGGTGGCATAGACGTGGTTCGCCGCCCCGACCACGTGACCATCGATCAGCTCGTAGTCGATCGCATCGCAGACATGATGTGGCAGCCGGCGCAAGCGGGTCAGCGAGTGCTGGGTTCGGCCAACGACCAGGGCGCGGTGGTTGCGGTCGACGAACTCCCTGAGGATGACGTCCGCCATGTGGCGCGCTGCCGAACCGCGGGGGCGCAGATGCTCCCAGGCGTACGGCGATCGAAGGTCCGCCGAGGCGGTCACGGCATCCACTTCGATGTCGTAGTCGAGCGCGACCACCCGAAACATCGGCGCCAGCGGGTCGCGGTCCTGGTTGACCTCCCAGACGACGCGCAACACGTCGAGGTACTCGCGGTACGCAAAATGATGGCGCAAACCCCACCGGAACACCGCCGATCGAGCCAAGGTCTCATCGAACCGCGGCGCCATCAACAAGGCGTCGAGAATCGGCTGATCGTCGACGCACGCGAATTCGATCCCCAGACACCACACACCCGCCGCTTGCAGCTCGGGCACCAACTCCTGCAAGAACAACCCAGCCTGGCGGCTCGGCGCATGCTCACCCAGGAACACCACCTGGTGCTCATCGAACAACGACGTCACATACTCCGCAGGATCGCGGCCCTCGTTTCCCACGACGTCGACCACCTCGTCGAGCAACCGGGTGTCGAGACCCGACAACCGTCGCCGCGCACGAAAATGCTCGACCCGGTCGAGCATGGCTTCGTCGTCCCGTCGCCGCATTCGCGGGGAGAGTACCCGCATAGGTGCTCGGCTCCCATTTGGCCGCTCGGTACCCACCGC
>CAZVUM010000055.1:0-24675 GCA_964629575.1 uncultured Acidimicrobiales bacterium | reverse complement strand
GGGAGAGTACCCGCATAGGTGCTCGGCTCCCATTTGGCCGCTCGGTACCCACCGCATTCGGTTCAGTTCATCTTCTGGTCGGCTCGACGTGGTTCAGGCGGGCTGTTGGTCGGCTCGATGTTGTTCAGGCTTGGAGGGGTGTTGGGTCGTAGAGTGGGTCGTCTGCCCGAGGGAGTGAAGGGGAACGTCTCGCACTCGTGACCATGCGCCTCTACGACACCGCTCAGCGACGCGTCGTCGACCTCGACCTTCCCGACCACGTCAGGATGTACGTCTGCGGCATCACGCCGTACGACTCGACACACCTCGGTCACGCCGCGACCTACCTCGCATACGACCTCGTCGTCCGCCGCCTCGAAGACATCGGCCACACCGTCGAACTCGTGCGCAACTACACCGACGTCGACGACAGCATCCTCCCCAAGGCGCGCGAGCTCGGCGTCGACTTCCTCGAGCTCGCCGAGTCCGAAATGGCCCGCTTTGCCGCGGACATGTCTGCGCTCGACACCCGCCCGCCCGCCCACGAGCCGCGGGCGACGGAGTCGATCGACGACATCGTCGACCTCATCGAGCGGCTGCGCGACGGCGGCCACACCTACACCGTCGCCGGGACGACCTATTTCGACGTCACGACCTTCGAGAGCTTCGGCAAGCTGTCCGGCTACTCCACCGAGCAGATGATCGATTACTCACGAGAGCGCGGCGGATCACCGGACGACCCCAAGCAGAAGAACCCGCTCGACTTCGTTCTGTGGCTTCCCTCAGCGGCCGATGAGCCCGTGTGGGAATCGCCGTTCGGTCCCGGACGCCCGGGATGGCACATCGAGTGCTCGGCGATGGGAATGGCCGCGCTCGGTTCGACGATCGACATCCACGGCGGCGGCGGCGACCTCATCTTTCCCCATCACGAGTGCGAGATCGCCCAGAGCGAGAGCATCACTGGTGAGACCTTCGCCACCTACTGGATCCACGCATGCCTCGTCGCGTACCAGGGGACCAAGATGTCGAAGTCGCTCGGCAACCTGGTGTTCGTCTCCGATCTCCGACAGCAGATCGACCCGCGGGCCATCAGGCTGGCGCTCATGGCACACCACTACCGCACCGACTACGAGTGGTTCGATCACGAGGGCCCCGCGGCGCAGGCCGACCTCGAGCGACTGATCGCCGCGGCCAACGGAGCCGAAGCGGTCACACGCGGTGGTGTCATCGACGAGGTGCGCGCCGCGCTCGACGACGATCTCGACGCCCCGACCGCTCGCGACGCCCTGCTGCGCGCCGCGACGGAGATCGAGGCCGGGGCGGGTCCCCCCGCCCGAGGCCGGCTCGTCGCCGCGGCCGCGTTGTGCGGGCTCGACCTGCGGTCGTGACCCCTTCTCCGGCCGGCGGTGACATGAGTGCAACACAGCCGCTTGGGAACCGCAGATTTTCCCCCACCCGCCGATCTCCTTAGCCTGTGCCGATGCGCAGCTATGCCGTGGTCAACCAGAAGGGTGGAGTGGGCAAGACCACGGTCACGTTGGGTCTCGCCGAGGCAGCGGTGGCCGCGGGGAAGCGGGTGCTGGTGGTCGATCTCGACCCACAGGCCAACGCCTCGAGCGGGCTCGCGGTGTGGTCCGCGTCGCCAGACATCGACGACGCTCTCGCCGAAGCGCGGGCCGGCTCCGCGCTCGAGACCATCACGGCGTCCAACTGGCCGTCGGACATCGGAGCGCCCGATCTCGTGCCGGGCACACCCCGTCTCGCCCAGCGCGAACCGCTCCTGGCGAGCGATGCGATCGGCGCACAAGACCGCCTGCGCACCGCGCTGGCCGGCGTGGACCACGACGTCGTGCTGATCGACTGCCCGCCGTCGCTGGGCCTGCTCTGCGTCAACGGCCTGTTCGCGGCAGATCGGGCGATCGTCGTGACCGAGCCTGCGGCCTGGGCCGCCGACGGCGTCGACCTCATGATCAACACGATCTCGCAGGTGTCCGCCCGTCAGGGGACGCCCGCGCTCGCCGGCATCGTCGTCAACCGCCTCGGGCGCACAAGGGACAACACGTACTGGAACGGTCAGATCGCAGAGCGGTTCGGCGGCGCAGTCCTTCCTGCGATCCAACAGAGGGCGGCGATCGCCGAGGCCTCCGCACAGTCGCTGCCGCTGCGGGCCCTCGGAAAGCGTCCCGGCGCCGCCGAATCGACATCGCAGTTCGACGCGCTGTTCGCAGCCATCGACGCTCGCGGATGAGGGCGGAGGCGTAGCCCGAGCGGGTGGTACGCGGCGGTAGTCTCGCCGTCAGGAGGTGCACATGGCGGGGTACGACCCGAATCGACCACGGCCCACCGACGGCCCGCGGCTCGTCGGTCTGCCAGGCGACCCGGTCGATGCAGGCGACGCTGCGGTCGCCCCGGCGACGCCAGAGGCACCAGAGGCCGAGCCAGCGCCGGACCCCACTCGCCGAGTTCTCCCACGGGCAGCTCCACCGCTCGACCGCCGTTTGCCCCCCGCTGCATTCGCCGGCGCACTCGGGGCGCTCGTGGTTCTCCTCATCGTGTGGCGCCGGACGCGGAGGTGACATCCGCGCGGGTGTCCCACCCCGGATGCACAATCGACCCCATGACCCCCGCCAGCTCCGTGGCCACGCCCCCCATCACCCCCGAATCCGGTGGCGTGATCGGTGAGAGTGGGTTGCTCCACCTGAGCCCCAGCTCCGCGTCGACATTTCGCCAGTGCCCCCGGCGCTGGAAGCACCGGTACATCGATCGTCTGCCCGATCCCAAAGGCATCCCTGCGCTCGTCGGCACCTTCGTCCATCGCGTGCTCGAAGAGCTGATGACCCGCATTCCCTCCCAGAGAACGCTCGACGAGGCACGGGCACTGGCGCGCCAGTTGTGGCCCGAAGTGTCCGACGACGAGGACTTCATGGCCCTCATGCTCGACGAAGCCTCGCAGCGTGGTGTGCGGTGGCAGGCCTGGCGACTCATCGAGAACTACTTCTCCATGGAGGACCCCACGGCCGTGGAGGTCGCAGAGCGCGAACAACGTCTCGAGGTGTCTCTGCAAGGGGTGCCCTTCGTCGGGGTTGTCGACCTCACCGAGCGCACGTCCGACGGTCTGCGGGTCACCGACTACAAGACCGGCCGGGCACCTTCCGCGAGATACCTCGACGACAAGCTCGATCAGGTGTGGCTCTACGCAGCCGCCCTCGAAGCCCTCGATCAGCGGATCGACGAGGTGCGGCTCATGTACCTCACGGGCACCAACGTGGATCGGGCACGCGACGACGAAGCCGTCGCCACCGCCGTCGACCGCCACGCCACGACGTGGAGCGAGATCGCCGTCGCCATCGACGGAGAGGACTTCCCCACCCGGACCGGACCGCTCTGCGGTTGGTGCCCATACGCCGCGGAATGTCCGGACGGTCGGCTCGAGGTCGAGCGTCGCTACGGCCCCGCCGCCTGAAGCGTCGTCCCCCGGGACCGCAAGCCCTAGTCTCGGCGCTGGACGCCAGACCGACAGCGAGGGAGAGCGATGAGCAACGAACAGATCCAGGTCGAAGATCTCGAAGAGATCCGCCTCATCACCCTGCACCGTCCCGAGAAGCTCAACGCGTGGACCCCGCAGATGAACATCGAGCTCGAGGATGCGATCATCGCGGGCAACAACGACCCGTCGATCGGTGCCTTCGTGGTCACCGGATCCGGTCGAGCGTTCTGCGCGGGTGCCGACATCGGTGCGGTGTTCGCCAGCCAACTCGACGGCGGCTCATCGAGCTCAGAAGCCTCAGCGGCGCCCGAACGGGAGCGCGTCGACTGGGTCGAGCTGATGCGGGAGTCCAAGCCGATCGTGGCGGCCATCAACGGCGCGTCGATTGGGGTCGGTCTGACGCTCACGCTGTCGATGGACTTTCTCGTCGCGCACCCCGAGGCGAAGCTGTCCTGCCGCTTCGTGAAGATGGGCGTGGTGCCCGAGCTCGCTTCCAGCCACTTCCTGGTCCAGCGGTGTGGGTGGGGTCAGGCATCTGATCTCGCATTGTCTGGCCGAACCGTCCTGGGCGCCGAAGCTCTGGAGTTGGGGCTCGTCGACGCGGTGGCCGAGGACGTTGTCGAGGCCGCGATCGCGCGGGCCCGGAGCTATGCCGAGAACGCGCCGCCGAGCGTGCAGCTGACCAAGGAGCTCCTGACGGCCAACGCGAGCTCGACGGATCTGCGGGAGATTCAGGCGAGGGAGCTCGCCGCCCTCAAGACGGCGTACGCAACCGACGAGCATCGCGAGGCGGTCAACGCATTCATGGAGAAGCGGGCGCCCAAGTTCCGCTGAGGACCACAGCGGGTCACGTCGGCTCGAACACCACCCGACGCGCATCGGGATCCGCTGCCGTGAGACGAACGTCGATCACCTCGCCAGGCGATGCCTCAGAGAGGCAGGTTGCCGCCACCGCCGGCTCGCGGATCTGAATCGCAACCTGGCCATCTCGCCGTTCGGTGGTGACGACTGCGCTGAACACCTCTCCGAGCCTCGGGGCCAGGAGCAGGGCTTCGGCGAGGTCGACCACCCCCCGGTCGAGGGCTCGCTCTCGACGGCGTGCTCGACCGAGGACTTCGGGCATCTCCTCGGCTCCCTCGACCGCCCAGGCCGGAACGTCCTGATCGGCGCAGATCGCCAGCAGACACTCGTTCGCGAATCGATCACCGACACGTCGCAACGGCGCCGTGACGTGCGCGTAATCGGCGCCGATGGCCCAATGGATGGTGTCCCCAGGCGGTGCGCTGCCTCTCTCGAGAGCCATGTACCCCGCGCCGCGCAGCGCCCGCACGGCGAAGGCCAAGAGCGCCGCGTGCTCTGGCACTTCGTGTTCGAGTGTCCGCACCCGCTCTTGGTAGCTCTGGTCGTGTGGCCAGTCGATGCCGAGGGCGAGGCCATGGCGCCGAACTTGGCGGAGGGTGTCGTCTGGTGGGGGTGGAAGGGTGCGCAGCAGGCCGACACCTGCATCGAGCATCAGGTCTGCGGCCGCCATCCCGGCGAGGAGCGAGATGTGCGCGTTCCAGTCCTCGACGGGCAGGGACTGGTCGTACCGGAGTGCGTAGCCGTCGTCGGTGGCTACGACCTCCTGGCTCGGAAGACGCAGGCTGACCCCGCCGCGCTCCTGCTCGAGTTGGTCGCGAAGATGCCCGATCTCGGCGAGGAGCACGAGCGATTCCGCGGCGGACGCATCGTCGATCCGCCGCTGCGCCTCGCGGTACGAGAGCTTCTCTCGTGAGCGAACCGTCGCCCGCTCCAGGCGAGCGGCCATCTGGCGGCCCTCGGCGTCGAGAGTGATGGTCCACAGAACGGCGGGCCGGTCGCGGCCGGCGAGGAGCGACGCAGAGTCCTCGCTCAGCACACGCGGGTGGAGTGGCGTGTTGTGATCCGGTGCATACATCGTGACGCCGCGCCGACGGGTGGCCTGATCGAGAGCACCGCCCGGTGCGATGAACGCGGCGGGATCGGCGATGGCGTAGGAGACCTCGTAGCCCTCGCCCCGGCGTTGCGCGCCATACGCCTGATCGAGGTCGAGGGAGTGCGGCGGATCGATCGTGACGAGGTCGAGATCCCGTGCGTCGACACGGCGCGTCCCTGCCCGCTCTGACTCCGGGTGTGGCGTCGCCGCCTCGGCGAGCGCTTCTGGCGAAAACTCGTCTTCGATGTCGAGCTCGCGCCGCAGGTCGTCGAACCCTGTGTGAAATGCGCTCGTCACCGGCGAGGACGGCGAAACCATGGGGGCAGCGCGACGGGGGCGACTCATCGACGGCGAAGCTACCAACCGGGCTGAATAGTGTGTCCACGTGCCAGAGCTGCCCGAGGTCGAGACCATCCGCCGGCAGCTCGAGCCCCGACTGGTCGATCGCCGGATCCTCGAGGCCGGGAGTCACGAGTCCACGAAGTTCACGCCGGCGCGCGAGGCCACGGGTGCTCGAGTCGAGGCGGTGGGTCGGCGCGGCAAGTACCTGATGATCCGGTTGAATGACGGCCGCGACCTCGTCGTGCATCTCGGGATGACGGGCCAGCTGCGCTCGGGCGGCGACGAAGACGAACTCGCCGACCCCTATCTGCGGGCGTGGTGGGACCTCGACGACGGGACACGGCTGCTCTTTCGAGACGTCCGTCGCTTCGGGAGAATTCACGTCGTCCGGCGAGGCCACCACGACGGCATTCCGACGCTGCGCGGCATGGGTCCTGAGCCCTTCGACGAGACGTTCGACGGGGCGCAGTTGTGGGAGCGGATGCGGGGGCGCAAACAGCGGCTGAAGACCCAACTCCTGAGCCAGCGACCCGTTGCCGGTGTCGGCAACATCTATGCCGATGAGGCGCTCTTCGGGGCAGGGATCAACCCGGCGTTGAGGCGGATCTCGGTCGAACGCGCGACCCGCCTCCTCGAAGAGATCCGCCGGGTTCTCGCGCTGGGTCTCCAACGCGGCGGCACAACACTGCGGGACTACCGGAGCCTCGAGGGCCAGGGGTCGAACCAGTTCCATCTCGTCTGCTACGGCCGAGCGGGCGAGGAGTGCGTTCGCTGTGGGGGAGAGTTGCGAGGCCGGGTCATCGACGCCCGATCCACCACCTGGTGCCCCAACTGTCAGACCTGACGGGACGCGCTCAGCTCTGGCACTGCGGGCACCCTCCGCCTAGCGACCCTGCGGTGAGGTGGCCCTGGACCCGCCTGCCGGCGAACGCGCGACGCAGCTCTCGTGCGAGCCGATGAATGGTGTGGCCCTCTGCCATGCCCCGCCTTTCTATCGTTCAGGGCGGGCCGGTCCGAGCTGGGATCGCCCGCGAACGATGGAGGATGTCGATGGCCCTCGGGCTCGATTCAGTGCTGGTGGGGATGTGGACGGACGATGAGGCCGCGACCGGAGTCACGGTGATCCTTCCCCCGGCCGGAACCCTCGGCGCGATCGCGGTGCGGGGTGGCGCGCCGGGAACCCGGGAGGCAGCGGCGCTGGGCCCGACCGGATCGGGCGTCGAGTGCCACGGGGTCGTGTTGTGCGGCAACAGCGTGTTCGGATTGGCCGCTGCCGACGGTGTGGTGCAGTGGTGCGTCGAGGAGGGACGCGGGCTCGAGCTGGCGAGTGCGGTGATCCCCGTGGTGGGCGCCGCGGTGGTCTACGACATCACCTCGCCTGATCTGCCTCGACCGGGACCCGCTTCGGGCCGTGCCGCGTGTGAGGCAGCGACGAACGCCGAACCCGCGAGTGGGCGCGTTGGCGTCGGCCGGGGGTGCACGGTCGGCAAGGCGGCGGGCCGCCCGTTCCGGGTGGAGGGGGGCCAAGGCACGGCGGTCGTCTCGGACGGTGAGGTCGTGGTGGGAGCGATCATGGGTGTCAACTCCTTCGGCGACGTGATCGCAGCCGACGGCTCGATCCTCGCCGGGTCGACCGCGCCGGCGGGATCACCGCGATACCCATCGGCGCCCATCGAGGAGATCGCCGCCTGGGAGCCCGGCGATCAACGAGCCAACACGACGATCGGCTGCATTGTCACCAACGCCAGGCTGACCAAGCCCGATGCGTGTCGCGCCGCCGACCTCGCTCACACGGGGATCGCTCGCAGCGTTCAGCCGCCGCACACCCAGGTCGACGGAGACGCGCTGTTCCTCCTGGCGACGGGAGAGGTCGAGACCCGTGTCGACCTCGTGGCCGATCTCGCTGCACAGGCGGTCGCGGCGGCTGTGCGCGATTCCGTCAGTTGACGGGGATCTCGGCAGCCAGGTCGCGCGTCGAGCGACCCTGCCGGTGCACGCCCCAGACCTCGTCGTCGGACACGCCTTCGGCAAACGCCACCTGAGCCTCGGGCGAACTGACGATCCGCCAGTCGGCTTCCTTGTCGATCTCGAACCACATCAGGCCGATCACGTCGTCGCGGGCAGCGACCGCATCGAGCACATGGCTGATCCACTCGGCTTTCTTCCCACCCTTCTCCGTGGCGCCCATCTCGGTGATGACGATGGGCTGATCGGTGAAGGCGCGGAGCTCCTCGAGCGTCGGTCCGAAGAGCTCGTCGAAGGTCGGAGTCCAGATCGTCGGGTCGATGCCGTTGCCGAGGTAGCCGACCAGCCCGACCCAGTCGACGTACTCGTCGCCGGGCCAGAGTTCGGCCAGGGGGGTCAGGGTCGGCTGGGAGAGGTTGGGGCTCCACACCCAGATGACGTTGTCGGCCCCCTCGTCCTCGAACAGGTCGACGATGTGGCGCCACGCCAGTACGTACTCCCCGTCCCGGTTGCCGTTGGCGCTCTCGGCCCACGGGTACCAATAGCCGTTCATCTCGTGAGCGAAGCGCAGGGCAAGAGGTCGGCCCCACTCGGCCGCGTCCTGGGCCCACGAGCGCAGCATCTCGTCGTGGTCGCCTTCGATGATGGTGCGCAGCGTGTAGGCAGGCTGCACGGCCCGCAGCCTGTCACCAGACAGCACGTGCTGATGGTTCCAGGGTTCCCAGGCGATCATTGGCAGATGACCGGCCTCGGTGAGGCGCGCGATGTTCTCGCGGTCGAACCCTCCGCTCGCCCAGTCGCGGCTGATCAAGACGACATCGGGGACCCGCTGAGCGGCGACGGCGAATGCCTCGATCTCCTCGAGGGTGTCCGACTCGGTGCTCACACCGAGAAACACCCTTCCGCGCTCGCCGACGCTCTGCATCCAGTCGTCGGGGTCCGCAGCCTCGGGCTCGTCGGCGGGTGCCGGCTCCGGCTCGGGGGCGTCTTGCGGGGTCGCGGAGGGACTGCCGTCGGGTTGGCGGGTGGGGGCGCCCTCAGTGGTCGGCGTCGAGGTCGCGGCGCTTTCGTCGAGGGTGGCGGGGGCGAGCGGGGCTGCGTCGCTCGCCGGAAGCAGCTCTCGTCCAGTGTCGAGCACCCACGCTGCGCCGGCGGCGGCCACCAGAAGGCCGAGTGCCAATCCCAGCGACCGCGCGCGCTCGGGGGAGGGGGAACGTGACGTCACCACTCTCCATCGGTGGTTCCTGAGCGGGCGTGAGGAAGCCGGATCGCCTCACCGAATCGTGTTCTGGTGGCCCTCACAAATGCGCTCCTCTGGGCCGATCGGCACCTATGGCCGACTCGTCGCGCACGGATGCATCCCGCTTCGTGCTTCAGCCCTTCGCCGCACGAACCTGGCTGTGTGTGCGAGTTGGCGCCGTCGCGACGGTGACCGCGAGCGTCATGTACCTGACATGGCGCATCGTGGCGACGGTGGACGGTGCCGCCGCCTGGATCGCCATCCCCTTCTGGTTGCTCGAGGTGCACAGCGCAGTCCGGTTCGCGATGACGGCCGCGGAGCTGTGGAACAGCGATGCGACCGTGGATCCTGTCGATGACGGCACCCCGGACGCGTCGGTCGCGGTCGTGATCCCGACCTACGACGAGGGGCCCGAAGTGCTCTTGCCGACAGTGGCGGCCGCCCTGGAGGTTCGCGGTGAGCACCAGACGTGGCTCCTCGACGACGGCCATCGGCCCGAGGTGGAGGCGATGGCGCGGCAGGTCGGCTGTGGCTACATCTCACGCCCCACCAACGAACACGCAAAGGCCGGCAACCTCAACTATGCGCTGGGTGTGATCGACGCCGACATCATCGCCGTGCTCGATGCGGATCATGTGCCACAGCCCGAGTTCCTCGAGCGCACCCTGCCGTACTTCAACGAGCCCGACATCGCCCTCGTACAGACGCCGCAGGAGTTCTACAACGTCGACAGCTTCGTGCACGCCGACCCCGGCCACCACGAGGAGATGTTCTTCCACCGGGTCATCCAGGCCGGCAAGAACCACTACGGCGCCGCCTTCTGGTGCGGAACCGGGTCGGTGATTCGGACCGACGCGCTGCGTTCGGTCGGTGGCGCCAGCACGGTCTCGATCACCGAGGACCTCCACACGGCGATGCTTCTCCAGCGCGCCGGCTGGCGAACGGTCCACCACAACGAGCCGCTCGCCCGAGGGCTGGCCCCGCGGAACTACGAGGAGTTCTCCAAGCAACGCTGGCGATGGGGTGCCGGGGCGATGCAGAGCTTTGCGGTGGACTTCCCCCTGACAACGCCGGGGCTCACCCGCGGCCAGCGGTTCGCATATACCGCGAGCTTCCTCAGCTGGTTCGACTCGTGGCGCACCTTGTTCTACTTCCTCGTGCCGATCCTGGTCCTGACCACCGGGGCCAGTCCGATCAGCGCACCGCTGATTCCGCTGTTGCCCGCTGCGCTGGCGATCACCGGATCACAGCTCGCGATGGTGCGCCTCATGGGTCGAGGCAGCCTTCGCCTGTGGTTCGCCGCGGTCAACGAGTTCCTGCGACTTCCGGTCAACCTGAGCTCCACGCTGGTCTTCCTCCGACCGAAGACGCTGGGCTTCTCGGTCACACCCAAGGGCCGAACGGAGGGTGACAGAACCCGTTACCGCTCGCCTGGGCTGTTGCGCCTCATGCTCGTCGCAGCCGTGGTTGCCGGGGTGTTCGGGATCGCTACGGCGGTCGGGCTGACCCACGTCAGCTACCGGACGTCGTCGATCGTGTGGGTGGCGGCCTTCTGGCTCGTGGCCAACACCGTTGTTCTGTCGATGTCGATGAAGCGGATCACCGACCCCCGCTACGGCTCTGAGCAGCGCGGCGCAGTGCGTCTCCACATACCAGCGGTGGCCCAACTCGCTGGTCGCTCCACGGAGCTGCTCGATCTCTCCATGGGCGGTGCCCGCGTGGAAGTGGCCGGCAACTGGCAGGGCACAGAAGAAGCCCGCACCTCGATCCAGATCGGATTCGCCCGTCTCATCGAGCTCGATGTCCGGGTCGCGAGCGTGTACTCAGCTGGAGCCACTTCGGTTGTGGGGCTGGAGTTCGCGCCAGGGCAATGGTCGGCATTGGCCGCACTCTCCCTCGAGATCCACCGCACAGGGCCCGCCCTACGCCGTGTCCAACTCGCCCCCGCTGTGGTGACCGATCGGGCCGCATGAATCTCCACTCCACCCTGGTTGCCGGCGAGCCGATGGAAACCACGTGACCCTCGCTGTCAACGCCCCTGCGACCGAGCGCTCCCGCGCGTCGGCGTCACGACTGGTCGGGCCTGTCTACCTCGCAGTCCATTCGGTCCGACCGATTCGCGAGCGTCTCAGCCCATGGATTCGCGGCCATCGGGAAATCGATGCCTTCAGTCCCACCGGGCGAGGGCTTGGGCCCAAGGTGGTTCTCGCCCAGGCTGCCCGTCTCCGAGACCTCCAGGGATCGACGGCGATGATCCTCGGGGTGGGTGCGGCCGCCGAGGCCGACCTGCTCACCGAGGTCGGCGTCGAGCACATCGTGGGCACAGACCTCGAGACCCATACGACCAAGTGGCGTACCCAGCGGGCGCGACTCGCCGGTCAGGGCGTCGCAACGACCTTCACCCTCATGGACGGGGCGCAGCTCGGCCTGGCCGAGAACTCCCTCGACCTGGTGTTCAGCCAGAGCGTTCTCGAGCACGTGGTGGACATGGGTTCGATGCTGAGCGAGGCGCGGCGCGTCTTGCGGCCCGACGGGTTGTTCGTCGCGTGGTTCGGCCCGATCTGGACCACGTTCGGCGGGCCTCACGTGACGGAGCTGGCCTATGACCACCTCCTCGTCGACGACCGCGAGCTCTGTGCGCGCGCCCGTCGCGTCGGCGACGGATGGGAGCACTGGCTGGAGAACGGCCTCTTCAACCGCTTTGCCTACCAGCAGTATCTCGACGCATTCGCCGAGCACTTCGACATCGAGTGGCTCGCCGTGGCCGGAAGCGGAGACGGGGCGGCCTACAGGGATGAGCATCCGGCTGTGTGGGAGAGGCTGCTCGAGAACTACACCGAGTTCGATCTGCTCACCCGGCTCGTCGGTGTGGTGGCGAAGCCCCGCTAACCGGGTCGTCCCCCAGGGTCTCTCGGTAGGCGGTCACCACCGCTTCGACGTGACGCTCCGGAGTGAAGCGTTGCGCTGAGTCGCGTCCGCTGGCCATCAAGCGACTGCGGAGAACCCGATCGTCGACGATGCGGCCCACAGCGCGCGCCAAGGCCGCGGGGTCATCGGGAGGGATGAGGAGTCCGGACCGTCCGTCGGACACGAGGTCGAGCACTCCGCCCAGCCCTGTCGCCACGACCGGCCGGCCCGCCAGCTGCGCCTCGACGATGACCCGTCCGAACCCCTCGGGATACCTGCACGGATGGCACACGATGTCCGCAGCTGCATAGACGTTGCTCACGTCGTCGACGGTGCCGAGCATGTGAACCCGGCCATCGAGACGTCTGGCGGCGATCCGAGCTCGGAGTGACTCTTCGTAGTCGGAGCTGTCGGAGTAGAGGTGGCCCCCGGCGACGACCAAGTGCACATCGGGCCCGCACTGGGCGACCGCGTCGACGGCTGTGTCGTGGCCCTTGCTCGGATGAAGGTGCGCCAGCAGTGCGAGGACGACTGCCCGGTCCTCGATTCCGAGTGATCGTCGGGCCTCGCTTCGGCCGGGGAGTTCTCTCGCTGCGACCGGGTTGGCGACCACGCGTACGCGGGGATGGCGGTGCAGCTGCCCAGCGGTGAACGCGCTGTTGGCGAGCACTGCATCAGCACGTGTGGACGCCAGTGCGAGCAGCCGTCGATGCAGGGCCCTCGGCGCGTGATCGCGCAGGCTCCAGATCACCGACGTCGACCCGGCGTAGAGCGGAGTGAGGATGTGGCTGCGGAAGCCGTTGGAGTGGATGAGGTCCACGTTGTGGGTTCGTGCGGCCGCCCGGATCTGGCGAGCGACACCGGCGATCGTCGGCAAGGCGCGCAGTGCCCCGGATGCGAATGCAGCGATTCCGCGATGGCGGTCGGCCACGGCGAGATCGTCCTCCACGACGCCAACGACGTGGGCGCCCACGCCTTCGAACAGCCCTGTTGCATCGCCTGGTGCCATGACGAACACGAAGCACTCGTGGCCACGCGACGTCAGCCCGCTGATCAGCTCGGCCAAGCTGCGCTCCGCGCCGCCCTGCGCGCGGCCTCCCGGATTGACGAAGAGAATCCTCACGAGCTCACGGCCTCGGCACGGGCCGCGCCCTGGGAGGCGGAGTCGGCGGATCGTGAGTCGAGCCACGCTGCGAGGCACACCAGCGCCCACGGCCTGAGAGGCTCGTCTTCCACCCCGCGTCGCAGATGTGCGCCTGCGACGTCGGCGTCGAGCAGCCCACACCACGGATCTGGGGCTTCGAGCACCTCGCGATGGGCGTCGATGATGCGGTCGAGCCAGATCTCCCACGGGAGCCGGAAGGTCAGCTTGGGTTCCTCGGCCTTGCGCGCGAGGAAGCGATCCCCCCAAGCGTCGGCGATGGCCCGTTTGTCGGGAGGGGCTTCGGAGGCGAACACGGCGTCGCGGACCCGGCGATCGACGAACGGCACCCGCAACTCGATGCCGTGAGCCATCGAGTGCACGTCGGCGTCGCGCAACAGCGTGGGGCCGAGGTAGGTGGCAGCGTCGAGCTGTGCGAGCTGGCGACGCCCCGTCTCTTCGGGGCTGACCTGCCACCTGGGAGTGGTCGGGGCGTCACGGCCGGTCAGCGCGCGGGTTTCGCTCGGAGAGAAGAGACTCCGAAACGCGCGATGTCGTGCGGCGACGCCATGGGCGTTGATCAGCTCTCGAAGTCGCACGCTGGACACGCCGAGCACTCGCGCGAGTGGGGCGACCGAGCGGTCTCTCGCCGAGGCAGGCAGTTTGGCCAAGGACGGCAAAGCACGCCGAAGTCGGGCGTCGAGGCGGTAGTAGCGGTAGCCACCGAGCATTTCGTCGCCTCCGAGCCCGGTCAGGGCCACGACCGCATCGGCTGAGCGGCACGCTTCGCTGATGAGGGCTGTGTTGAAGCCGTCGATGCCGGGTTGGTCCATGGCGGCGACGAAGTCGGCGAGTCGATCGCCCAGCAGGATCTGATCAACGGCGACGATCTCGTGGTCGACGCCGTAGTTGCGAGCCGCACCACGCGCTCGTTCGACGTCTTCGCCGTTGAGACCGGTGTCGAGGGTGAGAGCGAGGGGCCGGTGGCCCGCCTCGCGCAATCCGGCGAGGACGAGTGCGCTGTCGAAGCCCCCGCTGAGAAACACCGCCAGGGGACGGTCGGCGCGAGCGTGGTCGCCGATCGAGGCGCGCAGCGCTGCGACGGGATCGTCCGGGTTGGATCGAGTAGCGGTCGCGAAGGAGTCGACCCGGACCGAGGTCCCCGAGAGGCGAAGCACGGCGCCCGGCGTGAGCTCGGAGACCGTGGGGTCGATCGGGCGGGTGATCGGGTTGCCGAATCGGAGAAACTCCGCCACGGCCTGCCCATCCACCTCGGCGGTTGTGGACAGCGCTCGCAGCTCCGACGCGAAGGTCGTGCTGCTCCCATCGGTGGTCATGTAGAGCGGCTTGATCCCGAAACGGTCGCGGGCCGCCAGCAACGAGCCGTCGCGCTGATCGTGGACCACGAGTGCGAACATCCCCTCGAAACGGTCCAGCGCCCGACAGCCCCACCGCAGCATGGCCGCTGCCACGACCTCTGTGTCGCTGGTTGTCTCGAATCTCTCGCCGACCCGTTCGAGCTCAGCTCTCAGTTCCAGGTGGTTGTAGATCGCGCCGTTGTAGGCGAGGGTGAGCGGTCCGCGACGGAACGGCTGATCGCTCCTCGGGGTGGGGTCGAAGATGGCCAGTCGGGCGTGCCCGACGACTGTCGATCCGTCCGGGGCGGTCCAGATCCCGGACCCGTCGGGTCCGCGATGACTCAGGCGCTCCAGCGCAACCCGGACCCGAGCGTGGGCGCCGCGTCCCGTCGACACCACGATGCCGCACATCAGCCGGCCCCCGTCAGCTCGGCGAGAAATGCCTGTCCCATGTCGGTGGAGTCGAGCTGGCGTCCCCAGGTTCGGGCGGCGGTCGCCATGTCCATTCGTAGATCCTCGTCCTCGTGGAGGCGATCGATGGCCAGGACCCACGCTCTGAGATCGTCAGGAGCGACCTTGAGGGCCCATTGCGAACGTGCCGCGTCGCGTGCCCCCGCCACATCGCCGACAACGACGGGCAGGCCGGAGGCGGCCAGCTCCTGGATCACGATCCCGAAGCCTTCGAATCCGCCCTCCGCGAGTGCATGCCGGCTGCTGAAGACGCCGACGTGTGACGCCGCGAGGCGTGTGGACAGCTCGCTGTCGTCAAGCTGACCGGGGAGCTCTACGACATCGGACAGTCCCCACGCTTCGACCTTCTGCTGAAGCGCAGCGCGACGCGGACCATCGCCGACGATGGTGAGACAGCTCACCCGTCCGCTCGCGGCGAGAACCGAGACGGCGCGGAGCAGGACCTCCACGTTCTTGTAGCCCTCGGCGAGACGGGTGATCGTGATCAGCCGCAAGGGTTCGGTGGGCCCCCGCCGATCGGGCATCGCAGGTTCCACGAAGCCCGGTGCCATTTCGGGCGCCACCCAGGACGATCGTTCGGACGCGACGCCCAAGTCGTTGACGAGGTCCGACGAGTGCTGGCTGATCGTCACCACCCGGTGATCCCGCTTGAGGGTCGCGAGGGCGAGCCGCTGGCGGAGTCGTTCGGGGACCAGTTCTCGTCCGTACGCCAGCGTCGAGACGCGTGTTCGGGTGAGCAACCCGATGAGGTGGGCAAGGGGACCGAGGTACACGTGGCCGCTCACGATGAGGCGATCGGGGGAGGCGCGTAGCCAGCGTCGCTGCCGCCATGCCGTTCTCGCGATACCCAGGACTCCGTGAGTGCGCACCACCTCGTCGCTCTCGTGCCCACTTTCCGCTGGCGCCGCGGTCACAACTCGCCAATCGGCGTCTCCCCGAGTGGCTTCGACGATGCGCGACAACAGCAGCGGTACCCCGCCGGTCTGCGGCGCGTAGTCGACCGTCACGAGAAGGATGCGTTGGGTCATTGCGTCTCCGCGACAGCAAAGCCGACCTGATCGAGGACAGGTCGTTCGAACATCGGCGCCAGCAGCCATCGTCCGAGCAGGCGACATCGGTATTGCAGCTCGGGGAGCGCGAGGTCCCGAACCCGGCCGTAGCGATGTGGGTCGGTGAGGATGTCCGAGCGGTCGTGTGGGCGGAAGATCGCATGGCCTCCGCCGAGCCCGTAGACGGCGTCTCGGAGGAAGGGCTCGGCTTCGGGGTTCGGCCACGGATGGGCGGTGAACGCGCCCAGGTCGATCGGATCCCCGACGGTCGGCGTGTGCGCTTCGATCTCGGCCATGAGCCCTTCGACCGAGAACGCGGGGGAGCTGTCCTCGATGATCTGGGCGCGCGGCGGCGGAGAGCTCTGCCCAAGGGTCGAGCTCAGCTGCAGGTCGTCGGGATGGGGACCGAAGCCGACGAGCCCGCTGAGCGAGCGATGAGCGTGTCCTGTCAGCGTGTCGAGGAGCAGCACGGGGCCAGGACTCAGCACGATCGCTCCCGGCCCGAAGCGGTCGACGTCCTCGAGCGCGTCGGAGAGGGGCCGCGCCAGGGGATCGGCCCCCCAGGGGTCATCGAGCGGCTGGCCGACAGCCAGCCACCTGTCAGCGCGGTGGATGTCCGATCCCGCACACAGCAGAGTCCCAGCTGGGGTGACCTCGACCGAGACCTCCCAGTGCGGCAGCAGGTGATGCGCCACTTCGACCAGAAGAGCCGCCGGCTCGTGGCGGCGCGAGAGCGCCACGACGGTCATGCATGGCTCCCGAAGCCGAGAAGGCGAGCGAGTTCCTCGCCGCGTTGTTCGTAGGTGTCACCGGCGATCGCGCCCTGACCGGCTCGCGCGATCTCGCGTCGCCGCTGGTCGTCCGCGAGGGCCCTCTCGACGACTGAGCGCAGGTCATCCGGGCTGTTGAACCACAGGCACGATTCGCCGTGACGCAGCGGGGTGCCGTCGGTACCAGGGTCGGTCACCTGCAGCGCACCCGCCGCGCAGATCTCGCGCGTCCGCATGTTGTGGGCGTCCTCGCACTGCGGATGAAGCAGGTTGACGCCGATCGCCGCGCTGGCGAGGACCTGGCCCGCTCGGGCTTCGACGATCGGATCGCCGACCCCTGCGAGTGCGCTGTTGGAGCGCCAGCCCGTTCCTGCGATCGCGAGCGGGAGACCCTCGAGAGCAGCCATAAACCGCTCGCGACGCGGCGACCACGTTCCCAGAAACGCGATTCCGGTTCGCTCGGCATCGGGATCGGTGAGTGCGAACCAGGCTGGGTTGTAGCCGAACGGGAGGACGGCGACGCGGTCGCTCTCCGATGCGAGGTCGGCAGCCTGTCTGTGGGAGAAGAGGATGGGCAGATCGCACTGAGCGAGGCGATCGAAGGCACCTGGATCCGCACCGGCCCACCTGGGGTTGTCCGGATACCAGCACGCCACCGCTGTGCCCAGCGACTGCATCTCACGGATGTCGTCCGCTCCGATGCAGCGTCCCTTGATCAGAAGAACCACGTCGGGTTGGAGCTGTCTGACCGCCTCGATGACCCGTGCCCCGGTGCGGCGCGCTCCGACGCGGCGGCGAATCACTCCGACGACGCCGCCGTCTGCCAGATGTTGGGTGGTGGAGGCCTGCGGGTTGACGACAGTGGTGTCGACCACGGCTGCAAGTCCTGGCAGCACTGACGACAGCAGCGATCCGGGTGCGTCTTCTCCAACCAGAAGCAGTCCGCCCGTTGGTCGCGATGCCGTGCCCGGGGCTCTCGGTGTGACTGTTGCGGTCACGCCGCCACCGTCCTGATCTCCTCGGCGCACCGGCGAGCGATCTCGTCGTAGTCGAATGGCTCGGCCAGCTCGCAGAGCTGGAGTCCTGCGTGGCGCACGGCCGAGGGGTCATCCGACAGCTCGGCGAGACGGGCACCCAGCCGGTCGGGGTACGTGGTGTCCCAGCCTCCGTGGTAGTCGAGCAGCATGTCCTCGGGGAGTAGTTGGGCAGCTGTTCCGACCCGGGTTGCGAGGATGTGACGACCGGCGGCCAGGTATCCAGGGAGCTTTCCTGTGGTGCGCGCCCAGCTCGAGGGGTCGTTGGTCTGGGTCAGGAGCGTGACGTCGCAGAGCGACAGATACCGGGGGAGATCCCGGTAGGGGATCCGGCCCATCACGTGCACTCGATCAGCGATCCCGTGGTGGTCGGCGAGCAGCCGCATCTGGCGGATGCCAGGGCCCGATCCGATGATCACGGCGCGAACGGGGAGGTGCGGGAACCGGCCCATGGCTTCGATCAACTCCCAGCCGAGACCGCCGCCGAGGGAGGGATACCAGGTGAAGTTGCCCTGGATCCCCACGGTGAGGTCGCGGTGAAGTCCGAGCCGGCGACGTAGCTCCCAGACGTCGTGGGGACGGAAGAACGACAGGTCGACACCGTCTGGGATGACCGCGACGTGGTCGAGACCGCGGTCCCGGAGCTGATCCGCGTGGTGGGTCCCTCGCACGACAATGCGGCGCGATCGCGAGTACCCGACGCGCTCGAGCGCGGCGGCGCCGCCGCGTCGTACGGGACCAGCGCCGACGAGGTCCAGGAACTGGCGGGGAGTGTCGCCGGTGTCGACGACGAGAGGGGTCCGAGGCGACGCGAGGGCCCAGGCCGCGATGTTGGCGACGGCCAGGTCCATGGCATAGACGACCTGCGGGCGAGCCCGCCGTATCGCGATGGCCATGGACTTCACGGCGAGCCGCCTGCCCCCGTCGCGGTACACGATGTCGGCGCTGCCGGGCTCGAGCTGGGCCGCGATGCGCTCAGCGCGCTCGCCCGCGGCAGAGCCCGCCGCCCCGTTGACGAGGAACAGAACCTGGGCGCGAGATGCGATGGGCCGGGGAGCTGGAGAACGGGTCCACACGCTGATCGTGTCGGCCGTCGGGCGGGTCGGTTGAGGCTCGTGATCAGGCTGTCGCGGCGGGCCGAACGGGTTTCCATCCCAGGCGTTTGAGCAGTGGGACCTCCGGTCGACAGGCGAGCCGTGCGAGTCGTCGTCGTCACGCCCTCCTTGCCCCTTGCGTTCGGTACCGCCGACGCACGGTGGCTCCATGTCGTGGTAACCGAGCTGGCCCGTCGAGGACACGCCGTCACGTGTGTGTCATGCACCGAGGAGCTCGACGTCCGTGTGGGTGCGGCGCAGGCGAGCGCCGACGCTCACGGCTTCCGGCTCCGTCACGTACCGCTTCGTCTCACCGAACCGGCTCTCGCGCGCAAGGTGCGCTCTGCCGTGCGGCCCTTCAGCGAGTACCGGCGGGTCGAGCCGCTCATGCGAGCGATCGACGAGGAGGCGGCGACCGCCGACGTTCTCCACATCGAGCACCTCTTTCCGTCCTGGGTCGCTGAGAACCGTGACGACTCACTGACCTTTCTCCATCACCTCGAGATCATCGACTGGGAGGAGCGCACCGATCTGGACAGGCGGGAGCGAGCCACCTTCGTGCAGATGCAGCGCGCCACCCGTCGACTCCTGAGGGACAGCACGCATCTGATCGCTGCGACCTCCCGGCTCGCCGAGCGAGTCGGACAGATCGCCCCTGGTGTGCCGGCCGAAGTCGTGCCGGTGTCCATCGATCCTTCGTGTTACCCGGTTCTGCCACCCGTCGACGCGCCGGTGGTCGGGATCATCGGCTCGATGCACTGGTACCCGAGTCGAAGCGCCGCCGAACGAGTCCTCACCCGCCTGTGGCCACAGATCGAGAGAGCGGTACCAGGGGCCCGACTGCTCGTCGCAGGGTGGGGAGCCGAGGAATGGCTCGGTCCGCTCTTCCCGGTTCGCGGTGCCGAGCTCCTCGGCTCGGTCGAGCGGCCCGAGGACTTCTTCTCCCAGATCTCGGTGTTGTTGTATCCCCCGGCTCGCGGATCCGGGATGAAGATCAAGGCTCTCGAGGCCATGGCCTACGGCCGACCGGTCGTGTCGAACACCGAGGGGCTCGAAGGACTGACCGACCGGCCGCTCCCGGTCGCGACTCCGCTCGACGACGACACGACCCTCATCGACCGCACGATCGAGCTGCTGTCGGACCCCGCCGAGCGTTCGGCCCTGGGCGACGCGGGCCGTCAGCTCATCGAAGACGTGTATTCACCGGAGCCCGCCGTCGATCGGCTGGTCGCCGCATACCAACGCCTCGGCATCGGCGCCGCGGCCGGAAGGACGACATGACAGAACGACGCATCCTGGTGACCGGCGGAACCGGCTTCGTCGGCGTCCCCACCACGGACCAGTTCGTCACCGCAGGTGAGGACGTCGTGGTCGTGGACAACTTCGAGGTTGGCGAGAGGGCGCGCCTCGACCATCTCGCCGATCGACCCAACCTGTCGATCGTCGAGCTCGACCTCCGAGACAGGCGGGCCTGCACGCGGATCGTTCACGAGATCGCGCCGACCCACGTCGTGCATCTCGCCGCTCATCACTTCATCCCGTTCTGCGTCGCCCATCCCGCGGAGACGATCGCGGTGAACGTGGCGGGAACCCAGCACCTCCTCGACGCGCTCGTCGCCGTCGAGCCGCAGAGGATCGTGTTCGCATCGACCGCCGACGTCTACCAGCCGGCCCCCCATGCGCACGTCGAGGTGGATGCGGTGGAGCCCAACAACATCTACGGCGCATCGAAGCGCATGGGCGAGCAGCTGATGGAGTTCCACCAACGCCGGTGCCCGGAGACCGACGTCGTCGTCGGTCGGTTCTTCAACGCCCTCGGTCCCGGTGAAACCAATCCGCACCTGGTTCCCGACATCCTGGACTACCTGCGCGACGGGAATGAGCTCCCGCTGGGCAACGTCGACACGCGACGCGACTACATCTTCACGGGTGACATGGCGCGGGCCCTCCGCATGTTCACCGACGGGCCGGAGGGTTCATTCACGGTCAACCTCGGTACGGGCCGTAGCTACACCGCCCGCGAGATCGTTCACGAAATGGGTTCCTTGCTCGGACGCGACCTCGTGATTGCAACCGACCCCGACAAGGTGCGGGCGAGCGATCGCCCTGTTCTGCAGGCGTCGGTCCGGCGCCTGCAGATGCTCCTCCCGGCCTTCGGGACCACGCCACTCCGCGAGGCTCTGCGAGCGACGCTGGTGGGCGAGGGGTTCGTCATCGACGACAAGGCGACCGCCCGGATCAGCTGACCCGGCTCAGCTCACCGAGGGCTCGGGCCCGCTGCGGGCGTCCTCTGGCCAGTCGAGGTACGCGAACACTGCCAAGACCAGGCCCACGTCCGCGATCACTCGGGCCGTCCGGGAGCCACCCACGGTGAGGCCGCCGAGCAGGGCGCACAGCCCGATGATCGCCGCGGCGAAGAGAGCGGTTCGAACGTGCGACCAGCCGGCGTCGGTCAGGCGCTGGTAGACGTGCTGGCGGTGGGGTTGGTCCCACTGCTCGCCATTGCGGACCCGCCACAGCAGGGTGGTTCCGGTGTCGAGAAGGTAGATCAGCATCGGAGCGATCACGGCCTCTGGTGGAAGACCCTCGACCAGCCCGATCAGCGCGAGCACCCCCATGGTCGCCCCGAGGAAGTAGGCACCGACATCGCCGAGGAACACCTGGGCCGTGGGAACGTTGAAGGGTGCGAACCCGAGTGCCGCGCCCGCGAGAGCTGCTCCTCCGATGACCAGCTGGTCCACGTCGGCGGTGAGGCCGATCACCATCCAGGCCAGACCACCGACCGCCGACTGAGCGACGCTGATCCCGTTGATGCCGTCCATGAAGTTGAAGGCGTTGACGAACGCCACGAGCGCTACCGCAGCCACGGCGCCGGTGATGATGAGCAGGGACGGCGACAGCGAGACGTGCTGCCACAGGAGGGCGACGCTGGCAACGGCCACCACTGTCTGGGCGACGAGGCGGGGCACCGTGGAGCGGCTGCGGACGTCGTCGGCGAGGCCGATGAGGCCGAAGCCGAGCGCTCCGACCAGAAGGGCCTGGTTTCCCGTGCCGGTGATCGCCCACCCGAACATCAGCGCAGAGACCGACGCGACCGCCACGGCTACGCCACCGCCGCGGGGGATCGGACGATCGTGTGAGCTGCGCGCGGAGGGCACATCCATCACATCGCGTCCCAGCAAGACCCGGATCACCAGGGGCGTGCAGATGACGCTCACCACCAGCGCGACGGGAAGGGCGATCAGGTGCACGTCAGAACGAAGTCACCGGGTCCGGAATCCCGAAGTCGCTGGCAACGCGCTTGGGCATGAAGGTGAGCCGAATGAGCTCGTCTGTGACGTGCTGTGGCTCGGCGTGAGGGTCTGCTCGGTCGACCAGGATCGGCGCGATGCTCGGCACAGCTGCTGCGGTGATCTTGGGGTGACCGGTCGCAGTGACGGCTTCCTCGTCACCGAAGAGGTCCTCCACGATCTTCTCGCCGGGCCGTAGGGCCGTGAAGCGGATGTTGGCGTCGCGTCCGGCCTGGTTCGCCAACCGGCGCGCGATGTCGACGATCTTCACCGGCTCGCCCATGTCGAGGACCATCGCATCGCCGTTGCTTCCGATGGCGCCCGCTTGGATGACGAGCTCGACGGCCTCTTCGACCGTCATGAAGTAGCGCGCCACGTCGGGGTGGGTGATCGTGAGCGGCGCACCCGAGAGGATCTGCTGGTGGAAGGCGGTGAGCACACTGCCGCGGCTACCGAGCACGTTGCCGAACCGGACGCTCATGTAGCTGCCGGAGTTGGTCTCGGAGTAGTGCGCCGTGAGGCGTTCGCTGAGCCGCTTGGAGTACCCCAGAACCGAGATCGGGTTGGCGGCCTTGTCGCTCGACACGTTGACGAAACGCGACACGCCGAACCGCGCGGCGAGATCGAGCACGTTGACCGTTGCCTGCACGTTGGTCTGGAGACCCTCTCCCGGATACCTCTCCAGCAGAGGGAGGTGCTTGAGCGCAGCGGCGTGGAACACCACCTCTGGCCGGTAGTGCGCAAACACTCGCTCGAGGCGGCGCCGGTCGCGGATGTCGGCCAGCACGAGACACTCGGTGTCGAGCATCGCCTGACCCTCGATGCTGAGCTGCACCGCGTGGAGGGCCGACTCGTCGCGATCGAGCATCACGAGCTGGGCCGGCTCGAAGGTGGCGATCTGCCGACAGAGCTCCGAGCCGATCGAACCGCCAGCCCCCGTGACGAGGACGACGCGGTCGGTGAGGTAACCGGCGATCGACGCGAGATCCGTGTCGATTCGGCGCCGACCCAGGAGATCGGCCTCGCCGAGCTCGCGGATCTCTTCGAGCGACATGTCCGTGCGATCGAACAGGTCGCGCTTGGGTGGGAGGGTCCGAACCTGCAAACCGTGCGATTGACCGAGGTCGAACAGATCGGTGACGGTGGGACCCTCGGCACTCGGAACTGCGATCACCAAGACGCTCGCGCCTCGAGCCACGAGCTCCGGGACCTTCTCGCGCCCGCCGATCACCTTGAGACCCTCGACGCGCCGCCCGTGCCGGCGGGGATCGTCGTCGAGAACGGCGATGGGTCGGTACGACGCTTCGGGATCCGAACCGATCGCCCGGAGCGCCATCTCGCCGCCGGCTCCTGCCCCGAAGATGATCACGCGGGGCGCATCGGCTCGGGCCCTCGTCCACCGATCGTGACGCGTGAGCAAGCGGACGAGCCCGATGAGGAGTGTCGCCGCGACGCCGGTGGCCAGCACCGTGCTCAGACGAACCATCGGGACGATGAGCGCGTCGATGCTCACGATCGTCGATGCGGTCACGACGGACGCCGATCCGAGGTGGGCCAGGCTGTGCCAACCGCCGAAGGTGACGCGAGCCTCACCCTCGCCGAAGAAGAACGCGATCGCGCCAGCGCTCACGGCCACGACGGCGATCAGCACCACGGTGAGATCGCTCGCGTGTCCGGTGAATGAGGAGGCGGCTGATACCGCGGCGACCCACGCTGCGACCGCGATCACGGCGTGCCGTGAGCGGGTTGTCAGCGGGTTGACGCGGGAGCCCCCGTCTGGGGGAGTGAACTGGCTTGCCACCAGACACCTGTCGGCACCCTCAGAACCGAAGTGAGGATTGGACCAAGTGTCTCCCGGGTGTCCAGGTACGGACTTCTCGTTCACGACCGCGGATCTCTGCCGACAGTGCAGAGGGTGAGGATCGTGCACGTCTTCAAGGACGCCCACCCACCCGTCGCGGCGGGGATCACCCGGTACATGGGCGATCTCGCAGCCGCGTCGGCGGCTCGCGGTCACGACGTGCAGCTGCTGGTTGCCGGCGTTCGCTCCCCGCGTACCGATCAGCGCTCCGATGGCGTCACGGTCCGCAGGGTGCGGGAGTGGGGTCGGGCGCTCAGCATGCCTCTCTCGCCGCGCGTGGTGACCGAGACGGCTCGGCTCGACGCCGACATCGTCCACCTCCACCTTCCGTTCCCACTCGGTGAGCTCGGGGTGCTGCGCAACACGAGCGCGGGGGCGGTCGTCGCGTCGTTCCACGCCCAGCTCGGGAAACAGCGTCTGCTGGCGCCCATCTTCGGACCGGCGCAGCGGGCGGCCCTTCAACGGTGCGGGCGTGTGTTTGCGTCCTCGAGGATCCTGGCGGACTCGCCAGAGCTGTCCGGTGTGTCCGAGCGCGTCGTGCTGGCTCCCTACGGCGTGTCGCCTCAGATGGTCGCCCCAGCCCGCCCGACCCCACGACCCAACGATGGTCCTCTGCGGCTGCTCTTCGTCGGGCGGCTCGTCTACTACAAGGGCGTCGAGGTGCTCTTCGACGCCCTCAGAGGCTGTTCGGATAGTTTGTGCAGGTATAGGGGCAGATTGCCGCCACTCGGGT
>CAZVUM010000054.1:0-34300 GCA_964629575.1 uncultured Acidimicrobiales bacterium | reverse complement strand
TCCATTGACTGCCGTGCGCTTCACACGCGGGTGCCGTGCGCGCTCGCCTCGACGATCTCCCCGACACCGACGTGGTACTGATGACATTCACCGATCCGACGAACATCGCCGCCTACCGCCAACGTCACGCCGTCGACCTCCCGGTCGTCATCGATGCGGGCCGATCCAGCTACCGAGCATTTGGCCTTGGTCGCGGTTCACTCGCAAGAATCTGGGGGTTCAGAGCCGCACGGCGATACGCCGAGATCTTCCGCACCGACGGTCTCAGCGGGCTTCGACGCCCCACCGACGACACCCGCCAACTCGGAGGTGACTTCGTGATCGACCCTAACGGCGCCCTCATCTACGGGTTCTGGGGTGAAGGCCCCGACGACCGTCCCAGCATCGACGACATCGTCGCCGCCGTGAACGAAGCTCCGACGCGATGAGCCGCTCGACCACCGGTTGGCTCTGGGTCGCAGGACAAGCCGCACTCCTCGCCACGCTGATCCTGCTTCCTGGAGGAGATGCATGGGCCAAACCATCCGTGCTCCTAGGAGTCGCCGGTGCGCTGTTCTTCGGCGGGCTCGCGCTCGTCGCCGTCGCCGCGCTCGGACTCGGTGCCGCGCTCACCCCAACCCCAGTACCGACCAGCCGCGGCCAGCTCACAACCGGTGGCCTCTTCCGGTTCATGCGCCACCCCATCTACACCGGGGTTCTCCTCACCGTCGCCGGCATCACGCTGCGCTCCGCGAACTGGGCCCACCTCGCCGTCGCCGCCGCCACGTTCGTCTTCTTCAACCAGAAGGCGACATGGGAAGAACAGCAACTACGCGATCGCTACCCCGGCTATGCGGAGTACGCGAAGCGGACGCCGAGGTTCCTGCCCAACCCGTTCAGGCCGTCAATCTGAGCCGACTTCGCCGATCAGTCTCGACCAGAGCCGATCCTGATCATCGCTCGACAACGAGACCCGCCCGTGATCGCGTGCCAACCCGATGACTTCACGGGTCTCGGCAAGCACCAGCTCACACGAGGCGCACGTGGCCAAGTGCTCCACCGCCGCCGCTTCCTCGTCGCTGTCGAGATCGCCCTCCAGCAGATCCGTCAGCCGCTCGGCAAGCTGTTCACAGTTCACGACCTGACCTCCGAGTTCTCGAGCAACACCCGCAGGCTCTGCCGCCCCCGATGCACGCGCATCTTCGCTGCCGACAGCCCAACACCGGTCACCTCAGCCACCTCACGCATCGACAGCCCCTCAACATCACGCAGCACCACAGCCACTCGTTCGTCCGCCGCGAGCTTGTACAACGCCGCCGAAAGCTCTGCAGCAACAGCCGAAGCCACAGCCAGCTCGGCCGGGCCCATCGATGTGGCCACCTGAGACGGCATGTCGGCCGGATTGGTCGGCAGATCCCGTCGACGCCGCAGAATCGCGATCGCCTCCCGGTAAGCCACCTGCAACAACCACGCCCGAACCTTGGCCGGGTCCGCCAGCTGCCCAACCCGTAGAAACGCCTTCACGAAGGTCGCCTGCACCACATCTTCCGCGTCACCCCGGTTCCACAGCACCCGATAGGCGACGTTGTACACACCCGCCACATGCGCGCGATACAGCTCCTCGACCCAAACCACCACAGATCGCGGCACGACGGAACTTGCCTCCACAGACACGAAACGGAAACCGCTACCGGCCCGCCAGCATTCCTGTAGAAGGCCACACCGGCAGTCGATCGCCGAAGCGACTCCCCCTCGGCACGGGCTCCCCCAACTCCTCCATACGCCGCACGGTAGCCCGCACATGTGACAGCGATCGCACGACTCCCCGCGGCCACACCTCGCGAACCCTCACACGCTCACTCGCAGGCCAGCGCCGGACACAAGCGTGTCCATAACAGCACTCTGGGGACACCCAATCGTGCGCCGCATCGCCGACCACATCCGATGAACACCACCACGGCCACTTACACAAAGAATCGGACAGACCCAGAACTCGGCACCCACAAGAACCCAGCGTCCTGCCGTTGAGCATGTTCTCAGCCACCGAGATGGAGGCGACGGATTCGTTGTTCGATTGAGCGGATCAACGAGTTGACCGCAAGGCTGATGAGTCCAGCAATCACGATGAGTGCGTAGACACGGGCTGGCTGGAAGGTCCGTTGCGCGTCTCCGACCAGCGCCCCGAGGCCGTTCACGCCGGTCAGGTACTCCACGAGCAGGGTGATCACGAGTGCCACCGGTGTGGCAACACGAACACCGAGCAAGACAGCAGGCGTGACAGAAGGGAGCAGGACGCGGCCTACCGTGCGGCTCGGGGACATGCGGAGCGAGCGGGCCATGTCGAGCCGAATCGGATCGATGGCTCTGATTCCGGCTCTCGTGTTCAGCATGATCGGCCAAACGGCCGCCATCACGACCACGACGATCTTCATGGTCTCGTCGAAGCCGAGAAGAAGAGTGGCGACGGGTACCAATGCCGCCGGCGGCACCGCGCGAGCGAACTCGAACATCGGGCCGAATGCCCGGTCTGCCCGCACAGACACGCCAACGCCAATCCCTACACCCACCCCGACAAGAGTTGCCACCGACAGGCCAAGGCCGAAGGTGCGGCTCGTGTCGAGGATCGCCGGGATGATGTCCTCGTCCTGCCCGCGAGTAAAGAGGGCCGGCCACCACGACGACGGTGCCGGATAGAACGGGGAGTCCGGCGACCCCACGACTTCCCAGACCACCAATAGGAGCGCAAGTGGAGCCAGTCCCGTGACAACTCCCGACCGATGGGTGCGCCCTACGGGGCGTGATCGCTGAGATTGCACCCCGGCCTCTGCAGTCACCACACGCGCTCCTCGTTGGCGCTTCCACTGGGGAAGAGGAGTCTGACTGCGCCCCGGAAGAGCGCGTTCAGCGCAACACCGAGCAGACCGGCCGCGAGCACATAGACGAACATGAGGGCTGGCTGGAGCGCTTGACGAGCAGCGATCAGGCCGTTGCCGATCCCTTCAGGGTTCCCCACCATCTCAGCAACAATCGCAAGAACGAGACAGAGCGAGAGGGCCAAGCGCAGGCCAACCACCACCGCTGGCAGGGCAGCCGGCAGGACAACCTTCCGCACCTTGGCCAGCTTGTTCAGCCTTAGCATCTCGCCTACGTCGTGCAACTCGGGCCGGACGGCGTGCACCCCACCGATGGTGTTCACGAGAACTGGCCACACGCCCCCAAAAACCACGAGCACCAGCTCCATCTTCAGAGAAAACCCGAAGATGAGAAGGGCAGCCGGGACGAAGGTGATGGGCGGTATCGCTCGCGTGACCTCGAAGCTTGTCATCGAGTACCGGTAAGCCCTGTCGGAGAGGCCGAGCGCCAGACCCAAGCCCAGGCCGGCCACGCTCGCCATCCCCCAGCCCAGCAGGGTCACGACCAGCGTGTGGATGGTTCGGCCGAGAAGTTCTCCGTCGGCGACAGCCTGCCGCGCGGCACTCGCTATCTCACTCGGAGCGGGCAAGAACTGAAGGTCGCCCAGTTGCGCCTGAACGACCACCTCCCAGAGACCGGCCGCGACGAGGAGTACACCCACACCAGCGAGGTTGAGCGCCTTCATCACACGCCGGCCCTCACCGCGTTCCAAAGATCACCTCGTGTACGCGAGATCGTGCCGCCAGGAAGTGAGCGGACTCTCGTGTTCGAATCTGCTCACGAGGACGTGGGCATTCGACAGCGATGTCGGCCACCACATCGGCGGGTTCGCCGCCCAACACGACCACGCGATCGCTGAGGTACACGGCCTCGTCGATGTCGTGGGTGACGAACACCACCGTCATGGCTGTGCCCCCGACCAGCCTGAGGAGTTCGTCCTCGAGGTCGGACTTGGTCAAGGCGTCGAGAGCCCCGAACGGCTCGTCCATGAGCAGCGCCACCGGACGCGAGGCCAAGGCCCGCGCCAACTGGACCCGTTGTTGCATGCCTCCGGAGAGCTGCGGCGGACGGTCATTGGCCCGATCGGCCAGACCGACCATCTCCAGCGTCGCGGCCACCCGCTGGCGGCGCTCCGTCTTCGGGAGGTTCTGTTCGAGCGGCAACTCCACGTTCGCGGCAACCGTGCGCCAAGGCAGCAATGCGCTGGAGTAATCCTGGAAGACCAGGCTCAAGCCTTCGGGCGGACCAACAACATCTCGGCCTTCGAATCGCACTGTCGAGTCAGGTGTGGGCTTCAGTAGTCCCGCGAGGACGCGAAGGAGTGTGGTCTTGCCGACGCCCGAACGGCCCATGATCGACACGAATTCGCCCTTGGCGACGTCGAGGGACACATCATGGAGAACCGATCGCGCTCCGTCTCTCGAGCCGACCTCAGCGCTGAGCGTTCGGCATTCGAAACTCATGCCAGTTGGTTCAACGAACCAGTGGCCGGGTGGTCCCGCCAACTCGTCGGTGGCGAGACCACGAACGTTCGACCCTCAGCCGAACACGAGGCTCGACACATCCATCTCCCCTTCGAAGTCCCCGAGTGAAACGAGAACTTCCACCCAGCGGGTGAGATCATCGGCACGAATCTCGAGGTTGAACGTGGGGAGCGCGACGTTGGCAGCCACCGGGTCCGGCATCCCCGTGTAGCCCTGGAGGATCGCCCGTGCATCGGCGTCGTTCGAGTCGACGAACGCTTGCGCTTGTTCGAGCGACGCCTTGAATGCCGCCACGACATCCGGGTTGTTCGCGGCCCACTCGCCGTTGGCGATCCAGAAGTTGGTGGCGAGCGGAAGCCCGATGGCCGCAAACGGGTCGCCAATGGACACGTTGCCCATACCAACGAGTGCTCCTGCGAATGGTTCGAGCGCCTCGGCAGCGTCGACCTGCCCGGCGTTGAACTGCTCGACAGTGGCGGGCGGCGGAACCTGCACGCCCTCGATGGAGTCCGGGTCAATGCCCTCCTGCTGTGCCCAGTACCGCGTGGCAACATGGATGACGCCGCTCAGCGTCGGGCTGCTCACCCGACGGCCTTCGAGGTCGGTGACGCTCTGTATTCCGGAGTCGGCCGGGACGATCACACGAACGAAGGGGTTGTCCTCGGTGTCGTTGGTGTTGCCGAGGATCTGCACGACGTCGAGTCCGGAATCGGCTGCGCGAATCAGGTCAGTGGCGGTGCCGAGCGAGATGTCGACCTGTTGGCCGAGCGTCGGGATGATCTCGGAGATGTTCGTCGCCGGGGTCAGCTCGACGTCGAGACCGTTCTCCGCGAAGAAGCCCTGCTCCTGAGCCACGTTGACGAGGAGCCCCGTTGTAGCCGGCACAAAGACGAGGCGTACGCTCACCGGTTCCGGAACCGGTGTTGCGGTCGGTTCCGGTTCGGGCGTCGCTGTTGCCGCCGGCTCCTCCGGTTCCTCCTCCGCTGTCGGTTCAGCCTCCGGCGTCTCTGTCGGCTCGGCTTCAGCCGTCGTCTCGGTTGGGGCCGGATCGGTGGAGCTCGAGGCATCATCGTCGTCGCCGCACGCAGCGACAATCAGCGCGAACACCAGGGCCAGGGCCAGAACACCGGTCTTGGACAGCCGTCGGCCCGACCGACGGAATCGCTGAGTCGATTGGTTGTTGCGCGCCATTGATCAGAGCCTCCGGTTCGTGACCGGGTCGGTCAGATCGGCCGGGACGTTAGTACGCGCCAGTCATCTGATCCAAAGACTCTGGCATCGCAGTGTCGCGAGCGGGGCTCGGAAGCTGCCGAGCGCTACCCGCCCAGGCCTCCAACGTCAGGCCGAATCAGCGATCGCCTCTGCCTTGTCGGCAACGCCGCCCACCGCACCTGCAATGGTGGTGAGTTGTTCGTTGATCCGGACCACGCTGGGCCCAATGGTCGAGCACTGCGTTTCCACGGCGCGCACACCGAACGTGATCTTTGCCAGATGGCGCGACGTCTCATACAGGGACTTCGAGACCTGGATCAGGTAGTACGCCAGCACGGCGATCACGAGGACAACCTCGACCACCGACAACGTGATCAGCAAGGTGCGCATGTCAGCCCTCGTCCTCTGCAGAAGCTTGAACAGCGGTGAGCAACGCGTCGTGTTTCAGCGCCTCTTCGGTCAGCTTGTCCAGGCGGACGGTGGTCTGGGTCAGCATCCAGGTGGTCGCGGTGTTCCGGGCCACTGGTGTGGCCGAATCCCAGATTGCCTCGGCGCCGCGCTCGACCCGGCGAACCTTGTTGAGGAAGATCTGGAGCAGCACGACAGCAACCACCGCAACGACGAGGCCGACTCCCAGCGTGATCCACCATGCGGCGTTGTCCGTCATGACTCACCTGCCGTTGATTCGAGGTATTCCCGTGCCGCCCGGGCGGACGACGTGATGTCCACGATGGTGCGGTTGGTGGTGTCGACGTTCCAGAGACCCGATGTGTTGGTCTCGGCTTCGTTGAATGCCTTGACGATGGACTCGGCCTTGTCGCCGGCACGCGATGCGCCACGGATCATCAACAACAAGAGCACCACCACGATGACAACGAAGAGCAGGCCAATGCCCCAACCCAGGTACCACCCGTTGCTCATCAGATCTCCTTGACCGTGGTCAGCGCGTAGTTGATCAACGTGTCGTTCAACTCCACACCGTGCACGTCACGAGCGTGAGCGGCGACCTTTTCGAGCAGCGCCTCAGCGGATTCAGCTTGTGTGACCGACGTACAGTCGGTCAGTCCAACATGCGTTCAACGGAACTCGAGGCTCATCGGCGTTCCTTTCGCTCGTTCACGCGGCATTCTCGTCCGAGGCCGAAACGTCCTCGACGAGGGACCCGAGGGCTCCGGCGACGGCACCGAGGTTTGCGTTCATGGACTCGGTCAACTCATTGACGGGCTTGGTCTGATGAGCGATGGCGCGAACACCGAACGTGATCTTCCCCAGCTGATCGTTGACGTGGGCCAGCACTTGAATCACGCGCACGAGATAGGCGGCCACGGCGAGCAGCAGCACAACGAAGAGCACGACCATCACGATGGCGACAACCGGCACCGTCAGACCATCCTTCGCAGCGCCGTGACGTACCGCACGGCCTCGCCGGTGACCCCGGAAATGAGCTCGTCGCTATCGACAAGGGCGGGCACGGGCACGAGGTGCTCAGTGAGCTTCACGCCGTGTTCGAGAACATCGTCGGCGTAGTCCTGAATCTCCAAAGCCGGCCGGATCACCCGGTTCGCCAAGAGCAGGACCAGGGGAACCACAGCAAGCAGGATGACTGCGTTCGCAAGCCACCACAACATCTGCGTACCCCCTTCGTTTCGTGGTCGAGAGAGTGACGCTCGACAGCGCTGAAGCTTAGAACAGCAGGTAGGTGCTGTCTACATCTAGTGGACATCCCAGGGCGGCAGTCAACTGCTCTCAGGCACGATTTCGACGGACCGCAGCGACGCCGGCGCGATGCGCTCGACCATCCCGGTCGGCGACTCCAGCACGAGGAATCCGTCGCGGTCGACCTCGGTGGCTCGACCGCGTGCCTCGCCTCGCGGAAGCAGCTCAGCCTGGACCCGATTGCCGATGTGTATGCACCGGCTGGCGTACTCGACCAGGAGTGCATCAGGGTCGCGGGCCAACGCGTCCAGGTATCTGCGCGCAGACGCCACATAGGCCGGGACGAAAACCTCCTTTTGCAGTCGCCCTTGCTCGTCTTCGGACGAGGTCCGGAGGTCGACCCGTGTGGCAAACACGGCATGGTCCACGCGACCTGGCCCCAGCTGCACGAGCACATTCACCGCGCATCGGCGAGTGTCGGCGTGTCCGTCGATGACACGATCCGGCCAGAGGACGTCATGGCTCCTTCCAGTCACGGCTGCGAGGCCATCGGCTGCGGCCAACGATGCCGGAACCCACAGCAACGCCTCCTGGAGCGGATCGATGTCCGGCCGCGAAACCATCGCGACCATCAAGCAGCCTGCGTCTCCGCCGTTCCATGGCTCACCGCCTCGGAGCCGCCCTGAAACCTCGTTGTCGAGCACCACCACCGCTCCGTGGGGTGCCTGCTCGCGGCGAGCCCATGACGACGCCAGCGCCTCGACCGACGTACCCACCGGGTAGTGGCGGACTATCGGCGGCTCACCCACCACCGCTCACCATCGGTCGCAGATGGTCGACGAGCCATGCCCCTTCGTGACATGAGACCACCAGCGTCCCTGCGGACCAGTTGTCTGTCCCAAAGGTGGCGGGGCACTCGAGCGGGACCTCGATGGCGCCATCCGACCGTTCGACAACGTCGTCAGCCGGACCCACATCCTCGAGTGACACCTTGGAGAAGTCGACACGCAGTCCCTGCACCAAGCCCGACAGGAACGCATCGCGTTCTTCCAACGGACTGGTGCCAAGCCGGATCCGCTGAGCCTGCAGCGGATCGAGGCCGCGGCGGTCACCCGCCGCCAACACGTGCTCGCGACCGACCGGACTGAGCATCTCCCAGACGACGACGTGTTCGCCCCAGACGATCGCGTCGAGAAAGCGTCGGGCGACGGAGGCGACCTCGCTGTCGCTCACGGACGGTTCCAACCAATGTCTTCGAGCATGTCGCGAACGCGAACCCGTTGCGGCCCGAACAGCAGTGACTGGACCGCCTCGTCGAGAACGAAATCAGCCGCGCGCTGGTCGCGGGGGTCGAGCATGGCATGGGCTCGCAGGAGTGAACGGAGCGCGCTCTCGAGCACGGGTTCGGGCAACTCCATCAACACGGTGATCATCGTCCGCAAGGTCGCCACGAACGACGCCGGCTCCTGGGTGACCATTGCGTAACAGAACGCGGTGAGGCGCTCGTGGCGATGTTTCTCGGGCAGTGGCTCCAGCACCAAGAGGCGATGCCTTAGAAAGGTCAGACGCTCATCGTCGGGCATGGAGCCTGACAGGCTCGCTATGTGGTCGGCCCTGCTGGCATTCGGCTCGATCTGGAGCAGGCGCGCTTCGAGCGCCTCGGCATTGTTGTAGGCCTCCTGCCAATGCGCCTGATGCAGGCGTGGGTCGAACATGTGCAGGGCGTCTTCGTAGCAAGCGAGTCCACGGCGCATCGAGTCGAGGTCGTCTCGGCCCGCCAGCGTGTGGCCGAGATTGTGCTTTGCGATCGCGTGGTGCATCGGGAACCCGACCGATGTGAACACGGCCAAGCTCTGCTCGAACGCATCGATGGCCGCTGTCAGATGTCGTTCGCGGTCCGTCGGCTCCAGGTCCGCCAGGGCCTTGTGGGCGACCCCACGGCTGTGGTCGAGCAGCCCGGTGTGCATGGAAACATCGAAACCGCGAGCTGCCGCCGACCCGGCCTCGAAGGCTGCCACCGCCTCGTGAAAGCCCTCGGGTGAGCCTCGCCCCATACGAGCCTGGCCCAGGTTGTGCAGCGTGGCGAGGCGGGTCCGGACGACGTCGTCGCTGTCACCGGTCAGAGATGCGAGTGCCCGCTCGAACAGCCCGATTGCTTCGTCGATCTGGCCAGCTTCGGCGAGCGTCAACCCGAGGTTGTTGAACACCGAGGCCTCTTCCACCTCAGCGCCCCGGCCCTCGAGCAGATGCAGTGAACGTTCGAACAGGCGTGTCGCGGTCGACCCATCGCCCAGCAGACGATGCGCCGAGCCCGCAGCGTTCAAGATGCGGGCGTGTTCCAAAGGTGCGCGCTCGGCGGACAGGATGACGCTCGCTTGTTGGTAGAGCTCGAGGGCCCGCTGCAAGGCCTGCGCAGGTTGCGCGCTCGGCTGCTCGGCCGTGGCCATGCCCAGCTTGTAGGCGGCGGCTGCCCACGCGAGCGGCTCGGCACTGCGGTCCATGGCTTCGAAACGCTCGGTGAGCGCAGCGACCGACTCGGCCGGCGAGATCGCAGATGGCTGGCCTTCGTGACCCGAGCCACCCGTCATGTCGTCGCCTCCGCAAGCAGCGAAGCCACACAACGATCGACCTCGGCGACGGCCACCTCGACTGCTGCCTCGACGACATCGGACATGCCCAGATGCATGGTGTCGGCATCGACGGGTTGCACGCCGACCATGCGCACGATGGGTGGGAGCACGCCGATCGCCCGGGCCACCATCAACGACCGCTCCGGCGTCGCCAGATGCATGTCGGCCAAAAGGTCGTACTTGGTGTTGTGGTCGAGCTCATGCACGTCGATCACGTCGTAGTCGATCGTCATGACCGTCCCCGGCTCGCGGTCGCGATCCACCGTGTCCACCACGATGACGGCATCGAAGCCGTCTTGGAGATCCTGCACCAATTGGATCCCGGCGATTCCCGTCTCGACAACGCTGACCTCGGGCGGGTTCTGTCGGGCGAGCAAGAAGTTGGCGACCTCCACGCCGAAGGCGTCGTCGCCCCGGAGCACATTCCCGACACCGGCCACCAGAATCTTCACTCTGGTATCCGTTCGATCTCAGCCGCTCGCAGCGAGTAACCGTGGATCACCCACCACGCGATGTACTGCTCGAACATCGCCCAGTCGGCCTTGCTGATCTGGGCCTTCCAGTGCTCCACCCGCTTCTCGATCTCGGTGCTGATCACGCGATCAAGGAGCGCTTCCACGAGTTCCTGCTCCAACAACCGTCGTCCGGCCGACCGACCGGCCCGAACCTCGTCCGAGAACCGCACTGCGTCGTGTCCGAGCGGAACAAGGGCATCGCTGCCCTTGCTGGTGTCGGGGGCCAGCCCACAATCTGCCTCCTCGACCCTGCGAATGCAGTACCCGACGAGGAAGGCGGTGGCCGCCCATTCGGAGAACTCGGGCATCGGTTGGGTCCGACGCTCCTCCACGATCATCTGGTCGCGGTAGGCGGTGGCGGTGATGGTCAACGGGTGAGCTTGCGCGAGCGCTCGAGCCTTGAAGGTCAGGTCTGCGACGCGGTCGTCCAGATCAGTCATCCTCCCGCCTCTTGATGTGCAGACCGGTTGTGACCGTGCCGGCGACGGGGGGTGGATGAGGCTCGGCTTCCATCTCCTCGATCTCCACACGGCGGTAGTCGACCCAGTGCACCTGGAGCGCTCGCTCGACCTGATCGACAATCGTGGCGTCGGCACCGGTGCATCCGTCGCAACTGCCGTGAAGTTTCAAGCGGACCACACCATCTTCGATACTCACCACTTCCATGTCGCCGCCATGGGAATGCAGGTACGGACGAACCTCTGCCAGCGCAGCCTGCACGGCAACGCGAGCCGAATCCAGGTCGGCACCGCTACCAAGCCCGTACGCGTCCAGCAGTGAACTGGCAATCGGGTCGGCGGCCAACGCCTCCAGAAGAATGTCGCCCCGCCATTCGCGGATCATCTCGACGATGCGTCCTACGCCATTGGCGTGGAACACATCGATCCAGTCCAGCAGTTCTTCGGCAGTCGACGCCGTGGCCGGGTCGTCGTGAGCGGTCAGGACTTCTGCGAGCTCCGCGATACGAGGGAGCACTGCATCGAACTCGAGTCGCTCGTCGGCCGAGCTCACAGTTCTCGCCTCACGAGATCCAACACGGGGTCGACCGTAGCTTCGACGACCTCGGAGAACCCAAGCCCGAAGGAATCGTCGGCGGGTTCCACTTCGATGACGATGGTGTCGGCAGGAAACTCTCCGTAGTAGCGAGCGACGGCGAGCGTGTGGTCGAGATCGATGATGCCCATCGCCGCCTCGGACAGACGGTCCTGGACCTCGTCGTCATCGGGCGGGGAGAGGTCGAGTTGGTATCGGCGGATGGTTCCCGGCGGATCCTCTCGCCGTGGCATGCACCCCACCAGAATCACCTTGCTGGGGCGAACCTCTTGCAGCCGGTGCAGCACGCGATGTGCTGCGTAGGACATGTCCTCCACGAGCACGTGGTCCGGCCATTCGAGATCCACGACCCGATTGACCCACTGGGTGCCGAAGTCGAGATCTCGCAGCCAAGGAAGCCCAATCCCAGCGACCAGCGTTCGGCCGGTCTCCTCTGAGGGGAGCACGTAGCTGACCTTCTGCTCGACCTCAGGGTCCGGAACCGTAAGTCCGGGTATCACCAGATCGCCGAGTCGCTCTCCCCCACCGGTAACGGATGGGTCGGTGACGGGCATCGGTTACTCGAGCGTGCAGCTACAGGAATTCACTTCTCGCGTGATGATGCCGCGGCCGGTGTCCATGTGGGTGGTGCACGGCATGCACGGGTCGAAGCTGCGGATCGCCCGCAGGATGTCGATGCCCTTTATGTTGTCGTCCGACACGCTTTCGAGGATGGGCGTGTCGACGATCGCCTCTTCGTACGGGCCTGGCTCGCCGAACGGGTCGCGCGGGGCGGCGTTCCATGTGGACGGGGTGTTGATCTGATAGTTGAGCAGCTTGCCCTTGTCGATGTGGAGGTGGTGGCTCAGGTAGCCGCGGCCTGCTTCCCAGTAGCCGTACCCGACCCGCTCATCTTGGGGAACCTTGAACTTGGTGGCTGTCTTCGTCTCACCCTTGCGCCAGTACTCGAACGCCTGCATCAGGTTGATCATGCCGATCGCCGCGGTGAAGGCGACGCCGTAGGCGCGTCCACGGTTGCGTTCGAACGCGTTGAGCGTTCGCGGAATCTTCCACTCGAGCACCATCTCGGGCAACTCGTGGCGTGGCATCACGATGCGCAGTCCATCGCCCGTGGAAGAGAGGAAGTCGTTGGGCTGAAGGTTGTCGGCCAGGGCGGTGGTCCACATGCGACCGTAGACACCGGTCTCCATCGACATGCGGTCCCAGCGTGGCGCGGTGTCCCACGTGTACTTCTCTTTGAAGTTCTTGCCTTCGGGACGGGGGATCGTCACCTTGTTCATCATGTGGTACGGGCTCAGTGGATTGCCCAGCGGATCGGTATCGAAGGCGACAGGGCCGTTCTTGGTCCAGTCGTCGTAGAAGCTGTGCTCGACGAACTCTTCGATGCCCATGTTGATGCGGGTCAGGTCGGTCGTGACCAGCTGACCGTCGACGATGACACCGGGCGCCGAGTAGCGGGCGTTGCCCCAGGTGTCGATGTTGGCGTAGGTCGCGTCGTAGACGTTCGGGTCGTCCCAGATGCCGGTCTGGATCAGGTTCGACGGGCGAGCGCCCACCAGCTCGTAGTCGGGGTTTACCTCGAGGAAGAAGTCGCAGATGTCGTCCCACCAGCCGGCGAGGCGCTTCGCATAGTCGAAGATCTTCCCGAGCTGTGCGTAGAACTCGTTGAAGGTCGATGTGGAGATCGTGGTGGACACGCCGCCGGGGACGAGCGTGGACGGGTGCGGGAACTTGCCGAACATCAGCGTGCACATGATGCGGCCGATGCGTGTGTACTCGAGCGCCTCGAGATAGATCTGGCCCTCGAGGGGGTTCATGGCGTCCATGATGTCCTTGACCGTCTTGTAGCCATGGACATGCGCGTTCTTGGCGGGGGTGCGCGAGGCCAACTCGACGAGCTCGGGGTTCGTCATCGACACGAGTGCCGTCGAGTAGTCGGGACCGGCGAGTAGTCCGAGGTGGATCGGATGGTCGTAAAACATCTCGGCCACCTCGCCGAGGTTCCGAACCACGACGCCCAGCGGTGGCGGCGTGATGCCGAACGCTTGCTCGATCGCCATGGATGAGACGGTGGAGTGCACCCCGCCGCACACACCACAGGCTCGAGAGCTGATGTCGATGGCGTCTCGGGGGTCACGTCCTTGAAGGATGATCTCGTAGCCACGGAACAGCATCGCCATCGAGTAGGCATCAACGGCTTTGCGGTTCTCGAGGTCCAGCGTGGTGTGAACGGCGAGGGCACCGGCCACCCGAGTGACGGGGTCGATGCTCCACTCGCGCAGTCGGGGTGGAGCCGAACTCGGTGACGCACCACCGCTGGCAGCCGAGTCAGGACGGACGTACTGGCGAATCGGGCTGGAGGTCACAGCGAACGGATCGCCCGCGCCCTCGCGCAGTCGTGCTTTACCCGAGCTGTCGAACTCGATGGGGAGGTTCTTGAAGCACATCTCGAGCGCTACCTACTTCTTTGCCTTGTCGATGCCGGCGTTGTGGTTCGTCATCTTCTTGTAGAAACGGTGAACGGCTTTCTCAGCGCCGACCGGTTGGGTCTTGTATCGACCCCAGCCACTCGGCAGTTGGTCGTCTTGCCAGCGCGGCGACCGTTGCTTGTCATGCATTGTCAGGTGGCGCATTCGTCGAATGAACCCACCCATCGCTCGACTCGTTGCCCCGCTGATAAACGACCCGGGTGGCGCCACATAAAAGGGTGCGAACTTGTCGGGGAAGCCGGGCATCGTGCAACCGATGCAGATGCCGCCCATGTTCATGCAGCCACCGTGGCCGTCCACGATTCCACGCTCGGCGATGTTGCACTGCACGACGGGGCCCCAGCAGCCGAGTTCGACGAGGCACTCCTTGTCGCCGTACTCCTCGGCGAACACACCTTCTTCGTAGTACCCCGCCCGTGGACAGTGGCGATGCACGGTCTCGGTAAAAAGCCAGGCCGGACGTCCGAGTTCGTCGAACTCGGGGAGCGGGGCGAGCCCGTTGAGGAACAGCAGCGCAGCGGCCGCGGTCTCGATGATGTTGTCGCCGACAGGCGAACAGCCAGGCACGTTCACCACCGGCAGCCCGAGTGTCGACCGGTAGTCCTTCCCGAGGTGGTCCATGACGCCCTTGGCGTTGGTCGGGTTGTTCGCGGCCGCGGGGATCCCACCCCACGTGGCACAGGTTCCGACCGCTACGACTGCGGCTGCCTTCGGCGCCATCCGGTCGAGCCATTCGAGACTGGTGATCTGTCGACCTGTCTCGCGGTCTTCTCCGAGGCCCATCCAGTAACCGTCACGCGAGTAGGTCTCGTCCATGATCGAGCCTTCCCAGCAGATGAGGAATGGCGCATCGAGCTCGCCGTCCGCCGCCATGCGGAGGTTCTCGGTCCATTCCGGCCCGGACTCGACCGACACGACCGTGTGAATGAGTTCGACTCGGGGCAGACCGGGAACTCGCCCGAGGAGCAGATCTTCGAGCCTCGGGTGCGTCGCGCCGGTGACCGCGATGGTGCAACCGTCACAGGACGCCCCCACGATCCAGAACAGGTACACCTTTTCGAGCGGGCCCTGGAAGATGTCGTCGTTCGGTTCGAGTGTCGTGCTGCGCAGGGCAATCGGCGCGAGCGGGTCGGCTGGGTCGGTGATGAGCGGCAGCAGCGGGTTGTCGCTGTGCGGGTGTTCAGGAACCTTCGTGTACTGCACCATGCACTCTCCGGTTACGCTCAAGCAGGGGCTAAGTGTACTCTACACACAGCTTCGAATTCGCTCGAAGTGGCCAAGGTAGAGTCGGGCCCAACCATGAATCCTCCAGCCGAAAACAACATGGCCTCAGCCGAGAACAACGTGGTCGTCGCACCGAAGTCTTCTGCGCTGCAGATGCTCTACTGGCGGAGCGAGATCCTTCAGGTCATGTACTGGCTGCGGGGCGAAGGGTTCGGTGACATCGTGGACGCACCGATGATCGAACGATTCCTCGGCGTCGATGCCACAAACGGCGTGACCTACCTCGATCGACTCGTGGATGAGGGGTACGTCACCGCTGACGGGACGTTCTACGCGTTGTCAGAGTTCGGCCTGAAGCAGGGCGCTCGAGAGTTCGCGGAGTCGTTCAACGACCTCACCAAACCGGCTCACGGTGAATGCAGCGATGACTGTTGGTGTCACGCGTCGGTCGATGAGGCCGAGGCCTGCATGGCGCACAGGATCGAGCACAACCACGCCATGGACGCCAAGCACATGAACGCAAGCGGGGAGCATCCGCACGGAGGCCATGGCCATGCCCACGACCAGTGAACCCGTGACCGGCGACAAGACCTCAGCAGCCGAACGCATCGAGAGCGTGCTCCCTCGGCGCTTCCTCCGTCAGCTCCTGTTCGTTGCGCTCGGCAGCGAGGAACGGTCCTATGGCTACGAACTCGCCGAAGCGGTTCGGAGCCACGGCCTCGCTGTCGACCTCGCTGGTGTCTATCGCGAGCTCCGATCGCTCGAGCGCCGCGACTTCCTCTCGTCGGATTGGGAGCCGTCGAAGAACGGTCCGGACCGGCGGGTGTACATAATGACCGAGACGGGCCGCGCGGCGAGGGCCGAGGCCATCGAATCGCTCCGTCAGGCCCGCGACCACCTCACCGCTGCCATCGAGGAAGCGTCCAGACCATGAAGCTCGCGGTCGCCGGCAAGGGCGGCGCGGGGAAGACCACGTTCTCGGCGACAGCGGCCAGGCTCCTCGCCCGTGCCGGACATCCGGTGCTCGCCATCGACGCCGATACGAACCCCAACCTGCACGCGGCGCTCGGCATCAGCACAGAGGCCGTCCAGCGCGTGCCATTCCCACCCACGACACTCGTCGCCCGGGGGTTCAACGGTCCTGCGTTGAACGAACCCATCGATGACGTTCTCGAACGGCACACCATCACTGCAGCCGATGGCGTGAGACTCCTCCGCATGGGCATGCCCGAACACGCCGATGAGGGATGCCTCTGTTCGGCTCATGCCGTGGTGTCGGCGCTGCTGAACGATCTCGGCCAGAAGGTCGACACTGTCACCATGCTCGACATGGAAGCGTCGCCCGAGCATCTGAGCCGCGGCACGGCTCGGGAGGCCAACACTCTGCTGCTGGTCGCCGAGCCGTACTTTCGCTCGCTCGAGGCGGCAAAGCTTCAGGCGAAGCTCGCGAAGGAGACCGCTATCGGACGGGTCGTGGTGCTTGCCAATAAGTGTCGATCCGACGCGGACTTCGACGGGATCGCCGAGTTCTGCGCCAACCACGATCTGGATCTTCTGGGGAAGGTCCCGTGGGGTGACGAGGTCCTCGACGCCGATACCGCGTCGACCCCATTGCTCGATTTCGCTCCCGATAGCCCCGTCGTTCACGCGATCCAGTCTGTGTGCTCCACGCTGGTGTCCAGCCCACCAAACTTCAAGCAGGTGCCTTAGATGTGTGTCGGAATCCCCGCCCAGGTCGTCGAGATCCTCCCCCAGGAGCGGAGGATGGCCGTCGTCGAGGTCGAGGGCGTCCGACGCGAAGTCAGCATCGTCATCGTGGCCGACCAGGGCCTCGCAATCGGCGACTGGGTCTTGTTGCATGTGGGGTTCGCCATGAGCATCATCGACGAGGAAGAGGCGAACGCTCAGCTCGAGTTCATGCGCATGCTCGGTTCGGTCTACGACGAGGAAGTCGAAGCCTTCTCGACCGACGTCCCCACGGCCGAACGTGAACAGAGCGAACCGTGACCGGCGACCTCGCGGCGTCGGCCCTCGGTTTGGCTCGGGTCTTCACCGAGGGCGGCCGCCTGATCGTGGTTGCGCCCGGGCGCAACGATCACGCCCAACACGTTGCGGTGGAGTTCATACACCCGGCAGTTGTCGGCGCGCGTTCGCTCCCAGCGGTCGCTGCGAACGTCGATGAATTGGCCCACCGCGTCTCACCCGGCGACGGCCTGCTCGTGCTCGTCCCGCCGGGTGGGTTCGACCACGAACTGCCCGCCGCCGCGCTCGTGCTCACCACCGACCCCGAGGCATCCGAACCGGAACTCGTGCAGTGGTATCACGTGCTGTGGGAGCTCGTTCAGGTCGGACTCGAGCATCCGGGCCTGACCGGCGGCGCGGCCCTCCAAGGCGGCGACAGCACGAGTTTCCTCTACCCGTTCCTCGATGCAGCAGAGTCGAGCGAAGAGGATCTCCTCGACGCGCTGCGTGCGTCCGCATCCGGCAAGGCAGCTGAGTCGGCCGAATTGAGCGCAAGGACGGTCGCGGAGAACGATGCCGAGCTCAGCGACGTGGCCGGCGCAATCGATGCCTGTCGACATCGAGGCAACGCGGTGCACACCGTTGGGAACGGCGGCAGCTCCAGCGATGCCGCTCGACTTGCTCGTCTGCTGCGGTCACGCGACGTCAGCGCCAACTGCCTGGCAGCCGACCCTGCCGTCATCACCGCCCTCGCCAACGATCTCGGTGTCGACCGAATCTTCGCCCGTCAAGTGGAGGCCACGGTCCGCCCGGGCGACGTCCTCGTGGTGTTCAGCACGAGCGGCGCCTCTTCCAACCTGCTGGCTGCCCTGGAGGTCGAGGTCATCCAGCACGTGACGACCGTGACCTCAGCGGGCTACGGCGGCGGTGCGCTCGCAGAACACCCGGCAACCAACCACCGACTGACTGTCGATTCCACGTCGGTTCATCGGATTCAAGAGGCCCAAGGAGTGCTCATGGACCAGCTCTGTGCGCGATTGAGCAGGCAACGTGAGGTGAGTCGATGAAGTTCGTCACCGAGTTCAGGGACCCTGTGGCCGCTCGAGCGCTGATCGCGGAAATCGGTTCACTCGCAGACGGCCAGCCGCCACGGAAGTTCATGGAGGTCTGCGGCGGGCACACCCATGCCATCTATCGCCACGGCATCGAGACGCTGCTCCCGGAGTCCGTGGAGATGGTGCACGGGCCGGGATGTCCGGTCTGTGTCATCCCGATGGGGAGGATCGACGACGCCATTGCACTTGCTTCCATCGATGGCGTCACCATGTGCTGCTTCGGCGACATGATGCGGGTTCCCGGCGGGAAGAGCACGCTGCTCGAGGCAAAGGCGAACGGCGCCGATGTCCGCGTCGTCTACTCACCGCTCGACGCTCTGGCGATTGCTGAGCGCGAACCCGGCCGTGAAGTCATCTTCCTGGCCGTCGGCTTCGAGACAACCGCGCCCTCAACTGCTGTCACGGCAATGCAGGCGCGTGAGCGTGGCGTTTCGAACTTCTCGATCTTCTGCAATCACGTCACCATCGTGCCGCCGGTGAAGGCGATCCTCGATTCTCCCGGCATGAGCCTCGATGGGTTCCTCGGCCCAGGTCACGTGAGCACCGTGATCGGCACCCGCCCCTACGAGTTCGTCGCACGCGACTATGGGCTCCCTCTGGTCACCGCCGGCTTCGAGCCGGTTGACATCCTTCAGGGTGTGGCCATGCTCCTGCGCCAGCTCGCCGACGGACGTTGTGAGGTGGAGAATCAGTACAAGCGCGTGGTCCGCGATGCTGGCAACACCGCGGCGCTCGAGATCCTGGGCCAGGTGTTCTCGATCCGGCCGCACTTCGAATGGCGCGGCCTGGGGTTCATCGCCCAGTCGGCGTTGGCGTTGAACGACCAGTTCGCGGCATGGGACGCCGAACAACGATTCGAGATTCCGGGTGTGCGGGTTGCTGACCCGAAAGCGTGTCAGTGCGGCGAGGTCTTGAAGGGCGCGATCCGCCCGTGGGAGTGCAAGGTCTTCGGCAGCGCGTGTACCCCGGAGACACCCATCGGAACCTGCATGGTCTCCTCGGAGGGTGCCTGCGCGGCGTACTTCAACTACGGCCGGTTCCGGGCGCGCACGCGGATACCCGTGACGTCGGCGTGACCACCCAGGACGAGCGCGACCAGGTACTCGAGCGCATCGAGCAATGGAAGCTCCGGCCTTCCCGCCTGACCGACGACGTCATCACCATGGCCCACGGTGCTGGTGGAAAGGCGAGCCAGTCACTCACCGAAGCCGTGTTCAAGGCCGCCTACGGCGGGCCACAGCTCGACCGACTCGACGATGGCGCTGTGCTCGACATCCCGTCCGGGTCTCGCGTCGTCGTGACCACCGATGCCTTCGTGGTCACGCCGCGAAGATTTCCCGGCGGTTCGCTGGGTGACCTCGCGGTGAACGGCACGGTGAACGACCTCGCCGTGATGGGGGCCACACCGAAGTGGCTCACCGTCTCTGCAGTGCTGGAAGAAGGTCTCCCGATCGACGAACTCCGAGACATCGTCGGCGACGTCGCTTCTGCAGCCGGGGCGGTAGGTGTCGAGATCGTCGCCGGCGACACGAAGGTCGTGGAGCGCGGCGCAGCTGATGGCTGCTATCTCACCACGACCGGGGTCGGTCTCGTCGCAGCCGAGCAGCGTCTGGGCGCCGAGCACGTTGAGCCCGGCGACGTCGTCCTGGTCTCGGGCACCATCGGCGACCACGGGATGGCCGTCATGCTGGCTCGTGGCGACCTGGCTCTGGAAGCCGACATCTCATCGGACACCGCCCCGATCCACTCGGCGACCGCTGCGTTGCTCGATGCCGTGCCGTCGACGAGATGGATGCGAGACCCGACTCGAGGCGGCCTGGCGTCTGCATGCAACGAGCTCTCCGTCGCTGCGAGCCTCGGGGTGTCGCTCTTCGAAGACGCCCTCCCGGTGAAGCCACCCGTCAGTGGCGCGTGTGAGCTCCTGGGACTCGACCCGCTCTATGTCGCCAACGAGGGGAAGTTCGTGGCGGTCGTACCAGCCGATACGGTCGATGTAGCCCTCGACGCGTTGCGCTCGACGCCCGTCGCTGCCGAGGCGGTAGCGGTCGGCGAGATCAACGACGAGCACCCTGGCATGGTGGTGGCCCACACCCCGTTCGGGGGGTCGCGCATCGTGGACATGCTCGTCGGCGCACCACTCCCCCGGATCTGCTGACGCCGTCGCCGTTCAGCTGTGCGCGAGATCCTGAGCGTCGACATCGAGCCGGTCCACGAGAGCTTCGATGGCCGCCCACACCTCAGGCGCAGACTCACGATCCAAGGGCCGGCCTCGGCGGTCGGCCTCAGCGAGCACGGTACTCGACGGAATCACCACATCGAGAGGCACCTCGTGCTCGGCACACATCTCTTCCAGCGCACGTCGAGCGTCATCGTCTTCGACGCGGTTGCCGACGCCGACGCAGTGGGTGATTCCGAGCTCCTTCGCGAGGCCAATGGTGCGTTGGGCGGTGATGATCGCCTTGCGACTCGGTTCCATCATCAGGACGAGCACGTCGGCGTGGGCCAGAGTGCCGCCGGAGCGGCTGAGGTGCTCGATCCCTGCTTCCATGTCGACAATCGTGTCGTCGGTCTCGGAGTGGAGAGCCTCGCCCAACAGGCTCCGAACGCTGGCGTGACCCCCGCAGGTGCAGCCCGCGCCGGCCTCGTTCACGCGGAGCGCAGACATCAGCGTCACCCCCGCGGGTGTGGGGACAGCGAAATCGTCCATCAGTTCGGCCACCGTCATGTCACCTCGCCGGCCGACGACCATCGAACGCGGGATCGGTTCGAGTGACTCGGTGGCATCGGGGCTGAGTCCGAGCGAAAGCCCGAGATTCGGGTTGGAGTCGGTGTCCACAGCCAGCACACGACGGCCCCGGGCCACGAGACTGCGGGCCAAGAGCGATGAGGTGGTGGTCTTGCCAACCCCTCCCTTGCCCACGATTCCGATCTTCATCTCAGCTCCCGAGGTCGATTCGACAACCAAGGTACCGGTCCTACCGCGTCCGTGTCATTGCCGGCCGGCGAGCGCAGCGCGTCCGATGGCGACCTGACCGAGCGAAATGCCCCCGTCATTGGGCGGGACCTCTCGGTGCAGCAGAACCTCGAACCCCTCGCTCGAGAGCCTCGGCACCAGCAACTCGACCAGGAGCCGGTTCTGGAACACGCCGCCGCTCAGGGCGACGGTGGCGAGACCGGTCCGACGAGCGATCTCTGTGGAGGTTCCAACAACGAAGTCGGCCATGGCCTGGTGGAATCGACGCGCGACGACCCCGTTGTCGACCCCCGAGTCGAGATCGTGAACGACTGCTCGCACCAGTTCCGAGGGGTCCTGGCCGACCCACGGGTAGCCGGGCTCCAACGGTTCGGCGGCGGCTGCGAGGCCTTCGAGGGCGATGGCGGCTTGACCCTCGTGGGTGACCGCGTAGCCCAGCCCACACAGTGCCGCGACCGCGTCGAACAGGCGCCCGACCGACGACGTCTGCAGTGTCGAGGGTGCGCCGCAAACGTCGGCCACCGCATCGACTCCGAGGTCACCGAACAGCGTGTCGAGTCGGGGCGGCACGTCGCCAAACGCGGCAACGCAGTGAGCGACCGCCATCCGCCAGGGTTCGCGCACCGCCTTCGCGCCGCCCGGCATTGCCACCGGGCGAACCCATGCGGCCCGTTCGTAACCGCCGGCGTCCCCCACGAGGAACTCCCCTCCCCAGGCAGTCCCGTCATCTCCCCAACCAAGACCGTCGAACACGACACCTATGGCCGGGCCGTCGTGCCGATTGTCCACGAGGCAGGAGACCAAGTGTGCGTGGTGATGCTGGACAGCCAGCACAGGGGCAATGTCCTGGCTCGACGCGAACTTCGAGGACAGGTACTCGGGATGAAGATCGTGGACGATGAGTTCGACGTCGGCCGCGGCGAACGCGATCTGGTCGGCGATCGTCGCCTCGAACGCCGCCATCGTCGACGGACTCTCGAGGTCGCCGAGGTGCACAGACAGCGATGCCCGGTCGTCCACCGCGAGACACGTGGTGTTCTTCAGCTCGGCGCCCAACCCCAGGACCGTCGGCCCTCCGGTCTTCAGCGGCAGCGATCTTGGCGCGTACCCCCGAGCACGGCGGAGGAGTTGGAACTGACCGGCCACTACCTGACCCACCGAATCGTCAGCTCGACGCTCGATCGGCCGATCGTGGGACAGCAGAAGATCTGCGATGTCGGCGAATGCCTCGGCGGCACGACGGTCGTCGATAATGATCGGCTCGTTCGACCGGTTACCGCTGGTACAGACCAAGGGAACGCCGGTTCCCTCGGCCAACATCGCGTGCAGATTCGAGACGGGGAGCATGACTCCCAAGAGGCGGGTTCCTGGGGCGACTTCCGTCGCCACTTCGGCCGAGGGACGGACGCGGGCCAGCAGGATGGGTGCTTCCGCTGATTCCAGGGCTCGGCGGCCCGCCGCATCGAGTTCCACGAGGCGCTCCGCCATCGACACCGACTCCACCAGCAGCGCAAAAGGCTTGCTTTCGCGTTGCTTGCGATCTCGTAGCCGTTGCACTGATGCTGCGTGGTCGGAGCGGCACAGAAGTTGATACCCCCCAAGGCCCTTCACCGCGACCACCTCGCCGGCCAGCAGCGCCGCAACAGCCTGATCGACCGTAGGGCCGGTCAGCCGAGGTCCACAGTCAGCACACGAGGTGGCTTGCGCGTGGAAACGACGGTCTTCCGGGTCCTCATATTCCGCCCGACATTGGAGGCATAGCGGAAACGCCGCCATCGAGGTGTTGGCGCGATCGTAGGGAAGGCCGGAGACCACGCTGTACCGGGGGCCGCATGTGGTGCAGCAGACGAACGGGAATCGATGCCGTCGATCGTTGGGATCGCGCGCCTCTCGCAGGCACTGCGCACAGGTGGCGACGTCCGGTGGAATCGCGGCGGATCGCTGCTGGTCGACGTGATGGCTCGGCACGATCGCGAACCCGACCTCACCTCGAGGTGGTGATGCGACCACGTCGATCCGATGAACATCGGCCAACTCCGGCGCTTCCTCCCCGACTCGGCGGACGAACGCGTCACAGGCAGCAACGTCACCCTCGATGACGCAGACCACTCGCGCCCCGGCGTTGGTGACTTCGCCGGCGAGCCCCAGCGAGGATGCGAGACCAAATACGAACGGCCGGAAGCCGACGCCCTGAACGGTCCCGGTTATCTCGACCGTCAGGCGCGTCGTCTCGCTCACGAGGGACAGTCTGCACCCCGTGCTGGGTCGGAGGCGATCCCCCTTCTCGGGTCCTCGACGCCTGGTTGCATCTTGTGTCTCAATCGCCGATCGTAGTGACGTGCGAAAACTGGTCTTCTTCTGCAGCGCCGACCCCCGGGACGACACGGGTGCGTTCTTTCGCGCCTACCACTTTGCGAACGTGGCGGCCGAGAGCGGACTCGAAGCCGAGGTGCGTCTCGCCGGGTCGGCAGTGGACGTGACGAAACTCGACACACTCCCCGCCAACGACGCGGGTGATCTGATCCGGGAGAAGATCCGTGAATCGATCGATGGCCCGTTCGATGTCTCACTTTGACCGTTCTCGAGCGACGCCCGTGGGGTGTCAGCCGACGATGCTGCCCGAATCGGCGGGCACTTTCGCACGCTGGGCGAGATTCTGACCGAGACCGCAGCGGGCACATCCGAGTTCATCTACGTCGGATGATCAGGATTGCGTTCGCCGGCAAGGGCGGGTCGGGTAAGTCATCGATCTCTGGGACGTTTGCTCGTCTACTCGCTCGGCGTGACCGACCAGTGCTGGCGGTCGACTCTGACCCCCTGCCCGGCATGGCGTACTCGCTCGGACTTCCTGTGGAAGACCGACCTACACCGGACGATGTTGTGGTCGAGGGCCCCGAGAACGGGCCTCGCTGGGTTCTCCGTCCGGGGCTGGACGCCGGCCAGTTCATCGATCAGTACGCCCCGCCAGGTCCCGATGGCGTGCGCTACCTCCAGTTCGGCAACAGCTGGGGCCATTGGTCGACACTTCAACGTGGCCAACACGCGTGGAGCCAGGTCGTACGGGAGATGGACCCGGCCGGATGGAACGTGGTCGGCGACCTCCCGGGCGGAACCCGGCAGGCCATGTTCGGGTGGGCCAAGTACGCCGACGTCCTCGCGCTGGTCGTGGAGCCCACGCCGAAGTCGATCCAAGGGGCCCGGCGGCTACAGAACATCTCCAGAGCGGAGTGGTCGCCACGTCATATTGTGGTGGTGGCCAACCGGGTTACGGGCTCCGAGGATGTGCAAGGCATCGAGCAAGCGCTCGACTGCCCCATGATTGGCGCCGTCCCAGATGACCATGCGGTCATGACAGCGGACAAAGAGGCCGTAGCGCCGCTCGATGTGGGTTCCGGCCCGTTCGTGGATGCCGTGGAAGAGCTGGTCGCCACGGTGGAATCGTCCTACGATGCGGAGCACTGAAGGCCGACCGTCAGGATCGCATGAGAGTCGCAGTTGTTGGCAAGGGAGGGTCCGGCAAGACCTCGGTGAGCGGCGTCTTGGCTCGCCTGCTTGCTCGGGCAAACCACTCTGTCATCGGCTTGGACTGCGACACGAACCCGAACCTCGGACTCTCGCTCGGCGTCGGTGACCTGGAGACAGAACGCCTCTTGTCGTTGCGCGACCAGATCGACGAGGGCGACCAAGACCATGCCCACACTTGGGATGACATCCTCGAGGTCTACGGCACAGCTGCACCCGATGGGGTCCGCCTTACAGTGGTGAACCGGATCGACAATCCCGAACCGGGTTGACCTTGATGCGGTTTGTCCGCTGAGCAGTTGCTCAGCTCCGTACCCCACGCCGACACGATCATCGTGGCCGACCTCGAAGCCGGCATCGGCACGCTCACAAGGCTGCCTGAACAAGCGGTCGAGCACACATTGGTGATCGTCGAGCCAACGCCACGTTCCATCGACGTAGGAATGCGGGCGGTTCAGGTGGCCACCGAACGAGCCCAGGGACACATCACCGTGGTGGCCAACAAGGTGTCGAGGCCTGACGACGAAGCAAGGGTGCGATCCGCGTTCGCCGAGTTCGACGTGCTCACCGTGCCTGCCGACCCCGCCGTCGTCAACGCAGACCGTCAAGGCATCTCGCCTATCGACCTCGACGCAGACGCGACCTCGGTCCAGGCGATCGGCGAACTTGCCCGCCGACTAACGGGCTAGCACTGCACGCGCCATCGGCGTGACGACGGGATGCGATGTCGACTGGACGACCCAGACGCCAAGTCAGTGCACGGGGTCATCGGCTGGACGTCGATGGAGACCTCAGCGCCGCCCGCCACTCCCACGACGCAACCGTCGCAATCCAGGTCGAACAAACCACCCAAACCGCGACGCTTCGCATCCACGACAACGGCCAGGGCATAGACCACACACCAACGACTCAGACGGGTTCGGAATCGCCAGCATGCGTCGCCGCGCCCACGAATCAGGCGGCACACTCACGATCACCAGCACCCTGCACACGGCGCCACCATGACTCTCACCGACGCCTAACCCGTCAACGGCAATGCATGACGCATCGCGCCACGGGCCAGGAGCCGAGCCAGCGTGCCGGCGATGGTCGATTTGCCGGCCCCACCCTTGCCGACGAACGCGACCCGGAACGGTTCGCTCATCCGCCCACGAAGATCATCTCGGAATCGCCGTCGGCGACCTCGGTCAGGATGTCGCCGAGCTGACGGAACGTTCCCCCGATGCCGGACGGGCGTCGCTCGAGAACGGTCAAAGAGAAGCGAGGAACGGACCGTCAGCGCCACCGGCCACCTTCGACGTGACCTCTAGGCCGAGCTCGTCGTCGGGCAGGAGATCGACATCGGTGACCGACACCGCGTCGTCGGCCAGCCGAACCTCGGCGTCGAGCCCGTTCGAGCCGGCGACGTTCGCGAAGTGGTACGCCCGGAAGATGGCCCCGGGGTCCCTTCCCGGATCGGCCGTGGTGAAGAAGATCAGCTTCCGACGCGGCATCGGCCGGCCCCCTTTCGATCAGCCGCTGACGTTACCCCGAGCCGGGGTCGAGAACCCGCGCGGCTAGCCTCCGACATCATGCGTCGCCGCCGCGGCGAGGTCAGCGGGAGCGTGCAAGGTGTCGGGTTCCGGCCGTTCGTGCACCGCCTGACCCTCACCGGACTCGTCGGCAACGACGGCCGCGGTGTCTGGTGTGAAGTCCAGGGTGCCGATCGGGCGGTGGACGATTTCGTCGCACGGCTCCGAACCGACGCGCCGCCGCTGGCGATCGTCGACGACGACGTCGTCGACGAGATCTCGCCACGCTCCGACGAGCACACGTTCACCATCGCCCACAGCCACGCGGACGAGACAGGCGTGGCGATCGACGCCAACGCTACGCGTTCACGTGCTGCACCGATTGTGGGCCGAGATACACCGTGATCCGTGCACTCCCCTACGACCGCGAGCGCACCGCCATGGCGGCGTTCCCGCTCTGTGAGGCATGCCGGGCCGAGTACGACGATCCGACGGACCGCAGCCACCACGCGCAGGCCATCTGCTGCCCGGACTGCGGTCCGGAGCTGTCCTTGCTCGTCGACGGGGCGGCCGTGCCCGGCGATCCGATCCACCTCGCCGCAGAGCGAATCGTGGCCGGTGAGATCGTCGCGGTGAAAGGAGCCGGCGGCTACCAGCTGATCTGTCGGGCCGACGACGAACGGGCAGTGACGGCCCTGCGGAATCGCAAGCGCCGCGAGGAGAAGCCCTTCGCGCTGCTGGTGGCCGACATCGAGGCGGCTCGCCGGCTGGTCGAGCTCGATGTCCTGTCGCAGGCCGCGATGACGGGACCGGAGGCCCCGATCGCCATCGCCCACCGCCGGCAGGACGACGGTGCCCGCATCGCCGCGTCGGTGGCCCCGACGACCCGCTTGCTCGGGGTGATGCTGCCCGCGACTCCCCTGCACGCGCTGCTCACGAACGCTCTCGGCGGCATTGCCCTCGTCTGCACCAGCGGCAACACATCGAACCGAGCCGATCGTGATCGACGACGGCGAGGTCGACCGTCGGCTCGGTTCGATCTGCGACGCTGTGCTCACCCACGACCGCGCCATCGAGCGTCGCGCCGACGACGCCGTTGGTCACGTGGTCGCGGGGCAGTTCCAGCTCCTCCGCCGGGCCCGAGGGTTCGCCCCCCGTCCCATCCGCCTCGCCACCTCGGGGCCCACCGTCCTGGCGGTTGGCGCAGAGCTGAAGAACACAGTGTGTCTGGCCGTCGGGACCGACGCACACCTGTCGGTCCACCTCGGGGACCTCGAGCACCCGGCGGCCCTCGAGGCCTTCGAGACGGCCGTCGCCGACCTGTTGGCCATGGCGGGGGCCGCTCCGGACGTGGTGGTCCACGATCTCCATCCCGAGTACCTCTCCACCAAGTTCGCGCTCGCCGCCGACCTGGCACCGGTGATCGCGGAGCAGCACCACCCCGCCCATCTGGCGTCGTGCCTCGCCGACAACGCCACCGTCGGCCCCGCCATCGGCGTGACCTTCGACGGCCTCGGCTAGGGTGCCGACGGCACGCTCTGGGGTGGCGAGTTCCTCCTCGGCGACGCCCATGGCTACGAGCGGATAGCGCACCTGGACCCGGTGCCGATGCCCGGTGGGAGCGCGGTGATCCGCGAACCCTGGCGGATCGCCGTGGCGCACCTCCACCATGCGTTCGGCCACGACCTTCCGGACCTGCCGCTCGTCGAGCGCCACCGAGGGGACGTCGCCGGCGTGGTGGCGCAGTGCGCGACCGGGCGTTCGCTGGCGACGTCGTCGGTCGGACGGCTGTTCGACACGGTGGCAGCGCTCTGCGGCCTCAGCGATGCGGTCACCCACGAAGGTCAGGCCGCGGTCCTCCTCGAGCAGGCCAGTGGCCCGACCGAGCGCCGCTACCCCACCCGGGTCACATGGCCGGTCCGCCGGACCGGATCGACCCGGCGGCATTGGTGGCAGACGTGGTCGCCGATCTCCGGGCCGGCACCGACGTCGACGTCGTCGCCGGCGCCTTCCATCGCTGGCTGGCCGACACGATCGCACAGGTCGCGACCACACTCGCGCAGACCCACGAGGTGTCGACCGTGGCCCTCTCGGGCGGCGTCTTCCAGAACTGGCTGTTGGTGGAATTGCACTTCCCGAGCTCGCCGCCGCGGGCCTGACGGTGCTCCGACACCGACAGGTTCCCCCGAACGACGGCGGCATCGCCCTCGGCCAGGTTGCCGTCGGGCGGGCCACCCACGACTCGGACCGGTACGGCTGAGCCCGGCACGGACGAGCGTTGCGGTCGGCATGTCCCGAGGGAGGCAAACTCGCGAAGAGGGGGTCGGCGTCGAGTGCCATGACCGGTTCGCCGGGTCGGACTAAGAGTCTGGCACGGGGCGCGAGCGCCGCCGGGCGCCTGGCGCCGCGGCCAAGAGCGCCCTCGTGTGATCGTGGAAGGGATCCGCGAAGACGCGCTCTGTCGGCCCGAACTCCACGATGCGGCCCTGGTGCATGACCGCCACATCATCGGCCATCTGCCGGACGACCCCGAGGTCATGGGAAATGAAGAGCATCGTGACCCCGTCGTTCTCACGGAGGTCAGACAAGAGGTCCAGGATCCCAGCCTGAATGGATGTGTCCAGGGCACTCACGGGTTCATCGCAGACCAAGAACTCGGGGTTCGTGACGAGAGCGCGGGCGATTGCAGCCCGCTGAATCTGTCCCCCCGACAGTTGACTCGGCATCCGGGCGGCCAGGTCGGCATCCAAGCCGACACGGCCCAGGACGTCCGCGGCGGCTTCGGCCCGATCCAACACCGACATGGATCCCGGAAGTCCCTCCTGCACCGAGCGACCGACGGTCCAGCGCGGATCGAAGGACTCGAAGGGTTCCTGGAACACGATCTGCATGCGACGGCGCATGGCCGCGAGCTCCCGCGAGCGCGCCCCCAAAACGTCCTGACCGTCGAACGCGACGGTGCCAGCGTCGGGCTCGAGCAGCCTCACGAGTGCTGCACCGGTCGTGGTCTTTCCCGACCCCGAGGCACCGACCAGGCCGAGGACGGCCCCCCGCTCAATCGCGAGGTCGACACCATCCACGGCACGCACCGACCGACCAGGGCCCCGGATGCCACCGCGGATCCGATGATCGACCACCAGGCCGGTCGCGCGCACCAGCACGTCGGGGGTCGACTCCGGAGCGCGTTCACGCGCCACCTTTGAGGGTTCGCTCGAGACATCGGGCCTGGCCGACACCAGCACTCGGGTTGTCGGATGGCTGGGTTTCTCGAGCACCGCCTCTGCTGCCCCTTCCTCGACGATGCGGCCGTTGTCCATGACCAGGACTCGTTGGGTCGCCGATGCGACGACATCGAGGTCATGGCTGATCAGCACGAGGGCCATCGACGCCCGCTGGTGGAGGTGCTCCAGGAGATCCAGGATCTGGGCCTGGACCACGGTGTCGAGGGCGCTGGTCGGCTCATCGGCGATCAACACGTCCGGATCGCCGGCCAACGCCGCGGCGATCATGACGCGTTGCGCCATCCCTCCCGAGAGTTGGTGGGCGTGGGAACGCAGCACTCGTTCGGGCTCGTCCAGGCCGACCAGGTCGAGCAGCTCCAGAGCGCGGGCTCGCCTCGCCCGCCTCGGAAGGTGTGAGGTCGCTTCGGCCATGTGTCCTCTGACCGACATCACCGGGTCGAGCGCGGCGGTCGCCTGCTGGAAGATCATCGAGAGGTCCCGACCGCGGACGCGATCCCAGTCGCGGTCGGGCGCGTCGGCCATCTCCCGACCGTGGACGCGGATCGACCCCTCGACGCGGGAGCTGCGGTCTAGCAGGCCGATGAACGCCCGAGCCAGGGTGCTCTTGCCGGCTCCGGACTCGCCCACGATCCCCAGGCGCTCACCGCTCGCGATGTCGAAAGAGACCCTGTTCAAGGCCCGGACCGGTGGACCTGATGAACGGAACTCGACCGTGAGGTCGCGGACCGCGACCAGCGGGGCCTGAACCGATCGCGGCATGGCGGTCATCGCCGCCCACCGGTGAACTGTGTGGCGCTGCGCCCATCGGTTCGCTCGACGAATCCGTCCCCCAACAGGTTCACTCCGAGGACCGCCAGTGCGATCGCGACGCCGGGAAACACGGCCATCCACCACGCTCGACGGACGAATGCCTGCGCGTTGTCGAGCAGGTACCCCCAACTGATCGCATCGGGGTCGCCGAGGCCGAGGAAGCTCAGGCCCGCCTCGACCAGGATCGCGCTTCCCACCTGGAGCGTGGCGAGCGCGATCGCCGGGGCGGCGGCGTTGGGGACGACGTGGCGGCGAAGCGCAGCGAGTCGCGACACCCCGAGGGCGGTCGCGGCGCGCACGTAGTCCCGCTCCCGGACCGACAGCACCCCCGCGCGTGTCACTCTCGCGGTGAGCTCCCACGACGTGAGAGCCAGGACCGCCACGAGGTTCGCCAGGTTGGGCCCCCACAAGGCGACCACGGTGAGAGCGAGAAAGAACCTGGGCAGGACCTGAACGAGCTCGGTGAACCGCATCAAGAGGTCGTCCACCCAGCCACCGAAGAATCCAGCTGTGGCGCCGATCGTAACCCCTATCAGCAGCGACGCGATCGCCACGCCGAGGCCGACGACGAGGCTGGTACGGGCACCATGGACCACCCCGGAGAAGATGTCGCGGCCGAGGTCGTCAGTACCAAAGAGGTGCGCGCCCGACGGGGCCTCGAACGGTTCGGCCACGAATGCGAACGGGTCGTGGGGAGCGATGACGTCCGCTCCCGCTGCGACGACGACGAAAACCGCCGACAGCGCGATGCCGACGCGGGTGACGAGATCGCGCGGGAGGCGCCGACGGTCACGGCTCATGGCGGACGCGGGGGTCGAGAGCTGCGTACAGCAGGTCGGTCACGAGGTTGACCAGAATCACGGCGATGGCGACCAGCAGGAGTGTCGCCGTGATCAGCGCGTAGTCGCGGTTGAGCATCGCGCCGAGCAGCAGCCGCCCCATGCCGGGCCACGCGAAGACCGTCTCCACCAACACCGCACCGGCGATCATGAAGCCGAGCTGGGACCCGATCACGGTCACGACGGGCAGCGTCGCGTTGGGCAGCGCATGGCGGAACAGGGCTCGACGCCGGGACTGCCCGCGTGCTCTCGCGGCCACGATGTAGGGCGCTTCCAGGGCTTCGGCCATCGCGGCGCGGGTGACACGCATGATCGGCGGGAGGTACACCGCGGCAAGGGCCGTGACAGGTAGCACCATGTGGTGCGCCTGATCGAGTACTCCCCGCAAGCCCGAATGGTTCGCGCGGATGTCGTAGCGTCCCTGGACCGGGAACCAGTCGAATCGTACCGCGAAGAGCAACAGGAGCAGCTGGGCCAGCCAGAAGACCGGCATCGAATGCCCGAGCAGCGTTACGGCCCGGAGTAGCCCGTCGGTCATCGACCCGCGGTGTGACGCTGCAACGGCGCCCAGCACGACTCCGATGACGACGGCGAGTGCCAGCGCGGGGATGACGAGCAGCAGCGTTGCCGGGATCTGACCCAGTATCACGTCGGTGGCCGGCCTGTTCTGACGGAACGAGAACCCGAGATCTCCCTGCGCGAGGTCGCCGAGGTAGATCCACAGCTGCTCGTGGAGGGGTTCGTCCAGGCCGAACCGCTCCCGCATCCGCTTGTAGTACTCGGCGTTGCCGTCCTCACCCGCCAGCGCCACGATCGGATCACCTGGCGCCACGTGGATCAGGATCCAAGTCGCGACCGATGCGCCCAGGATCAGTGGGACGGCCTGGAGGATGCGGCGGAACGCGTAGCGGGTCACCGTGGCCGCCCGCCCGGCGTCAGCCGTCCACGAACTGCGCGGTCTCCGCGACGTGACCCGAGTGCGGCTGTAGACCCTCGACCAAACTAGAGGCCCCGATGACGAACTGCGTCTCGAGCAGCCACCAATACGGCAGCTCGTCGACCAGCAGCTGCTGGATCTGCCGATACAGCTCGCTGCGCTGGGCCACGTCCGCCGTGGATGCCGCCTGATTGAACAGGTCGTCGATGTCAGCGTTCACGTACCCGGCTGCGTTTGAGAACGGGATGTCGCCGATGTTGTCCGAGACATACATCCGACTCACGCCGATGGAGGGATCTGTGTTGTTGCAGTAGCTGATCACGTTCATGTCGAAGTCACGTTCGCCGAAGACCCGGGGCAGGAAAGCGCTGCGCTCGAGCGGCTGCAGGTCGACGTCGATCCCGGCCTCGGCCAGGTTCTCGCGGATGATCTCGCCGTACTTCACAAAGTTCGGGAAGAGCAACAAGGTCAAGGTCGGCCTGCTGTCGCCCGCCAGGCCGGCCTCGTCCAGCAGCTCGTTGGCGAGGTCCAGGTCACGCGGGTACCGCGTGACATCGTCGGTGTATGCGAACGCCATCTGACTGGAGATCGGCCCGGTCGCGATCCGACCCTGGCCGAAGATGGCCTGGTCGAGCAGCTGCTGCTGGTCGATGGCGTGTGCGATCGCCTGACGCACACGGACATCGGCGAAGACCTCGCGGTCGAGGTTGAATGACAGGGATGGAACACAGAACCCGCCGCCGGGACCACTGTTGGCCTGATAGAGCGTGATGGCGTCGCTGGTGCTCAACCGCTCGACCTCGGCGCCGGGCACCCGCCACATGTAGTCGACTTCGCCTTCCTCGAGGGCGAGCAGCTGGGTGTTCGCGTCGGGAATGATGCGGAACACGACGCGATCCAGAAGGGGCAGGCCGTCCTTGAAGTAGTCGTCGTTGCCGACCAACGTGACCTGGTCGTCGACGTCGTAGGACTCGAACACGAACGGGCCCGTGCCCACAGGCGTCAGGTTCTGGGGAGCGGTCTGGACGTCGTCGACGCCTTCATAGATGTGTCGGGGGAGAATCGGAGCCTCGGTCGAGTTGAGGCGTTGCAGCAGTGCTGCGTAGGGCTGGGAGAACGTGAAGACGACGGTGGCGTCGTCGGGGGTCGTGATCGATTCGAGGATGTTCTCGAGGCCCGATTTGGTCCTGGAGTGGAACTGGAGGAGCACGTTCTCGAACGTGAACTTCACGTCGCCCGACGTGAAGCGGGTGCCGTCGTGCCACCGCACGTCCTCGGCGAGGGTGAACGCGTAGACCGTGCTGTCCGCGTTCACTTCCCAGGACGTCGCGAGGTCGGGCAGGGGGTTGGCGTTGTCGTCCAACTCCACGAGCCCGTTGAAGATCGAACCGGTGACCGCATGCACGTTGAAGCCGGTCGTGATCCCCGGATTAAAGTGACCGGGATCGTCGGCCAGGGCGATGACCAGCGTGCCGCCAGAGGACTCCGACTCCTGCTCGGGCTCGGGGGCCTCGTCCGACTCGGGATCTTGATCGGGCTCGGCTTCACCGTCGTCGGTTGCTTCACCATCGGCGGACCCGTTCGCCGGTGTCGGGTCGGTGATCTCCTGCGGGTTCCCGGGGTCAGCAGCGTCGTCGTCGGACGCACAGGCGGACGCGATCATCGCTGCAGCGAGAAACAGCGAGGTGAGTCGGGCGAGACGCGTGGTTCGGCGCATGGGTCGGTCCTTCGGGTTGCTGGCCGGCGGTGGGAACATACCGCGGACACTTCGAAGGGCGTGACTAGCGAACTACGTGCATTTTGCAGCTAGCGCTGTACCCTTGGCCAGCTGAGGTGAGCGACCGCCATGCACGATGGCGTCGGGGCGGTACGTTTGAGGCAGTCGGATTCGTCTTGGACGTTCGGGCGGTCCGCAAGTGAAGATCGGGGTCGTTGGCAAGGGCGGTGTCGGGAAGACGACCGTCAGCGCACTTCTGGCTCGAGCACTACGGATCCGAGAGCGTCGGGTGCTGGCGGTCGACATGGACTCGAATCCCAATCTGGATCCTTCGACGCCACGGCCCCAGTCGGAACCCCGGTGTTCGCGATGGTCGGCGGGACAATCACCACCGCCATCGCCGATGCAGGCATCTACCAGCCCGATAGCCCCGGGCGATGCGGCAACACGATCATCCCGACCGGCGCCGACGGCGCCACCTACACCTACTGTCACCTGCTGGCCGTCACCGTCACA
>CAZVUM010000053.1:8636-34688 GCA_964629575.1 uncultured Acidimicrobiales bacterium | reverse complement strand
TGGGCGCGCCACCGCCCGTGGTTCCTGCTTCTGGGCGCGCCACCGCCCGGAACCCGAGCCCTCACGCTCCCGGAAAGGCAGGCAGCGAGCGCTGACGCGCCCGGGAGAGCCACCCGGCGAGGCTGTCCCACCCCGATGCAAGAGTGCAGCCATGACGACATCACCGAACAGGGATGTCGCGCTCGCCCGGCTCGCGGCAACCCAACACGGGCTTCTCAGCCGGACCCAGATCTACCAAAACGGAGGGGACAGCAACTTCGTCGCACGACGGATCACCCGAGGCCACTACACCGAGGTCGCGGATCACGTCGTTGCGCTCGCCGGCGCTCCCCCCACATGGCATCGAGCCGTGCTCGCAGCTGTCCTGTCCAGCGGGCCGGACGCCGTCGCCTCACACGAGACGGCTGCTGTGCTCTACGGGCTCCTCGATCGGCGGCCAGGCCTGATCGACGTCACGACGCCTCGGCCGCTCCCCCGCCGACGCTCATGGAACGCGCACCGATCGCGTGACCTCATCGGCCGCTACGTGACCGAGCACAACGCCATCCCGATCACCACGCCGGCGCGGACGGTGCTCGATCTGGCAGGGGTGAAGCCGTGGCTGACCGCCAGGGTCGCGGACGCAGCGGTCCGGCTCGACCTGATGACCCACGCCGATCTCGGTCGAATGGTCGAGGAGGTCGCGAGGAAAGGGCGTCCGGGCATCACCGCCTGCCGCGAGCTCGTGGTGAGCCGTCTCGAATGGAGCGACCGGAACGAATCAGAGCTCGAAGACCGCTTCCTCGGACTTCTTGCGGGCGCGGGGCTCCCGCTTCCGCAACCGCAGCTCGTGATCCTGGACCGGGGCGGCAACTTCGTCTGTCGGGTCGACTACGCGTACGAGGAGCAGCGGGCCGCGATCTGGCTGGACGGGTATCGCTTCCACCGTGATGAGGCGATCTTTCGGCGCGACCGAACCGTGCAGAACAAGGTGGTCGCACTCGGATGGCAGCCGTACCGCTACACGTGGTGGGACGTCGACCTGCGCCCCGAAGCGCTCTGCGCGGAGATGGCGCGACTTCTCCGCTCAGACGCCGCGTGACAGTCCGGGCGCAGCGCGCCACCTCGGGGCGGGCGCTTCTGGGAGCCGCCACGCCCGCAGACCCGGCTCTCGGGAGCACCAGCGCTCGGAATCCGGGCTGTCACGCGCCCAGAACACCTTGCGCTCTTGCCCCGCCGTCTTTGGCGGGGATCAGGCGTTGGCGAAGTAGGGGTTCTCGCCGGACTCGTGGTCGGTGATGTCGAGGACGTGCTCGATCTCGGGCACGAGCTCGCACAGCGTCTTTTCGATCCCTGCCGTCACGGTGGCGTTGGCCATCCCGCAGCCCTGACATCCGCCGCCGAGCTTCACGAGCGCGATGTTGCCGTCGACCCGAACGAGCTCGGCGAAGCCGCCGTGGGCCGCGATCGACGGGTTGATGCGCTTGAGGAGGACCTCGTTGATCTGCTCTTCGATCGTGCCGCTCATGTCGAGCTGGCTGTTGGGCCCGAGATCGGGGCGGTTGGGGTTGCGCAGTACGAGGCCTGGCTGGTTGCCGTTGCTGGGCAGATCGAGCGCGGCGCCGTCGAGCTTGGAGAGATCCTTGTCCGGCACGAGAACGGTGAGTCCGCCGCCCACGTGGAAGGGCTGGTCGGTCGGGTCCGCCTCGTCGAGCAGTTCGAAGGCCAAGTCGTAGGTGTAGTCCACGCCGTGGACACCGGTGACCTCGATCCGCAAGGCGAGCTTGTCGGCATCTTGTTCGCTGGAGCGCAGGCCCAAGATCTTCTCGAGCGCCGGCTCGGTGACGGTCACGGAGGCGTGTTCGGACATGGGCCCAGCCTATCGACGAGGTGCTCCGCCCCGACAAGTGAGACATCCCTCCCCTGACCGACCCGCGAGAGCCCGCCCCGCCGCCTCCCATCCCGCTAACGTCGCCGCCGATCCGTCGAGCGACCCACCGAGGTGTCAGATGACCTTCCGAGCCGTGCTGCTGAACGAAGAGGACCGGAAGGTCTCCGCCGATGTCGTCGAGCTCGACGACGACCGCCTCCCCGACGGGGACGTGACAGTCGACATCGACTACAGCACCTTGAACTACAAGGACGGCATGATCCTCGGCGGCATCGGCCGGCTCGTGCGCGACTACCCACATGTCCCGGGGATCGACTTCTCGGGCACGGTTGCCGACTCCTCACACGCCGGATTCAGCACTGGTGATCGGGTGGTGCTGACCGGATGGCGGGTCGGCGAGATCCACTGGGGCGGCTACGCCACCAAGGCGCGGGTCAGCGGCGAGTGGCTGGTGAAGCTCCCCGACGGGCTCACCAACCTCGACGCCATGACGATCGGCACCGCCGGGTTCACCTCGATGCTCGCCGTCCAGGCACTCGAAGATCACGGGATCGGCGAAGGGCCGGTACTGGTGACCGGCGCCGCAGGTGGGGTCGGAAGCGTCGCCATTCATCTCCTCGCCCGCGCCGGGCTCGCCGTCGCAGCCTCCACGGGGCGGCCCGAGACGGCGGACTATCTCACCAGCCTCGGCGCGACCGAGATCGTCGACCGCAACACACTCGTCGAACCGGCGGGGCGACCGCTGCTCGGCGAACGCTGGGGTGGCTGCGTCGACGCGGTGGGTGGCAGCACCCTGGCCCACGTCCTCGCAGAGATGAGCTACGGATCGAGCGTCACCGCGTGCGGCCTCGCCGGTGGCAACGACCTCGATACCACCGTGATCCCGTTCCTGTTGAGGGGCGTCAACCTTCTGGGAATCGACTCGGTCATGTGCCCGCTCGAGCCGCGCCAGCGGGCATGGGAACGGCTGGCTCAGCTCATCGACGGTGAAGTGCTGTCGTCGATGGCGACAGTCGTGGGGCTCGAGACGGTGATCGGGCTCGGCCCGGAGATCCTCGCCGGACAGGTCCAAGGCCGCACCGTCGTCGACGTGAACGCCTGAGCCACGGCGTCGATCAGACCGGCGCGACGGCCGTCCTCGAGGTCGCACGGTCCAGATGGGTGCCGCGCAGTGCCTCGCGCAGGCGGGACCTCGCACGGTGGAGTCGGCTCATGACCGTGCCGATCGGCACGCCGAGCGCCTCGGCCGCCTCCTCGTACGTGAGCCCCTTCACGTCGACGAGCTCGACGATCTCGCGGTGATCGGACGACAGACCTGTGACCGCAGATTCCAGCGCCGGATCCAGCGTGGTGTCGATGGTGATCACGTCGGGACGGAAGCGCTCGACCGCGCCGAGGTTCTCTGCGAGAACCGGCGGCTCGTATTCGAGAACGACCTCGTCGAGGCGTCGGCGCCGCGCGTTGCTCGCGGCGGTGTTGGCGATGATCCGACGCAGCCACGCACGGGGGTAGCGGCCGTCGAACCCGGAGATGCCGCGAAACGCCCTGGTCAAGACCTCTTGGGCCAAGTCGTCCGCATCGGAGGCGGTGCGGGTGTACTGCGCCGCGACACGGCGCACGAAGGCGGCTTCGGGAGCGATCCACTCGTCGAACCGGAGCTCCAGGTCAAGGTTTCCCAGATCAAGGTTTCCCAGGTCAAGCTTTCCAAGGTCAGGTCTGGGGGCATGGGCTACTGACATGACATTCACTATAGCTTTTTGAAGTGTTCAATTGCAACTTCTGCAGTATGAGGTAGGTGTTTCTGCGTGGACCGCTACAGTTGTCTCCCGTGGCTCGTCGCACCTACGACCTTCCCGACTGCGGACTCGCCGTCGCGCTGGACCTCCTCGGCGAACGATGGACCCTGCTCATCGTCCGAGAGCTTCTCCTCGGTCCTCAGCGGTACACCGATCTGAACGACGGCTTGCACGGTCTGAGCACCAACCTGCTCGCCGAACGCCTCAGACACCTCGAGACCAACGGGATCATCCACCGCACCGAACTCCCGCCGCCCGCGGCGAGCACGGTCTATGAACTGACACCGATCGGCGAGGAGCTTCAACCACTCATCGTGCAGCTCGCGCTGTGGGGAGAGAGGTTCACCGACGGCAGGTCGGTCTCGGAACCACGGGCGGCCGCCTTCGCGATGGTGGCGCGCCACTGCGGACCCGACGCGGTCTCGGCCGCGGCCCCGGCTGCGGACATCCGAACCGGCGAATGTCGGATCGACATCGACGACTACTCGATCGCCGCCCAACTCGACGCCGGCCGGCTACGCGCTCGCGCTCACCCCCCAGCCCAGCCCGTGGCGGTCGTGCGGACCACCGGCGAGGTGTACAGGTCACTGGTCAACGGCCAGATGTCGTGGGCGGAGGCCGTCGCTGCGCACGCCGTCCATGTGGAGGGCGACATCAGCCAGCTCGGAGCGTTGTTCGGTCACCTGCGCTGACCGACGCCCACGCCTGACCGACAGCGACCAGAGGCTCATCACAACCGCGAGACGCACGCGGGCCCGCGCCTCAAGATCGACCACGAATCTCCCGAAAGAAACCCGGGAGGTCATCGACCCGCGATGACCGACGTCCTCGGGAGTAGCGATGGTCTTCGGTGGTCGCCTGCGTGCTTGCTGGCAGCTGATCACCGCGCTCGCGGCCTTCGCGATCGCGGTCGGAGTCCTGGCGCCCACCGCCGTGTCGGCGGACGACGGTCCGGTGAGCCAGACCGAGATGGTCGTGGTCGAACGCACCGACGACGGCGGTCTCGAGGTCAGGACATACACCGTAAGTTCGTCGACGGCCGGAGCGTTCAGCGCGTCCGCTGCCAGTGACCCAGATGTGCTGGTGGTCGAGCCGAACGCCACGGTCCAGGCGTTCGTCAACGACCCCTACCGCGGAAGCCAGTGGGCTCTCGATCGCCTCGACTTCGAGGGGGCGTGGCCGACGACCGATGGATCCGGGGTCATCGTCGCAGTGATCGACACAGGGGTGCGCGCCACCCATGAGGACCTCGCCGGGCGGGTCATTCCCGGCAACGACTTCGTCGACCCGGGAGGAGACGGGACCCTCGCCGACCACTACCACGGCAGCCACGTGGCAGGAATCATCGCGGCGAACGCCAACAACGGCCTTGGAGTCGCCGGCGGCGCCCCAGGCGTACAGATCCTTCCGGTCCGCGTGCTCAACAGCGTGGGCACCGGCTCCACGGCCGACGTCGCGGCAGGAATCATCTGGGCCGTGGACAACGGCGCGGACGTCCTCAACCTGAGCCTCGGATCGACCTTTGACTCCTCGACGCTGCGCGCCGCGGTCGACTACGCCGAAGCCAACGACGTCGTCGTGATCGCAGCGGCCGGAAACTCCGGACATCTCGACAACCCCATCACCTTCCCGGCAGCGATCGACGAGGTGATCGCTGTGGGGTCCACCGCCTCCAACGACACGCGCTCGTACTTCTCCAACCACGGGTCGTGGGTCGACATCGCCGGTCCGGGGAGCGGGATCTACAGCCTCCACGGCAACGGCGATCAGCTGTATGCGAGCTCGAGCGGAACATCGATGGCCGCGCCCTACGTCGCTGCAGCGGCAGCCCTGGTTCGTGCCGCAGTTCCCGAGCTCACCGCGAGTCAGGTCCGCGACGTCCTCGGAGTGACAGCGATCGACCTCGGGCCCGCAGGGCGGGATCACGAGTTCGGCGAGGGCCTGGTCGACCCGTTGGCGGCAATCGTCGGTGGGCTCGCCGGTCCCGACTCCCAGTGGGGAACCGCGCCCTTGATCGCGGAGGACTACCAGCTCCTGACGTCGTTCGGACGGGTCATTCGGCCGGGAACGCTCGGCGCAGCGTCGTTCCAGCCGGCGCTCAACCAGCCCGTGGTCGGCGGAACCCCAACGCCGAGCGGCGAGGGTCACTGGCTCGTCGCCCAGGACGGAGGCATCTTCGCCTACGGGGACGCGGGGTACTTCGGCTCCGCCGGCAACATCGCCCTGGCCCAACCGATCGTCGGTATGGCATCCACGCCCACCGGAAACGGCTACTGGATGGTCGGCGAAGACGGCGGCATCTTCTCCTATGGGGACGCCGCGTTCCACGGATCGGCGGGTGACATCTGGCTCGCCCAACCGATCGTCGGTATGGCATCCACGCCCACCGGAAGCGGCTACTGGCTCGTCGCACGCGACGGCGGCATCTTCACCTTCGGCGATGCCACCTACCTCGGATCCATGGGGGCGGTTGCGCTCAACCAACCGATCGTCGGTATGGCATCCACACCCACAGGAAACGGCTACTGGCTCGTCGCACGCGACGGCGGCATCTTCACCTTCGGCGACGCCGCCTACCTCGGATCGACAGGTGCGATCGCGCTCAACCAACCGGTGGTGGGCATGGCGTCGAGCACGACCGGGTACGGCTACTGGCTCGCCGCTGAGGACGGCGGCATCTTCACCTTCGGCGACGCGACCTGGGGCGGCTCGCTCGCCGGCCAGCTCGACCCGGGTGAGATGGTCGTCGGGCTGATCCACGACGAGCTCGACGCCTGACGCCCCCGATCCCACCGACGCGGGCGCAGCCGCTCATCCCTCCGCGTGCGGCGCCTCAGTCCGAGCGGCGCATGTCGACGTGGGGGATTCCGTCCTCCACGTAGTCCTCGCTCACCTCGACGAAGCCGAAGCCGCCGTACCAGTCGCGAAGGTAGGTCTGAGCGGAGAGCACCCAGGGCGGATCCGTCGTTGCCAGAACATGTTCGATCAGCGCCCTCGCAAGCTGCTTCGAGCGGGAGCGAGGGTGTGTCACGACGCGCGTGATGCGGCGGGCATCGACATCGTCGATCACGCGTAGGTAGGCGCCGATCGCATCGCCGTCGCGAATCCAGCAGTGACGGGCGTCCTCGTCGAGGCCGTCGAGCTCGGGGTAGGCGCAGTCCTGCTCGACAACGAAGACGTCCACTCGAAGCCGAAGGATCTCATAGAGGGTCGTCGTGTCGAGCTCGGAGAACGACGCCTCGTCAATCTCGGGCATCTCCGGTCAGAGAAGCGATGCGAGGGCCGCGAACCCGGTCGCCAACATCGCCAGGACGACGACGACGGCGGTCCAGTAGGCCATCGGGTTCCGCTCCTTCAACGGGCGGAGCTGTCCGGATCGGTCGTAGGAGGAGCGAGCCACCGCGCCAGGTTAACCCTCCCCTTCGGCGACGATGCCCTCTGCTTCCTCTGCGACCTCGAGCCAGCGTTCCTCGGCCGCGGCGACGGCAGCCTCCGCTTCGGCCAACGCTCTTCCGAGGTCCGCGAGCGTTTGGTGGTCGGCCGCGCCGGCCAACTCCACGGCCAGACCGTCGCGCTGTTGCTGGGCCTCGGTCAGCTCATGCTCGACCTTGGCGAGGGCGTGGCGCAGCGTGCTCGGCGAGCGTCGCTTCGGCCCCGACGTGGGCTCGGTGGAGGAGACGCGACCCGCGTTTGCGCGCGATCCACCGGACCGGCTCGAGCCTCTCGCCCGCTCCCAGACCGCGTCGCCCGCGCCGAGCACTTCGAGCGAGCCATCGCGGATCGCGATCACATGCTCGACGACTCGCTCCAGAAACGTGCGATCGTGGGTCACCGCGACGAGCGCCCCGTCGAAGTCGTCGAGCCACGCTTCGAGGGCGCGCAGCGTGTCGAGATCGAGATCGTTGGTCGGCTCGTCGAGAAGAAGGACGTTGGGTTCGGCCGCGAGCAGCGCGAGGAGCTGGAGGCGGCGCTGTTCTCCTCCTGACAAGGTGGCGATCGGCGCCCGATGCGTCGCCGGCTCGAACCAGAAGCGCTCGAGCAACGCGATTTGGCGATGTTCGAGCGAGTTGCCCAGGCCCGCAACGACGTCCTCCACTGTCCACTGCGGATCGAGCGACGAACCGCTCTGGTCGAAGTAGCCGACCTGAACAGTTGCACCTCGCTCCACCTCGCCCGAGAGCGGTGCGCGGCGGCTGGCGAGAACATCGAGGAACGTGGTCTTGCCTGCGCCGTTGGGGCCGATCACCCCGATCCGTGCCCGCGGGTCCAGCAACAGGTCGACACCCTCGAAGAGCGGCACGCCGTCATCGTGTGCGCCGCTCACACCGACAAGATCGATGACCCGTTTCCCGAGCCGCGAGCTTCGGAACTCCTCCAAGGCCAGCGGGGCGGATCGGTCGTCGTTGCGGTCCGGCTCGGCCAGTGTCTTGTGCGCGACGGCAAGTCGCGCCTTGGGCTTTCTGCGCCGCGCTCGGGCTCCCCGGCGCAGCCATTCGAGCTCCTTGCGAGCCAGGATCCGCCGGGTGGCCTCGGCTCGATCCGCTCGATCCGCAGCGGCGGCGATCGCATCGAGATGCTCGCTGTACGCGCCTTCGGTGACGTGGCAGCCGGATTGCGACAGGCCGACAACCCGCGTCGCGACACTCTCGAGCAGATGGCGATCGTGGGTCACGAGGACGACTCCACCGCGGTGCTCGGCGAGCGTCACCCGGACGAAGTCGATCCCATCGATGTCGAGATGGTTGGTCGGTTCGTCGAGGATCAAGAGGTCGGCGGTGTCGTCGACCAGGGCAGCCGCGAGAGCCACTCGGCGCGCCTGGCCACCAGAGAGGTCGTCGACGAGGCGACCATCGAGGCCCGCCAGGCCGAGACGATCGAGGGCAGCACGAGCCCGCCAGTCGTCGCCGACGATCTGGCCGACGGTCCTGCCTGCGTGCTCGGGTCGTTGCCACATGGCCGACATGCGGAGGTCGCGCCGGCGGCGAACCTCACCTCGCTGGGGGCGTTCGAGCTCGGCAAGGATGCGCAGCAGCGTCGACTTTCCCGAGCCGTTGATCCCGACGACTCCGACGCATTCTCCGTCGGAGACCGTGAACGAGAGGTCGTCGAAGAGCGGCTTGGTCGGGTGGAACGCGGCGAGGCCATCGACGTCGAGCAGTAGCGGCACGGTTCGGACGGTTCAGTTCGGGAGAAGTTGCCAGGTGATCACCGCGTCGGCGTTCTCGACCTGCACCTCGACGTTGCGCGTTGCACCCGTTTCGCGCACGAGCGTGCACTGGAACGTGTTCCCCACCGAGACGATCAGGTACTCGTTGTCGCCACAGTTGGTCGTGACCTCGAAGCCGAGCGCCTCGGTGACATCGGCTTCGAGCTGCAGCTCGGTGGTGACGACGTTGAGAACCGCGTGACGCCGCTCGTACTCGAAGCGACCCTGCGCGTCGATGACGGTCACCTGGACCTCGTAGTAGGAGCTCTCGACCTCGGCCCCGCAGAGGAACACCGACTCCGGTGTGAGCTCGACATCCTCAGGGCAGGCGACATCTTTGATCTCGACAGGTGTCAGCTCGCCGGCGAGCGCGGTCTGCAGCTCGCGTTCCATGGCGGTCTGATCCGTGCCGCCGCCGCAGGCCACCATGAGCACCGCGAATCCCATCAGGATGCCGAGCGGTTTCAACGGCGGCTGACCCCCTTGCGCGCGAGAAGGCCAACTTAGCCGCGGGCGCGGCGCGAACTCTCATCCAGTGATGTCAGCCATAGAGCCAGTAAGCCGGCATCAGATGCACAAATAGGTTCCAGGAGCGCTCCAGGTACCTAATCGGCCGGGATCAGATGAAGGGGCGCTCCTGGTAGCGGCCGAAGACCTCCGCCAGGGTGTTCACGACCTCGCCGACAGTGGCATAGCTCTGGACGGTGTCGATGAGGTGGGGCATCAGGTTGGCATCGGTCTCCGCGGCGCGGCGAAGAGCCATGAGGGCGTCGTCGACGGCAGCCTGGTTGCGGTCGGCCTTCACCTGCTGAAGCCGCTTGATCTGCCTCTGCTCGTCCTCGCTCGTGATCTTGAGGAGATCGATCTCGTCCTCTTCGTTGCCCTCTGTGAAATCGCTCACACCCACCACGACCCGGCGCCCGGCGTTGATCTTCTTCTCGAAGTCATAGGCCGCATCCGCGATGCCACCCTGATACCAGCCCTCGTCGATGAGATGGAAGGCCCCCTCGAGCATCGACCCGTCGCCCGTGGAGTCGATGTGGGCGAACATGGCCTCGGCTTCGTCCTCGAGGCGGTCGGTCAGCTCCTCCACGAACCAGCTGCCGCCGAGCGGATCGACGACGTTGGTGACGCCGGTCTCGTGCGCCACGATCTGCTGTGTGCGCAGCGCGATCCGGGCCGCCTTCTCGGTCGGGAGGGCGAGAGCCTCGTCCATCGAGTTGGTGTGCAGGCTCTGCGTACCGCCGAGAACGCCGGCAAGGGCCTCGATGGCGGTCCTGGCGATGTTGATCTCCGGCTGCTGGGCGGTCAGCGAGACACCGGCCGTCTGGGTGTGGAAGCGCATCATCATCGAGCGCTCGTCCTTGGCGCCGTAGCGCTCCTTGAGCCAACGGGCCCAGATACGCCGAGCTGCCCGGTACTTGGCGATCTCTTCGAAGAAGTCGATGTGGGCGTTGAAGAAGAAGCTGAGTCGGGGGGCGAACTCGTCGACGTCGAGGCCTCTCGCCATGGCGGCTTCGACGTAGGCAAACCCGTTCGCGAGGGTGAATGCCAGCTCCTGCGCGGCCGTCGAGCCCGCTTCGCGAATGTGGTACCCGCTGATCGACACGGAGTTCCAGCGCGGCATTTCGTTGGAGGCGAACTCGATCGTGTCGGCCACGAGCCGCATCGACGGCCGGGGCGGGAATACCCATTCCTTCTGCGCCTGATACTCCTTCAAGATGTCGTTCTGCAGCGTGCCGCCCACCTTGGCCCGGCTGGCGCCCTGGTTCTCGGCGTTGCCGACGAACATCGCCCAGATGACCGCTGCGGGAGCGTTGATCGTCATCGAGGTGGTGGTGCTCTCGAGGTCGATCCCGTCGTAGAGCGTCTCCATGTCGGCCATGGTGTCGACAGCCACACCGCAGCGACCGACCTCGCCGATCGACAGCACATCGTCGGAGTCGAGGCCCATCAACGTCGGCATGTCGAAGGCCGTCGACAACCCGCCGCCACCTGCCTCGAGGATCTCCTTGAACCGAGTGTTGGTGTCCTCAGGGGTACCGAAGCCAGCGAACATACGCATGGTCCACAGCCGACCGCGGTAGCCGCTCGGATGGACGCCGCGCGTGTAGGGGTACTGGCCCGGCCAGCCGATCTTGTCGTCGACGTCGCCGTCGGCAGGAGCGTAGAGAGGCTCCACGGGGAGACCGCTCATCGTCTCGTAGTCGACGTCGCGGACCCGACCTGCCTCATAGGCCGACTGCCACTGCTCACGAGTCATCGCTGGCTCCCCGTTGGTACACACCGGACCCTTCGAGTCTAGGCGGGAGGCCCCCGCCGGGCCCGGCCGTGGTCAGCGAGGGCTGTGGAAGTGGCCGAGCGGCCCCTGCCCCGCTCCGAGGCGCCACGACGCGCTCACCCGCAGCGCTTCGGCCGTGAATGCGTGCGCCGAGCGGAGGGCGTCGATCACCGTGTCGCCGATCGCCAGACGAGCAGCGATGGCCGCCGAGAGTGTGTCGCCCGATCCACGAACGTTGGGGGTCTCGACCCAGGGGGACTCGAGCATCGTCACCTGCTCGCCCACAACGCACACATCGGTGACGACTGGCGCTGTTCCATCGACGGAGCGACGGCCACCGGAGATCACCACGGCCTCGGGTCCCAGCTCACCGAGTTGCCGGGCCGCGTCGACGAGCTCGTCGAGGTCACCGGTGAGCTCGAGACCGAGAAGGCGGCCCGCCTCGAGGTGATTGGGAGTGATCACCCGAGCGTGTGGAACCAAGCGCTCGGCGATCAGCTTCTCGGTGTCGGCGTCATAGAGGCTCCTGCCCTGCATCCCCACCATCACGGGGTCCACGACGAGAAGGGGAAGGCGGCCGTTTTCTGCGATGGTGGCCACGGCGTGGATGTTGGCCTCGGTGAACAGGAGCCCCGTCTTGGTGGCCACAACGGGAAGATCATCCAGAACTGCTTCGATCTGGCTGAGGACCATTCCGGGCGGCATCGGGACCGCCGACCGGAATTCGGCGGTGTTCTGGGCCGAGACGAGCGTGACGGCCGTGGCGCAGTGAACGCCGAGCGCCGACATGGTTCGCACGTCCGCGTGAAGACCGGCACCCCCACTCGAATCGGAGCCTGCGATCGTCAAGACCACGGGCGGCTGCTCGTGCACTGAATACGCCTCCTCTGCCCAGAATGGACCACACTCTGGCCCATGCCCATCACCGTCGGCGTCATCGCGAACCCCGTGTCCGGCCGTGACATTCGTCGCGTTGCTGCGCGGGGCGGCGTATCGACAGCCGAGGACAAGCGCAACCGCATCGCCCGTGCCGTCATCGGGGCCGTCACCGCCGGCGCCGACCACATCATCGCGATGCAGGAGCCGTTCCGAATCGCGAGCGGCGCGCTCGCCGACCTCACGGTCGAGGCAGACCTCGAGATCCTCGACATCGGCGCCTCGGTGGCACCCGACGACACCAAACGGGCGGCGCTGGCGATGAGGGAGCGCGGCGTGGAGGTACTCGTGACCCTCGGAGGAGACGGGACCAACAGAACGATCGCCCAGGTCTGGCCCGAGGTCGTCCTGGTCCCGATGTCCACCGGCACCAACAACGTCTTCCCGAGCCTCGTCGAACCCACGGTCGCGGGAGCGGCTGCGGGTCTCGTCGCTGCGGGAATCGCACCGCTCGAGACGACAGCACCGCGAACCAAGATGATCCACCTCGACGTCGGAGACGGCGTCACCGACCTGGCCCTCATCGACGCCGTGACCCTCGCAGACGATTTCGTCGGCAACCGGATGCCCGTGGAGCCGCAGAACCTCCGCGATCTGGTGGTGACCAACGCCAAACCGGACTCGATCGGCGTCTCGTCGATCGCAGGACTCGTCCACGAGTGCCGCGGCTCTGAGGACGCCGCCGTGCGAGTGCGATGCGGCCCGGGCGGCCAGATCGTGGCTGCTCCGATCGCACCAGGGCTCTACCGGCACGTGCCGGTGCTGTCGGCCGAGCGGATCGAGCTCGATCAACCGGTCGAGCTCGTCGGTCCCACAGTCTTGGCATTCGACGGGGATCGCGAGCACAGGATCAGAGCAGACCGGCCTGCAGTGGCGACGGTGCGACGCGACGGCCCGCGCGTCATCGACGTACCCAAGGCCCTTGCTGCGGGCGCCGAAGCCGGCGCGTTCCTCGGCGCCGCGGTGGCCGCCGAAGACGGGGCGCTGGTCGCGCCGGATCTCCGCTTCACCGCAGGGGGATGAATCACCGGCGAGAGGTCAGGAACCGCAAGCTACACCACCCACTGACGAGCTCAGCCCGAGTCGACTCCGGCTGCAGCGACCGCATCGAAGGCCGGGTGCGCTTCGAGGTCGCGCATCTCGGCCGGAAGCTCGGCTCGCGCCCGCTGATGAAAGTCGCGGTCGGCGGTCAGCGACGTCTCATAGGACGGCACGCCGCCACGGACCAGCGGGACGTGCAGCGGCCTGCTGTCGACGGGACCGGGCCGATCGTGCTCGACGAGAATCTCAGCGGAGGCGATCGAGTCGCGCACGATGCGGTACGGGCGAACGACCCCACCTCGGGTCGCCTTGCCCTCCGAGGACTTCGCCACAGGAACGACGGGCTCGCTCGTACCGGTGCCGCGAGCCACAGCGACCAGCTTGTAAACCATCCCCGCGGTCGCGTGGCCCGACCCGACGACCAGCTGGGTCCCGACGCCGTAGCCGTCGATCGGGTCGTCTGCGAGATCGGCGATCCGGTACTCGTCGAGGTCGCCGGACACCACGATGCGGGTCGCCGTCGCCCCTGCGGCGTCGAGACGCTGACGGGCCCGCTGAGCTTCGATCGCGAGATCTCCAGAGTCGATGCGAATGGCGCCGGGAAACCCCCCGAGCCCCTTGGCAGCAGCGAGCGCTCGGTCGATACCGGTGTCGATCTCATAGGTGTCGACGAGGAGCGTGGTCTCGAGCCCGTGGGCGATGATCTGGGCCTCGAACGCCGACTCCTCGTCGTCGTGGGCGAGCGTGAACGCGTGCGCCGACGTGCCCGCGGTGGGAACACCGAATCGGGCACCCGCCTCGGTGTTGCTCGTGGCGTCGAAGCCCACGAGCCACGCCGCGCGCGCCGCCGCCACGGCCGCCTCTTCGTGCGTGCGTCGACCACCCATCTCGATCAGATGGCGTCCCAGCGCGACGTCGTGCATCCGTGCCGCGGCTGACGCGACCGCACAGTCGTGGTTGAGCACGCTCAACACCAGCGTCTCCAGGAGGAGTCCGGCGCCGAAGCGACAATCGACCCGGAGCACCGGGCTTCCCGGAACGAACAGGTCACCCTCGCGATAGCTCCACGCATCCCCGTCGAAGCGGAACTCGCGCAGATGCTCGAGCAGTTCCTCGCTGAAGCGACCGAGGCCAGCGAGGTACGCGAGGTCGGCGTCGCGGAATCGAAAGTCGACGAGGAGTTCGGCGAGCCGACCCGGGCCGGCGACCACCCCATACCCGCGACCCGGCGGCAGACGTCGAGCGAACACCTCGAAGGTCGCCCGGCGGTGGGCCACGCCGCTACGCAGCGCCGCATCGAGCATCGTCAGCTCGTACAGGTCGGTCATCAACGCCGTTCCCACGCCTTCAGCATGGACCAGACCAGCCGACCGATGCTCATTGATGGTCGAAGTCCTGTCGCGCGATCCGGCGCTGGTGATGGCCGCGGTGGCTGCCGCGGGCATTGCGGTCCTGCTCCGGCGCCTGCGCGGCCCGGACAACCAGCGCCGTTCGGAGCAGGCGTGCGACGCAGCCGTACGCGACTACGCGGCGGTGTACCTCCGGCGTCTACGCCGCGTCGAAACGGTGGACATCGAGCTCCCGGACCCCGATGTCGACATCAGAGAAACCGTCGATCTCACAGAGACTTCGCCCGATCAGGCATCGTCTTCGCGCCCTGGGGACAGCGAGGACAACAGGGGCTAGCCAGACCGGCACCTCTCGCCGGCCGGGTGGCTCCTACGATGCCGGGCATGGCCCTGAAGGTCTCGCGCCGCACCGATATCGCCCCGTTCTTCGTGATGGAGGTGATGCGCGCGGCCGATGAGCGCGAGGAGGCCGGTGGCGATGTCCTGCATCTCGAGGTCGGCCAACCGGCAACCCCCGCGCCCAAGCTCGCTCGAGAAGCGGCGATCGCAGCGATCGACAACGAGGTCCTCGGCTACACGTCCGCGGTCGGCATCGAGCCGCTGCGCAAGCGCCTCGCTCGGCACTATCGGGAGTGGTACGACGTCGACGTCTCGCCGGACCGATTCGTGGTGACGATGGGCGCAAGTGGGGCGTTCACGCTCGCGTTTCTCGCATGCTTTGAAGCAGGCGACAAGGTGGTGGTGCCTTCTCCCGGATACCCCTGCTACCGCAACACGTTGTCGGCGCTCGACGTCGAGGTCGTCGATCTGGCGGTTGGCCCGGAGACTCGCTTCCAACCGTCGCCCGAACTGTTGGCGACCCTCGGCCCCATCGATGGCCTTGTTGTCGCCAGTCCCTCCAACCCGACGGGGACGATGCTTCTCCCCGACGAGTTGGCCGCGCTCGTTGGGTGGTGTCGCGACAACGGGGTCCGCCTGATCAGCGACGAGATCTACCACGGGATCACGTACGGCACGCCGGCGCCGACGGCCGCACACCACTGGGCAGATGCCGTCGTGGTCAACAGCTTCTCCAAGTACTTCTCGATGACGGGCTGGCGACTCGGCTGGCTGCTTCTTCCAGAGAACCTGGTGTCGCCCGTCGAACGACTCGCCCAGAACGCGACCGTGGCTGCGCCCACGGTGAGCCAGTGGGCCGCCCTCGGCGCATTCGAGGCCACCGAGGAGCTCGAGGACAACATCTCCCGGTACGCCGAGAACCGGCGCATCCTGCTCACGGGCCTCCCAGACGCGGGGCTCGATCGACTCGCACCGGCGGACGGCGCCTTCTACGTGTACGCCGACGTCAGCCACATCACCGATGACAGTCAGGAGTTGTGTCGTCGGTGGCTGTTGGATCTCGGGATCGCCGCGACGCCGGGGATCGACTTCGACCCACAACGCGGCCACGAGTACGTGCGGTTCTCATTCGCCGGAGACCCGTCTGAGATGGAGGCGACCATCGAGCGGCTCCGCAGCTGGGCCGAGGCGCGTTGACAGGGTGATCCGCTCGCCTGGGACTGAAGCGCCGGTCAGTCCTTGGTGGCGATCTGATTGGGAACGACGTTCATCTTCGGCTCGTAGGCCTGCACTTCGATGTCGCGCTGCTCGCCACCCAACGTGGCACGAAGATCGTCTCGACAGCTCCCGCACGGTCCGTAGAAAGCCGCAGCCGTGGCCGTGCCGCAGCGTGGGCAGTCGAAGTCCAGTTCAGGAAGATGGCCGGTCGACACGTCGGTCATCCTGGCAGCCCGCGCTGGGTCGCGCGCGCATGCGAATCGAGAAGCGAGGCGACCGCTGCGGTGAGCTTTCGAGCCAGCGGGATGTCGAGAAACTCGTTCGGGCCATGGGCGTTGGAGCCGGGGCCCAACACCCCGGTCACGACGAACTGAGCATCGGGGAACCTCTCCCCCAACATGCCCATGAACGGGATCGACCCGCCCTCGCCGAGGAAGCCGGCCGGCTCCGCGAAGAAGGTCCTCCCAGCCTCGTCGAGTGCGTCGGCGAGCCACGGTCGCAGTGGCGGCGCAGCCCATCCGGGCGCGGACTCGATTCCGCTCACCGTCACCTGGGCGCCATGGGGAGGGTCTGTGGTGAGGGCATCGACGACGGCCCGAGCCGCGATGTCGGGATCGACATGTGGCGGAAGGCGAAACGACAGCTGCACCCGGGTGTTGGGGCGGAGCACATTGCCCGCCTCGCCAGGGGGAGGCGCGCCGTCGAATCCGACGACGGACAGCGCAGGGCGCCAGGTCCGGTTGAGGAGCAGCTCGACTGCGTCGTCGGCCATCGCTGTCGTCGACCCTGCGTAGGGAAAGGCCAGATCGCCGGCCACCTGATCAGCGGTGCGGGCAACCTGCTCGCGGACGTCGTCGGGGATCTCGCACGTGAGCTCGGGCAGCAGGATCTTTCCAGTCGAAGCGTCCTCCACCCGATCCAGGAGAGCGCGCACGACACGGAACGACGACGGGACCACCCCGGACGCCGAACCCGAGTGCACTCCCTCGTCGAGCACGGAGACATCGAGCGTGAGGCCCACCAGACCGCGCAGGCTGGTGGTCACCCACAGTCGATCGAAGTCGGCGCACCCGGAGTCGAGACACACCACGAGGTCGACGTCGCCGATCCGGTCGGCCAATGCATCGACATGTGCGGGCAGGTCGGGGCTCCCGCTCTCCTCCGACGCTTCGATGAGCACGACGAGGCGCTCGTGGCCGCCCCCCGCCTCGACCAGAGCTTCGACGGCCACGAGCGAGGAGAACATCGCGTAGCCATCGTCTGCACCGCCGCGGCCATACAGCCGCTCGCCCTCGATCACGGGGGTCCACGGGCCCTTCCCGTCATCCCAGCCGACCATCTCGGGCTGCTTGTCGAGGTGTCCGTAGAGCAACACGCTGCGCCCTGAAGGCTCGGCAACGGTGGCGGGAATCTCGGCGAGAATCACCGGAGTCAGTCCAGCGAGTCGATGGACCGAGACCTCCATGCCCGCGATCGACCGAGCGGCCGCCCATCCTTCGAACAGCTCCACGGCCCGTTCCATATGGCCGCGATCGGCCCAATCGGGGTCATAGGCGGGGCTCACGTTGGGGATCGTCACGTAGTCGACCAGCGTCGGCACGATGTCGCTCCGCCAGGCATCGTCCACATAGCGCCGGACGATCGTGGGGTCTGGGCTCATGCTGACTGACGCTCCTCGGACCAGGTGCGGCCCGCTTGAACATCGACGTCGTGCGGGAGGCCGAGCACGCGCTCGGCGATGATGTTGCGCTGCACCTCTGAGGTCCCACCGCCGATCGTCAAGGCGGGTGAGAAGAGGTAGCCGCCATGCCAGTGGTTCCACCCCTCGACCACCGCGTGCGACCGCGGGAACTCCGCAGGCGCCCCTGACGGACCGGTGTCGGTGAGCATCCCGTGGGTCCCGGCGAGGTCCTTGGCCAGTCCCATGACGTGCTGGCCGTGATCGTCTGCCAAGGCTTTGCGGACCGACGCCTCCGGACCGGGTTGTCGTCCCTGTAGCGCCGCGCTCAGGGTGCGCAGCCGGATCAGTCGCAAGACCTCGCCCTCGATGTGAAGCCGGGCGGCCCTGTCCCTGAGAGTCGGGTCGGACACTCCTCCCTGGCCGCGCACGACGTCGAGCAGATCGACCGCGCTCGGCCCGCTCCCCCACAGCGCCCCTTCGCCCGAGAGCGACACGCGTTCGTTGCCGAGGGTGACCTTGGCGAGCCGCCAGCCGTCGTTCTCGTCCCCGATCCGGCTCTCGAGGGGAAGCTCCATGTCGGTGAAGAAGGTCTGGTTGAACGAGTGGGCCGTCGTCATGTCCACGATGGGCTGAAGCTCGAGGCCCGGGGTGTCCATCGGGCAGATGAAGTACGACACGCCGCGGTGTTTGGGTACGTCGGGATCGGTGCGGGCGATCAGGATCCCGTAGTCGGACCGGTGGGCGCCGGACGACCAGATCTTGGAGCCGTTGACGATGTAGCGCTCACCGTCGCGGATCGCGCGAGTGCTCAGGTTCGCTAGGTCCGAGCCGTGATCGGGTTCGCTGAACAGCTGACACCAGACGTGTTCGCCGCTGAGGATCGGCCACAGGTGTGCTTCCTTCTGCTCGTCGGTGCCTGCGAACAGAATCGTGGGCCCGGCCCATCCCAAACCGATTCCCCCCGCGGCGCGGCGGACGCCTGCGTCGGCGAGCTCCTCGTCGATGATCAGCTGGTGGATCGGATCGGCATCGAGCCCGTAGGGCGCGGGCCAATGGGGCGCCACGAAACCGCGGCGGGCGAGCGCCTCCTGGGAGGGTGCCCCGTTGTGCTCGGAGAGCCAGTCCCTCACCTCGATGCGGCGCGGATCGTCGTCGGACGGCCAGTCGAAGTCCATGCGCGGAATCTACGGCGTCGAGTGCCAGGCGGGGAGCGCGAACCGCGCGGATCGGTGAATAGCGTCACGCCCGCAGTAGTCACGCCGCTACGGAGCGCATGCTATGGTGCCAGGCACTTGCTCCGAGTGATGACGCGGTCACGAGCCGCGTTCGCTGGGCAGTCAAGTCGGACCGGCGGCGCCCCGATCCCGCGCACGGGGCGCCGTCGGACCGGCACCTTTCTTTCGCCTCATTGGCAAGCACTTGTTGGCAAGCACTTGTTGGCCAGCACTGGTTGGCCACCCGGTCCCGTCCGCCGACGCGACAAGGCCCCGGCTCACGCCGGGGCCCGTCTTCGACCTTGTGCATCTTGCCCGCCGAGCCGTTGGCTCGACGTTGCCACGTGAGGACCAGCACGTGGATCACGAGGAAGTGGTGGTCCGGGGTGGAGTCGCCACCTGGTGTCGCGCCGCAGCACGACCACCGAGGCTTCCACCCTCAGTGGGCAGGTCGCCTCAGCGCCCGGCCACCTCCAGAGTCCTGTCACTATTCGGCATTGTGTGGACCACCTCCTTTCTCTGGTGCCCAAGATGTTGGCACATGTCGAGACGGTGCACAGCACGCTTTCGCCAGGATCAGCCCAGACCGGACGAGCCCAGCCCAGCCCGGATCAGCCCAGGTCCTCGAGCAGGCCTCTGGCGTGACGTTCGACGAGCAAGCCCGGCAGCCCGCCCGTGTGGAGGAAGACCACCGGACCGTCGGGGAGCCGGCCCTCTTCGGCGTCGGCGATGAGTGCCGCCATCGCCTTGGCTGTGTAGACCGGATCGAGCACGAGACCATCGCTGCGCGCCACCCGCCGGATCGCGGCCCGGCACTCCGCCGTACTGCGTCCGTACCGCTCGCCGACCTGAGTGGTGTCGACGACGGGCTCACCGGTGGGGTGAGGTCGGCCGGCTCGATCTGCGCCAGCCACCGCGAGCTCTGCGATCACGTTCTCGACGTCGGGTCGCGCGCCGACGTCGACACCGCGGATCCGACCATGGTCTCCCAGACCTACAGCGAGTCCCGCATGCGTCCCGCCGGTACCGACCGCCACGTAGACCGTCGAGCCCGGCGCCCCACTGTCGATCTCCCGGGCCGCCTCCACATACCCCTGCACGCCGATCGGTGACGAGCCGCCCAGCGGCACCAGGTACGGAACCTCGCCCTCGGCAGCCAACCGCGTGCACTCGTGCTCGATCGCCGCGTCGAGATCGCCCGGGCCGTAGCGCTCCACCGCATCGACGAGCTCGATTCCGAAGATCTCGTCGAGGATCAGGTTGCCCTCTGGCACCGGGCCGCGCCTTCCGCCGAGAACGCCGACCGCCCGCAGCCCGAACATCGCCGCAACCGCCGCTGTTGTTCTGACGTGGTTCGACTGCGAGGCCCCACCGGTGACCAGAACAGTGGCGCGTCGGGCCAGTGCGTCCGCGACCAGGTACTCGAGCTTGCGGGCTTTGTTGCCCCCGCCGGCCACGGCGGTGAGGTCGTCGCGCTTGACCCACAGGCGGTCCTCACCAAGGCCGAGCGAGCGGGCGAGCCCCGCCAGCGGCGTCATCGGGGTCGGGGTCCCTGCGAATCGGAGCGGTTCCGTCACGGCGGCGCCGCTCGGCGAAGGCTCATGTTCACGGCTCATGCATCCGACAGTAGGACCCAAATCCTTGTCCACGAGCCGGGCCCGCCGACCGGGTGATGAACAGATCTGGCTCGGTTGACGAGCGTTGTGGCACGGGGAGGAACCATGAGCCATCGACGAAGAGGCGGCTGATGGGACGCTGCTACGAGTTCGGCGTCTCCATCGACTCGACGTCCGAACACGCCATGGTCGTCGCCCCAGAGGGTGGCTACTGCGTCTGCCCGAGCACCGGCGCGGTCTGCCACGGGCGCTTCGCCGGCTGTGCCGACATCGTCGACCAGCCAGGCCGCGTCCCGCCCAACGCGCCGTCCTGGAGTCGCCCCGACGCCGCACAGGCATCCCGGCCGACGCCGAGTCTCGCTGCAACCGCAGCGCCACAATCGAACCCGCAGACACCCGCACCCGCTGCCACGGCGGTCGTCGCGCCACCGCCGGGTCCACCCCGTCCCGCACCACCGCCGATCCAGCACATGGCTCCACCGGTTGCAGCGACGGCGGTTCAGCCCCATCCGCCCGCGCCCGCGCCAGCTGCATCGCCGGCGACACCAGTGCAGGGCCTCACCGAACTCCTCGACGTCGTCCAACAGCTCAAGGCGGAGTTTCAGAAGGACGCGTCAGATCCGCATCGGCGCATGGCCGACATCGAGCGATCCATCGACCACCTCTCTCATCGGATGGCAACACCTGCCCACCCGGCGCCGGCGACGGACGCCGGCCCGATGCGCGAGGAGCTGGCGGCGATCGCCGCCTCGGTCACAGAGATGACCGAAGGGCACGCAGAGGCGATCGCCGAGGTCCGTGCGCAGACCGCCGCTGTACACCAGGTCGTCGAGCATCTCGCACAGATGGTCGTTCTGTCCCGCCAAGAGCTGGCCGACGCGGCGGAGCGCCACCACAGTGAGCTGCACGGAGTCCGTCGCCAGCTCATCGAGCTTCGCGCCTCGCTCGAGGAACGCATCGAGGGATCGGCTCAGGATCGGCTGCACGACCAGCTCACGTCGATCCGCACGACGGTCGAGAACCTCGAGCCGTCGAGCCCCGCCGACGTGGTGACCGCAAGTCAGTTGGCGGAGACCCTCAACACGTTGCGCGAGGCAGGGGCCGAGGAGATCAGCGCAGCGCACCTCGTCCACTCCTTCCAGCTCGAGATCCGTTCGCTCCGCGAGCAACTCGAGCAGCTGACCTCTCACACCCAGCCCGCCGAGGCAACGCCATGACGAGCGACTCGAGCCACACGTGGCCGACGTGGACGCGCTACGCGCTTCGGGACTCCCACCTCGACGACGCCATCGCCGAGCTGAACCGGGAGAACCGGTGCACCAGAAAGCTGGCGAGCCTTCGTCACCGGCTCCTGACCGGCACCGCTCTGCCTCCGGCGGATCGTCCCAAACGCTGGGACGAGGCCAACGTCGTCGAGCTGCTGCGCGACGCACCGCATGAGGTCCGGATCATCGACCACGGGGGATACAACTCCCCGGGTCCGTGGGCCCTCGCCCGGCTGGGGTTTCGCAACGTCGAGGCCATCGATCTCAACCCGCGACTTCCCGCCAGCCCTCTGAGCAGACGGGTTCGCTACAGCTGCCAGAACATGATGCAGACGGCCTATGCCGATGGGTCACACGACGTCATCGTCAGCGGTTCGACCGTCGAACACGGGGTGGACTGGGACGTGTGGCTGGCCGAGTGCCGCCGCATCCTGCGCCCAGGCGGCCTGCTCTATGTCTCGACCGACCTCGTGCACGACACCGTGGACACCGGTGAGTTCGAGGCTTTCGGTCTGCCGTGGACCCCGTTGCGACCGAAGGATCTCGCCGACGCGTCGAAGCGATTCGGCCTCCACGGCTTCAGCGAACCAGCGCTCGAGCCGGTGGATCTCCCCGACCGGCTCCCCATCACCTTCCTCGGCCAGCAGTGCGGCTTCATCGCCTACGCCGTCACGGCGGTGTGAGCAGTGCGCGTCACGCTGGTCACCGCCCATTACCCGCCGAAGCTCTCCGGCCACGCCGACTTCTGCGAACACCTCGCCGCCGCGCTGACGGCCGAGGGACTCGAGGTCACCGTCCTCGTGTTGGGGGCCGAGGAGGCAACACCGTCGCCGTCCCATGCGGTCCTCACGGCACCTTTCCCCGGCACCCGCGGGGGTCTGCGAGAAGCGCTCGATCGGATCGAGACGACCGAGCCCGATGTGGTGTGCCTTCAGTTCGAGGCTCACGCGTTCCGTCTCGAGTGGATGCCTCATCTGCTGGGTCCGGCTCTGCGCCGTCGCGACGTCCCCACTGTGATGACGTACCACGAGCTCTGGAAGCCGGGACGTTTCGGACATCTCCCCAAGGCCCTGCTGCTCAACAGCGTCGACCGAGTCGTCGGCTTCAGCCACTGGCACGCAGAGGGAATCGATCGCTACCGCAAGCTCGGTAAGCCCGCCGACATCATCGCCTGCAGCTCCAACATCATCGAACCACCGGTGGGCGATCGCCGGTTGCTGCGGGCCCGGTTCGGCGTCCCGATCGATGAGTTCCTCGTCACGTTCTTCGGATTCGTCATCAGAGAACACAAAGTGGAGGAACTCCTCCACGCCGTCGCCGACCTCAGAGCGGACGGCACAGACGCGCGGCTCCAGGCGATCGGACGCTTCGATCCCACGGTCGACGGGTACCACCAACGCCTCGTCGACGTCGCCGCCGACCTTCGAATCACCGACTCGGTCACCTGGCACGGTCGCGTGATGGACCAGGCCGACGTCGCCCGCCTTCTGCTCATGAGCGACGCAGGGGCCCTCCCCTACGACACCGGAGCCGCCGAGAACAACGGAGCTTTCGCGGCCCTCGCCCACTACGGCGTCCCGACGATCACCACCACGGGAGCGCGGTCGGCGCACATGGAGAGCCAGGACATCGCCGAGTTCGTCGAACCCTCCGCTGCGGGCCTCGGACGGGGCCTGCGTCGCCTCGCGCGCGACGACGCTCGCCGTGAGCTCCTCGGAAAGCGAATCGCCGAATGGGCCGAGCGCCGCAGTTGGGAACACACCGGAGCCGCGTACGCACACCTGCTGCGCGGCGGTCTCGAACACGTCGAGGTGATCTGATGACGCAACGACCGATGATCCAGCGCGGAATCCTGGGGATCGCCGAAGCCGACGTTCCCCTCCTCGGCGTGCCGAACACCGCGTGCTGGCCGGTGATCGAGTCGGGTCGCTCAGGCGTGGGAGGCGGCGTTCTCGCGTCGATCAGACGCCATGTCACCTGGTATCGGATGCTCCCTCACGCCACCGAGTGCGAAGACGTCGAACTGGTCGATCCGCCCACGTGGGCCCGTCGACGCATCGACACGCGCCGCCGACGCCTCGGCCTGGCCTAGCTCTCCTCGCCGAGGTCTTCAGCTCGAGGGCTTTGCGGCGAACCTCGTCTTGAGGCGAAGGAACGGTCGCTCGACCACCCAGTAGCTGATGCCTGCCGCAACGAAACTGAGACCCACCTGGATCACCACCAGGTAGCGGAACGGAAGATGTCCGAGGTGGGCTTTGGCAGCCTCGTACACCGGGAAGTGCCAGAGGTAGAGCCCGTAGCTGAGCGCCCCGATGGCGGTCAGAGGGCGCCACGACAGAATGCGGGCCACGAAGCTGTCCTGGTGGCCGGCGAGCTGCGCGATCACGACGAGCGCTGCGGCAGCGACGATCGTCAAACCGCCGAGGTACATCCACCCGCTGGTCGTCGTCGCGACCAGGGCGATCGCCGCGAGCGCGACCGCGGCCCCGCAGGCCACCTTGCCGCCGCGCCGGGCCAATTCTTCGACGCGTCGTCGAGGTGACGCGGTCATCACAAGCGCTCCCACACAACCCAGGAGCAGAGCATCCGCGCGGGCGTGGAGTGGGTAATACACGAGATCGATGTTTCCCGTTGCCCTCCACACGAGCGCCCGGGCGAGGACCACAACCGCGATCGCGACGAGCGACCCGACGACTGCCGCGCGCCGAGTCACCTTGGCCAACAGCACCGCCACGATCGGGGGCCAGACGAGATAGAACTGCTCTTCGATCGCGAGCGACCAGGTGTGGTTGACCATCCCGAGGCCGCGGTCGGCGAACATCGCCGCGTAGTCCGTGAGGTAGGCGAGCGCGAACGGCAACCCGAACAGCGTGTCGCCCCGAAGCGAATCCGGTGCCCACGTGACCGCGTAGATCGCGACAGCCACACCCGACGCGATGAGCGCCGGGAACAACCGCAAGCCACGTCGGATGTAGAAGCGACCGAAGTCGATACGTCCCCGGCCGTCACGCTCTTGCACGAGCAGTGCCGTGATGAGGAACCCCGAGAGCACGAAGAAGAGGTCGACGCCGAGGAAGCCGCCCGAGAGCCGGGGGATGTGCGCGTGGTGGGCGAGCACCGCCACAACCGCGATGGCCCTCAACCCGTCGAAAGGGGCCACGTGGCCCAGAGTCCACCGTTCGTCTGGGTCACGGGCAACGACAGGATCGCGGTGGCCGCGCTCGGGAGCGCCGGCGGCTCGAATCAAGAACCTGAGGTCCGCGGTCATCGTCTGCGGATCGACGAGGTGCGTCGCCAGAGCCCACGCGGCGAGGGCCGACAGTCCGATCACACCGAGACCATCGACGGTCGTTGGATCGACCACGGTTGCCAGCGCGCGGCCCGTCGCCACCGCGACCGACAGACCGACAAGTGCAGGGGCGGCGGCGTGGATGACCCGGACACCGAGATCGCGTCGGGCGACGAACCACACCGGGAGGTACGCGAGCTGGAGGCCGACGTAGAACCAACCAAAACCCGCGGCCCCGAATCGGCTGACGACAACTGTTCCGACGGTCCACGTCGCAACCAGCCAGCTCGCGCTCAGCCACATCGCGACACGAGTCCGACCCACTGCATTGAACGCGTGCAGAACCGGCGCCGTCATCGCGGTCGTGAGGATCGCGGGGGCGAAGAGAACCAGCAGCTCGGCGCCAGGGACCCACCGTGACCCGAACACGACCGTGACCAGGTCGTCCGGAGCGACGAGTACGCCCGCCACGAGCGGGAACGCCACCAGGCAGTTGAGCCGGATGGCCCGCTCCGTGAGACCGGTGAGAAGGTGCTCGTCGTCCTGCGCCCTGGCGAGCGACGGCAGCACCACCCGATCGACCGCCCCGAGCAGCAGGATCGGCATCAGGATCAGGTTGTATGCCCACGAGACGTAACCCAGCGCGGTGAAGCCGAGCAGCGATCCGATCAGGATCGGCTGAAACGAATCCGTCAGCGCGACCATAACTCCGGAGGCCTGAACCGGGAGACCCGTGCCGATCAGACTCCGGTAGGTACGCTCGCCGCTGTTCGGGATCGGTCCCGCGATCGCGCGGAGACCGATCGCGCCGAGAACTTCCTTCGCTGCCACGGCGAAGGCGAACGCACCAGCCCCGAACCCCAGTCGGGCGAGCACGAGAACCGTCGCGAAGTAGAGGAGCATCTCCGCGGTTTCGATCACGGCCAGCCGGGGAAAGCGCAGATCCCTCTG
>CAZVUM010000053.1:0-8536 GCA_964629575.1 uncultured Acidimicrobiales bacterium | reverse complement strand
CCGAGATCGCCGAGAAGGGTCGCTGCACCGAACACCACGAGGTTGAGGGTCGCGAAGACGCCGTAGTCGTCCGGTTCGAGCCACCGACTCAGCAAGATGGCAGCGAGCGCCGAGAGAACGATGTGCCCGAGTTGCCTGACGCCGAGAAGCATGGCGCCCCGCGTCGAACGCCCGACCTGGGTCGTGTCGACCAACTCGGCCGACGTAGAGGTCGGATCCGGTCCGGGCGACTCGTCAGCAGAGAGCTGTCCGGCACGGGGTGTGTCGATCACACGACCCGTATCGGTCACGCGTTGGCCTCGGACCTCGTCGGTGCGTTCACGCCTTGGGTCTCGACGCGGAGATCATCGAGCTGGGCCCTGGCCTGTGGCGACCTCCGCCACGAACGCCCGAACCCGTTGAGGACGCCCCACACCACCGGAACACCACTCCGGCGGAGTCCATCAACAGCGGCGCCCACGGACTTCCGACGACTCTTCTTGCGGCGAACCACGATGACGGCGCCGTCGACGAGCCCGGCCAGCACGCGGGCGTCGGATCCCTGGAGCACGGGCGGAGCGTCGAGGATCACCAGGTCGGCATCACCCTGCAGCGTGCGCATGACGTCGACGAAGCGCGTCCCGTCTGCGATCGCGTTCGCATGGCGCGATGTGTTGGGCCCTGCGCTCAGGACCCGCAACGACCCGCTGATCGAGGCGCCCTGCACGTGGTACACCGACTGCGACAGCGCCACGGTCCCCTCGATCACCGAGGTGAGTCCTGGGGCGCCCGGTACCCCGAACTGGGTGTGGAGCCGGCTGTGTCGAAGGTGGGCGTCGACCACGACGACGCGGTGGCCACCTCGGGCCAGCGCTACGGCGAGATTGGCCGCCACGGTCGACTTGCCGGCATGGCGGCGGGCAGAGGTGACGAGCAGCGTCTGCACCGGATGGCGATGCGACTCCGCCGTCAGCATCGAGCGGATCACGCGGTACGCGTCGGCTCCTGGACCGGTCGGCCTCGCGAGCGAGGTGGCGTACCGACTGCGTTTGCGGAGGTGCGGCCTCTCACGCGGCGTGCGACCGAGGATGCGGACCCCTCGCAGCTCTCGCTCGACCACGTCGGCGTCGCGGAGGCGGTCGTCGAGGTAGTCCAGGGCGAACGCACCTGCCAGGCCAGCTGCCAATCCGGCGATCAAGGCGACGACGAGCGAGCGGGTGGCCGTCGGTCCGAGGGGCCCCTCCGACGACGTTGCCTCGCTCACCACCTGAGCACCGGCGGTGGAGACGGCCGCGTCGATGTCGACCTGCTCGGCGCGCTGTCTCATCTCGACGGTGAGCCGCAGAATGACCTCTCGCTCGGCGAGGAGGCGCTCCAGCTCAGCGTCGTCGGACTCGAGGTTCGCAGACGCGAGGCGTGAGATCAGGGCGACGTTCTCGGCTGTCTCGTTTGCGAGGGCACCGACGAGGGCCAAGTCGTCGGACAGACCGGTGCGCTCGGCGATCTGGGCGTTCACACCCACCAGCTGCTCGCGGTAGCGAGCGGCCTGCGTTTCGAGGTGGTTGCCGAGGGTGGCGAGCATGTCGCGGATCTGCAGCTGTCGAACATCCACGTACGCCGCGGCGAAGGCGTTGGCCGCCTGCTGCGCGAAAGCAGGATCGGTGCTCTGCACGACGACCTGAATCATGTCGGCCCGGCCGAGAATCCGAGCCTCGAGGCCTGCGATCTTGCTCATCGCCTGGGTTCCCAAGCGCTGCTCCACCTCGTCCCACACGGGGCGGGAGAGAATCGTGAGCTGCTGGGTCTCCATGACGCGGACCGGATCCTGAGCCTTGACGCCCGTGATACCGAAGACCCACTCGCCCTGGGCCTCATTGATGCGCAGCTCGGTCCCCGCTTCGTAGACGGGCACGCGCGAGCCGACGGATCGCACCGTCACCCCCAGAGCGAGACCCGCCACGATTGCGATCACCCACCAACGACGAATCAGGACGCGCGCGAGCACGAGCAGGCCAAGGTCGTAGCGATCGTCGTCGACGAGGGTGTCGACGTCCGCGACGGACATGCTCTTTCTGTCGGCTCAAAACCCCTTGCTGTAAGCCGACGGGACAGTGAGATGAAAGCTCTTCGCAGTGTTGACGCGGCCCGTCACCGCGGTCTCGGTGTGTCGTTGTAGACCAGTACGCTCCCAACCCGTCGGAGCGCCCGGAAAGGACGTGGATGACCACGCTCGTCAACCTGGTGAGAGACGACAGGCGTCTGGTCGTCACCACGTCGCTGTGCGCCAACCCGGCGGACCGCACTCTGGACCGCGCCGACGTGGCACCAGTGCAGGTGCTGGCCGGTGGTGGATTCGAGGCCATCGGTTGGCTGCAAGACATGGGCGAACTCGGACTCAGCGCTGTGGCCGTGCTCGATGACGACCGCCTCCTCGTGGCGGACGGTGACGCTCTCTTCCTCGCCTGCGCGGGGAGCGACGTCAAGGAGCTGCCGGGTCATTACAGCGACCTGCACGAGGTGATCGTCGATGGCGACGAGATCCTCGCTGCAAACACGGGCAACGACGAGGTCATCATCTTCGATCGGATCACGCTCGAGGAGAAGCGCCGCGTCCGACCGCGAGCTGCCGGCCAAGCGGATGGCGACGAAGAGCTCGACCGATTTCACCTCAACCAGGGTCTTCGGCTGCCGAACGGGGACCTCGTTGCCCTCGTCCATCACGTGAACGGAAAGCAGCTCGTCACCCGTCTCAAGGCCCGGGTGCTGAAGTCCCATGGCAATGGCGGCGTCGCCGGTCTCGACGGCGCTTCCGACGTGCAGCTGAACCTCGCGGCGCCCCACAACATCCGCGTTCTCTCCGACGGATACCTCGTCTTCGACAGCGGCCGGGCACTCGGGCGACGCTACGACGCCGACTGGAACGAGATCATGCAGTTCGAGACGGCGGGCTGGGGCCGCGGCTGCGACGTCGACGAAGACGCCGGTCTCGTGTTCATCGGGAGCTCCCCTCCTCGCCTCCGCTACAAGAAGCAGCTTCAGGGACGGGCGACGGATCGTTCGATCATCGAAGCGCGACGTCTCACCGACGGTGAGCTCGTTGCATCGGAGTACGTGCCCGATTGCGAGCAGATCAACAACGTTTATCTGCTCGACGCAGCGGTCTACGACCGCCACTTCGATCGCCCCGCGCTCTAGCTCTAGCGGTTCCCGCCGGCCGGTCTGAGGTCGATCGTGTCGAGCGGATCGCTCGCGCCGGCCACCGTCACCGCACCCGCGCCGCGCTGGCGCTCGCCCCACCGGGCCGCTGCGCGGAGCAACAGCAAGACCAAGGTCACCCGGATCGCGCCGTTGACGGCCAGGAAGCCCACGTTTCGCTCGACACCGATGAGGATGTGACCGACGTAGACGATCACGCCCACCTTGGTTGCAGACGTCGGGGGGAACGTTCGGTCGATTCGTCCCGTCGCCACGCCCCACAGCCCCATGCCGATCACGGCGCCCCAGAACCCGAAGTTGAGGTACAGGTCTCCAGGCATCGTGATCGCCTGGGACGACAGGTTGTCGTCGGGATTGTCCGCGATGAACTCGGTCGTGAAGTAGCGGCCGAGCGACAGCTGCGGAAACTCGAGGTGGACGTAGTTGGGCGCGAGCGGCACCGAGCTCAGGATCGGTTGCCAGATGCTCTTCCCGTTCTGGAACTCGGTCTCCCGTGGCACCTTTTCGTGCAGAACGATGATCCCGGTCACACCGCCGAAGCGCCGCGACAGGCCCTGCACGACGTCCCACGCCGCCTCGTTGGGAGGCCGCCCCGGTCGGCCACGAAGCCCGCTCTCGATGTTGTAGTCCGTGATCGCAGCCACAGCTGCCTCATAGATCGGCACGTCGTCGCCGAGGTCGAAGGCGACACGGTTGCCCTGAACAGTGAGAAACACCCACACGCCGAGGAGCATCAGACCCACGAGCTTGGTCTTGGACACCTTCACTCCGGCCGCAGCGACACCCACGAGCAGGGCTGCGATGGGGATGACCGCCGCCTCCTTGAACGAGGTCAGGATGCCCACCACGGACGCCATCGTCACGAGGGCGTAGAGCGGCCGACGAATCGCCCTGTTGGTCACCGAGTGGTACCCGAGCGCGCCGAAGGCGAGGAGGTACAGGCTCATGATGCTCTCGATGAAGCCTGACTGGATTCCGCCGAAGACCATCGCGTAACGGCCCAACAACCCAACGGTGGCCAGAACGAGCAGCGAGCGAGTGGACAGATCGACCCGCCGCCGGTTGGGCAGACGCGAAGCTCCTCCGACCTTCACCCCGAGGACGAACGCATAGAGGCAGAGCGTCGTGAGGAGCCACGCCCAGACGAACGCCCCATCGCCGGCCCCGCGAACGGCGATGTTCTCGTTGAGGTTGTCTCGGTCCATCTGGGTCAGCCCGAGCCGGAAGGTGAAATACACCAGCCACGCGAGACCGATCGAGGCCGAGACCGCGATGCCGCGCCGCAGCACGACCTTCACGAGGAGGAGGTAGCCGGCGACCTGGGCCGCCGTTCCGGCGATCGCGAGGAGCATGAGCGCCGAAGCACTCGAGGTGGCGGCCCAGCCCGCGAGGACCCCAGACGCCGCGATCGGAACCACGGCCAGCGCCGGATGGAGTCGCGGCCTGGGCCTGGTGATCGGCGGCGCCTGTCGGGGCGACTCGTTCAGCGCAACCATCGATGAACCCGTGTCAGTGAGCCGACCCCGCCGGCTGCTCGGCGCACACGCGAGGTGCCGGCGGCTCGGCGCAGGACCGCAACGGTGTCGTGAGCCACATCCACCCAGCTTCGGGCCAGCGCGTGGGCGCGGCCCTGAGCACTGAGTCGGTCGCGTTCGGCGCGATCGTCGGTGAGTCGCGCCACCACCCGGGCAAGGGACGAGGCGTCGCCGGCCGCGAAGCGAACCGCCGCCGAGCCGACCACCTCTGGGAGAGCTCCCGCGTCGGCGACGATGGTTGCGGTCCCGCATGCCATCGCTTCGAGCGGCGGGAGCCCGAACCCCTCGGCGACAGCCGGGAACACGAAGAGGTCCGCCGTCGAGTAGAGCGCCGGGAGCAGTGGATCGTCGACGTAGCCGATGAAGCGGACATCGTCGTCCACCCCGAGCCTGGCGACGGCCGCGGCCAGCGCATCGGCATCGCGACCCCGTCGCCCACCGAGCACGAGGGGAAGCCTTCGATCTGCAGGTATCAGCCGCCAGGCGCGGAACAGGGTCTCGACGGACTTCTTCGCATCGAATCCGCCGACATAGAGCGCAAACTCCTCAGGCAGCCCGTAGCGGAGTCGGGCCTCGCGGAGCTCGGCTGTTGTGTGCGTTCGCCGGAACGAGTGGCCTGCCGCCTCGAGGACAACGTCGATTCGGTCCGCGGCGATCCCCAGGCGTGACCGGATCTCTCGAGCCGAGTGCCGCGACACCGTCAAGATGCGGGTCGCGCCTGCCAGGGAGGCCGCCGTGGAGTACCCGAACCGCAGTCGCGAGCGGCCGGTGGGGCGTGGAACCAGGTCGGCGTCCCATTCCACCGCGTCGTGCAGCGTGAGAACGCTCGGCGCTCCCGTTGCCGGCAGGCCGCGGTTGGTGGGGCAGAACAGGACGTCGGCGCCCACTCGGCTGGCGACCCGCGAGAAGCCCAGCTGTTCGACGCGCCATTCCCTCCCACCGTCGACGACGGCCACGTCGAAGCCGAGATCACGATCGAGCGGTCTGTCCGACACACCGACCAGCTCGACTGACCGGAGCGTCATGAGGCCGCGGAGCAGCTCCGAGGTGTAGCGCGAGAAACCCCTGAGGTCTCCGTCGACGAGACAGCGCACGTCCACGAGGACCCTCAGCGAGACGTCATTCGAAAGCTCTGCGGGGATGTGGCTCACCGACACAGTGCGCTCCGAGACAGCAGTTCTCTCCGAGCCGCGGCACGCGAGAAGAGTCGTTCGAACGCCCGCCGGCCCGCACGCTCGAGATCGCGCCGCAACGAGTCGTCCGCGAGAACGCTGACCGCGGCGGATGCGAGCTCTTCGTGGGTGTCACCGACGAGGAGGTCGACGCCGTCCTGGAGATCGAGGCCCTCCACGAGCTGAGGGGTCGCCACCACGGCACGACCCCGAGCGAGAGCCTCGACGAGCTTGAGCGGCACGCCCCCGCGGACACGTACGGGAAGGACCGCGACGGTGAGCTGCTCCCACCAGCCGTCCAAGTCGTCGATTCGCCCGGTCACCGTCACGCTGTCGCGGCCTCTCAGCCGCGCCACGTCGTGGTCCGGTAGCCCTCCCCCAGCCAATGACAAGCGGGCATCGGCGCAGCTTCCCAGCACGCGGGGAAAGATCTGCTCTGCGAGCTCGAGGCCCGCGTTGAGATTCGGCTGGTACGAGTACGTGCCGATGAACCCGACCGTGTTCCCCGTCGCGGGAGCCAGGGCGCTGATCGCCCCTTCGTCCAGTGCGTTGGGGATCACCAGAATCGGTACGTCACCTGCGAGGTGTTGAAGCAGCTGCGCCTCTGCCGGCGAGGTCGCCCAGACCTCGTCGACGTCGGGGAGCACCGTTCGTTCCTGGGTCACCGAAGCGACGTGATTGGCCCACAGCGACACGCGCGACGCCGCCCCACTGGCCTCGTCGCGAAGGCTCTGGGTGACCGCGCTCAACACATCGGCGGCGTCGACGATCACTCGGGCCACGCCTGCGAGCTCGCGACTCCAGTGCATCCCCTGCGAGGGCAGAATCACCCAATCTGCGTCGACCTCCAACGCACGGGCCCTGATCGCCGCCGCCGCCTCGACAGCGTCGTAGCGCATCGAGAAGGGGTAGCGATCGCTGCGACGTCCGAGCACTCCGTTGGTCGCGAACGAAGCTTTCGCGGCGAGCTTGGACGCCATCGACATCTCGTGCTGCTCACGCCGCGGACCGGCACAGACACACGAGTCGAGCCATTCGAGCCCGGTGGTCGGGCTACCGGGGGGTCGATCCGCGGTCGCGAACCACAGGACGTGGTTCTGCGCGGCGACACCCGCCAGAAGCTCGAGATTGGAGATCATGCGCAGGTGCAGGCCCGTGTCTGCCGGCAGTGGCAGATCGGGCAGCACGGTGAGCACCCGCGGTCCGGTCACGAGGGCGCTCGCGGTCCGTACCCAGCCTCGTCGACGGCCTGCTCGAGTCGGTGGGCGGTCGGGGCGGGCTGCCAACCGAACCGTTCCTGCGCCAGGGAGTTCTCGACCACCTTGTCCTCCACGAGGCGCAGGACCTGATCAGCCCGAAGGCCGATCAGCGGCGCCAACCTGGCGGTCACGCTCAACACCTTCTCCGGGCAGCGAACCGTGGGAGTTCTGACGCTGAGGAGCTCGGTCAGCATGGTGAGGAGTTCGCGGGCCGTCAGCTGATCCCGCCCTCCCGCCTCGACAACTCCAGGTGCGGGTGCCGCGATCGCACGGTGAACGAGGTCGACCAGGTCGTCGACGTGGACGGGCTGCACCAACTGGCTCCCATCGCCCAACTGGAAGGGAAGGCGCGTCGAGGAGAGCTGGTGAATCAGGCGACTGACGTTGCCATCGGTTCCGCGGCCGAAGACCATCGTCGGGCGGATCACAACTGCGCCACGACGAACGGCCAACCGTTCTCGCGCTGCGGCGATCTCGAAGCCGGGGGCCGGCGTGGATGACGAGAGTTGGGACGAGCTGAAGATCACCCAGCGCGGGCCATCGACTCGATCGAGAATCCAATCCAGGTCGGGACCCTGCAGCTGGGGAAGCACGACAACAGAACCGTCGAACCCTCCAGACAGACAGCGGTCGAGCGCTGCGGCGTCGGACAGCTCCACGACCGACGTCGATCGAGCATCGACGGGCTCGGAGTCTCGATGGTGCCCCTCCACCACCTCGAACCCGCGCGAGTTGGACACCTCCACCAACGCCTGGCCGACGTATCCGGACGCTCCGATCACGAGGAGCGGGTCGGTTCCGATCGCGCTCGGCGAGGTGACAGGGGCCATCACGATGCCTCGACGGTTCGAGGGAAGCGTGTTGTGGAGGGTCGACTCAGGCGGTCCACGTTGGACGGCCGCGCACCGAGGGCCCGCTCGTAGTTGTCGTGGACGAGATCGGCGTGGCGGTCGAAGGCGAACACGCTTCGCGCCCGAGTGATCGCGCCTTCCGCGAGACGGCATCGCAGATCCGCATCTCGCATCTGATCGATGGCGACGCCGAGGGCCTGCGAGTCGCCGGCGGGCACGGTCAGGCCGGTTTCGTCGTGGATGTTGACCCAGTCGGTCCCAGTACCGAGCTGGGTGCTGATCGCTGGGAGCCCGTTGGCCATTGCCTCGGCCATCGACAGCCCGAACGCTTCGGCCCGCGAAACCGACGGCAGCACAACGACGTCGTGTTGGCCGTGCATCTCGATGACGTCGTCGTCCGACGCGTCGTGGACCATCCGCACTCGCGCCGTGAGTTCGGGCGACTCCGCGAGAAGCCGCTCGAGATCGCCGCGCAGCGCGCCATCGCCGACCACGGTCAGCTCGACGTCGAGCCGGCTTCTGAG
>CAZVUM010000052.1:33096-35443 GCA_964629575.1 uncultured Acidimicrobiales bacterium | reverse complement strand
GGCTGGTGCACAACTACCTCAGAGCCGGCGAGGTCGACTTCGAGAGTGTGGACCGACACGCGGCGTTGCAGACGCCGCCAACCTGGCGTGGCTCATGGCGGCGGTCATCACAGGTTGGGGTGACGCAGGGATGCTGGATGCCTACGAGGCCGAACGCCTGCCGATCACCGAGCAGGTGTCGCGCCACGCGATGGACCACGCGGAGCTCATGATCCGCAACCGAGAGGCGATCCCACCCGACATCGACGATGCGACCGCGGCCGGTGCGGCGACGCGCAGGAGATACGGGAGTGCGATGGTCGAGTTGAACACGCCGCAGTACGCCTGCGCTGGCCTCAACTTCGGGTACTTCTACGACCGCTCGCCGATCATCGTCGACGATGGTGTCGCGCCTCGGTACACGATGGATCGTTTCGAGGAGTCGTGGGTCCCGGGATGCCGAGTCCCACACCGGTGGTTGGCTGACGGCGCGTCGACGCACGACGTTCTTGGCGACGGGTACACGGTGCTTGGAAACGCCCGGGCGGTGGACAGCGTCGCAGCCGCTGCTTGGGTCGACATGGCGAACCACTCCGGTGTGCCGGCCAACGTTGTCGTGCTCGACGGTGACGAGGGGCCGGGCTCATCAGAGGTGGCGATCGTCCGCCCCGACGGTCACATCGCGTACCGGGGGAGCGACGTCGACTCGACGCTTCTCCTTCGGCTCACCGGGAAGGGGTGAGGTCAGGCTTGGAGGCCCTGGGCATCGTGGACCCGCACCGTTGTACCGGTGACGAACTCCGACGACGGCGACACGAGGAAGAGCAGGGTGCTGTCCATCTGCGATGGGGTCCCGAGCCGTTTGCGGGGGAAGCCCTGAGTGATGTCGCCCATGCGCTCGAGCATTCCGTCCATCATCTCGCTCTCGAACGCCCCAGGAGCGATGCAGTTGACGTTGACCCCGTAGCGAGCAAACTCCAGCGAGAGCATCTCGGTCATGCGGATGACCGCCGACTTCGTGATCGCGTACATCGACGTCCCCATGCCCGCTCGATAGGCGCCCATCGATGAGATGTTGACGATCCGGCCCTCGAGGTCGGTGTCCTTCAACCGGCGAGCGACCTCACACGACAGGTGGAAGAGCGACGTGAAGTTGGTGGCGAGCATGTTGTCGACGAACTCGACGTCCATCTTCAGAGCCATCTTGGCGTCTGGGATGCCTGCGTTGTTGACGAGAATCTGGATCGGCCCGAGCGCTTCCTCGATGTGGTCGACGGCCGCGAACAGCGCGTCGAAGTCGGTGACGTCGAGCGGGACCGGCATCGCCTCGCCTCCGTCGGCCCGGATCTCCGCGGCCAGCTCTTCGAGCCGCTCGACCCGCCGGCCGGCGATGGCGACCCGTGCTCCACACGCGGCGAGGACCTTGGCGAATCGTCGGCCAAGCCCCGATGTCGTGCCGGTCACGAGGGCGGTTTGGCCGGACAGATCGATCGAAAAATGAGGGTCGCTCACGGATTTCCCCTTGTGTCGGTGGCCCATTGTGGTCGGGACCGCGCCGGCGCGCATCTTCAGGACATCAGCGGGTCGTGGACGTTGCTGTCCTGTAGTCGCTGCAGCCCGCTCATGTCGCCTTCGGCGGACGGGCCGCTCGGGCCACGCCTCCGATCCGGTCGTCGCGGGCGCTCCTCCCTTCTCGGCGGCTCCATGGTGCACACTCGTGCCCATGAAGGTGTCAGACGCTGTTGACCGCCGTGCTTCCATCCGCGCATTTCTGCCCGATCCGGTGAGCGACCAGACGATTCAGGAGTTGTTGGAGACCTCGGCGCGGGCGCCGTCTGGCGGCAACGTGCAGCCGTGGCGGGTGTATGTGATCAACGGCGATGCCATGACCCGCTTCCGGTCGTTCATCGCGGAGCGCTCACCGGGCGCATCGGAGTACCCGGTCTACCCACCGAACCTGCACGAGCCATACCGCACCAACCGATTCGAGCTCGGCGAGGCCATGTACGCCAAGCTCGGCATCCCCCGAGAGGACAAGGAATCTCGCTTCGCTCACCTGGCGCGCAACTTCGAGTTCTTCGATGCGCCTGCTGCATTCTTCTGTTTCATCGATCGGGCCATGGGGGCGGCCCAGTGGTCGGACCTCGGCATGTTCCTCCAGACCTTCATGCTCCTGGCTGTGGAAGCGGGGCTCGACACCTGTCCGCAGGAGGCGTGGGCCAACCACTACGAAGCGGTCACAGAGTTCGTCGGTGCACCCGAGAACGAGATGCTCTTCTGCGGCATGGCGATCGGCAGGCGGGACGATTCCAAGCCCGTGAACGACCTTCGCAGCGAGCGGATGCCCTTCGATCAGTGGGGAACGTTC
>CAZVUM010000052.1:0-32996 GCA_964629575.1 uncultured Acidimicrobiales bacterium | reverse complement strand
CCGCCAGAGGTCACGCGCCGATGAGCTCCAGCAGCGTGTGCTCGAGGTCGGCTCGTTGGCGGTCGAGGTCGATGATGGCCTCGGCCGTCGCCCGGGCCCCCGGTTCGCCGACGAAGAACAAGTGCCCGCCGTGGACTCTGCGGTGGAGCTCGCTCGCCAGGCGATGCGACACATCGAGGACGCGGTCCCACACGGCGTCGGAGACGTCTGGCGCGTCACGTAGCACCCGCCATGTCAGCGCGTTGGCGTTGACCATTCCCCAGTTGTGGCGGTCCGTGAGTGCGTGCCTCTGGTCGGATCGAAGGGTCGGCCACACGGCTGCACACAACGGGTACGCGGCCCAGGCCGCGCCGTTCGAGATGGCGAGCGGACCCTCGTGTTCGATTCTCGCTGCATCGCCGTGGCGGACCGCCTCGAGCCCGGGGAAGAGTTCGAGCGGCATGTCGCCCATGTGGTGGGTCCGGTAGTCATCGCGGGCGACCACCGTGCGGCCGAGGTCACCATCGATCCGGTCCAGCTCGGCGACGAAGGACTCACTCCGCAGCGACGTATGCCGCAGCAGCCCGGCTGCCGTGTAGTGCTCAGCGCCGCCGACCGTCGCGGTGCTCGCATCCGTCGACCCGAGAATGAGGTTCGGCAGCGGGGGAGTGGCGGCCAGTGAGACGAACGTCCCCAGCTCCACTCCGACGTCGGTGAGCGCTGTCCGAAGACGGGGAGCGATGTTTCCGAGCGCGCTCCAGGCCGCAACGATCACGTTTCGGTGCCAGCCGCGCCGGTCCAGAATCTCCCCGACGGCGGCGGCCGCAGCGTCGGCGAGCTGATCCAACTGGAGTGCGGGATCCACGTTCTCGAAGGCCGGGTCACCCACCGCCACCGGGTACGACACCGCGACGAAGGGGTGCCCCGCCTCGCCCAACCAGTGTCCGACGAAGTCCTCTGGCCGGTCGTGGGGCAGGCCATATCCGATCCTGGCCGTGTGCAGTGCTCCGGGGAAGAACACGACCGGCGGCTTGTTCGCCTCACCCGACCGTTCGGCGATGAGGAGGGGGCAGGGCCCCTCGACCAGTCGCTCACCTTCGAACACCGCCACGGGCGCGAACCCTACCCAGCGTCGGACGGTGCGAATCGCCGCTCGAAGGCGAGATGAGAAATCAGGTCCGACGTACCCACGAGCTCGAGCACTCCGGCAAGGTCGGTCTCCGCTGCGATCATGGCAATCGTTGTCGGCCCTGCTTGCCAGCCAACGCGGGTTGTGACGCTGGACAGCTGGGCTACGACGGCGGTTCCGTCTCGGGTGGTGGTGCGGATGATCTCGCCTTCGGCTCCCCACCCAGCCACGAGTGCGTCGAGCGCATCGGGACCGACGCCGACGTGTGTCTCGTACGAGGTCACCTCCCCTGCGGGGCTCGCGAACTCCACCACGACCCGCTCTGCGTCATCCAGCACGGCCGGGAGGGTGCTCGGTTCTCGGATCAACGGGAGCACGTCCGCGCCGTCGGCGTCAGGTCCCTGAAAGCGAGCCGGCGCGATGACCTGGCCCCCAGGGGCGGTGAACCGCACCGACAACGCAATCCGACGCAGGGTGTCGACCTCGTAGGCGCCCGAGGCCCCAACCGAGTGCGAACCCGGGTAGATCACGACGACCTGGCGACGCGCCGCCGGTGCCTCGGCACGCGAGAAGACGCGAGCTCCGCCCGACGCCTCAGTGCTGATGTCGTCCCAGCTCCCGAGGGCGAGAGCCTGGAGTCCAGAGCCGCCGCCGAGTCGATAGGTGGCGATCTCCAGTGGGCGCGTGCCGAACTGTGTGACATCACCGTCGCGCTGGTCTGGCTGCGAGGCGAGCAGGTCCTCACCACGGACCACCACTTGTTCGCCCTCGAGCCTGATCAGGCCGATTCGCTGGCCCTGGCCGACAGGATCGTCTTCGGTCGAGCGGATCGACACGATGTAGTCGCCTGCCGCGTAGTGGCTGAGGCCGCTGTTGGGGAAGGTGCATCCCTGCCACACGTCGGTCTGTTCGAACGTCAGGGTGGGGTTGGCGCAGAACGTCTCGATGATCTCGCGGGCCTCGGAGGTCGTCATTCTCTCGAAGTGCGCTTCGGCGATGATCTGGACCTGACCATCGGCCACCGTGCCCCACACGGCGCCGGCCGTGCCGAGGCCAGCGGGTTCGATGCTCTCGTCGATGTAGGGATCACCCAACCAGCTGACGTCGTCCCGCCATGGCAGCCATGTGGGTCGGAGATCAGTCAGCGTCTGAGTCGCGATCGGCCACTCGGTGTGTTGGTCGAGAGGCGAGCCGACGCTGTCGACGGTTGCCGCGGGAGCCGCGCGCTCGGTCGAATCGGCTGTGTCGACCACGGGCGGCTCGACTGCCGAGCGGCGTAGTTGGTTTGTCGTGACGAGCACACCGGCGACGATCACCGCAACAGCGGCAACGCCTGCCAAGAGCGCCGGCGCGCGTCGCGATGGCACAGGGAGAGCGTCTGATGCGCTGTCCGCGCGCAGCTCGATCTCGTCCCACACATCTGGGACCTGGAGGTCGTCGAGCTCCGCCAGACGGTCGTCGATCAGTTGATGGGCCACGGGCTCTCCTTGGGTGGGGTGGGGGTGGCCAGGCCGATGCCGGTGTCCGCGGCCAGAAGGGAGCGCATCCGCCGGCGTCCTCGCATCAGAGGCACGCGGACTGCAGCGGGAGTCGACCCGATCATCTCGGCCACTTCATGGGTCGGGAAGCCCGCGTAGTGGTGGAGGACGAGCGCCGCCCGCTGACTGTGGCTCAGCTGCTCCAGCAGCTCGACCACCAGAGGCGTCGGCTGCGGGCCGTCGACCAGTTGGGGTCGCTCCAAAACCTCGTTGGAAGAGCCGATCGGCCGGTTCGCCAGCTCTCCCCGCGCGATCCGAAACGCTGCGACCCAGATCCAACCGGACGGCCTTTCCACCTTCGAGCCTCGTGCCAGCAGTTGGGCGAATGCATCCGCAACGCCTTCGGCCGCGACGTCGTGGAGTCCGCACCATCCGACCAATGATCGGTACAAGCGTTGGTGTTCGCGGCGGTAGAGGTCCTCCACTTCGTGCCGCCAACCGTCATCGCCGAATCCGTCCGCCGGTCCTCGCAGTGCTCGCTCACCAGTACAGGGCACGAACGGGCGTGGATTGTGAACAGCCGCAGCTTTCGACGGTGCCAGCCCTCAGCCGTAGAGCCAGGCGATGTGGCGAGTCGCCACGGGCGCGGAGCGGAGCAGCTCGCCTGTGTGCTGTCGTGCACCTGCAGGGTGAACGATCCGTCCTGGTTCTCCACCGTCACGGCGACGAGGAGGCGGTCAGGGCTGAGCGCCGCCGACCGCGCTCCGGGGCCGACGGTCCAGAGCCCCTCCGGGCCCGCCACTACCAGGAGGGCCTCATCGCCCTCATACATGATGAGCGCCGGGCCGCCTGTGGGGACGGCGATGGCGAAACCGCCGAAGTACCAGGCCTCCCCGGCGATGAGGGCATAGTGCTCTTCGAGGTCGACGTACCGCTCGGCCTCGCAGTCGATGAGGCCGAAGACGCCGGTTGTCTCCACCGTGTTGAAACGACCCTCATCGCGAATGTCGATGCCGCGGAGCTCTTCGGGAAGCTGCACCGACTTCGTCGTGGTGAGGTCCCGAGCGAAGAAGGAGATGGCGTTGTCTGCGTGCACCGCCGCGATGCCATGGCTGCTGCATACCGGCTCGGATCCAGCAGGTTCGGTCACAAGGGTCGACAGGCCGTCGAGGGTCTTCACGACCAGACCATCGTCGGACGGAGTCACGTCGAAAGCTGGGTGTGACAGTGCCCAGTACTCGTCAGCGGAGAGCCGTTCGAAGGGACCCTCGAGCGGGCCGACGTAGTAGGTACGCGCGGGCCGCTGTTCGGTGCTGATTGCGAGGACCAGGGTCTCATCGTCCAGGAACTCACTTCCAACGGTGAAGTGCGACCCGATGGGCAGGTGATACTCCCACACCGGAGTGCGCAGGTCCGTGGCGGACCCCAGCCACGCGACCGACGGCGGATCCGACCATGTCAGGTCCGCCGTGAAGAACAGATGACCGCCGGGTGCGATCGTCGGCGCGCCCAGGCGGACGTCGCCAGGCGTCTCGGCGATCGCCAGCGATTCGAGGTCGAGAACGGACGGCGCTCCGGAGCGGTCCGCTCTAGCGAGGAGGCGACTGACTGCTGTCGGATGGTAACTCCAGAGACTCGATGCGAGGTCGTCGGCGAATTCGGCGCGATCGGCATCGAGGTCGATCAGCGTCGCCGAGGAGTCGGCGACCAGCAGGCGATTCGGCCATGGCATGGCGAGGGTCAAGCGCCGGCCCTCCGGAGTCAGGTCAGGAACGAGTCGGGTGAGGTCGATCGAGCGCTCGGGAGCGAGGTCGTCGCCATAGATGGTGAGCGTGACGCCGTCGAGGGACACCAGGTCGCCGTTGACAGCTGGGCCAGCGGGTTCGACGTCGAGCTCGCCTCCGGCTCGAATGACCTCGATCTCGATGGGCGGCTGGGTCTCGATCTGCGGGTCGCCGTCATTGGGCGTGTCGGACTGGCCTGGATGTGATGTCGCCGAACTGTTGGTGACAACCGCACCCTCAGTCGTCGAGTCGGACGCGGTTGAGGACGGTGACTCAGACGATGCCGTCTCGCTGGAGCAGCCTGCGGTCAGCGCGGCAAAGACCAGCAATGCCCCGAGCCGCTTCATACGGTCATCAGTCGGGCGAATGGCGGGGCGATCAAGCGCGATGGGCCGCGTAGCTCATACGCGGTCTCTTCGGTCAGCGTCCGCTTCCGGCGAGGGTGAAACGGTCCAGCTGCTCGTTCAGGTTCTCGGCGAGGCCGGTGAGGTGCGTTGCCGCTGACTGGGCCTGTTCCGCGCCCGCCGATGCGGTCGCCGCGGCGCCTGCAACCGCATCGATGTTGTCCGAGATGGTTTCGGTGCCGTTGGTCACGGTGGCGATGCTCTTGCTGACCTCTGCGACTGTGGCCGCTTGTTGCTCGACCGCGCCGGCGATCGTCGTCGCGGCCTCGTCGACCTTCGCGACGAGATCCGTGATCTCGCTGATCGCTGCGACCGCTTCGATGGACTCGTTCTGAATCGCCTCGATGCGAGCTTGAATCTGTTCCGTCGCACCCGAGGTCTCTTGGGACAGCGCCTTCACCTCGTTGGCTACCACCGCGAAGCCCTTCCCGGCTTCGCCGACGCGTGCCGCCTCGATCGTGGCGTTGAGGGCCAGGAGGTCGGTCTGGGCCGCGATCGAGCTGATGACCCCGACGATGTCGCCGATGTCCTTGGCGCTCGAATCGAGCGTCTCGATGCGGGCCTTGGTCCGGCTCGACGACTCGACCGCCTCGGCGGTCGTGGCGGCTGCAGAGCTCGTGGTCGATGAGATCTCGTGGACGGCTTCGTTCATCTGCTTCATGGCTGATGCAACCATCCGGGCGCTCGACGCGATCTCGGTGGACGACGCGGCGACCTCGTTGGCCTTCGTCGAGCTCTCGCCTGCCGCTGCGGCCATGTTGTGGCTGAGCGTCATGAGGTCTGATGCCGAACTGGTGAGATCCGCCGCGCTGTGATCGACGTTGACCAGGGTGTCTCCGATGCTGCCGAGCGCAGTGTTGAGGGCCGTGGCCATCTCGCCCACTTCGTCTCCGCTGCTGGGCTCGAGATGAATGCTGAGATCTCCTTCGGCGACGGCCTTGAGACCGTCCGTCGTCGCGCGCACAGAAGCGACGACCCGCCGAACCATCCACAACGACGCGGCAACCGCGACACCGGCGAGGAGGATCACCGCGATCAGCGCCGTGCGGAATCCGGCGGACGCCGCCGACGCGATCCGATCGGATTCGCTCAGGATCGCCGCCGACTGCTGGTCCTCGATCTGCTTCAAGAGATTGATGCGGGCGGTCATGGTGGTGAACCACTCGGCCGAGTCGATTCCGAACTCGCAGCATCCATTGGACACGGCGGTGTTCTCCATCGCGGCGACCGCCGACACGAGCGGGTCGCCTTGTAGCTCGTTGTAGAGCACCAGCGTCTCGGGGGTCGCCGACTGCTCGAAGAGAGAAAGGAACGACTTCTGGTTTGCGATGAGCGAGACCACGAGCGCGAACTGGCCCTCGGCGAACTGGTCCTCACCGAACACGTTGGCGAGCTGGGCACGCTCGATCCCGGCGTTCTCTTTGGCGTTGAGGAACGAGAGATACGCGAAGAGCATCCCGCGTAGATCGGCGTCCGAGCTGGCCGAGCCAATCGAGGCGATCGATTGAAGGAGCAGGCCGTTCATGTTCGTGAAGTAGCCGATCACCTCGCGTGTCGGCCGGGCGAGCCCGGACACATCACGTCGTGTGGCATCGAGTCGTGCGACTTCGGCAAGGGCGGGCTGAAGGGCGCGCGAGACCTCGTCTGGCAGCTCCGAGCGGTGATCCTCGACGTAGGCCAGCAGCTCGCGTCGAGGACCGTCGGTCGTTCGCTGCTGGGCAGACGTCTCGGAACCGAAACGCTCGCCCTGGGACGACATGAACACAGCGGTGGCTCCGCGTTCCTTCTGCGTCTCGTGGAGGAGGTCGCCGATCCGGGTGGACAGGTTGACGAGGGTGTTGAGCTCGGCGGATTCGGACACGGCGGCGCGCTTGTCCAGCGCAGTACCGAGACCGAACCACGCAGTCCCGATCAACGAGACGACGACGATGGCGAGGAGCTTGGTGCTCAGGCCGATCGAGCCCCAGCTCCGCGCACCCACCCTCCTCAATCGGGGGGAGAACTCGGACATGGGGGACCTCCGCGCGGGAGTTGGTGGGATGCACCTCCTGTCGGCCGACATGATTCGTGATTGCGCCAATTGTCCGAGTGTGAACACACGTCGCGGATTTGGAAGGGCAAACAACCATCGAGTCGACGCCCGCAACTGCCGCGCGCAGCCACGAACAGGGCAAGATGTGCCCACCGGATCGAGGGAGACGAGCCATGGCTGACATCTACGAGATGATGAGCACCCTGAGGGCGGTGCGGAAGCTTCGGACCGACCCGATCCCCGACGACGTTCTCGAACGGGTGCTGCAGGCCGCCTGCTGGGCGCCGACCGGCGGCAACGTCCAACCCTGGCGCGTCATCGTGGTGCGCAGCCCCGGGCGCAAGCAGGCGCTCGCGGAGGTGTACCGGCCTGAGTGGTACAGCTACGTCGAGGGCTTCAAGGATCGCGTCGCGGCGATGCCGGCCGATCAGCAGCCGGTGTGGGAGCGGACCATGGTCGCGGGCAACTATCTCGCCGATCACCTCCAGGACGCGCCGGCGATTCTGATGTTCGTGGCGGACCCACGGAACATGGCGATCACAGACGCCGGACTCGATCGCATCTCGATGGTGGGCGGCGGCTCGGTCTACACAGCGGTGCAGAACGCCATGCTCGCCGCGCGCACCGAGGGACTCGGCTGCACGCTCACGACCCTTCACTGCCTGCGCGAGGACGAGGTCAAGGCGGCCCTCGACATTCCCGAGAAGTGGGCGACACTCGCCATGGTTCCGTTGGGCTACCCGGTGGGTGCAGGGCATGGGCCCATCACTCGCCAGCCCCCGTCGGCCCTCGCGTTCGACGATTCATTCGGGGTCGCTTGGTAGTGACCCTCCGCAGCGGCGCCGACCATCTCAGAGACCGTCGGAGCGGCACTCGATCCCGGCGAAAGCGCGACTTCGCTGCGGGCGCTCGCAGCAGCGACCCGATTCGACCACACCCCGGTTCCCGAGTGGCTCGTCCGCAGGCCCGGATCAGGGTTCGATCACGGGAAAGAGACGGAACTCCACCATCGCCTCGAAGAGCAGGTCAGGCAGAGTGCGGTCGCCCTCCACAGCGATCGCGCCGCTCCCGACCTGATCCGCATAGGCGGATTGCGAGCCCAGCACCTTGGCCAGAGTGGAGCGTGAGACGGTGACCGTGGCGGCCGCGTCAGGATCCCGCCGATCGGCGAGGTGGTGAATCGTGCGGTTCGACACCCCGAGCACGTGGTGCTCGTCGAGGTCGGTGAACGTCCAGTTGATGGTGCCCTCGGCATCGCCGAGCACATCGGCGTCCAGCCGCACGCCGATGGAGTCGAAGATCTGCTCGGCTGTCATCGCGTGGGCGAGCTGGCGGCCGCGTCCCACAGTGATGTCAGGTGAGCCCTGTCGCAGTTCCTTGGCGCCGAACAGGTACGCGTTGCGCCAGGTTCCGGATTCGGCCTGGTAGCCGAGCTGCTCGAGCGCGTCGGCCTGCAGGTTGCGAGCCGCGGTGTTGGTGGGATCGGCGAACACGACATGATTCACGACCTGCGCGACCCAGCGATAGTCGCCCTCCTCGAAGGCCTGACGCGCCTTGCGCAGCACCTCGTCTGCGCCCCCCATGAACTCGACGTATCGGCGCCCGCTCTCGACCGGCGGGTGCGGGTTGAGATTGGCCGGGTTGGCGTCGTACCAGCCCAGGTACTTGTTGTAGACCGACTTCACGTTGTGGCTCACGGTGCCGTAGTAGCCCTGAACGTGGGACTGGGCCGAGAAGCAATCCGGTAGACGGACTTCCTCGGCGATCTCGGTCGGAGTCTGGCCGAGGTTGGCCAACCTCATCGTCTGGTCGTGCAGATACCGGTACGCGTCACGCTGCAGCCGGAGAAACGCGCACACGTCGTCGGTGCCGAACCTCGGCCAGTGGTGTGTCGCGAACATCACCTCGCTGCTGGGTCCCCACAGGTCGAGTGCCTCGTTGATGTATTTGGACCACGCCAGCGAATCGCGCGTCTGAGCGCCACGAATCGGATAGAGGTTGTGCATGTTGTGCGTACAGTTCTCCGCCATGCACAAGAGGCGCAGATCGGGGAAGAAGAAGTTCATCTCCGCCGGCGCCTCGGCGTCTGGAGTGTTCTGGAACACGATCCGCACGCCATCGACCACGAGCTCCTGACCGGTAGCGTTGATGATCTCGGTGGGGGCGAGGAGACCCGAAGCGGCGAACGGCAGCGCCTTGCCGAGACCGTTGTCGACCTGACCCTGTGGACCGGGCGGGAGCAGCAGCCCGAACTGGTAGAGAGCACGTCTGGCCATCGCAGCACCGGCGATGACGTTCTCGTTGACCGCCTCGGCGAGAAAGCCGTCTGGCGCGATGATGCGCACATCGCCGCGCTCGACTTCGTCGGCAGAAGTGACGCCGAGCACTCCACCGAAATGGTCGACGTGCGAGTGGGTGTAGATCACCGCGCGGACAGGGCGGGCACCAAGGCTCCGGTTCGCCAGGTCGAGGCAGGCCGCCGCTGTGGGGGCGGTCGTGAGGACGTCGACCAGGATCCATCCGGTGTTGCCTGCGATGAACGTGAGGTTGGAGATGTCGTAGCCACGGGCTTGCCACACCCCGGGCATCACCTCGAACAGACCGTGGACTGCGTTGAGGCGACCCTGGCGCCAGAGTCCTGGGTGCACCGTGTCGGGAGGTGGGTCGTCGGTACGCAGGAAGTCGTGGCGCGCCACGTCCCACACCATCCGATCGCCGTCCAGGACGACCCCGCCCTCGAGCGTGGCGACGAGGCCGCGCTCCGCCGCAGCGAAGTCGACGTCGTCGTCGAAATTGAGGAGGGTCGCCGCGCTCTGGTTCCTCGCCACCGTGTGCTCCGAAGCCCGCTTCGGCTGGTCTATCGCGCCCTTCGGCTGGTCCATCGTGCCCTCGCGATGTCTGGCGGGTGGCGCCCCACGGCCCACCGCTTCCTTTCATCACGGTAACTGTCGGGTGTGACGGCGCCGGACGCGCGAGGGCGCCGCTACCGTTCGGTCGATGACCGGGGGAAACAAGCGGGTTCTCGTCGTCGGACTGTCGGGTCTCGTCGGCTTTGCCGCCGCCAAGCGATTCGCAGCCGACCAGTCCTTCACCGTGGTCGGGGTGTCGCGGCGGCGACCGGACCGGTTGCCTACAGGTGTCGAGCACGTCGGCGTCGACCTCAGCGACGCGGCCGCCACGGCCGAAGCGGTGGCGGTATTTCGAGACGTCACCCACGTCGTGTACGCCGCGCTCTACGAAGAACCGGGTCTGATCGCAGGCTGGCGCAGCGACGAGCAGATGCGGGTCAACCTCGCGATGCTGCGCAACGTCCTGGATCCGCTCAGTGCCGTAGCGGACCTCGAGCACGTCTCGATCCTGCAGGGCACCAAGGCGTACGGCGCCCACGTCGAGCCCATGGCCGTGCCAGGTCGGGAGCGGAACCCCCGCCACCAGCACGACAACTTCTATTGGCTGCAGGAGGACGAGCTGCGGTCCCGCGCCGCTGAGAAGGGATTCGCCTGGTCGATCTTTCGACCCGTGGTGATCTTCGGCGAAGCGATCGGCGGCAACATGAACCCGATCCCGGCGCTCGGCACCTACGCAGCGGTCCTCCGTTCTCGCGGCGAGCCGCTGCACTGGCCTGGAGGAGTGGCCTCCATCACCGAGGCGGTCGACGCCGACCTGGTCGCCGACGCGCTCCACCGGGTTGCAACCGACGACCTCGCCCGCAACGAGACGTACAACGTCGCCAACGGAGACGTGTTCACCATGCGCAACGTCTGGCCGGCGATCGCTGATGCATTCGGGATGGACGTGGGCGAGGAACGGCCGACGCAGCTCGCGGTCGAGATGCCGCGGCGTGCGGCTGAGTGGGAGGCAGTGCACACCAGGTTCGGTCTGGTGGGCCCGGTCGACGTCGAGGAGTTCGTCGGTCAGTCGTTCATCTACACCGACATGCTGTGTGGCTTCGGCAACGACCGGCTGCGACCCCCGGCGCTCGTGAGCACCATCAAGCTGCGCCAAGCCGGGTTCGACGCGTGCTTGGACACCGAGGACATGTTCCACAAGTGGATCTCCCACCATCAGCGGTTGGGGTTGTTTCCACCCCGCGCATGGTGAAACCGAACGGCGCTTCCGCTCTCGGCTCGTCTCCTAGGCTTCGGACACCATGTCTGGCGCCGCGCCCGTTCGCTTCCGCAGCTGGCTGGTTCCCGGGATCGATCTCTCGGTGTTCGAGTACTCGGCCGATCTCATGGAACAGGCCCTGGGTCGCGCCGTCGCGCTCGACGTGGTGACCGACCGCTCGGGGCCCGAAGACGAGGGCCACGAGTTCGAACCAGGCGGCGTGGACTTCGGGTGGATGTGCTCCACAGCGTTCGTGCAGCAAACCGACGTGCAGCTCGTCGGCGTGGCGTGGGTTCCCGACGACGGGGACGCCCTCGGCGAGCCGCGGTACTTCTCCGATCTGATCGTTCCGCACGACTCGCCGATCAGCCACGTCTCGGCCCTGGCCGGAAAACGGGTGGCCTGCAACGACGCTGCGAGCCTCAGCGGCTTCTATGCCCTCCGATTCGCTCTCGAAGACGTGGGACTGGGGATCGCGGACGACGTCGAAGCGGTGTTGACCGGCGGGCATCTCAGATCGCTCGACGAGATCGTCGCCGGGACAGTCGATGCGGCCGTGGTCGACTCGGTGACGCGCCGCACCCACCCACGCGCCGGACGTGTAATCGCGCGCCTCGGGCCGTTTCCGACCCAACCGCTCGTGGCCGGCCGCCACGTGTCGAGCCGCGACATCGACGTGGTTCGCGACCGGTTGCTCGGCGATCTCGACGTCCGTGGTCTGGGTGTGCTGGAGGCGGCCGGGATCGTTGGCTTCGCGCCGGTGTCCGAGAAGGACTACGCCACGATCAGACGGCGGGTGGCATCGGTTCGGGGCAACTGAGGTGCAGGACAGCTTCACCCCGGATCGGCTGCGCGCCGTGCTGCTCGATGGCGCAGCTCCTCCCTACGACGGGCCCTCGGCGGCTGTCGCCGCAGTCTTTCGCGACGGCGAGCACGGGGTCGAGGTGCTTTTCATCGAGCGGGCGGCCAAGGAGGGTGATCCCTGGTCCGGCCAGATCGCGTTTCCCGGCGGGCGGCATGAGCCCGACGACCGGGACAGTCAACACACAGCAGCCCGCGAGACCGGCGAGGAGATCGGGTTCGACCTGTCGGTGACTGCGGCGCTGGGTCGCCTCCCCGATCAGGAAGGCGGGCCTCGCGGGACCAGACAGAAGCTCCGTGTCACCCCGCACCTCAGTTGGCTCGACGGCCCCCGACCGACGCTCGAACTCAACTACGAGGTCGCCGATGCCCTCTGGGTGCCGGTCGCCCACATCGCCGACCCCGAACGACACGTGCAGTACGCCTACCCACCGCTGGGGTCGCAGCTCTGGCCCGGGGTGCAGCTCGATGCCACCCGGGTGCTGTGGGGGCTCACGCTGCGGATGACCGAGGATCTCTTCGCTCGGGCCGGCCATCCGCTCGGCCTTCGCTCGCCCGGTCGCTGAGCCGCTGAGCATGACGTCGTCGACGGGAGCAATACTGCGGCGATGGCGGAACTCGAACTGCTGACGTCCGGCTGGGGTCTCATCGAAGGCCCGAGGGTGGACGCTGACGACAACTTCTACTTTTCCGACGTGCCCAACGGCGGTGTCCGTCGGCGTCGGCCCGACGGTGACATCGAGGTGGTGATTCCCAAGCGTCGCGGTGTGGGCGGAATGGTTTTCCACGCCGACGGTGGCCTCGTGGTGGGCGGACGGAACATCCAACACGTCAACGACGGGGAGATTCGCGTCCTCTTCGATCCCGGACTCGCCGGCTTCAACGATCTGCACACCGACGCTGCGGGGCGGATCTATGTGGGATCACTCGGCGGGAGCCCCTTCGCCGACACGCCACCCGAGCCGGGTCGTCTGTTCCGTCTGGAGCTCGATGGTTCGGCGACGGAGATCTACGACGAGGTCCGGCTCACCAACGGGATCGGTTTCTCGCCAGATGGCAGCCGTCTCTACCACTCCGACAGTATTCCCGGGCGAGTGTGGGCGTCCGACGTCCATGGCGACGAGGTGACGGGGCGGCGGGCATTCGTCGAAGAGCGGGCCGTTCCCGACGGTCTGGCCGTGGACGTCGAGGGTGGGGTGTGGGTCGCGCTGGCCGAAGGTGGCCGCGTGCAGCGGTACACCCCAGATGGCGAGCCCGATGTCGCCGTGGAGATTCCGGATCCGATGGTGACGAGCGTGTGCTTCGGCGGAGCGGACATGGCCGACATGTACATCGTCACCGGAGGCGGCGATCCCGATCTCGGCGGCTGCGTCTACCGCACCCGAGCCCCGGTCGCCGGAGTCCCCACACCTCTCGCCCGCGTGTAGCGGCCACCGCCCAAAAGGTGCCTGGCACCTAATGTTACGAACCGTAACATTAGGTGCCAGGCACCAACTCGGCGGCGGCGAGTGCCTGGCAGATGTCCGCGGCGATGTCACGGGGCTCCTCGAGGCCCAGCGAGAGGCGAATCGTCCCATCGCCGATGCCGACCGCGCCACGTTGCTCGGGCGTCAGAGACGCGTGAGTCATCGAGGCGGGATGGTTGACCAGCGTCTCGGGCCCGCCGAACGACGGCGCGAGCACGGCCAATTCGAGCGCGGACACGAATACGCTCGCCGCTGAGTACCCGCCCGCCAGTTCGAATGTGACGCACCCGCCGCCCGACCGCATCTGGCGACGTGCCAACTCCCGCTGCGGGTGGGTGGGAAGGCCGGGGTAGTGGACCCTCGAAACCGTTGCGCTGGCATCGAGGATGCGGGCGACCTCGAGCGCGTTGACGCCCTGTCGTTCGACTCGGACACCGAGCGTCTTGAGCCCCCTCAGCCCGTTCCAGGAGTCGAACGCCGATGCGCAGCTTCCCTGAATGACGGCATACCCCCAGAGTTCGTTCACCAGCGTCTTATCGCCCGCGATCACCCCGAGCGTCGCGTCGTTGTGACCAGACAGGGCCTTGGTGGCCGAGTGCACGACCAGGTCGATGCCGTGGTCGAGCGGGCGCTGCAGAAGCGGTGTCGCGAGCGTGGAGTCGACGACCGTGATCACACCGGGGAGCTCACCGACCGCTGCGAGATCAGCAAGTGCGAGCGTGGGATTGGAGGGCGACTCCACGAACACCAGGCTGGTGCGCCCCGGCTCGACCGCCCGACGCCAGCTTGCGTCGTCGTCGACATCGACGAACGTCACGTCGATGCCGAACCGGGGACAGACCTGGGTGAACAGCTGAGACGTGCCGGAGAACAGCTGCCGCTGCGTCACGACGTGACCGCCCTGGCTGCACAAACCGAGTACGACCGTGGACACAGCTCCCATTCCGCTCGAGCTGCACATGGCGGCTTCGGCGCCTTCGAGCTCGGCCACGGCGTCGGCGAAGGCTTGCACGGTCGGGTTGCCGTAGCGACCGTAGAAATCGGTCACCCGCGGGCGCCTGGCACGGCGAGCGGCATCGGTGGCGTCGATCGCGCCGAATGCCGTTGAGGGTCCGAGAGTGGGGGCCAGCCCATCGCCCGAACCCCGCGCCGCGAGCAGCGCTGCTGTGGCCGGTGAGTACTGCGTTGTCGGTGTCATCTCGCTCCTGGTGAGCGACGGCCGACGCCGAGGGAAGGTCCAGAGGACCATGGACACTTGGTTGTCGACCGGAGCCGACCACATCCCCGCCGAAGCGGGAGAAGCACCTTGGGTGTCCGCCCAGGTTGCCGGACAGATCGCACCTGCGACCCGTCGCTCGTGATGTCTGTCTGAGACTGTACAGACCGATCAGTGACGGACGAACTCCATTCCAGCGAAGCTCATCCCCACTGCTGTGCTGACCGATTGGAACACCATGGCAGGCCAGCCCCGCGTCCGCCGCGTCCTCACGGTGCGAAACGTCGTCCTCTTGGCGATCTCATTGCCGGTGGCGGTCGTCGGAGTTCTGATCGCCGATCATGCAGCGACGGCCGGTGATCAGGTCCGGCAGGCCGAGGCGGTCGAAGTGGCGGCCGACGAGGTCTCGTTGCTGGTCCGCGCACGAGCTGCGGTCGCCGCGGAACAGCGCTGGGCGGCGATCGTGCTCAAGCTCGACGAGATCGGAATCGAACCGACGCTTGCTCAGACGGCGCTCGGGGTGCAGCCCGACACCGAGCTGCGGAGTGCACGGACCGACGTGGACGACTTGCTGGCATCGCTCGATGATGCTGCCGTCGCAGATGAGATTCGCTCGCTCCGCAGGCGGACCGGAACGAGTTCGGTCGGATCGAGCGATGTCACGAGCGCGTACGGGACCATCGTGAGTGGCCTTTCGGATCGCATCCAAGAGGTGCTCGGGTTCTCGGCACAGTCCGAAAGCGCCGACGCGAGCACGGCGCTCGTGCGCATCGGGGCTTCGGTGGACGCGGCGGCACAATGGCAGGCGGCGCGAGCCGACCAGCTCACCGGGTGGATGGCCGCCGCGGCCGGGGTGCGCGGCGGCGGAGACGATCCGGCCGCGCTTCTCCTGGATGCGACCGCACGATCGAATTTCTTCGAAGCCGAGCTTCAACGCTTGGTCGAACCCGGTTCGGCCACCGCAACTGTGCTGAACGATGCTTCCGCGCAGGCCACGGACGACGAACTCTCCGCCATCTACGGCTCGATGGTCGAGTCGATCTTCGAGAGCGGGGCTGCCGGCGCTGTGGACGGCACCATCGACATCGTCGCTCTGATGGGTCTCGTCGACGAGTTCGTTCAGGTCAACCGCCTGGCCGCTGACGCGAACGCTGGCGCGCTCCGCCTGGTCGACGCGTCGCTGACCGATCTCGCCGCCGCTGCGACGGGGGAACGAGAGGACGCATCGGACTCGCGCCGCAACGCGTTCGTGCTCGGCGCTGGGCTCTTCGTCGGACTGCTCCTCTTGATACTGCTCGTCTCGCGCATGGTGATTCGGCCCCTCGCCCGAGTCGCGTCTGTGGCGTCGGCGATGCAGCAGGGGTCGCTCGACCAACGGGCCGAGGTCGTGGGCCTCCACGAGACACGAGTGGCGGCTGCTGCTCTCAACGCGGCCGTGGAGCAGATGGCCCTGGCGGAGAGCCAGGCGCTGGCTTTGGCCGAAGCACGGCTCGACGACCCCGTTCTCGAGCAGTCGCTTCCCGGCCTTCTCGGCACGTCGCTTCAGCAGGCGGTTGCAAGCCTCCGCGACAACCTGTCGGATCGCGATGACTTCGAGCGCCGCCTCGAACACGAAGCAGCGCACGACGCCCTGACCGGCCTCCCCAACCGTCGGGCGACGATCGAACACCTCGAGAGGGCGCTCGCCCGTTCTCGGCGATCGGAGCAGCACGTCGCCGCCCTCTTCGTCGACATCGACTACTTCAAGGACATCAACGACCGGTACGGCCACGAAGCGGGCGACGAGCTGTTGAAGGTCGTCTCGAACCGAATACGCGACGCAGCGCGCGACGGCGACCTCGTGGGTCGAATCGGGGGCGACGAATTCCTGCTGATCGCCGAGCCCGTCCGCAACCCGGAAGACGCAGCGCTGATCGCCGATCGCATCCTCGGCCGGCTGGCGGTCCCGGTGACGATCGGCGAGATCGAGATGAGCCCCACTGCGAGCGTCGGTGTGGCGGTCGCGCGCAAGGACGACCAGAGCGCAGAAGACCTGGTGCGCTCGGCCGACCTCGCGCTCTACCGGGCCAAGGAGGCGGGCCGAGCCCGCTATGAGGTGTGCGACGACGAACTTCGTACGCTTCTCGAAGCTCGGGCTGAGGTGACCGAGGTCCTCGGTGGAGCGATCGACCACGGCGAGCTGCTGCTCACCTACCAGCCGGTGGTGAACGCAGCGACGAAGGAAGTCACGAGCGTCGAGGCGCTCGTCAGGTGGGACAGGCCGGGCGTCGGCCTCGTGACGCCCGATGAGTTCATCCCGCAAGCCGAACGAGGTGACCTGATCATCCGCCTCGACCGCTGGGTCCTGCGCGAGGCGGCGAGACAGCTTGCGCTGTGGCAGTCCAATCCTCTGACGCGCGAGCTCGACGTCGCCGTGAACATCTCCGGTCGCCACCTGTCGAGCCCGACGTTCGTGGCGGATGTTCTCGACCCGCTCAGGGAGCTCGGGGTACCTCCGCGCCGGCTCATCATCGAGCTCACCGAGAGCGCACTGGTGGACGACCTCGAGGAGGCGGCCAACCGACTCCGGCTCATCAAGGTGGCCGGTGTACGCGTCGCGCTCGACGACTTCGGCACCGGGTACGCGTCGCTCGCGCATCTCAGGGCCCTGCCGATCGACATCTTGAAGATCGATCGGTCGTTCGTGGCCGAGCTCGATACTCAGAAATCGAGCGCCTTCGTGACGGTCGTCGTCGACACAGGTCGGCTCCTCGACGTCCTCGTGGTCGGGGAGGGCGTGGAGACCGCAGACCAGGCTGCTGCGCTCGTCGATCACGGCTGCGACCTGCTTCAGGGCTTCTTCTTCGGTCGTCCGGGTACGCCACGGGCCGTGGAGGAGCTGATGGCGGGTCATCTCCGGGTCGGCGCTATTTTCTGACCCGTGAATCCGCCGCGGACAACTGCACAAGGGGCTGTACACGACGTCGACGTCGTGATCGTCGGCGCTGGATTCGGTGGGCTCTACGCGCTGCACCGAATGCGCGGCCTCGGCCTCACATGTCGTGTCTTGGAAGCCGGCTCCGGCGTCGGTGGCACCTGGTTCTGGAACCGGTATCCCGGCGCCAGGTGCGACGTGGAGAGCCTCGAGTACTCCTACAGCTTCGATGCGCGGCTGCAGCAAGAGTGGGAATGGACAGAGCGGTACGCGGCGCAGCCGGAGATCCTGGCCTACATCGATGATGTAGCCGAGCGGTTCGATCTGTTGCCCGACGTGTCGCTGGAAACGCGAGTGGTCGGCACGACGTTCGACGAGATGGCGTCGGGCTGGACCGTGGACACCGACCGCGGGGACCGCGTGCGATGCCGGTTCGTGATCGCGGCGACGGGCTGCTTGTCCACCGCCAACACGCCGGAGATCGCCGGAAGTGACACGTTCGAGGGAACCACTCTGCACACCGGTCACTGGCCGGAGGAGGGTGTCGAGCTGTCCGGCAAGCGGGTCGGGATCATCGGAACCGGTTCGTCCGCCGTCCAGGCGATCCCGGTGATCGCAGAGGAGGCAGGCCGGCTGACCGTGTTCCAACGGACCCCGCAGTACACGATCCCTGCCAGAAACGGGCCGCTCGATCCCGGCGAACAGGCCGAGGTGAAGGCGGGCTACGAGGAGTTCCGCGCCGAGAACCAGAAGATGGCCAACGCCTTCGCGGCGAAGTATCCGAGCAATCGGATCAACGCCGGCGACGTCAGCGACGCCGACCGCGAGGCCGAGTTCGAGTTGAGGTGGGAGCGAGGCGGCACCCCATTCCTGGGCGCTTTTCGTGATCTGGTGTTCGACCTCGATGCCAACCAGCACGCAGCGGAGTTCGTGCGGGGAAAGATCGCCGACATCGTCCAAGACCGTGAGATCGCGGCGAAACTCACGCCTTGGCACCCATCGGCTGCAAGCGGTTGGTGATCGACACCGGCTACTACGAGACCTTCAACCGTCCCAACGTCGCACTCGTGGACGTGTCGGCCGACCCGATCGTCGCGATCCGACCCGGCGGTCTGGAGACCGAGAGCGGCTTGCACGAACTCGATGTGCTCGTCTTCGCCACCGGTTTCGACGCCATGACCGGATCGCTGTTGCGCATGAACATCTCGGGTCGTGACGGGTTGGCCTTGGCAGATGCGTGGGCGGCGGGACCGGTCAACTATCTCGGCCTCGCCGTCCCGGGATTCCCCAACCTGTTCACCGTGACGGGTCCCGGAAGCCCGTCGGTGCTCGCCAACATGGTCATCGCCATCGAGCAGCACATCGACTGGATCGCCGATTGCGTGGCCTGGCTCGACGCGCAGGGCGCCGGCACGATCGAAGCGCGCCAGGAGGCCGCGTCCGACTGGGTCTCCCACGTCAATGGTGTCGCCGAGCGGACGATCTACCCGTCCTGCAACTCGTGGTACCTCGGTGCCAACGTGCCGGGAAAGCCGAGAGTGTTCATGCCGTTGCTCGGGTATCCGCAGTACAAGCGGAGATGCCACGAAGTCGCCGCGGCAGGGTACGACGGCTTCGCAACGAGCTGAATCAGTGCCGCCGCTAGCCTCCCGGCGATGACCGGGTCCGCGAATCCACGCCGCGTGGGAATCGTCGGCTGCGGCGCGATCGGATCGGTCGTCGCCGGGGAGATCCACGCCGGTCGCATCGACTCGGCGGTGCTCTCCGGGGTGTGCGTCCGCTCCGGAGCCACCCAATTTGGCTCCGCCGTCACTGTTGCCGAGCTGATCGATGCTTCGGACGTGATCGTCGAAGCGGCGGGCCAGGACGCGCTCTGCGCGCTCGGCGGCCCCACGCTCCGCGCCGGTCTCGACCTCGTCGCGGTCTCGGTCGGGGCCCTCGGCGACCCAGATGTGTTGCGTGAGCTCACAACGGCGGGTCCCGGTCGGCTGCACGTCGCCCCCGGGGCCCTCGGCGGCTTGGACCTCGTCGGTGCGATCGCTTTGCAGGGCGAGATCACCGCTGCTCGCATCTCCACTACCAAGAAGCCGTCGAGCCTCGTCCAGCCGTGGATGGGCGACGAAGAGCTGCAACGACTCGAGCACGCAGTTGAGCCGATCCTCCTCTACGCGGGCCCGGTCCCCGAGCTCGTCCGGCGTTTCCCTTCATCGACCAACGTCGCTGCTGCCCTGGCGTTGGCCGTGGGCGGCTGGGAGCTCGTGCAGGGGCAGGTGTGGGCCGACCCCAACGCCGAGATGACCCGCCATGTTGTCGAGATCGTCGCCGAGTCGGGGGAGTACCGATTCGAGGTCGGTCACCGGCCCTCGGCCCAGAACCCGCGGTCGAGCGCTGTCGTACCATGGTCCGTTGTTCGGGCCGTGCGCGACCTCTGCGGATCGGCCTGGCGTTTCGGATGAGCGGCGAGCCCGAGGAGGCGAAATGAGGATCGGACGGCCCACCCTCGCCTCGCGTGCCTCCCAGTACCTCGGGGTCGGCTCGGTCCGCGAGTCGAAGCAGTCGAGTGCGTGGCCGCAGCCGAGTGATCTGCCGAAGGGCCATCCACACCTGGGGGTTCGCGACCGCTGGTACCTGATCGGTACATCGGATCTCGTGGGGACGGACCCGGTTGCGTTTCGCGCCCTCGGCGAGGATCTGGTGCTGTGGCGCGACACCGACCGAACGGTGCAACTGATGGTGGATCGATGCCCCCACCGCGGCGCCCGGCTGAGCCTCGGTGACGTCGTCGAGGGCGAGCTGCAGTGCTGGTACCACCACTGGCGCTTCGACGCGACGGGCCAATGCACCTCGGTTCCCTCGCAGGGTGGACGCTGCGGCCTTGCGGACTCGACCCAGATCCCGGTGACCTACCCGGTCGAAGAGGCCGCTGGGTACATCTGGGCGTGGATCGGCGAATCGGGTCCATCGGCCTTGGAGTTGCCGGCCGAGATGACGGACGAGTCGTGGTCGACATTTCCCGAGACGGTCCATTGGCAAGCCAACTGGATGCTCGCTCTCGAGAACCTCGTCGACATCATGCACGCGCCGTTCCTGCACGCTCGCTCGATCACCCTCGGCGGCGGCGCTACCGAGGACCGGGTCGCGGTGACCGACACGGACCAGGGTTTCGAGGTCCACCGCAAGAACCAGGCCGGGGTCAACTTCGATTGGGTCGAGGTGGTGCTCGACACACTTCCCTACGTGCGTCTCGACATCCCGCTGCCGCCGAGCGCCGGACCGGGCCCGCCGCTTCGGATCCTCGGTTTCCTCACACCGAGCGACAACGACCGAACTGTTGTGCACTTCCCGCGGTTCCGACGAGTGTCAGGGCGCGAACGGATGATCTGGCGGTCGCTGTATCGAGCCCGCCTTCGCGGCACCCACATGCACGTCCTCAACCAGGACAAGATGATGCTCGAGGGCATGCGGACGGTCGAAGAGGCACGGGCCGACGAACGTCTGGCCCAGGCCGATCGACCCGTGATCCACCTGCGCCGGGCCCTGGATCCCGTGTTCGAGCGCCAACGAAAGGAACACGGGCTCACCGAATGACGACTCCGTTTCACTGGATTCACGGCGAATCCGAAGCTTCGATCTTGTTGTGCCTGCATGGCATCGGGTCCTGCGCCGATGCGTTCATCCCCCAGCACCCGGTAGCGGCGTTTGTCGGTCGACGGGTGGTCGCCTGGGATGCGCCCGGATATCGCAACAGCACCGATCCGTCCGAGGAGCCAGGTCTCGACGGCTGGGCCGACGCCGCCGCTGAGCTGATCTCAACTCTCGGGGTGGATCGGGTAGACCTCCTCGGGGTCTCGTGGGGCGGGGTCACCGCGACCCGGGTGGCACTACGGCATCCCGAGCTGATCGCTTCGCTGACGATCGCAGACGCGAGCGTGGGGAGCGGAACCACCCCCGAGCGGGCCGAGGCGATGCGCGCGAGGGCCTCCGCCGTGGTCGACCTCGGAATCGATGAGTTCTCCCGATCGCGGGCGCCGGCGCTCTTCGGCCCCGATCCAGATGCCGCCGTGGTCGACATGGCGGCGCAGCTGATGCGTGACTCGGTCCGCATGCCGCCGTACCAATGGGCGTGCAACTCCATGGCCGACACGGACCACCGCGAGGATCTCAGCCGCATCGATGCGCCGACCCTCGTGATCTACGGCGAGAACGATGGCGTCACTCCACCCAGTCTCTCCAAGCAGCTGGCGGCGGGCATTTCGGGTGCCGAGCTCGTCGAGATCGCCGATGCGGGTCATCTGGCCAACCAGGAACGACCCCATGATTTCAATCGCGCCCTCGTCGATTTCCTGACGCGGCGATCACCTCTCTCGACTGGAGGCAGCACATGACCGGACTCGACGACGCTCTCGACGCGATGGTCGCGAGCCGTGATTCTCGACGCGAGGACTGGGACACCCTCGCGTTCCAGACCAAGGCCGGGCCGCAGTACCGGCGCGCCCAGATCCGCTACATGGGTTCGGGGGGCACGGGCGACCACTCTGGGGACGAGCGGATCCTTCACGCCGAGCACTTCACCTTCTCCAACATGCTCCTCCCGCCAGGGGCCGAGGGGCCCGAGCACGATCATCACGACGTCGAGGAGGTCTTCTTCGTTCTGGAGGGTGAACTGCAGGTGACGATCCACGACGGAGAAGAGTCTTCGAGCAGAGTTCTCGGCTATCGCGACCTCATCAAGGTGCCGCCCAACACCCCGCGGTCGTTGAAGAACATCGGCGACACCGACGCCCTGTTCTGCGTGATGCTCGGCGCTTCCAAGCCCCAGCTGCCGACGTACCCCCCGACCTCACCGATGGTCGGGATCACCCGCGACTGAACCTGTGGGCCGCCTGGACGGCAAGGTCGTCGTCATCACCGGAGCGGGCCGTGGGCTCGGCGAGGCCATGGCCCATCACGCCGCGGGCGAGGGCGCCGGCATCGTGGTCGCCGAGCTCCGGGACGACCGCGGTGAGGCGGTGGCCGCGGCGATACGTGACGCGGGAGGCGATGCCCGTCATGTGACGGTGGACGTCGGGGATCCTGCGTCGGTCGACCGCCTCCGCGATGACGTGCTCTCGACCGGCCCCATCTGGGGGCTCGTGAACAACGCAGGGCTCGCCGATGCCGTCGGCGGCGACCACTTCTGGGAACTCTCCGTCGAGCAGTGGGACACGCTCCATCGCGTCAACGCCCGCGGCCCGTGGCTCGTCAGTCGAGCGTTCGCTCCGGCACTCCGTGAGGCGGGCGCGGGCCGAATCGTCCATCTGGCATCGGACGCTGCCCTCTACGGCTCGCCTCGACTCAGTCACTACATCGCGGCCAAGGGGGCCGTGATCGCCCTCACCAGGGCGATGGCCCGAGAGCTCGGCGACGACGGCATCACCGTGAACGCCGTGGCGCCCGGGCTCACCGAGGGGCCCTCAGCCACCGGCATTCCGGACGCCCGTCACAAGCTCTATGCGGATGGTCGAGCGATCACGCGGGCTCAGCAGCCCGACGATGTCGTGGGGGCTGTCACGTTTCTGCTGTCGGACGAGGCCCGGTTCGTCACCGGCCAGACGCTGGTGGTCGACGGCGGCTTCGTGATGCCATGACCGCGCACAACGGGGGAGACCTGCTGGTCGAGGTTCTGCGCAACGAGAGCGTCGATGCCGCCTTCGGTGTCGTGTCCGTGCACAACCTGCCGCTGGTCGACGCGCTCGATCGCGATCTTCGATGGGTCCCGATGCGCACCGAGGCGGGGGCGGTGAACGCTGCAGACGGCTACGCGCGGGTCACCGGCGGTCTGGGCTGTGCCGTGACCAGCACCGGGACCGGCGCGGGAAACGCCGCTGGTGCCCTGATCGAGAGCCTCACCGCCGGGACCCCGGTGCTCCACGTGACCGGTCAGGTCGAGAGCGACCAACTCGGATCGGGCCGGGGCGTGATCCACCAGTTCGACGGGCAGCTGGCGATGCTCGACGCCGTCTCTGGACGCAGTTGGACGGTGCACGAGGATGCGGCCGAGATACTCGCGCACGCGGTTGCGACCGCACTGGGCGGTGACGGCGCACGACGACCGGTCAGCGTCGAATGGCCGATCGACCTTCAGTACATCGAGCCCGGCGGGCGGCCGGCTCCGTTCGGGGGTCGGAGTGGCGCCCTTCCGTCCGCTGAAGCCCTCGGCGAGGCGATCGGGGTGATCGAGCGGTCCGAACGCCCGTTGCTGTGGGTCGGCGGCGGTGTGGCAGCGGCCGACGCCATGCTCGACCTGCTCGAACGCCTCGATGCCGGACTCATCACCTCCAATGCGGGGCGAGGAGTGATCCCCGAGGACGATCCGCGGGTCATCGGCAACTTCGCCGCCACCGACGAAGGGCAGCGCATCCTCGACGAGGCCGACCTGCTCGTGTCGGTGGGCACCCATTTTCGATCCAACGAGACACGCAGCTACGGGCTCCGGCTTCCGGCCCAGCATGTTCAGATCGACATCGACCCCCACGCGCTCGGCCGCGCCTATCCGGCCACCGTGGGTCTGGCCGGTGATGCGGGGGCCACGGTGTCGGCGCTGGTGGAGAGGCTCGCGCCCGTCGCGCGGCCCGAGTGGCGGGCGCGTGTGGCCGACGCTCGCAGTGCCGCGCGCCGCGATCTGCGGGCCACGATCGGACCCTACGGCGAGATCTGCGATGCGCTGCGTCGAGCCCTTCCGCGCGACGCAGTACTCGCCCGGGACATCACGATTCCCAACAGCAGCTGGGGCAACCGGCTCCTCGAGGTGTACGACCCGACCACCAATCTGTGTCCCCGCGGAGGAGGCATCGGCCAGGCCCTGGGGCTCGGCATCGGTGCGGCCATCGGAGAGCCTGGTCGTCGCACGCTCGTGCTGATCGGGGACGGGGGCCTCCAAGTCCAGCTCGGCGAGCTCGCAGCGGTGGCGCAGGAACGACTGCCGATCCTCATTGTGGTGTTCGACGACGGCGGGTACGGGGTGCTGCGAAACATGCAGGATCGCCATGTGGGTCGTCGGGCCGGTGTCGACCTGTTCACCCCCGATATCGGCGCCGTCATGGCGGCCCACGGGATCCCCTGCGTCGATGTCGGCGTGACCGCCGACATCGAGTCCGCCCTCGACCGTGCCCTGGCTCAGGATGGGCCTTTCGCAATTCGGGTCGACTGCGCGAGCATCGGTCCGATGAATCAACCGTTCGTACCGCCGGTGCGCGTCCCGGGTCGTGACTGAGCGGCGCGCCGAATCTCCCGACGTGGAGGTGCGCATCCTCGGGCCCGTGCAGGCATCGGTCGACGGCGAACCTGTGGCGCTGCCCGCTCGACAGCAGCGGCTTGTGCTCGCCCTTCTCGCCCTGCACGGCTCGAATGGCGTCAGCACCGATCGACTGATCGAGGACGTCTGGGACGGAGACTCCCCGTCGGGCGCCCGAACCACGTTGCAGACCTACGTGTCGACCCTTCGACGGCTCCTGGGTCCAGCCGTGATCGAAACCACATCGACCGGGTATCGGCTCGGCGCCGAATGTGACCTGGACCTCGAGCGTTACCGGCACCATGTCGAGCAGGGCGACTACGACGCCGCGCTCGAGCTCTGGCGCGATGAGCCCGCTGCGGACGTGCGCCCGCATTCCGTGCTGGACGCGCTGGTCGTCGCTGTATGCGAGGAGAATCAGGCGGTCCGGCTCGGCGCCCTCGACCGCATGCTGGCCCGCTCGCCGAGCGCCGCCGTCGTCCCACTGCAGGCGCTCGTCGCGGACATGCCCTACGACGACCGCCCGGTCGCCCTTCTCATGCGAGCACTCGCTCGCTCCGGCCGCGCGGTCGAAGCAGTCCGCGCCTACCAGGATCACCGTGCCACGCTCATCGACGAGACGGGGATCGAACCCGGCCCCGAGTTGGCGCGCCTCGAGCAGGAGATTCTCGACGGGGCGGCTGGTGGTGGCTCTGAGAGTGCACCGATTCTGGTCGCTGATCTCCCTCGTCCGCCCGACAACCTCTATGTCAGCGACGACGAACTTGCATCGGTGCTCGAGGACGCCCTCGAGGCGCACCGGTTGGTGTCACTGGTCGGGCCGGGTGGCGCAGGCAAGACCCGTCTCGCATTGGAGACGCTGTCGAAACGGCTGCCAGGAACCTGGGTTCACGTCGACCTCGCCGAGGAGGTCGACCTCGGAGGCCGTGGGGTGGCGGGAGCGCTCGCTTCGGCAGCCGAGCGGCTCACGTCGGGTGACGAGCCGTGTCTGGTCTTCCTGGACAACGTCGAAGTGGACGTCGACACGGCGCGAGCCGTTGTGACGTCGTTCCTCGACGCCCAGGATTCGATCGATGTTCTGTGCGGGAGCCGGGTGCGTCTCGGCACCTTCGCCGAGCGTGTCGTTCGCGTCGAGCCGCTGGATTGCGCCACCGAACTCGGTGCGACGCGGGCGTCCCAACTCCTCCTCGATCGCGTGAGAGCGGCGGGAGGGGCGGCGTCGGACGAGAGCTCCGAGTACCTCCGAATCGCCGAGGCTCTCGACGGTCTGCCACTCGCGCTCGAGCTGGCGGCCCCCGCGATCGCCGCATTGGGTCCCGGTGTCGTCTCGGACAGCCTCGCCGCGGGCGCCGGGGTGCGACAGCCCATGGTCGGCGGGGACTCCCGCGACCGCACTGTCGAGGCGACCATCTCCTGGAGCTGGAACCGGCTGAGCGCACGAAGCCGGCGGCTCGGGGCGGCCCTCGCGAGTCTCCGTGGCGAGTTCGACTACGAGACCGCGACGACCGTGGCGCGGGCGATCGGCGGCTGCGACGAATCCGACCTCGCAGAGATGGTCGAGCTGTCCCTGCTCTCTCGTACCGGCCCTGGAGACCACCCCCGCTTTCGCTGGCTCCACACGGTGCGCCGGTTCGTCGAGAACGAGTACGGCGAAGAGGTCGACAATGCGCGTGCCCGGCCGGCCATCGTGGCCCTGATGGCGAGTCGGGCCGACACCGTTGCTGCCGGCACGCCGCACATGTCCGCGGCCGACTGGCACGCTGCAATCGAGCCGGATCTCCCGCAGCATCGGATGGCCTTTCTGTGGACGCGAGACCTCGGGATGTGGGAGGAGGGGATCCGAATCCTCGCCGCGTTCATGTGGCGGCAGTACGAGCTCGCTCCGCTCGAACGTCTCGAGGCGTGGGCCGCGGAAGCGGATCGCCAGGCGCTCGACCCGCTCTGCCGGGTGAGTCTGTTCAACTCGCTGTCCTGCATCTCTGTGCTGCGCGGCGACTACTCCGCGACCGCCGTTCCCACGATGCGAGCCGTCGAAGCGGCTCGCGCTGTGGATCACCACGTCTCGCGGGCCGAGGCCCTGAGCCTTCGTTTCGCAGCTGCGGTTTTCGAGGGAAATGCATCCGAAGCCGCGGCCCAATTCGAGGAGACCGAGAGCGCGTGTCGCGAGTCCGGCCACGTGTGGGGGCTCGCCTTCGTCCGGACCTTCATGGGAACCGCACTCCGACGGATGGGCGACGCCGAGGGCTCCCTCGAACGGCTCGAAGAGGCCGTCCAGATGGCCAGCCATGTCGGCGAGTCGAGGCTGCGATCCGTCGCCTTGTCGAGCCTGGGCCGGACCCTTTGGCAACTCGACGACGTGAAACGCGCCGCCGAGGTGTGCGCCGATGCCTACGCCATGGCCCATCAGAGTGGCGATGCCGCGGCGATCGCGCTCGCGGGGATCTCCCATGGGTGGGTCACCTTCCGCAACGGTGGGCCCGAGCAGGCGCTCGAGGTTCTCGGCGACGCCCTCGATGCGGCGATGGAGATGGGCAACCGCACGACGATTTCCTCCGCCCTGGAGTGGATGGGCTTGATTCACTCCGAGACAGATGATCCCGCTGTTGTCGCGACCGTCGACGGGTTCACGGAGCGCTACCGAGTGACGGACACGGTGGATCGGCCACCCCACGAGGCGGCGTTGGCCGCGAGTCGAGATGCGCTCGGCGACGAACTGTTCGAGCTGGCGCGCCTGCGTGGCGCTTCGATGTCTCTCGATGACGTGGTCGAACTGGTGCGATAGCTCTGCTCAACCGTGCCCGCGAACGCAAAGTGGCTCTGGCCTGCCACTCCAGCCAGAGCCACCATGCGGGGGATTCCATGACCGCAGCCACCGCGGTCTCACCGGTCCCTGTGTGTCCTCCATGGTGAAGATCCTCGCTTGAGTGACGCTTGACTCAGGTTTGAACGTCGCGTGTACCCAGGTCAGAGGCGTTGTGGCAGCGATTTCGCCATCGTGGTGCCCGCTGGTGTGTCAGCATCGGGACCAGTGTCTGCGCACCTCACGTCGGGATTCGTCAGCAGGAGTCATCGGGCCATCGCACCGTTCGAGCTGCTTCGGCCGAGCGATCTTGCGAGCGCCGATTCGCTGCTGAAGAGCGGGGCGGCAGCCCACGCCGGAGGGATCGATCTGACTGCCGACCTCCAGCGCGGCTTCGAGGTGGATCGGGTGGTGTCGCTCTCGGGGCTTGCCGAGCTCCGGCGCATCGACAGTGTCGGCACCGCCCTGCGTATCGGAGCCCTCACCACCCATCACGACATCGAGACCAGCGAGATCGTTGCGGCCCACCGACCGGACCTTCGAGATGCCTGGCGAACCGTCGGCAACATCCGCATTCGACGCACGGGCACCGTCGGCGGAAACCTTCTGTCCCGCGATCCCGGCTACGACGCTGCACCTGTCCTGGCGGCGGCCGCGGCCGTAGGGGTGTGGGCTGATGGTAGCCGTGTCTCGATCGCTGAGTCCGCATCGTGGCCTGCGGGTCTCCTGGTGGCCATCGACGTCCCGCTCGAGGGCCACGTCGTTCTGGATCGCTCCCTCAAACCGGTGGTGTCGGTGGCTGTGGGTCCGGCCGGCGTTGCCGTCGGCTGTGCGTACGAGACGGTTCGCCTCCTGGACGCTTCACTCGATGATGTACCCGAACCCATCGGCGACGCTTTTGGATCATCGGCGTATCGAGCCCGCATGATTCGTGTGCTGGCTCGGCGGATGGGGGCCGAGTGACTCCCCCGGACCGGCGAGGCGCGAACGCAGTGCATGTCGAGTTCACGGTCAACGACGAGGCGGTCACCTGGGACGTACCGACCAGCGAGATGCTGATCGACACGCTCAGGGACCGACTCGGCCTCACCGGAACCAACCTCGGCTGCGATCACGCGGCGTGCGGCGCGTGCACGGTTCGCGTCGGTGAGGTTCCGGCGGCCAGCTGCTCGACCTTCACGTGGCAGGTCGATGGGGCGAGCGTTGTGACCGTCGAGGGACTGTGCGCCGATGGCGCCCTGTCTGCCGAGCAGGCTGCCTTCGCGGAGCGCAGCGCATTCCAATGTGGGTACTGCACCCCGGGTCTGCTCACCTTGACCTCTCTGTTGCTCGACGAAGTGCCCGACCCGACCCCCGAGGTCGTGCGCGAGTGGATCTCGGCGAACATCTGCCGCTGTACGGGCTACGAGGTGATCGTCGAGGCCGTTCTCGACGCGGCGGCGCGTCGGAGGTCGAGCGATGCGGGCTGACGCTGTCGAGAAGGTCACCGGTGCGGCCGGCTACGCGACCGACGTGGTCCGGCCCGGGATGCTCACGGCGAAGGTGCTGCGCTCGCCCCATCCGCACGCGCTCGTGTCGAGGATCGACGTCGCGGCGGCGAGAGTCGCGCCAGGGGTTCATGCGGTGCTAGCCCGCGAGGACCTGGCCGACCTCGGAGGTAGCTCGTACGGCTACTTCATCAAGGACCAGCCGATCGTGGCGCTGGACCGGGTGCGCTACATCGGCGATCCAGTCGTCGCGGTGGCGGCGGAGACCGAAGCGGAGGCGGTGGCCGCGCTGGAGATGGTGGAGGTCGGGTACGAGCTGCTCGACGCTGTCCCGGATATGGACTCGGCGCTTGCCGACGGCGCTCCTGAGCTGTTTCCCGACCCGCCCCTGGGCATCGTGCCCGGCTACGGGCAGGGCGCATCGGGGGAGCTCCGACCCCGGCAGAACGTCTGCTACCGGTTCGCCTACACCACTGGATCGGCCGACGTGTTCGACCAGTGCGACCACGTGTTCGTGGACCGGTTCGAATTCGACGGGCGGCAGCAACACGTTCACCTCGAACCCTTCGTGGCGGTCGCCGAGTGGAGCGGCGAGTCCGTGGAGGTCTGGTCGAGCTGCCAGAACCCGTTCCCGCTGCGCAAGGAACTCGGCCGCCTCATGGCGATCGGCGAGCACCGCATCCGCGTGCACGTGCCCTACGTGGGTGCAGGGTTCGGCGCCAAGAACAACTGCAAGGCCGAGCCGATCGCCGTCCTGCTGGCCCGAGCGGCGCGGCGACCCGTTCGCTACTGCATGACCAACGACGAGTGCTTCCTCACCCAGCGCCAGCACAACGCCACGATCGAGCTACGGACCGGCGTCATGAGCGACGGCACGCTCGTGGCGAAGGAAGCGGCCATCCTGCTCGACGCGGGTGCCTACGCCGACGCCTCCCCGCTGGTTGCGGAGAAGGCCGGTTACCGAATCGCGGGCCCGTATCGCTGGAAACACTTGTCCACCGTCACGGACTGCGTCATGACGAACACGACGCCGGCTGGACCGTTCCGAGGGTTCGGAGGGACGCAGGCCAACTTCGCCTGCGAGAGCCAACTCGACATGATCGCCCGCCGGCTCGACATGGATCCCGTCGAGTTGCGGATGAAGAACCTGCTCGACGTCGGCGAACCGTATGTCCCGGGGGAATCGGGAATGGACTCCGATCTCCGGGAAGGCCTCGGTTTGGTCGTCGAGCGGATCGGTTTCGGTGACGCGCGCCCGGAGGGTCGAGGGCGCGGGGTGGCGATCGGGTTCAAGGACTCGGGCGGGGTCAACAAGCCCGCGCAGGCACGAGTGAAGATCGCCACATCGGGCGATGTCTTCCTGCACTGCGGAACCATCGAGATCGGCCAGGGTGTCCGGACGGGGTTGCGCTCGGTCGTCGCGAGGATTCTCGGCGTCGACGTGAGCCGAGTGAGTTGGCCCGAGCTCGACACCGACCACACGCCCTTCGATCAGGGCACCAACGCGAGTTCGGGCATCTCGGTGATGGGCCAAGCGGTGGAGCAGGCCGCTCGTTCGGCGCGGGCGAAGGTCCTGGAGTTCGCAGCCGGGGTGCTCGAAGTTCCCGTGACCGACCTCGACCTCGACGATTGGGCAATCGTGGCTCCCGGCGGTGAGCGACACCCGCTCAACTTCATGGTGATGGGCCACTACGGAGGCACGGGCTATGAGTTCACGGGCGAAGGATTCTTCAAGGCCGCCAACGATCACCGGGCACCTCTCGAGACGCAGTGCGTGTCGTGGGAGTACGGATGGGGTGCTGCGGAGGTGTCTGTGGATCGCGAGACCGGCCAGGTGACGGTTCACCACCTCGTGGTGTCTGGGGACGCCGGGACCGCGCTCGACGCCGACGTGTGCCGCGGCCAGGACGAGGGCGCCGCGGTGATGGGGCTCGGCGGTGCTCTGTTCGAGACGATGCTGTACGACGGTGCTCACCTGGCAACCGCAGACCTCGTGTCCTACCGCGTGCCACGCGCGACAGATCTCCCCGAACGATTCGAGTCGATCTTGCAGGAGCAGGGACACGGACCCGGCCCGTTCGGGTCGAAGGGTCTCGGCGAGGGCACCATGCTTCCGGTGGCGAGCGCGATCGCCAACGCGATCGAGGATGCGACTGGCGTGCGCATCACCGCGATGCCCTTCACGCCAGAGCGTGTTCTGGCTGTACTGGACGCAGCGGAGGAGGGTTCATGACGGTCGCGGTGCGAGGACTACGAAGCGTCGGGCTGCAGACGACGGCGCTCGACGAGTCGGTCGACTTCTACAGCGGGCCCTGGGGGCTCGAGGTGGTGGAGCAGGGCGACGGGGTGGTCGCGCTGCGGGGGACGGGTGAGCAGCATCACGTGGTGCAGCTCATCGAAGGCGAGTCGGACGTTCTCGACCACATCGCGTTGGCGATGGCGGACCGGCACTCTGTCGACGTTGCGGCGGCGGCTCTCTCGGACGCCGGCGTCGAGTTGCTCGGCGAGCCAGGACCGCAGGATGGGCCGGCGGGGGGATACGGCTTCCGGCTCCGGGATCCGGAGGGGCGGGTGGTCGAACTGTCGACGGACACGTTGGCGGTCCCGCCTCGAGAGGGTGGCGCTACACCGACCAAGTTGTCCCACGTGGTGCTCAACACCACCGACATCGACGCGGCCTGCGAGTGGTGGACCACCGTGCTCGGGTTTCGGGTGAGCGATTGGTCGGAGCACCAGATGGTGTTCCTCCGTTGCAGCGCCGACCACCATGCCATCGCGTTCAACCGGGCCGACTACGCCTCGATCAACCACGCGGCGTACGAAGTGCCGTCACTGGACGGGTTCATGCGCTCGCTCGGGCGGCTCCACCGTGCTGGACACGACCCGGGTTGGGGTCCCGGACGCCATGGGCCAGGCAACAACGCCTTCGGCTACTTCGTCGACCCCTCCGGACACGTCCCCGAAGTGACCGCCGAGGTGCAGCGGATCGACGAGGCGACGTGGGTCCCGCGCGTGTGGCGCAGGATCCCGGAGCTGTCGGACCTCTGGGGGACGGCGGGCCCGCCGTCGGAGGAGATCCGCAGCTACATGGCCGGCACCCCGACAAAACAGAATTAGGTTCCAGGAGCGCTCCTGGAACCTAATTCTGTGGGGCGGCCGTTCTAGCTACGCGGTGGCAGGCGGATGCCGCCGTCGCAGCGGATCGTTTCGCCGTTCATATAGGGGTTGGTGATGCAGTCCATGACCGCGAATGCCAGCTCCTCGCCCGAGCCCAGCCGCTTCGGGAACACCACACCCTCGCCGAGCCGTGCCTTGAAGGCGTCGCTCGCCTCACCTTCGCCATAGATCGGGGTGTCGATCAGGCCCGGGGCGACGGTGTTCACCCGAACGCCCACTGACGAGAGGTCGCGAGCGATCGGCAGGGTCATGCCCACGACGCCGCCCTTCGAGGCCGAGTAGGCCGCCTGGCCGATCTGTCCGTCGAACGCCGCAGCCGACGCCATGTTGACTACCGCGCCGCGGCTGCCGTCGTCGTCGACCGGCTCGGTCTGGGCCATTGCGGAGGCGGCCTGGGCGAGCATGTTGAACGACCCGATCAGGTTCACGTTGATGACGAAGGCGAACTTGTCGAGCGGGAACGCATTGTTCTCGCGGTCGACGGTGCGCCCAGCGAAGCCGAGGCCGGCGGAGTTCACGAGCGCACGCAGCGGACCCATGTCTGAGGCGGCGGTCACCGCCTCCTGCGCGTCCTCGACCTTGGTCACGTCGCACTTGACGAACAGGCCGTTGAGCTCGGCGGCCAGCGCCTCGCCCCTCTCTTCCTGGAGGTCTGCGATCACGACACGGGAGCCGGCCTCGGTCAGCAGGCGGGCCGAGGCCTCACCGATTCCCGACGCACCGCCGGTGACGATCGACGAGCTTCCTTCGAGGTTCATACGGGGCATCAGGCACCGATCCTTTCGATGATTGTGGCGTTGGCCATGCCGCCGCCTTCGCACATGGTCTGGAGGCCGTAGCGACCCCCGGTTCGTTCGAGTTCGTTGAGCAGGGTGGCCATCAGCTTGGT
>CAZVUM010000051.1:0-36008 GCA_964629575.1 uncultured Acidimicrobiales bacterium | reverse complement strand
CTAGAGGCTGCCCGCCGCAGCGAATCCGGTGTCGAGGTCGGCGATGATGTCGTCGATCGTTTCGAGCCCGACCGACAGGCGCACCATGCCGGCAGTGACGCCGGTGGCCTCTTGCTCCTCGGGGGTCAGCTGGCTGTGGGTCGTGCTGGCCGGGTGGATCGCAAGGCTGCGTACGTCGCCGATGTTGGCCACGTGGCTGTGCAGGTCGAGGCTCTCGACGAACTTCTGCCCCGCCTTCAGCCCGCCGTCGATGCCGAATGCCAACACCGACCCGGCGCCGCGCGGCATGTACTTCTTGGCTGCCGCGTTCCACGGGCTCGAGGCGAGACCGGCGTACTGGACCCATTCGACCTGCTGGTGGCCGGCCAGGTAGTCCGCGACGGCCTCAGCGTTGGCGACGTGGCGCTCCATCCGCAGCGACAGCGTTTCGAGGCCCTGGAGGAAGAGGAACGCGTTCATCGGCGCAACCGCAGCCCCGATGTCGCGGAGCAGCTGCACCCGGGCCTTGATGATGTACGAACCGGCGCCGAGGGCGGGCCAGTAGGCCAGGCCGTGGTAGCTCGGATCGGGCTCGGTGAACATCGCGTGGCGTCCGGACGCGCCGAAGTCGAACGAACCGCCGTCGACGATGAGCCCGCCGATCGAGGTGCCGTGACCACCGATGAACTTTGTTGCGGAGTGCACCACGATGTCGGCGCCGTGCTGCAGCGGGTTGCAGAGATACGGGCTGGGCACCGTGTTGTCGACCATGAGAGGTACGCCGACGTCGTGCGCGACCGCCGACACGCCCTCGAAGTCGAGGATGTCGTTCTTCGGGTTGCCGATCGACTCGCCGTAGAACGCTCTGGTGTTGTCCTGGACCGCGCCGCGCCATTCGTCGAGATCGTCGGGATCCTCGACGAAGGTCACATTGATGCCCAACTTGGGCAGCGTGTAGTGGAACAGGTTGTACGTGCCGCCATACAGCGATGGACTGGCGACGATGTGGTCGCCGGCCTCGGCGAGGTTGAGCACGGCGAGGGTCTCAGCGGCCTGTCCCGATGCCACGGCGAGGGTTCCCGGCAGGCCGACAGCGGTCCGAACGCCACCCTCGAGCGCGTTGATGCGCTCTTCGAGCACGTGCTGGGTGGGGTTCATGATCCGCGTGTAGATGTTGCCGATCTCCGCGAGCCCGAACAGGTTCTGCGCGTGTTCGGCGTTGTTGAAGGTGTAGCTGGTCGTTTGGTAGATCGGCACCGCGCGGGCGTTGGTCGCCGCATCGGGCGACTGGCCAGCGTGGATCATCTGGGTTTCGAAACCCCACTCGTCGGACACGTCGGTTCCTCTCATCGACAACGGCTGAAGACCCTACCAATACCCGACTAATCCAATCAAGATTCTGGATAATGGAACGATTCCGCCTGACGGAACACTGCGTGCGGCGGGAGGGGTCAGCCCACTGTGTGCGCTGTCGCTGCGATGTCGGCGAGGGGGAGTGCGTGCTTTCCCGAAGAGTCGACCTTCCAGGCTCCGCCCGGCGCGATGTCGAGGAGGTCGCGGACGACCTCGCCCACGCCGGCCGCGGTCAGCTGGGGGGAGGTGACGCGCGCTTCGATGATCTCCTCGGGGGTGACGCCGGCGTACTTCGCGAAGACCGGGATGGAGCGACCGCCGACTCCGCCGTGTGGAGACAGAACCGGCAACACGCTGTGAACCACGACGCCGCGGTCCTCCACCTCCTTGCGGAGGGCCTCGGCAAGGGCGAGCCGCCCGAGCGCGCCTGCGCAGTACGCGCTGACGAGGGGGGTCATGGACACCGCTGCCATCGACGAGCACATCACGAACCGGGTCACGCCGCGGTCGAGTGCGATGGTGGCGACGTTGTGGGCGCCACGTGCGTCGTCGAAGAACGGCCGACACCACTGCTCCCAGGCCACCTCCGACACCGGGCCCATGTGGCCTTCGCCGCCCGCGAAGTGGGCGACGGCATCGAGGCCGCCGAGCCGCTCAGCGAGGTGGTCGAACGCATCTGCGACCGCGGCGCGGTCCCGGACGTCGGCCGAGGCCACCTCTGCGATGCGCCCGGCGTCGCGGATCGGTTGCGCGACCTCGAACAAGTCCGAGGCTGTGCGCGCGACCAGACCGACGTCGTGGCCGGCGGCGGCGAGTTGTTCGGCCACCCCACGCCCGAAGCCCCGTCCCGCACCTGTGATCAGAACTCGCATCATCTCTCCTTCCGTAAGGTGTGTCTTACGTTAGCAGAGGGTGACGAATGATTCAGCGCCCGCGGAGGACCTCCACGCCGTCGCCCTCACAACCATCGAGGGCGTCCATACGGCCGGCGATGGCCATGACGAGATCGATTCCCGGCCCGGCGATCTCTGGGCCTTCGCCCATCGACCAATTGCCGTCAGTGGCCCGAAAGCTGAGTCCTTCCGTGCGCCTCTTGCCGTCGATGGGCGCCTTTGTCTCGGCGTACATCTGGGCCAGGGGTTCGAGTCGTTCGGCAGCATGCTCGCCGCGGCGGCCGAGCGCTCGACGCATGTCCTCGCCGTGCACGGTGTACTCGCCGAGCATCACGTACTTCGGTCCGGGCGACGGCTTCGTGCGGGCCAGCGTCTTCTCGAAGTTGGCCTTCATCTGATCCGTGTCCGCCAGCCACTTCTGTAGATCGTTGTTGACGAACGTGTCGAAGTTGAAGCGGGCACGGAACATGCCCTTGAGAAAGTTGGGGAACGACTGATTCCCGAGCGCGGTGGTGTGGGCCACGAGGTGCTTGACCGTCCAGGGGTCGCACACGGTCATGGTTGCCATGTCGTCGTCGGTGAAGGTGCTGATTTCTTCCCAGAGCTCGGCTCGTGTGTCCCGCGCCATCTGGTGGACGTCGGCCATGTCGGCCTCCTCCTTGGTCTGCCCCGGTCGTCGACCGCGGTCGTCAGATGTGTGTTGCTGCCGAGTTGACGAACGGGAGGGGGCCGATTCGACAGGCTGCGCACGCAAACGTAGCCGCATGCCGACCTGTGCCTGTTGTTGGTCCGTCAGAACCCTGCGGTCTTGTCGACCACGCCCTCCATCGGGCGGCCTTCACGCATCGCGATCAGGTTGCGGCAGAAGCGTTCCATGTTGCGGCGTGCCCGATGTTGGCTCGCGCCCGCGGTGTGCGGCGTCATCACGCAGTTGTCGAGGTCCCACAGGGGGCTGTCTGCAGGCAGCGGCTCGACCGGCGCCACGTCGAGTGCGGCGCCACCGATGGTCCCGTTCTGGAGCGCCCGCTCGAGGGACGGACCGTCGATGATCTCGCCCCGCGTGACGTTGAGGAGGATCGCCGTGTCCTTCATCTGGGCGAAGAAGTCGTCGTCGCACATGGCACGGGTCTCGTCGGTGAGAGGGAGGCCCACGGCGAGAACGTCGGAGGTCGCCACCACCTCGTCGAGCCGGTCGAGACCCCACACCTCCGCGACACCGTCGGACGGTTCGACCGGGAACGCGTCGACCGCCACGACATCCATGCCGAACGCGACAGCGCGGCGTGCGATGTGCCGTCCCGTTCCCCCGAACCCCACGATGCCCATCGTGAGGCCTTCGAGCTCCAGCTCCGAGTACCGCATCTTCTCGCGGTTCTCCTGGCTCCAGCCGTCGGCGCCGAGCTGGATCGCCATCTTGATCCGTCGGGTCAGCGCGAGGAGGAGACCGAATGCAGTGTCCGCCAGGTGCCCTCCCACGAGGCCCTTCTCTCCGGTCAGCACGACGTCGCTCCCGACGAACTCGTCGTACATGAACATGTCGACGCCCGACGCGGTGGCGTGGACCCAGCGAAGGTTGGGTGCGGCCTCGAACAGCCACTTCGGGGTGATGCCGAGGATCACGTCCGCCTCTGGGGCGTGCGGGACACCGTGTTTGGGTCCGTCGACGACGGTCACGGTGGCGCCAGGGCCCGCAGCCTCGGTGATCATCGCCTCTTCCTCGGGCGAGACGTCCGGCAGGGTCAACGTCTTGGTGATCAGCACGTTGAGCGGGTGGTCGGGCATCGGTACGACGGTCATGTGTAGGTGATCTCCACCCGGCCGAGGCCGGAGTAGTCGGCGGTCCACGTCTGTCCTGGTTCGACGTCAAACCGACAGTAGGCGCCCGTGATGATCTTGTGCCCGGGCTCGATGGCCAACCCATGGCGATGCAGGGTGGCGGCGAGCCGGGCGATCGACTCGTAGGGCGTGTCCACTTCGTCGCGGCTGACACAGGCGAAACGTTTCTCGCCGTTGCAGGTGACCGTCACCTGGGTTGCGTCGATGTCGCTCACCTCGTCGACCGCCACGCCGTCGCCTTCGACGATTCCCCAGTTGGTGAGGTTGTCGCCCACGAGGAACGCGATGTCGCCGCCCGGGACGGCGCGGCGTTCGTTCAGCTCGTAGCCGGCCGCGGCGGTTGCAAGTCGTGCACGGGCGTCGTCGGCGGTCAGCTCCGGCCCGGAGATCCGCTCGGCGGCTGTGAAGCAGAGTTCCGCTTCGATCGTGGCTCCGACTGCTGCATCGGCCGCGATGTCTGCGCCGGATCGGACGAGCCGCATCACGTGGCCGAACGGCCGGTCGTCGATGCCGACGAGCGTGCGAGCGCGCTCGGACGTGAGGCCCACCTTCCACCCCACCTGAACGTCGCCCCGCGCCAGGCGGCGACGCAGGATCTCGGCCTGGACCGTGAGGCCGTCCTCGTAGCTCAGCGGTTCGAACATCTCGCCCGGGAGGGGCGCGCCCGTTTCGTAGGCGCTCCACAGCGCGTCGGCGACGCGCATGACATCGTCGTGGCTCACGTTCACTGGAGGACCTCCGCCGCTGCGAGCTCTGCGATTCTGTCGGCGTCGTAGCCGAGGATCTCGCTCAGGATCTCGAAGGTGTCCTCGCCTTCGCAGGCGCCGCCCCGTTCGAGCCGGGCGGGAGTACGCGACATCTTCGTGCGGCACGCGTGCGTCCACATCTCGCCTGCGTGCGACTGCGGGACCTTCACCAGATGACCACGGTGCGCGAGCTGCGGATCGCCTGTGACGCCGATCGTGTCGTGTACGGGATACGCCTCGACTCCCATGCCCTGCAGCGTCGCGGCCACGTCGTCGTTGGCCGCGCCAGAGCTCCACGCCGTGATCGCCGCCTCGATCTCGTCGCGGTGGGCCCGGCGGGCGTCGATCTTCATCCCAGCGAAATCGCGACGGTCGAGGACAGAGGAAGCGAAATCCCGCCACGAGTCGTCGTCGAAAGCGATCGCGACCCACTGGTCGTTGCCCGCCGTCGGGAAAACTCCGTGGGGGAACCGATGCGGGTCGTCGTTGCCACAGCGGGTCAGCGTGCGGCCGTTCACGGACTGATCGAGGATCGCGGGTGCGAGGTAGTGGAGTGCGGCCTCGGTCTGGCTGAGATCGATGTATTGCCCCCGACCAGTGCGATCGCGGTGCTCGAGCGCGCTCAGCAGGCTCATGAGGACGACCCGCGGGGCGAGGTAGTCGGTGTACGGGCCGTACGGGCCGGCCGGGCCACGATCGAGCCAGCCGGTGATGTCGTAGATGCCGGCCAATGCCGCCGCCATGAAGCCGTACCCGGCGAGGCTGGAGGCGGGCCCCGTCTGACCGAGCAGGGAGCTCGACAGCATGATCAGCTGCGGGTTCACCTCGGACAGGACGTCGTACCCGAAGCCCATTCGGCCGAATGAGCCAGGAGCGAAGGACTCCGTGGTGATGTCGGCCCACCGGATGAGGTCGAACACCACGTCGCGGGCTGTGGGTGCGGAGAGGTCGAGGGCCAGGCTCTTCTTGCCCGCGTTGTACACGCCGTAACCCACGCTGTTGTCGGGATGGGCGACCTCGTCGTGGAATGGGTTGACGGTGCGCATGGTGTCGGGCCGACTCGCCGTTTCGACCTTGATCACGGTCGCGCCGTAGTCGTTCAGAACACGAACCGCTGACGGAGTGGCGATGACCCAGGAGAATTCGACCACATTGAGGCCAGCGAGGGGGAGCGAGCCGTCACGCCGAGGTTCGGCCGGAAGGGTCGGGCGTCGGGACATGTCGATCGCATCGGCGTGCTCGCCGAGGCGGGGGGCCGGGCCGAGCGCTTCGGGCTGGTCGGTCGCGAATCGCACGAGCGGGCCGGGGAAGCGAGCCGTGCGGTCCTTTCCCACCGGAAGATCCACCCAGAAGTCGCGGGCCGCGAGGTGGTCGTTGGCGACAAGGTCGGCGACCGTGGCGGAGGGCGTGAGGAGAACGCTGCGATCGAAAGCGCCTTGCCAGAGCTCGTCTTTGGTCTTGGACGCGAGGAAGGCGCGGTGCGCGGCGTTCGCCTTCGCCAAGATGTCGGGAGACCGCTCTCCCGCGAGGAGCTCGGCGCCGAGGGTTCCGTAGTCGAGCGCGGTGAGCTCGTCGTCGGCGAACCCCTCTTCGGCCTCCCAGGCCACCAGCCGTTGGGAGAACCGCGCGAAGACGGCGCCCATCAGCGCAACACACATGCAGTGGCCGTCCTTGCAGGGGTACATGAGCGGGATCTGCATGCCGGCGATCGTGATGCCGCCGCCGAACCGGTCCACGCGGGCGGCGTTGGACAGGTGGCTGAGGTTGTTGGGGAAGCCGATGGTCACCGATTCCTGCGCCGAGCAGTCGATGTGTTGGCCGAGACCGCTCCTCGCCCGTTCACGCAGCGCGATCAGAGCGGCGTCGGCGGCGTCACCCGCTGCGTGGAGCATCGACATCGGAAGCGCGACGCGTACCGGCGGCCGGTCGTGGTCGCCGCTGGCGTGGAGGAAGCCGCTTCCGGCGACGGCGGTGAGGTCGGAACCCTTCCAGTGCGAGCGGGGACCGGTGGACCCGTACGGGGTGATGGATGCGTGCACCAGGCCCGGGTTGGCCGCGCTGAGCTGCTCATGGTCGAGTCCGAGTTCGACCAACGCTCCAGGTCGGGAGTCCTCGAAGAGAACATCGGACGTGGTGAGGAGTTCGAGAAAGCGCTCCTGGCCTTCGGCGGAGGTCAGATCGATGGCGACGCTCTTCTTCCCCCGGTTGTACGCCCAGTGGGTGAGGCTCGACTCCGGATCGCGGCGGTCGCCCACGAAGGGCCCGTCGTGGCGCGTCGACACTCCCTGGGGAGGCTCGACTGCGATGACCTCGGCGCCGCACGATGCCAGCAGGTGCCCGGCGAACTGACTGATGCCGTCGCAGAGGTCGACCACGCGGATGTGTTCGAGCATGTCGCCCCCCTTTGGTGCCTGGCACCTTTCATTACAAATCGTCACATTAAGTGCCAGGCACCTCGTGACATAGCCTCGGGCGATGGCCGAGTACCCGACGACGTTCAACGAGGTCATGCACCTCGAGCAGCATGGGCCGGACACCTACGTGGGTCTGTCGCCGCACTATCGATGGGGACGCATCTACGGCGGGCAGGTGATCGCGCAGGGATTGTGGGCCGCGATGCAGACCGTGAGCGATGAGTACCTTCTGCATTCGGTGCACGCGTACTTCATCCGCGGCGGCACCTTCAGCGAGCCGGTGCGGTACGAGGTGGACCGGCTGCGCAACGGCCGCTCGTTCGCCACCCGGTCGGTTGTGGCGCGCCAGAGCGGGGGAGCGATCCTCAACCTGTCGTGCTCGTTCCAGGTCCTGGAGGAGGACGCGGAAGTGCAGACGGCGAGGATGCCGCTCGCGCCGGAGCCCACGGACGTGCGCCCGATGGAGCTCGACAACTGGCCGTGGATCATGGAGCGACGCCCGCTCAACTCGTACCCGGGCGCTGGCCAGTCGATGGGTTGGGTGAAGCTGCTGGATCCCGTTGGCGACGACGCTCGGCTGCACCTGTGCGGGGTCGCGTTCACGTCGGACGCGATTCAGTTCAATGCGGCTCGCTCGATCCACCCGCTGCAGGTGCCGCGGGAGGAATACAACGACAAGTTCATGGGCGCCTCCCTCGACCACTCCATGTGGTTTCACCGCCCGATCAAGGCCGACGAGTGGCATCTCTACCAGTGGGATTGCCACGGTCTGAACAGCGCGCGGGGCATGACGGTGGGCAACCTCTTCGCCGCGGATGGCACGCACGTGGCATCCGCGGCCCAAGAAGTCCTCCTCCGCCGCCGAAAGTGACCGCCTTCACCCTCCGCGCGCATTAGGGGTCAGACCCGTGTCTGACCCCTAGTGACCGCTGTGGGTGGTCAGAGTGTGGGGTCTGACTGGTCTGCGCCGTGATAGACGATCTCCCGGAGGGCGGCAGCGGCCCGCTGGTGGAACTCGACCGCCTCGGGATCGAAGTCGTGCGCGGGTCGCGGGCAGTGTTCGAAGTTGTCGAATCGGTCCTCGCCGCGCACCAGCGCCGCGCTGTCCCATTCGGCCAGCGTCTGGGAGGTGTGCGTGGGCATGTAGTGGAGCGACAGGCCGATCCGGCGATCGTCGGTCGTGTTGGGCCCCGAGCCGTGCGCCGACCGAACGTTGTGGAACGAGGCCTGCCCCGGCTCCAGCGGCATCGCCACCGTCGTGCGGTGCCGCACGTCGATCTGGAGCTCTTGCCCGCGGGTGAGCAGGTTGTTCTCGTGGTAGGTCTCGTCGTGGTCGAGCAGCTCGCGATGCGAACCGGGGATCACGCTCATACACCCCGCCGCCTCCGACGCCGGCGACAAGGCGACCCACACCGAGACCAGCTCAGCGTTGTCGAGGCCCCAGTACGTGAGGTCCTGATGCCACCCGACGTAGCTCGCTGTCTGCGCCTCCTTGATCCAGAAGATCGTGTTCCAGCAGAGGATGTCGGGACCGATGAGATCCTCGACGGCGTCGAGAATCCGCTGGCTGCGCATGATGTCGTCGACCCAGCTGAAGAGCAGGTGCGACTTCGATCGCTCCAGCGGACCGATCGGTCCCCCCTGCGCCGCCTCGAACTCCTCGAGACGCGCCCTCGCCTCCGACGCCTCCCCCGCGCTCAGCGCTTCGACAGGGAAGACATACCCCTCATCTCGGTACTGCCGTGCTTGGTCGTCGGTGAGCGCCTTCATCACTTTCACCCTCCGATCACGCCGCGTCGTGATTGGTTCCACGGAACGTCACGATCGAGCCGGGGCTCGCCGGGGAGCCCGAGAACCCGTTCACCGAGAATGTTGCGCTGAATCTCGTCGGTCCCGCCGCGGATCGACATCGACGGCGCTGTGATCGTCTCGATGTAGCCGTGCCCGTCGGTGAGCATCCCCTGCGGTCCGACCGATCGGTTGGTCGTGTAGGCGTGACCCTTGTAGCTCACCACCGTGCGCACCTTCGCGCCGCTGCCCGCCGGCCCTGGCGCGCCACCCGCCTTCGCCTCGTCCGCGGCCCTCTGACCAGTCCAGCGTGCCGCCTGGTCGTGGGCGTGCAGCGCCATGATCTCGTGGCGGCGCACGGGGTCGTCTGCCACGCCGAAGGGGACCAGATCGGCGATCCATGTCGGAAGCCGCGCCGAGCGCGCCTTTCCGTCACCTCCGCCACGGCTACCGCCACCGGCCCGCTCGTGGGCGAGGATCGTCATGGCGACCCGCCACCCCTCGCCGACGTCGCCGACGCGCCACGCATCGGGGATGCGGGCCTCCTCGACGAAGACCTCGCTGAAATGGGTGTCGCCGTTCATCTGGCCGAGGGGTCGAACGTCGACTCCGGGCTGGTCCATCCGCACTGCGAACATCGTCAGCCCTTTGTGCTTGGGCTGCTCGGGGTCGGTGCGAGCGAGACAGATGCCCCACGACGCCCACATCGCCCTGCTGGTCCACGTCTTTTGGCCCGAGAGAATCCACTCCTCGCCGTCGGCTTCGGCCCGGGTGCCCACGTTGGCGAGGTCGGAGCCGGCGTCGGGCTCGGAGAACATCTGGCACCAGATCTCGGTGCCGGACGCGATGTCGCGGAGCCACTCGTCGCGCTGCGCGTCGGTGCCGTGGGCGAGAAGCGCCGGACCGACCATTCCGAGCCCGATTGCGAACGGATACAGGTCGGGGACGACGTACTCACGCAGAACGCGCCCGATCGTCGAGTTCTCCTGAGGGCTCGCGTCTCGGCCGCCGTATGCGGACGGCCACGTGGGGACGTGCCATCCGTCTTCGACCGTAGCGGCGAGGTAGGTCGTGCCGTCGTCGAGATCGTCGGAGCCGGCGCCCATCGTGGTGAGCCTCGTGTCGGCGGTTCGACGCTCGAGAATCGCGTCGAGCGACTCCCGAACGCCGGACTCGGTGAGATCGCTCATTTCGTCATCCCTTGCCCTCATCGACAGCCGTCACCTGCCAGGTCCGTGTGTTGCGGTGGGCGGTTTCCCAACCTGCAAGTGCGTCGCCGATCGAGTCGACCGACCACATGTCGTCGGTCTCGGCGCTGTCGATCGGTGTCCACTCGAGATAGCGGGCGACCTTGTTGCCGCCGATCCAGTACACCTGCGCTGTCGCCGGGCAGTCTTCTGTGAGTAGCCACCCGACCAACGGGGAGATGTTCGCCGGGTCCCACTGATCGAAGGACCCGTCCTCGGGGGCAGCGATGCGGTCGGCGAGTCCGGGCGTCGCCAGGGTCATCCGCGTCCGGGCAGACGGCGCAATGGCGTTGACCCGCACGCCGTAGCGTTCGAGCTCCCGCGCCGCGATCACCGACATCGTTGCGATGGCGGACTTGGCGCCTCCGTAGTTGATCTGCCCCGGGTTGGAGTGAAGGCCCGACGTCGAGCTGGTGTTCACGATCGACGCCGACACCGTCTCGCCGGCCTTGGTCCGCTCGCGCCAGTAGGCCGCGGCGTGGCGCATCATCAAGAAAGCGCCCTTCTGGTGCACGTTCACGACGAGGTCGAACTCCTCCTCGGTCATGTTGACGAGCATCCGATCACGCAGGATTCCGGCATTGTTGACCACGCCGTGGAGGTCGCCATATGTCTCGATCGCCTGGTTGATGATGCGCTGGGCACCCTCCCAGTCGGCCACGGAGTCGCCGTTGGCGACAGCGTCACCGCCCGCGGCCCGAATCTCCTCGACGACTTCGTCTGCGGGGCCGAGGTCGGCACCCGTTCCGTCCTGTGCGCCACCCAGGTCGTTCACCACGACCTTGGCGCCCTCGGCAGCGAAGAGAAGCGCGTGCTCGCGCCCCACGCCTCGCCCGGCGCCGGTGACGATGACGACCCGTCCCTCCAGTGATCCCATCCCCTGTCCTCCTTCTTTCTGCCAGCTTCTGGAGACACCCTGGTCTCCCTGGAAGCTGGCAGTTGGGCGCTGTCTCTGATCAGCGGCGCTGGAAGTTCGGGGTGCGGCGCTCGTTCATGGCGTTGACCCCTTCCTTCCAGTCGTCGGTGGTGCGGAGCCGGTCCTGCTCTTCCTTCTCCCGGTCCGTGGCGGCCTTGATGGCCTGCGGAAGGTGGCCACGCATCGTCTCGCGGATCGACTCCACGGCGAGCGGGGCCGACCCTGCGATCTCTGCGGCGAACGCGTGTGAGGCGTCGCGGAGCTGGTCGAGTGGCGCCAGCTTGTCGGCGAGGCCGATCTCCACGGCCTCCTCACCCTTGATGCGCGCGCCGGTGTAGAGGAGCTCGAGCGCCTTCTGCTGGCCGACGAGGCCCGGCAGTGACACCGAGAGCCCGAATCCGTGGTGGAAACCCAGGCGGGCGAAGTTCGCGGTGAAACGAGCCTCGGGCGCAGCGACCCTGAAGTCGGCGAAACAGGCCACACCGAGCCCTCCGCCCACAGCTGCACCCTGGATCGCGGCGACCACTGGTGTCTTCTTCGAGTAGAGGTCGAAGGCTGCGTCGTAGAGATGGCGCGGCGTGCCGTCGGGGTTGGTGGCGATGATCTCGCCCCCGCGGCGGCCGTCGTTGCCGAACTGCGCGCCGGCGCAGAAGTTCTTCCCCTCAGCGCACAGGACGATCGCCCGGCACCCTTCTTCGTCGTCGAGGTCCCCGAAGGCCTGTACGAGCGAGTCGATCAGGTCGAGGTCGAAGAAGTTGTTGGGTGGGCGCCGGATCTCCGCGGTCGCGACATAGTCGTCGTCGAGCGTCACGTGCAGGTCGCCATAGGTCCCGAAATCAGCCATGGCGGCGATCCTACTGAAGCGCCGTCATCCCGCCCTGGCCGACTCAGAGTGACAGGTCGCCGGCCAGCAGTCTCTGGTAGATGGTGCGGGCCAAGATCTCGTTCGTCCCGTCGGCCACGTTGATCGTGCGGATCGTGTGGTACGCCTCGGCGAAGCCCATCTCGTTGGTGAAGCCCATGGCCCCGTGGGTCTGCATGGCCCGTTCGATCGCCCGAAGTCCGGCCTGGACCGAGAACGACTTGGCCATCGACAGCTCCTTGATGGCTCGATGGCCCCAATCGAGGAGCGTCGCCGCGTTGAGACCGAGGAGGTGCGCGGCGTGGATCTCGGTTGCGCAGTCGGCGAGCGGGAACGTGACGCCCTGGTACTGCGAGATCGTCGCCCCGAACGCCTCGCGCTCGGTCGTGTACGCCACGGACTTCTCGATGGCCCAGCGCGACAGACCCACCGATCGGGCCGAGTTGTAGATGCGTCCGAGCGACACGCCGGCCAGCCCGATCGCGAATCCCTCGTGCAGCTCGCCGACGAGCTGCCACGGCTCGATGCGGACGTCGGCGAAGACCGACTCGGCCTCGGGCCCGCCCGGTTCGCCCCACATGCCGATGATGCGTTCGATTTCGAAGCCGGGCGCGTCGGTGGGCATCAGAAAGGCGCTGATGCCGCCCCGCCGAGCTGCGGCACGTTCCTGATCGGTCACGGCGAGGACGATCATCCAATCGGCGATCGGAACATGGGTGGTCCAGATCTTTCGGCCGTTGAGAACCCAGCCGTCGCCGTCCGCATCGGCCCGGGTCCTGATCCGCGTCGCGTCGGATCCGGCATCGGGCTCCGACATGCCGAAGCACATCATCGTCTCGCCGGCCATCATCCCGGGCAGAACCTCGGCGTTCGCCCGGTCGGACAGCCTTTCGAGCACCACGCTCGGGCCGAACGCCCAGTGGCTGATCGTGAATTGGCCGAGCCAGTTCGCGCCGCCACACAGGTGGTAGATCCGCTCCCAGGCTGCGTAGTACGCCAGGTGGCCGAGCCCGCCTCCGCCCATGGACTCGGGAACCGCGAGGTTGAAGTATCCGGCGGCTGCGGAGGCCTGGCGGATCTCATTGATGATCGCCACGACCTCCTTCGTGTAGCGACCACTCTCGTCGTACCGGTTGCGGACGTTCTCGAGCAGGTCGTGGTTGGCTTCCCACCGGGGGATGACCTCAGCGCGGGTGAAGGCCTCGACCCCCTCGACGACGGCCTCGACATCTTCGGGAAGCTCGAACCCGATCGCCGCGTTCATGCGATCGCCCTACTCCCGCTGGTGACGAGCGGGTACAGCCCTTCGGCGCCTTGGGAGACGACGGTGCGTCCGAGCCAGCCCGACCATTCGGCGTCGGACCCGTACTCCTTCCGCCACGACCACAGCCGGCGGCTGAGGTGGTGGAGCGCGTACTCCTGGGTCATGCCCATGGCGCCGTGCGCCTGATGGCACGCTTTGGTGGCGCGAGCGGCCGCCTGGTTGGCGATGAGCTTGGATGCCGCGATCTCGAATCGCGCTTCGCCACGGCCGGCTTCGCGGCCTGCGGTCTCTGCGGCCATGCGGACGAGAGCGGCGTCCTGTGCGGCCCACACGAGATGCTGCTGCACCGCCTGGAACCTCGCCACCGGCCGGCCGAACTGCACCCGGTCGTTGGTGTAGGTCACCGTCAGCTGGCTCATCTTCTCGATCGCGCCGGCGATGAGTGCGACCCGTGACAGCGCGCCCCTGAAACGGAAGGACTCGCTGTCGACGCCCGGTCCGGCGGGCGCGACCGGCGCGCTCGCGCCCTCGAAGGACACGGAGTCGCGCGGCTCGCCCGCCATGTTGGTCATCGGGGTGATGTCGCAGTCGGCCGCCGCGACAGATGCCACCATCGGGCTCCCGTCGACCTCGGCGAGTACGGCGATGCGATCGGCCGCTCTGGCCCATGGCACCCGGCTCGCCGATCCAGACAGCGTCGCTGCATCGCCGGCGACGCTCATCGAAATGTCGTCGCCGGAAACTCCAGGGACCACGGTGACGATGCCCTCGGGGAGTTCGTGTCCCGCGGAGGAGAGCAACCACCCGCCGAGGATTCCTGTCTCAGCCGCCGGAATCGGTGCTGCGTGGTACCCGACGACCCGCAGCACTTCGAGCGCGTCGGTCAGCGACCCGCCCGATCCGCCAGCGTCCTCGTCGATCGAGATCCACGGGAAGCCGGTTTCGGCGAATGCCGCCCAGATCTCGGGCGCCCCGCCATCGGCTTCGGCGGCCTGCACGGCCTCGTGGCCGCACACCTCGGCGAAGAGGCGGTCGGCGGTTTCGGTGATGAGCTCGTCGACGTAGGGGGATCCGATGATGGCCATGACTCAGACCTCCAGGCCCTGGAGGCCCTTGGAGGCGACCGAACGCAGGATCTCGATCGTGCCGCCGCGAATGGTGTTTCCGGGAAAGGTGACCACGCAGTCTGCGAGCATCCGCTCGAACAGCGACGACGAGTCCGGCGAGTACTCCAGGTCGACCAGCTGCACCAGCTTCTCCACGACGTCCTGCTCGTACCGGGTCCCCATCTCCTTGACGAGCGACGACTCCACGCTCGGCGCCTCGCCCTCGTCGATCAGGCGAGCCACCGACAGCGACAGGTTGCGGATGCCCCACCACCTGGCGATCATCTCGCCGAACAGATCTCGCAGCGCCGGCTCCATGTCGGTGGCGTCGGTTTCACGCAGGAGCTGTTCGATCGTGGAGAAGGGCGACAGCCAGCGGTCGGGACCCCCTCTCTCGTAGGCCATCTCGGTCGTGTTCTGGTGCCAGCCCATGCCGAGATCGCCCACGACGTTCTCGTCGGGAACGAAGACGTCGTTGAACGTCACCTCGTTGAAGTGGTGGGTCCCATCGAGGAAGGGGATGGGGCTGATCTCGAGGCCGGCGGACCGGAGGTCGATGAGCATCTGGGTCAGTCCCGCATGCTTGTTGCCGTCCTCGATCGGGGCGGTACGCAGCAGGCAGACGAACCAGTCGTTCTCGTGGGCTCCCGATGTCCAGATCTTGGTGCCGTTCACGATCCAGCCACCGTCGCCCCGCTCGGCCCGCGTCGACACCGATGCCAGGTCGGAGCCGCTGTCCGGTTCGCTCATGCCGATCGAGAAGCCCAGCTCCCCACGGCAGATGGCAGGAAGGAAACGCTCGCGCTGCTCGTCGTTTCCGAATTTGAGGATGACGTTGCCGGTCTGGCGGTCCGCGACCCAGTGGTGACCGACCGGAGCACCCCAGCGCAGCATCTCCTCGACGACGATGAACCTGTCGACGGCCTTGCGGTCGCTGCCGCCCCATTCCTTCGGCAGAGCCATGCCGACCCAGCCCCGCTCCGCCATCTTGCGGGAGAATTCCTTGTCCTTGCGGGCCGCCATTCCCAGACAGGGTTCGTGAGAGCCTGGCGGGAGCTCGGCGGCGAGAAAGTCCCGCACCTCGGTCTGCAGTGCCAGCTCGGCGTCGGTGAGCTCGGTGGGTGTGAAGCGCATGGTGACGCCGAAACTAGTCAGCTCACGCTGGCGATGGGCGTGTCCTGCTGGGTGTTGCCGAGGGAGCCGAGGTAGGGCTCGTCGGAGAACACGAAGATCCCACCGTCTGCTGCGACCTGGAGGTAGCCGTTTCCGTAGCCGGTCATACCGATGATGGGCTGGTTGAGCGTGCGGCCGAGGCCGAGCACTTCGGGCACCGAACCCCTGTACGACGCGCCGAACGCGAACACTCCGCCGTCCTCGCTCACCACCCAATAACCCTGATCGGGCCCAGCCACGATGCCGACGACCGGGGCGTTGAGGGAGAGTCCGTAGGAAGGAACGCTGCCCCACCACCAGGCGGCACCGAACGCGAACACGCCGCCGTCCTCGCCGAGGAGGAGGTAGCCGCCGCCGCTGTCGGTGACCACGGCATCGACGATCTCGCCCTGGAGGTCGAGGTCGAGCAGATCTGTTCGACCGCCTCCACCGACGTGGAGCTGGGCCGAGCCGATGGCGACGACTCGACCGCGGTCGCTGAAGAGCCAGACGCCAGCGTCGTCGCCGGCCACGGTCAGGGCCACGTATCGCTCGCCGGGCAGCAACGTGGGCGGGCTCGGCACATGGAGGTCGGCGGCGATTCCGTGCGCGCGAATCGATCCGTCCTCGCCGAGCGTCCAAGCACCGCAGCCCGAGCTCGACAGTGCGACGTCGACGACGGTCGAGGGATGGTGCGCAGTCGATGGTTGGACCCCGATGCCGAAGGGGTGGAGATCCCCGTCGTTTTCGACCATCAGGTACCCCGACGCAGGCGTGCACGCCTCCGGTGGGGGAGGCGGGCTTGCTGTTGGCGGCGGGGTTGTCGTGGGTGGCGGGGTCGTTGTTGGGGGCGAGGTTGTCGTGGTCGGCGGGGGAGGCGGGCTTGTTGTTGTCGACGGTGGGGCCGTGGAGGTCGTTGAGGTCGGCGGCGTTGGCGGGGCTGTCGTCGTTGTGGGCGGTGGCGGCTCGCCGGAGGTGAGGATGGCCACGTAGGGGTGGCTGGCGTGGGTTCCGGTGTCGTGGAGGCCGAAGACGCCGTCGTAGGTCCAGATCCAGTAGGCGCGGGGGAGTCCTACTGTGGTTCCGGCCCACGCTTCGTCGTAGAGCGAGGTCTTGTCCGCGACGGCCTCGGCGCCGTAGGGGGCATCGACGCCCGCACCGAATTCACCGATGAACACAGGCACGTTCCACTGTGCCGCCCAGTTGACCTGGATGGCGATCATCGAACGCTGGGCGGCGACGAGTTGGGCCCGGTCGTTCACGTCGATCGGGTAGCCGCCGCCCTGCCAGAGCTGGGTTCCGTCCGCCGACCCGCTGGGCTTGTAGCCGTCGCCGGCGTCGCCCGTGTAGTAGTCGTGGATCGACCAGATGAGGTTCGTGCGGTGCTGTGGCGACAGCCGTTCGAGGCTGGCCTGCCTCGGGTCGCTGTTGCCGTAGACGGGTTCGATGATGACGATGAGGTCGGGGTCCTCGGCCCGGATCGCCGCGATCAGGGTGTCGAACATGTCGAGGACCGCATCCTGCCCGTGGTTGCCACCCGCCTGGTCGATCGGCGGCCAGGCGCGGGGCTCGCTGACGAGATCGATGGCGATCACGGCGTCCCGTGATTGGACGCGCCGGGTGAGCTCCCGGAGGTAGGGGGGAGCCTGGGTCGTCAGACGGTCGACCATCAGGGTTTGGGCGAGTCCCATCTGGGTGACCGCAGGCGGGGCCTCCCACACCCACGACGGGACCTCCCAATAGTGGGGGGCGTCGGCCGACTTGATGTGGATCGGATCGAGGATCACGTGCAGCCCGGCGGCGTCCAGATCGTCGAGCAGCGATTGGAGGGTCGCGAACGCCGTCTCGTCCCAGACTCCCCGCTGCGGTTCGAAATCCCGCCATCGCAGGGCCAGGCGCACGAGGTTGAAGCCCGAATCGGCGATGTGCTGAAGCTCGGACCGAGGCATGTGCCACCCACTGGTGGACATCGCGTTCCGGAGGTTCACGCCCACCATCGGCTGAGGCTGGCCGGTCGCCGTGTCGACGAACGCATCGGGGAAGCCGGTGCGGAACCGTTCGTCGCCGACCGCCGCGCCGGCCCGCTGCGTCTGGGCAGAATCGACTGTCAGGCTCGCGGCACCCAATGCAGATGCGAGCAGCACTGCCGCGCATGCGCGGGCGAGCGACGGGTGCCTGCGCTCTGGCGGGCGAGGTGGATCAGCATCTGCAACGGTGCGTTCGTGCATGAGACGAGCGGCCACGATCGGCGCGGCCGAAGCACCAGGTTTATCACGTAGAGTGCTTGTTGATCACTTCGCGTGGTGTCGTGAGAGCGTCAGCCCAGCTCGGACCCCACGACCGATACGAAGGACACAGCAGCGCCCGGCCGGCCGCCGAGGTTGTGGGTGAGGCCGAGGGTCTTGCCCTGTTCGGTCACCGAGGGAATCTGGCGCTCAGGCGGTGCCTCGAGGCGGAGCTGGAGCCAGCATTCGAAGAGCATCCGTAGGCCCGATGCCCCGATCGGATGGCCGAAACTCTTCAGGCCCCCGTCTGGGTTGACGGGGAGGTCGCCGTCGAGGTCGAAGGTGCCCGCGAGGGCTTCCTTCCACCCCAGACCGCGCTCGGCGAAGCCCAGGTCCTCCATCAAGACGAGCTCGGTCGGGGTGAAGCAGTCGTGGACTTCGGCCATGGCGATCTGGCCACGCGGGTCGGTGATGCCGGCCTGCTTGTAGGCCTCCTCTGCCGAGGCCTGAACCTCACGGAAGGTCGTGTAGTCGTATGTGGGGTCGAGGCCTCCGGTGGCCGGACCGGCGGCGAAGCTGAGCGCTTTGATGTACAGCGGCTTGTCCGTGTACTTGTGGGCGTCCTCGGCCCGAACGAGGATCGCCGCGGCAGACCCGTCGCTCACGCCCGAGCAGTCGAAGATCCCGAGCGGACCCGCGACAAGCGGCGAACCGGCGATCGTCTCCTTGGCCACCTCTTTCTTGAACTGGGCGCGCGGGTTGAGGGCGCCGTTGCGGTGGTTCTTCCAGGCGATGCGGGTCATCACCTCTTTCATGTCCTCGTCGCTCACGCCGTACTTGTGTGCGTAGGCGGGGGCGAGGAACGAGAAGTTGGCCGGCGCCGTCGTGGCGGGCTGGGTGCCGTCTGCGGGCGGACGACTGCCGGTGAGGCCCGAGTACCCCGAGTCCTTCAGCTTCTCGACACCGATCGCCATGACGACGTCATACGCGCCGCTCGCCACCGCGTACGCCGCGTTGCGGAATGCCTCCGAGCCCGTCGCGCACATGTTCTCGAGCCGGGTCACCGGCTTGTAGTCGAGCTGGAGTGGCTTGGAGAGGGTGAGTCCGCTGATTCCCGATCCGCTGGTGCCGAGCCAGAACGCGTCGATGTCGTCCTGGGAGACGCCGGCCGAGCCGTAGGCCTCGTGCGCAGCGTCGATGAGCATCTCATCGACTCCCTTGTCCCAATGTTCGCCAAAGGGTGTGCACCCCATGCCGACGATGGCCACCCGATCCTTGATTCCGTGCGACGCCATGACTCCCCCTGAGAGCTCGCGGACCCTCCACTCTACGTCGCTATGTCCGGAGGTCGAGGTCCGGAGGTCGCGGGTCCGGAGGTCGCGGGTCCGGAGGTCGAGGGTCCGGAGGTCGAGGTGCGGAGGGTCCCAGTGGCCGCTCCCGGTCAGCTCAGGGAGTTGGCGGCCTCCACGAACGGTTCGATGACCGCGAGGTTGGCCTCCAGGTGTTTCACGCCCTGGCGGAGGAACGGGATCAGCAGCTGGGTGCACCCGGCGTCGCGATACTCCTCGACGAGCCGCGGATCCATCCGATCGTCGACGGCCCCGATGATGATCTCGAGTTCGCCGACGTCGCGGCCCTGATCGGCCATGAACCCCGAGATCCGCTCGACCATGTCTGCGGTCTCCTGGGGTGAGATGTTGATGCCGTACCACCCCGAGCCGTACGTGGCCGTCCTGCGCAGCGCGGCGTCGGAGTGCCCTCCGACAGTGATCGGCACCATCGGATCCTGAACCGGCTTCGGGTACATGCGGCAGGGGCGCAGCGTGTACATGTCGCCGTCGTATTGACTCACGTCGTCTGTCCAGCAGGTGGTGATGACGTCGAGGTACTCGTCGCAGCGCTTGCCACGCTGCTCCCACGGTGCACCGCAGGCCTCGAACTCCTCCCAGCTCCAGCCCACGCCCACACCGAAGTCGAGACGGCCGCTGGTGAGGAAGTCGAGCGTCGCGTACTCCTTGGCCACATAGACGGGATTGTTCTGCGGGAGGATGCAGATTCCGGTGCCGATCCGCAGCGTCGTGGTGACGGCCGCGAGAAAACCGATGCAGCCCACCATGTCCATCAGGCCACTGCCCTCGGGGAAGCGGAACACCCCGTCCGGGCTGCCCGGATAGCTCGACTCGTAGCTGTCGAAGGTCACGACGTGTTCGCCCAACCACGTCGAGTACACGCCCATCTCCTCGAGGCGAGGGCCGAGCTGGCTCAGAAAATCTGGCGTCGCCACGGGGGAGCGCAGCGGTGTGAACAAGCCGATTTTCATGGTCGACTCCCGCTTCGCTTCGTCTCGATTTTCATGGTCGACTCCCGCTTCGCTTCGTCTCGATTTTCATGGGGCCTCCTAGCGGTGGGCGGCCATGAGGCCGCCATCGGGGAAGATGATCTCGCCGGTCACGAAGCTCGCCTCGTCACTGCACAGGTAGAGACACGCGTTGGCGATGTCGGACGGTTCGCCGAGGCGGCTCATCGGGGTCTCCTTCTCCCGTGCCGCCACCCAGCGATCGCTCTCGACAACGGCTCCGCTCATCGACGTCTTGATGTAACCGGGCCCGACCGCGTTGACCCGGATGTCGAAACGGCCGAGTTCGATCGCGGCGCACTTCGTCAACATCCACACGCCCGCTTTGGAGACGCAGTAGTCCGACGACCCCATCAGCGCCGTCACGCCTGCAACCGATGCGATGTTGACGATCGCACCACTGTTGCCGCCGTCGCGCATGGCGCGAGCGACGTACTGATCCGTGAGCATCACGCCGGTGAGGTTGACGTCGATCACCCGCTGCCAACTCTCGACCGCCTTGTCGAGGAGGAACATGTCGCCCTTGTCGAACAGGTCGTTGCCGCGCTGCTCCTGAGGTTCGCGGCTCACATATCCGGAGTGGGAGATCCCGGCGGCGGCCACGCAGGCATCGATCCGCCCGAAGGTGTCGACCGTCGTCGCCACCATGGCCTCGACCTGCTCGGGAAGCGATGTGTCGACGACGGCGATCGCCGCCCGGCCGCCTGCGTCGGTGACCTCGTCTGCCACCTGCTGGGCGCGCTCGGCATTGAGGTCGGCCACAACGATGGCGGCGCCTTCCTCGGCGAATCGCAGGCAGCACCCACGACCGATGCCCGATGCGCCGCCGGTGATCAGCGCGACCCTTCCGTCCATGCGTCCGTCCATGCGTCCCGACACGGAGACCCCCTCTGCTGGAATCGCGGCGAACCTACCGCCTCGAGATGCGCGGTGCCGCGTGCGGAGCCATGATGGGCCGGTGATCGACGACGAAGCCGCTGCGGCCTCTTCCCCGGGGTCGGACGAACCGTTGCCCGCGCCCCTCGACGTGCACCGCGACGTCGTACGGACCGACTGGATCGACTTCAACGGCCATCTCAACGCCGGCTACTACCTCGTGGCCTTCGACGACGCCATCTCGCCGTGGAGCCACTTCTACGGCATGACCCTCGAGCACCGCGAGACCCACGGGGTCACCACGTTCAGCGCGGAGAACCACATCACCTACGAACGCGAACTGCGCGAGGGCACGCGCATCGGTGTGTCGACCCAGCTCCTCGCCTTCGACCGCAAGCGCATCCATGCCTTTCAGCTCATGAACAACCTCGACGAGGGTGTCGTCGCTGCGACCAACGAGGTGATGTCGCTCCACATCTCCGAGGAGACGCGACGGGTCTCGGAGATGCACGACGAGGTCTACGAGCGTCTCTGCGACATCTGGGAAGTCCACAGCGAGCTGCCCTGGCCACCCCAGGCGCGCCGCATCATGAACGTCAAGGGATGGGAGTACCCCCATGGTTGAGCGACCTGGTCGCCTCGAAGGCAAGCGCGCGGTGATCACAGGGGGCGGGCGCGGCATCGGCCGCGCGATCGCGCTCGGGTACGCGGCCGAAGGGGCGCGGTGTGTGATCACGAGCAGGAAGGTCGAGGACCTCGAAGCAACAGCGGCCGAAGCTCCAGCGGGTGCCCTGACACCCGTCGCATGCGACGTGGGCGACGACGCATCGGTGGCCGACATGGCCGAAGCAGCGACCGCCGCGCTGGGCGCCGTTGACATCGTCGTCAACAACGCGGGCATCCACGCAGCGGGACGTTTCCTCGACATCGGGCCCGAGACCTTCGCCGACCTGTACAACGTCAACGTCGTGGGGATCGTGCGGGTCAGCCAGGCGTTTCTTCCGGCCATGATCGAGTCGGGTCGGGGCAGCGTCGTCAACATCGCGTCCACCGCAGGGCTCTTCGAGAGCCCCGGTCAGTCCCCATACAACGCGTCCAAGCACGGTGCGGTCGGGCTCACCCGGTGCATGGCGCTCGAACTGGCGCCCACCGGTGTCACTTGCAACGCCATCTGCCCGGGGTTCGTCGACACACCGATGATCGACGGCTTCGCTGCGATCACGGGGGCCGAACGAGAGCAGCTCCGCGCGACCCTCGCCGCTCGAACGCCGATGGGCCGAATGCTCGAGCCCCAGGAGATCGCACACCTCGCCGTGTATCTCGGCAGCGACGAGTCGAGCGGCATGACCGGCCAGACGATGGCCATCTCCAACGGGATGCGCATGGCGTGACCGCTGCAGGGCCCTCAGCCACGGACCTGGTGGTCGCCGCCCTTCGGCTCCCCTCGCGACTCGAGGGTGACGCGGCCTTCGCGGATGCTGCCGGGTGGTGGAGCGGAACTCTCGGCCTCGTCGTCGATGACGAGTGCGTCGGCGTCCGGATCGTGGACGGGCAGGTCCACAGCGCGGCCGTGCTGGAGCGGGCCGCGGGTGCGGACGTTTCGTTCGGCGGTTCTGTCCAAGCCTGGCGCGCACACCTCGCTGGCTCGCCGCTGGAGGAGGGCGGCCTGGAGCGAACAGGAGACCGTGGCCAGTTCTGGCAGTACTACGCCGCGATCGGCCGGGTACTGGAGGTGTACGCGGGGCTCCTCGGATCCGCCGACGTGGGCGGCGAGGCCGACGGATAGTCTGATTGGATGCCCGAGTATCGATCTCTGACCTCCACCGGTGGCCGCAACCAGGCGGGAGCGCGTGCGTTGTGGCGCGCCACCGGCATGACCGACGAGGACTTCCAGAAGCCGATCATCGCGATCTCCAACAGCTTCACCCAGTTCGTTCCGGGCCACGTCCATCTCAAGGACCTCGGTCAGATGGTGGCGCGTGAGATCGAGGCCGCGGGCGGCGTCGCCAAGGAGTTCAACACCATCGCCGTCGACGACGGCATCGCGATGGGTCACGACGGCATGCTCTACAGCCTGCCGAGCCGCGATCTGATCGCCGACAGCGTCGAGTACATGGTCAACGCGCACTGCGCCGATGCGCTCGTGTGCATCAGCAACTGCGACAAGATCACGCCGGGCATGCTCAACGCGGCCATGCGGCTCAACATCCCGACGGTGTTCGTGTCGGGCGGGCCGATGGAGGCAGGCAAGACCAAGCTCGCGGAGAACAAGGTCGACCTCATCAACGTGATGGTGGTCGCGGCAGACGAGAGTGTCAGCGACGCGGACGTCGAGGAGATGGAGCGCTCGGGCTGTCCCACCTGCGGGTCGTGCTCTGGCATGTTCACGGCCAACTCGATGAACTGCCTCACCGAGGCGATGGGCCTGTCGCTTCCGGGCAACGGGACGGTCGTGGCAACCCATGCCGACCGCAAGGAGCTGTTCCTCCGGGCCGGCCGGCTGGCCGTCGATCTGTGCCAGCGGTACTACCGCGACGGTGACGAGAGCGTGCTCCCACGCAGTGTGGGGAGCTTCGAGGCCTTCGAGAACGCCATGACGCTCGACATCGCGATGGGTGGTTCGACCAACACGATCCTCCACCTTCTCGCCGCCGCGCAGGAGGCTGAGGTCGATTTCACGATGGCCGACATCGACCGTCTGTCGCGCAAGGTGCCAAACGTCTGCAAGGTGGCGCCGGCGACCGAGCTCTACCACGTGGAGGATGTCCATCGGGCCGGTGGTGTGATGAGCATCTTGGCCGAGCTCAACCGTGGTGGGCTGATCAACAACCAGGTGCCCACTGTTCACGAGTCGACCATGTTCGACGCGATCTCCAAGTACGACGTCGCGACCAACCCCGACGAAGCACTTCACGAGTTCTACCGAGCGGGCCCGGCCGGTATCTCGACCCAGGTCGCGTTCAGCCAGGCCGAGCGCTACAACAAGCTCGATCTCGACCGCGACCGTGGGTGCATCCGATCGGTCGATTCGGCATACAGCCAAGACGGCGGCCTCGCGGTGCTCTACGGCAACATCGCCGAAGACGGCTGCGTGGTGAAGACAGCCGGCGTTGACGACTCGGTCCTGCGCTTCACCGGCAACGCCCACGTCGTGGAGAGCCAGGACGAAGCCGTCGAGAACATCCTCGCAGACAAGGTGAAGGCCGGCGACGTCGTCGTCGTGCGCTACGAGGGCCCGCGCGGCGGACCCGGGATGCAGGAGATGCTGTATCCCACCTCGTACCTCAAGTCGAAGGGCTTGGGGAAGGCGTGCGCCCTGCTCACCGACGGCCGCTTCTCGGGCGGGACCTCCGGCTTGTCGATCGGACACGTCTCGCCAGAGGCCGCAGCGGGCGGAACCATCGGCCTCGTCCGCGATGGCGACAAGATCGAGATCGACATCCCCAACCGGACCATTCAGCTCCTCGTCGACGACGACGAGCTGGCGGCCCGTCGGACCGTCCAGGACGAGGCCGGGTGGGCGCCGGCGGAACCGCGCCCCCGCAAGGTCTCCACCGCCCTCAAGGCGTACGCCCTCATGGCCACCAGCGCCGACAAGGGAGCGGTGCGAGATCTGAGCGCCTTCGAGTGAGCTGCCGCCGGTGACCGGCGGCACGTTCGAATCCCTCTCGATCCCGGCCTTTCGGAGGCTGTGGATCGGCGGGCTCCTGTACTTCCTGTCGATCTTCGCTCAGATGATCGCCCGCGGGGCGTTGGCAAAGGAGCTGACCGGGTCCAACGCGGCCCTCGGCGCGGTCACCCTCGCGTTCGGGTTGACCGGGATCGTCTCCACACCGCTCGGTGGAGTGGCAGCAGACCGCTTCCCCAAGCGAACCGTGATGCAGATCGCGAGCGGGCTGCTCCTGACCAGCTCGTTGTGGATCGCGCTCGCCGTTCAGTTCGACGTCATCGAGTTCTGGATGCTGCTGGTCGCCTCCGCGATCCAGTCCGTCGGGTTCAGCGGGCTCGCGCCGGCTCGAATGGCCTTCACCGCCGAGATCGTCGGACGCGACCTCATCGCCAATGGGGTCGTGCTCTCCCAGATCTCCATGAACGTCAACCGGGTCGCCGGGCCGGTGATCGCCGGGGTCATGCTGGCCGCGCCCGCGGCAGGCATCTCCGGTGTGTACTGGTTGGGAACGGCCCTGACCGCTGCGTCGATGCTGCTGTTCGCCACACTGCCCTCGGGTGCACCGGCGCCAGATGCGGCCAGGAGAAGTCCCGTGGCCGAGGTGGTCGGCGGGGTGCGCTACGCCGCGAACGACCAGACGTTGCGCCTCCTGCTGGTTACCTCGACGCTGATCATCATGCTCGGCTTCTCCTACGTCGCCTTTTTGCCGAGCGTGGCGGAGGACTTCTTCCAGCAGGGAAGCTCCGGCTTTGCGTGGCTCTCGGCCCTCGCTGCGATCGGTGGGCTCATCGCGTCGTTGTTGGTTGCCGGTCGGGCATCGGGCGAGATCGCCTGGCGGATCCAGCTCTGGGCGGCGGTCGGGTTCGGGGTGGGCGTGGCCGCTCTGGGATGGGCGCCGACGTTCGCGCTCGCTCTTGCGATCTCGTTGCCGCTGGGCGCGGCAACGGCGGCATTTCAATCGATGAACGCCACGTTGATGCTCGTCGCCGCCGAGCCCGAGTACCACGGCCGCATGCAATCCCTGCTCCAGTTGGGGTTCAACCTCTTCGGGATCGCCGCCTACCCGATGGGAGTCCTCGCCGATTGGTGGGGACTGCGCGAAACCCTCGTTGCCATGGGGATCTTGACAGCTCTGGTTGGCCTGGCGAGCGGGCTGCTGCGTTCATCAGTCACCGCTGGAGACCCGTAGACTGCGTGTTGCGGGCGTCGTGACATGGGGGATCGACGTGTCGAACGGCGACAATCCATTCGAGGTGCTGGGGGTCGACTCGGGCTCCGACACGGAGGAGATCCGGCTGGCCTACCGCGCCGCGGCCCGCCGTCATCACCCCGATCGCGGCGGTGACCCGGCCCTGTTCCAGGCGGTCAGCGATGCCTACCGTTCTCTGAGGACGGCGTCGGGTCGAGCGGCGATGCGGGCGATGTGGGACGGCGTCGACGGTGCGCCAGGACCGACGATCGAGGAGATGCCGTTCCTGCGACGGACGCGCTCGGGTCCGATCCCGGTTGGAGTTGTCGCCGGCGTCAGCGCGCTGTTCGTGTTCAGCCTTCTGGTGATGTGGGCCGTCGCTGGACCGGTCGTGTCTCTCGTCGTGTTCCTGGCCAGCGCGGCCGTGGGTGCAATCGCCGGAACCCTCCGTCACCTCATCGACGACCGACCACCACCAGGTCAGGAGCCGTAGACGAGGTCCTCGAGCACGGCCAGCTCCGCTGCGGTCGGCTCGCCGCCGAGCTCGCTCTGGGACGTGTCGTCAAGCAGCCAATGGGCAAAGGACTCCGCCCAGTCTCCGGCCCCTGAGGCGAAGTCGCTTCTCGCGCCCGGTTCGGGCCACCAGGCGCTCGACCCCAGGTTTCGCGCGGTCAGCCAGGTGTCGCGATCTTCTCCGTCGAACAGCGTGATGTCGACCGCGTGACCCAGTTCGTGGGCCAGGACCTCGGCGACGTCGGCCACGCTCTGTGAATCGCGGACGTAGATCTCGATGCGCTTGTCGTGGAAGAACGCGTATCCCAGACGGCCTGCCACCTCGCCGCTGAACTCGATCGACCAATCCGGTAGCGACGTCTGCCAGTCGTAGGCGATGAGCTCGAGTGCCGCCTCCCCCTTGTCCTGTGGATCCATCGGTGCCACCGCCGCCGCAGGGGTGCCCGGGAGCGCGACCTGCGCTCCCGGCAGAGGTGGGGGGGAATCGCCCAACGCACCGACGTCGTGAGTGTGGCCGTCGTGATCGTGGGCTTCAGCCGGGCGTGTCGGGAGGAGAAGGGACGCATCGGCGCCGTCGAGGTCGGCGCCCGATGGGATTGCCTGGCTCGATGACCCTGTGGCGTCCTGGAGCGGCGTCGACGTGGCACCGGCAGACCCCGAACGGCGAGCGAGCTCGAAGCCCCCGATCGCTGCCGCAGACACCGCGAGACCCGCGGCCGGCAGCACGAGTTGGGCCCGGACCCCTCGCGTCCACGCGTCGTCCCCGAGCGACAGATGCTCCATCTCACGCCAGAGGTGGGTACGCACGATGGAGTACGGCAGGTCGACGGCGTCGGACAACGCATCGATGTCACGTCGCCGAACCGGCACGCGGGTGCCCGTCGGGAGCTCCCGCAGGGCGTAGACCAGCCGGAGGTATTGGCGACAGACGTCCTCGACGGTTCGGCGCCATCTCAGACGACGACGAAGGTCGCCGATGTCGATTCTGCGCCCGCGCACGTCGAGATCGGGTGCGACCCGCTCGGGAAGAAGGTCGCCGTCGTCAACGAGGCCTGCGACGTGGCGGAGAGCGCCTTCAGACAGTGCGGCTGGATCGAGGTCGACCCCCGGTGGGCCGGGCCTGCCAAGAGATTCGAGCAGACGGGTACCGGTGTTCTGGACACGTTCGCGCAACAGCGCCGCGAGGCGATCGACCGGTACGAGTTCGAGGTCCGGGACCGAGGGCGAGGCAGTGGACATCCGCCCTGGTCATCGGCGTCCCAGAACACGGGCTTGAGAGGGTCGATAGGGTCGCTGACATGCGGATCTTCGGGGTGGTCAACGCATCGCCGGATTCTCTGGCGACTTTCTCGGTCGCCACGACCTACGACGAGTCGCTCTCACGCTGCGCAGCGCTCCTGGCCAACGGTGCGGACGCCATCGACATCGGGGCTCAGGCCTCACACGGCGAGGCCGCCTTCGTCACACCCGGAGCCGAATGGGAACAACTGGAGGGGCCGCTGCGGGCCGCGGTGTCCTTCGGCGTCGATGTGTCTGTCGACACGTGGCAGGTGCCGACCGCGCGCCTGGCGCTGGATGCGGGCGCGACCGTGCTCAACGCTGCGGACGCATTACAAGACGACAACATGATGGAGCTCGCGGCCGAACGCGAGGTGGAGGTGGTCCTTCCGTTCATGCTGGGCCCCGATCCACGTCACCTGCGCCACGTCGTGGGCGACCCGGTCGCAGCGATGGTGGAGTGGTTCGACCAGCAGCTGCGGCGAGCCGACCGGTGGGGGATTCGTGGTCGAATGATGCTCGACCCCGGTACGGGTTTCGCGCCGGCCCACTGGGACTGGGCGGACCGTTTCGAGTACCAGAAGGCGATCTACGGCGGTCTGGGGGAGTTGCGCCGGTTCGAGCTTCCGATCTACGTGCCTGTCGCATGGAAGCAGACGCCGGACAGGCTGGAGTTGGTCGACATCGTGCTGCGGCAGGACATCGACGTCGCGCGCGCCCACATCCCCGAGCAGATCCGCGCTCGACACGCGGCCATCGAGGCAGGGAATCCTCTGCCGACCAGCGATCTCGCTCTCGACTACGTCGATTGAAGTCGGTGAAAGCGGCCGTCCGGCTAGACGGGCACAGCTTCGAGCCGGACGCGGACGTGCTTGTGGAACGGCGTGAGGGCCAGCCAGTCGCGGTCTTCGATGTCGGTGAGCTCGTTGAGCGACACGCCGTGGATCTTGTGCTCGCCGACCTCGTCGGGGTAGTCCATCCCGAATCCGTGAGGCAACGACACGTGGCCCTGCATCATCGCGTCGGTCACCTCGACGGGTGCCTGCGCTTCGCCCTTCTTCGAGGTGATCCTCACCTGGCCGCCGTCGACCACACCCAGTTCGGTGGCGTCCACGGGGTGGATCCGTAGCGACCCCGCCTTGTCCTTCTTGCGCCACTCGGGGTCGCGCATGATGTCGTTGGCGTTGGACGAGCGGCGCTCACCCGCCGAGAGCACGAACGGGAAGTCGTCGCTCTTGGACGGAGGCTGCTCGTCGGCGAGGCCGCGGAACTCATCGACCAGCTCGGGGATGAAGATGTGGATCTTGCCGTCGGGGTGCTGGATGCGCTTCCAGCTGTCCTCGTACTCGGTGCGCGTGACGACGATGCCGGTGGGGGCGGTGACGAGCTTGTCGAACAGATCGCCGGCCAGCTCGAGCCCCTCGCCCTTCATGCCAGCAGCCCGCAGCTCGTCGGGGAAGCGCATGGACGACTGGATCGCCGCACCCATCATGATCGCTCCCGAGGAGTCGGGACCCTCCATTGCCTCGCCGACGGAGCGGTACAGCACGGTCGGCAGCTTGGCGCCGATGTCGGGGTTCTCCGTCGACAGGCGTCCGAACGTCTCCGCGAACTGCTCCCGGCCGGCCATCGCGGCCTCGCGCAGCTCATCCGTGCCCTCGGGCAGCCCGCCCATGGCCTCGACCAGCCGGGCGTGGATCTCGGCTTCGGGCAGCGATTCGCCCAGCGGCTCGAAGATGGGCTGGCGCAGGTGGAACGTGTTGTCGGGAACCTCGCCGGCGAAGAACGTGGCCTCCTGCTTCTCGTACTGGCTGCAGGCCGGCAGCACGTAGTCGGCCAGCCGAGCGGTCTCGGTCATGGCGACGTCGATCACGACGAGACATTCGAGCTTCTCGAACGCCTCGCGGAACCGCTTGGAGTCGGGGAGGGTGTGCACAGGGTTCGACGATTCGACGATCAGGCCACGGAAGCGGTCCGGGTGGTCGGTGTCGATGGAGTCTGGAATCGCCGCCGCGGCCACGAGGCCAGCCAGCATCGCCGCGCCGACGACAGGATCGACTTCGCCCTCGCCACTGTGTCCGCAGATCGGGGAGAGGCGGATCGGGATGTTCATCCCGCCCTCATTCGCGAAGTTTCCCGTGAGGAGATAGAGCAGCCGCTGGGTCCAGCTGTTGAGCGTGGAATGCGGTGCCATCTCGATACCGAGGTCCTCCTCGGTGGCCATCGAGCGTGCTTTGGCCATCGTGCGAGCGGCGGCGCGCACGTCGTCTTCGGGAACGCCGCATTTGTCGGAGTAAGCCGCGATGTCGACCTCGGCGATCAGGTCGCGGGTCTCCTCCCAACCGATGCACTGCTCGCTGAGGAACTGGTGGTCGACGAGATCCTCGTCGACCATGACGGCGAGCAGGGCCGCCAGCAGCCAGGCGTCGGTCCCGGGCTTGCAGCGGAGGTGGTGATCAGCGATCGCGGCGGTCTCGCTCACCCGGGGATCGATGACGACCATCTTGCGTTCGGGGTCGTTCTTGATCTCGTTGAGGGTGTTTCGTGATTCGGGGAAGCCGTGGCTCTGCCAGGGGTTCTTCCCGATGAACACCGCGCAGTCCGTGTGGTGGAAGTCCGGCATCGCGGTGGTGCTCTGACGACCGAAGAACTTGCCCTGGACCCAGTGCATGCCCGTCTTTTCCTGGGCGAGGGCGTTGCTGCGGTACTTCATGCCGAGGGTCTGCATCACGCCGCGGGCGTATGCGCCGGGGAGGTGGTTCCCCTGGCCCCCGCCGCCGTAGTACATGATCTTGTCGCCGCCGTGGGCGTCGCGGATCCCGGTGAGCTTCTCGGCGACCTCGGCGATCGCCTGGTCCCAGCTGATGGCCTGGTAGGTGCCGTCCTCCATGCGCTTCTGGGGAGCCGTGAGGCGGTCGCGGGCGTTCTGGTAGTAGTTGACCCGGAGCGCCTTCTCGCAGGTGTATCCCTTGCTGCCGGCGTGGTCCTTGTCGCCGCGGACCCTCGTGATCTCGCGGCCGTCGATTCGGACTTCGATGCCGCAGTTGTTGCTGCAGAGCACGCAGGCGGTCTTGTGCCACACCTTGTTTGCGGGCAGCTCGGTCGGGTCGGTTTCCTCGGGCGCTTCCGCGGTCGCGGTGGCGCCGTCCTTGCGTGCTTTCAGAGCGGCGAGTCGGGCAGCGGCGTCAGACATCGGTTCCCCCAGTACGGATCCAGGTATCGAGTGAATAGTAAGCCGCAAGTGACTCGGATGCGCACCAGAGTGGCGGCGGAACTTTCGGCGATGTTGGGGGAGGGGTCGGCGAGGCGTCCATGATGTCCGCATCCCGCTTCGGCTCTTCGGTAGCGTGGCCCCTCGTGAGTGAGAATCTGCGCAGCTACACGAAGGCGATCTACGGGCTCGACGCCGCGGTTCAGCGGGTCGGTGAGGATCAGTGGGACCAGCCCTCACCGTGTGAGGGCTGGAGCGCCCGGGACGTGGTGGGGCACAACATCGGGATGTGCAACATGATCGCCGGATTCGCTGCTGGCGTCGGCGCTGCTGGTCCGGACGAGACGACTCCGTTGGACCCCAAGGCCGAGTGGGCAGTGGCGCGCGACGGTGTACTCGAGGCGCTCGACCAGCAGGGAGCGCTCCAGATCAAGACGCAGACGCCGTGGGGCAACCTGCAGGTCGATCGCTTTCTCGGGATCGTCGCCGTCGACCCGCTCACCCACACCTTCGACCTCGCTCGTGCGACCGGCCAGGACATCGTGATGGACGAGGACATGGCCGCCGCCGGTTACGCCCAGATCAAGGCGGCGGGCGATGCGGTTCGCCAGGGCGGGCGCTTCGAACCCGCTGCCGAGGTCGCCGACGACGCATCCATCGTCGACAAGTTCGTGGCCATGACCGGCCGCAGGCCCTGAAGCCGTCCAAACCGTTCGATCCGGAGGAAACCGACATGAAGATCACCGTGGATTCCGAGAAGTGCCAGGGGCACAATCGCTGCTTTTCGCTGGCGCCAGAGCTCTTCGACGTGGACGACTACGGCTATGCGACCGAGATCGGCGACGGTAGCGTCCCCGCCGAGCTCGAAGACAAGGCCCGACTCGCTGTCGCCAACTGCCCCGAATTCGCCATCACGATCGAGGAGTAGCGAAACGGCGAAACGGGGTCAGACACGACGCGAAACGGGGTCAGACACGTGTCTGACCCCTAGCGCGGTGGCGGACCCCTAGCGGCCGCTGACGGTGGCGGCGTGCTTTCTCTCCGCGTCGTCCGGTTCCGGCGCGATCGCGGTTGGTGGGATCTGTGCGGCACTGTCCAGCGGGCTGCCGAGAATGAGCGGCGGACGGGGCCGATCCAGCTGACGTGCCACGTGCTGGGCGAAGCTGTTGTCGTGCTCCACGTAGTGGATGTATGCGTCGCGGCCGCCGGCGATGTCCAGGACCTGCTGTGTGTGCAGCCACTCGGGAGCGTTGTCCGCGCCGTAGAACCAGCGGCAACTCGTCCACGGAGCGCTGATGTTGCTCGCAGCGATTCCCGCTTCGAGCGGATTGCGGTGGATGTAGCGCGAGACGGCCAGCAGATAGTCGTCCGACGTGATCTGGCTCGACCGGAACCGCCCCCTGAACAGGGCTCCGTCCCTGCGGTGCCGACGGTTGAAGTTGAGCGTGTACTCGCTGCCGACGCGTCGCATCGCCTCTGAAAGGCCGCCCGAAGGTGCGTAGATGAGCAGGTGGTAGTGGTTGCCCATGAGCGCATAGCCGTGCACCTCGACGGCTTGTTCGGCGACGAGATCGAGGAACATCCAGCGGTCCTCGTCGTCGTGAAATACGTCTTGGCGGCGAGCGCCACGGTTCATCACGTGGTGCCATGTGCCGGGAATGTCGGGTCGAAGAGGTCGTGCCATGCCCCGAGCATCGCCCGAGGGTGTGACACCGAAAACCACCGAAACTCCATCAAAGGTGTCTCACCGGGGTCTCAACGGGGTCAGACACGGGTCTGACCCCTAGTGAACGCCCGCGGTGGTGGGATGACCTGCCTGGGCGAGGTCGAATGGCCCCGCGTCGCTCAGTCGCCTCGGCTGCTCAGTCGCCGCTGATGAGGTGTTCGTTGCCTTGGCTTTGGCGGGGTTTGCGACCCAGGGCCAGCTCGGGCGGGGACAGGTCGCTCACCGGCCGCACCTCAGCGGGGTCGCTGTAGTACCCCAGCGCGTAGTTGCCCATCGTGTAGCCGAGCAGCTCCTGCAGTCCGGGCTCCAGGTCCTTGGCGACGTCTGGTGGGCACGACAGGAACTGGTTCTCCTCGGTGCGCAGCCACGCCAGGCAGTAGGTGATGTTGATCCCGGTGCGGTCGGCATCGGAACGGTTCTCGCCGCCACCGTGGATCACCGACCCCGAGTACAGCAGCACCGAACCCGCTTCCATCTCGGCCTGCGCGATCTCGTCGGCGTTGGGCTTCCGGCCGCTCTCCCAACCGGGGCTCCCAGGCACGACCTGCGTGGCACCGTTCTCGGCGGTGAAATCGGTCAGCGCCCAGATGGTGTTGAACTGCGGCTCGATCTCGATCGGGATGTAGCCGCCCCACGCCAGCCGGTCGCGGTGGAGCGCTTGGCTCTCGCCGCCCGAGTGGATGTTGATCACCTGGGTGAGATGCAGCTGGATCTTGTTGGTGAACGGAGCGAGCGAGCGGTTGGCCAGCTCGAGAACCGTGGGGTCCATCACCAGCTCACGGCACGACTCGCTGCGCGCCACGAGGGCACCGGTGCGAGCGGTCAGCTTTCCCGTGAAGTCGTCGCGCCCATTGGGAGTCGCGCCCACCCACGGGTCGAGCTCATCCATGACCCGACGGTGAAGCTCAGGAGACATCGCGTCACGGATGATCGCCCCGCCCTGCGTGCGAACCTCGTCCACGATCTCATCGATGTCGTGGCCTGGGTCGAACGTCGTGAGCTGCGCCATCACTCCAGCGTAGGCGGGCGTTTGCGGTCGAGTCCGCGCACCGCCGTCGGTGGGACGAAAGGAGTGGGCTCCATGAAACGGCGCAGCACGTTCTCGGTGATCCTGGCGACGTCGTTGTCGTAGCCGTCCGTGGCGAGCGCACCGAACCAGGCGATCGACGACGTGCTCCACACTGCGCCGCCGCCGTCGATCTCGTAGAAGACCATGTCCGCTCGAACTGCGCTCATCGCCGAAGCATCCGCGACAGTGAGGTGGAGCTCCTCCTTCGTGCGCAGCATGTCGCGGCTGTGCTCGGTCGCCGATGCGACGACGACGGCGTGGCGCGGCGACCCGAGGGAGGGTTCGAACCGGTCGATCTCCTGACCTGCTGCCCCGCCGCCCACACCGTGATCGCCGAATCGGTCGCCCTCGACGCCTTCGAAGATCCAGTCCGTCCTGTCGGGCTCGTCGTGGGTGCGGACGTAGGCCGATCCCTTCCCGAACCCCTGCGCTGCGAACCCGACGCCGCAGATCTGGTTGGGGGCGCGGCCCTGGCGTCGCCACAGGCCGCCGTACCCACCGCCGAACGCGTGGTGGTACTCACCGACTTCGGCGATCCAGGCACGCGTCCCGTCCTCGGCCCTTCGGACTTCCATGGCGCCCGGCCACGAGTCGCTGAACGCCACCCGCCAGTAGAAGCCGTTGCCACCCATGTACATCAGGCGCCCGCCGTCGCGCTGCCAGGCTTCGAGGGCATCGAGCATGTCGGTGGACCAGTACTCGGGGTGACTGCCCGTGACGAGCACCCGGTACCCCGCGAGAGCGTCGCCGCCCTCGGCGTGCACCTGTTCGTCGGTGACGACGTCGAAGTCGACGCCCGTGTGGTGCAGCCAGCCCACGATGTTGCTGTCCGGCGTGAAGCCCCACGTGTCCGCGGCCGGCTTCATGTTCATCACCGGCCGCCGCCACGACGAGAACATCACCCCGCTGCCGTCGGGGTGATACTCGTACATGCTGTACCCGACCTCGGGGTTCTCGACGAGCCACTGGTGGTTGGGCGGGGGAGCGGCTCCGCCGGCGAAGAACTCGGCGTTCGTGATGTGGATGCGTTGGTTGGCATACGCCAGGTAGGTCGCGACCGGCACGAGGTAGGCGACGTCGTGGCGGCGCTCGGCGGGTGCCGCGACGAAGAACGGCGTTCGGTCCACGCCGTGGTCGGCACGGGAGCGGAAGCTGTAGATCCCGCTGGGCAGGTCGGTGGGAACCTCGAGAGACGCGGTCGTCTCCCAGCCGGCGTCGTACATGTCGCTCGTGTGGAAATGCACAGCGTCGTAGTGGGAACCAGGAGCCGTCGCCGGCGTCTGAGAGGACCCGTCCCACTCTGGGCCCCGCACGGCGCGGGCGGGGAGCTGGTGGAACCGTCCGTGCAGGCCGTTGGGACCCGTGTCGGTCCAGACGTCGCCGGCTGGGTCGATGGAAGCGTCCCAGGAGAAGCTGGTTTCGGCCGAATTGAGGCGCAGCATCGAGACTCGTCCATCGAAACCCCGGCCGACCTCCATGGTGTCGCCGACCTGGGTCACCGTTCCCCGGGTCGACCCTCCCCGTGAGGCGCTGTCGACCCCGGGCGACCGCGTCGGATGCGCGCTGGCTGTGAGGCTCGAGGAACCCGCGGCGAGATCGACCTCGACTCGAAGGTCATACCAGCGCCCATGCTCGAGCGGGCCCGTCGCGTCGGAGCCCAGGACGAACCCATCGCGGCTCCAGGCGACGGTCAGATCGCCGAACCCGATGATCTGCTGTGGCGCATCCGGGCGGACAGATGGTCGGACCGAGCAGGTGATCGCGAACGAGGACAGGTCACCCAGCAGCGGCGAGGGTCCGATTCCCGCCCAGCTGCCCGGGTTGAGCGGCTGCGGCCGACCTTCGACCGTGACCGGGAAGCCGGGTGCGCTGACCTCTTCTTCCACGAATCCCGTTGCAGGATTGCCCGCGTCGCCGCAGATCATCCGCACGATGTCCATCGTGATCGGCCCTGGCACCGCCGACGAGAGCTTGAGCTCCACGGTGTCGCCGCCCCTGCAGCTGACCGGTTCGCAGTATCCGACGATGTTCACGCCACTCGACATGGGCCCGTTCTAGCCCGCCTCGTGGCCGCAGGCTCAGAGCGCTCATGACCTCGCAGGTCGTCGACCCCGTTCCCGTGGTTCGAATACGTTGACCTCATGGCAGAGATCGATCAGGGCCTCACCGACTTCCTCCGCGCAGCGATGCCGTTCGCAGGAGTCCTCGACATCCAGGCAGTGTCGGGTGCCGCCGAGGAGGTGGTCGCGGAGATCAGCTGGGCGGCAGAGCGCTGCACGACCAACGAGATCCTCCACGGCGGCTACCTCATGGCGGTCGCAGACACGATCGGCGCCAGC
>CAZVUM010000050.1:36588-36680 GCA_964629575.1 uncultured Acidimicrobiales bacterium | reverse complement strand
GACTCAAAATCCTCTGCCCTCACGGGCGTGCGGGTTCAAATCCCGCCCCGGGCACTGTTTTCTCGCTGCTCTGCGCTGCGCCCCAGCCCTGA
>CAZVUM010000050.1:0-36488 GCA_964629575.1 uncultured Acidimicrobiales bacterium | reverse complement strand
CGGGCTGTTGCCCTGCTCGGCAGATCCCTCGCTGCTCTGCGCTGCGCCCCAGCCCTGACGGGCTGTTGCCCTGCTCGGCAGATCCCTCGCTGCTCTGCGCTGCGCCCCAGCCCCAGCCCCCTACCGCTTTTGGGTACTTCAGAGTGTGGCCTTCTGCTTTTGGGTACGGCCGGGGCGCGTTGGCGCGAGCGGGGGCGCCCCGAAACGGGAGGGGCGCGCTGGGGATGACCCGGAATGACCGCAAGGACAGGCGGGGTGGGGCTACGACAGGCGCATCGTTGCGGACTCGCGGACCCAGCGGTCGTAGAACTCCGGCGTGTAGGCGTTCTCGGGATCGGCGCGCACCAGGTCGTCGATCATCGTAGCGTCCTCGCCGACCAGGATCCGCCAATCCCCGCGACGGACGCCGTCGAGAATGATCGTCGCGGCCTCCGCTGCCGAGGTGGGCGCCATCTCGCGGAAGCTGTCGCTGCGCTTCAGGCGACGCGTGGTGATCTCGTCGTCGGACAGGTGCGAGGCATCCCGCCCAGCGTCGGCATAGCGCTGACGCATCTTGTCGACGTCGTCGAATCCGAGAAGGGTGTCGGAGTTGGTCTGGATCGACGTGCCGATGTGGCCTGGCATCACTACCGATGCGGCCAGGTTGGGTGCGTTGAGGGCGAGATCGGTGATGAGGGCCTCGGTGAACCCCTTCACCGCGAACTTGGCCGCGCTGTAGGCCGTGTGCGGAAAGCCCGGACCGATCGACGCGAAGAACCCGTTGATCGAGCTGGTGTTGACCACCTGGCCGCGGGCCGAACTCAGCATTTGCGGCAGGAAATGAATCGTCGCGTAGTAGACGCCGTACCAACAGACGTCGAACACCCGCTCCCACTGCGCCCGGTCGTGGTCGATCAGCGTGCCACCGCCGCCGATCCCTGCGTTGTTGAACAGCAGGTCGACCGGCGAACGCCAGGCGGCGACCGCCGACGCGAATCCGTCGATGTCGCCCTCGTTCGACACATCGGCCGTGTGGACCAGCACCTCGCCCGCGTTGCCGTCGGCCGAGCAGAGCGCCGCCGTCTCCTCTGCGTTCTCGATGATGACGTCGCATGTCGCGACGTCGCAGCCCTCGGCCGTGAGTTGGCGGACCAGCTCGCGCCCCATGCCAGTCCCACCACCGGTCACCACGGCGACCATGCCACCGAAGCCGCTCTCGAAACGGTCAGGCACCGTCAACCCCCCAATGCTCGTCGGACCGGGCCACTGTAGGTCTCGCGCTGTTCGCGGGCGCCGGTATCGCGTCGTGCGCGAGGGTGAGTGTCGACGGCGCGATCGGCGCCTTCGGAAACTCCAGGGGGCAACGATGTCGAGCAACGCAGGCCGGGTGTACGTGGTGACGGGTGCGGCATCGGGAATCGGTCGCGCTGCGGTCGAGCGGTTGGTGGACGACGGCGCATCGGTGATCGCGGTCGATCTGACCGATGAGGGCCTCGGCTGGACCGAGAACGAAAGACGGGTCGCGGCCGTCGCCGGCGACGTGACGAGTGCCGAGACGAACGATGCGATGGTGACGGCGGCCGTGGAGGGTTTCGGAGCCCTGCACGGCGTGTTTCTCAATGCAGGGGTACCCGGTTTCGGCCTGATCGACCGGGCTCCCATGGAGTTGTTCGACACGGTGATGGACGTCAACGTGCGCGCTGTCGCCCTCGGGATGAAGGCGGCGCTACCCCGCCTCCGGGACGTCGATGGCGGCGCCATCGTGGTGACGGGCTCCACCTCCGGAATCGCCGCCGATCCCAGCGGGTGGACCTACAACGCCAGCAAGGCGGCCGTGATCAACATGGCCAAGGCCGTCGCGCTCGACGTGGCGCACGAGGGAATTCGCGTCAACGCAGTCTGTCCGGGCCCCACCAAGACGGGGATGACCCAGGTGATGCGAGAGCGCAAGGAATCCGAGGACACGATGAGGCGGGCCGTGCCGATGGCCCGGTGGGGTGAGGCATCCGAGCTGGCTGCAGCCGTCTCGTTCTTGCTGTCCCCGGATGCTTCGTTCATCACCGGGATCGCTCTCCCCGTCGATGGCGGTGTCACCGCCAACACCGGACAGTTCGCGACCTACGGCGCGAGGCTCTGAGGGGCCGACCCGGCCGACCCGGCCGACCCGGCCGACCCGGTCGACCCAGCCGACCCGGTCGACCCAGCCGAACCGTCAAGGCCCGTCGCGGGGCGAACTGGTGCCGAGTCCCTCGCGTTCGCCGGCGAGGAATCCCTGCTGCGATGCCGATCCCTCGCCTTCCATGTCGAGCTGGCCGCTCGGCACGACCTCTGTGAGCCCACCCCTCGCGAACAGATCCGGCGCGCTGATCGGCGCCGCGGCGAACATCAGATAGCGAAGCGGCAGAGCGATCCGCCACCGCACCGATGGGTCTCAGAGGCTCGCCAGCGCCCTCGCAGCTGCGTTGGCGCCGCACATCCCGTGGGCGCCTGCCCCGGGAGGTGTCGATGCCGAGCAGAGGTACAGGCCCGGTACGCCCATGGAGTACGGATCCAGAGCGATGCGAGGGCGCATCAGCAGCTGTTTCATGGTGGAGGCTCCACCGATGATGTCCCCGCCGATGTGGTTGGGGTTGCGCTCCGACATCTCGGTGGTCGACCGCACCGCAATGCCGACGATGCGATCCCGGAAGCCTGGGGCGAAGCGCTCGATCTGACGGGTGATCGCATCGGTGGCGTCGCCCGCGTAGCCGCTTGGCACGTGCGCGTATGTCCAGAGGGGGTGAACGTCGCCGGCGGATCGGCTGGGATCTGCGAGGTGTTGCTGGCCGACGAGAACGAACGGTCGCTCCGGCATCCGGCCCTTGTGTAGGTTCAGCTCGCCGGCAACCACCTCGCGCGAGTCGCCTCCGAGATGAACGGTCCCCGCGCCACGGGCGACCTCGGAGGTCCACGGCACTTCACCCTCGACTGCGAAGTCGACCTTGAACGCGCCCGGCCCGTGTTTGTAGCGACGGAACGCGCGGGCGATGCGGCGGGGCAGCCGGTCGCCTGCGATGTCCGCGGCGGCCGATGGGGCGACATCCAACATGACGATGTCCGCCGCCGGCAGGGCGTCGATCGACGTGACTCGCTGGCCGACCTCGATGCACCCGCCATGCTGGTGGATGTCCGCCACCAGGGCGTTCGCGATCGCTCGAGAGCCGCCTTCGGCGACCACCCACCCTTCCCCGTGGCCCGCTGCGATCAACGTCAAGCCAACCGCGCTCGTCATGGGGCGGTCCAGCCGGTAGTAGGCGTGCGCGGCGATCCCTGCCCAGAGTGCCCGCGCCTGCTCTGTGCCGAGGCGCCGAGCCAACATCGTCGCCGGGAGTGCGGCCGCCAGCCCGAAGCGAGCCAACAGGACCGGGTGCTTGGGCCAACGCAACAGTGGTTGGGTCGCATCTGCGAGGAGGTCGTCGAGCCGCTCGCTCGGTCGGCCGAAGAGCTTCCGCCAACGAGCGCCGTCCTCGCCGAGCAGTTGGGTGGTCTCATCGAGTGATCTGCAAAACGCCCCGGCCGAACCGTCGTCGAGCGGATGGGCGCAGTCGATCTCGGGCTGCAGCCACCGGAGGCCATGTCGTTGGAGGTCGAGTTCTGCGAAGACGGGCGACGCCGCAGCGATCGGATGAAAGGCCGAGCAGTGATCGTGCACGAGCCCTGGCACGATCGCCTCCGAGCTTCGAACCCCGCCCCCGACGTCGTCGGAGGCCTCGAGCACCGTCACCTCGACGCCGGCTCGGGCGAGGCGCGCCGCAGCGGCGAGCCCGTTGGGCCCACTACCGACGACGATCGCCGAGGTCACGTTCGCTCCTCGGAGCTGTTCAGCTGGAGGTCTTCTTGTCGATCAACCAGGTGCCGTCCTTGTCGATCGAGGGCTTGGGGCGGGCGTCACCTGGGTGAGGCACACCTTGTGGCTCGTAGCCCTCTTTCCGCCATGTCACCGTGTGCGGGATCGGCCCGTCAGGGAGCCACGGCTGGGTGTTGTACGCATCGTCGTTGTGGTACCAGCCCTTCTCCACGGTGCCCAGGGCAGCGTCGATCACCCGGTATTGCACGCGTTTGCTGAAGGCGGGCTGGGACTCCGTGAACACAGCGACCACGTCGCCCGGCTCGTACTCGCAACGGTCTTGCCACGCCGCGATCAGTCGCTCGTCGAGGCAATGGCCATCCCCGAAGTTCCACCCCGTGAGCACGTTGCTCAAGAACTCGCCCTCGCGCTGCACACGATCATCGAGGCTGTCCACGTGGCACATCAACCCGGAGATGTGCATGCGTCCCATCGGGTGCATCATCCGGAACGCCACCGCCTTCTGGATGAAGATCTCGGAGATCTCCTTGCCAAAGAGCGGTTCGATCTGGTCGATCTGGTTGTCCGCCGCCTTCACGACCTTGCGGTTGATCCGGTCCTCCATCTCCTTGTTGCGGAGCGAGAACGTGGCTGACGCCCAGTTGCCTGCGTACTGCTTCATTCCCACGAGGAAAGACACGTACTCGGGTCGAAGCGCACCCAGGACGATGGGGAAGAGGGCGACCACCACGACAGTGGCGAGCAGAACCGGCTCCATGTCCTGCACGCCGTAGCCGTCGCTCGCGTGGAAGTTGGTGAACAGGAAGCCGGCGCAGAAGATGAAGAACACGTTCCACTCGAGCGGAACGGCGAGCGGGAACGTGCTCACGATGAACGTGTGCAGCATCCAGATCGCGATGATCGCGATCCAGGTCGACCAGCCCCAGGGGGAGAAGAGCAGGATGAGCGGCATGACGAGCTCGCACGTCGTCCCTCCGATGTGGGCCAGCAGGTGGGCGGTACGCGAGGGGCGAATGTCGTTTGGGTAGTCCTTCACCGTTGCCTTGCGGAACTTGTCCCAGACGACCCAGGGTGTGTTCTGCACCATGATCGACACCGTCGACGAGAAGCCATGGTTGAACTTCGAGAACCCGGCTCCCATCCAGATCACGACGATGAAGATCTTCGCCGCGATGATCATGTCGACGAAGTTGCTGAACAGGCCGAAGCACACCATCGTCGGCACGTACTGCTCGGATCGAGCGGACAGGAAGATGATCTTGTCCCGCAGGCCCATGAGGATGATGAGCCCGGCGTACACCAGCAACGCCCACTGCGGCATCAGCCCGGCGCGTCCGTCCGGTAGGCCGTCCATCGGCTCGCCGGAGAGGAAGAGCATCATCACGAGCCAGAACACGATCAGCTTGTAGAGGCCGGTGTCCCAGGGCGTGCGGCGATCCCCCTTGGTGAGCGGCACGTGGTTGGGATAGGGCGGCACTCGCAGAGTGTCGGTCTGCCACCAGTACAGAACGCCGCCGATCGGCGGATCGAAGTGGAACGCCAGGGGCCCGCACGTGGCCGCCAATCCGAGGATCTCGAGCAGGATCGTCCAGATCATCAGCTTCTGGTACAGGATCGGTTCGTCCCACCAGCCTCCGATGTCGTTGAATTCGAGGCCGGCGGTGAAGGCGCCGGCGACGATGAGACCGAAGAGCGCGTAGAAGAAGATCTTCCACGCGTAGAAGGTTCCCGTCTGCTTGGGCGTGCCGAACCCCGCCTCGACCCAATGCAGCTGCAAGAGCTTCATCCGCTCCATGAACGGGATCTTGGCGAACTCGTCCAGATCGACCGGCGGTAGCTCCGCCGTGCGGTAGGCCATGTCGGTTACCTCCTCCTCATGCGCTGCGCCCACTCTCGACGCTGGCGCTCACCTTCGAAGTAATAGTCGTCCTCTTCTTCGGTGCGCGTCGAGACGAGGGCGCCGCTCAGGCGGGTCAGCTCTCGTTCGCGCACTCGTTGACGGCGCCACACCTTGCGCTTGTCGAAGCGGCGCTTGCGTTCGATGTGGTCGTCCTCGGTTTCCGCGGTACCGGCGAGGTACAGCTCCTCGATCTCGTCGAGTCGTCCCAGAGCCTCCTCTGCGGTCAGCTCGAGCTGAATCTGTCCACGCGCCATGAGATACATGCGGTCGCTGTACATCAGCGCCTTGCGAGCGTGCTGCTCGACGATCAGGGCACCGGTACCCCGCTCGTCCGCCGCGGTCCGAACGGAGCTCAGAAGGCGATCGACGATCTTTGGCGCCAGGCCGAGCGAGAGCTCGTCAGCCAGCAGCAGGGCCGGGTTGCGGCTGAGCGCCCGGGCGAGCGCCAGCATCTGTTGCTCGCCTCCGGACAGCATGCCGCCGCGCACGGACAGGCGGGGCTCGAGTTCGGGAAACAGCTCGAGTGCCGCCTCGACCGAGCCCCCGCCGATGCGGAGGTTGTCGCGGGCGCTCATCTTGGTGAAGACGAGCCGGTCCTCGGTGACCAGGCCGATGCCACCGTCGCGGACCCGTTGGTACATCGGCGTGTAGGTCGGGACGTTGCTGAACATCACGAGACCGTCCACGGGATCGAGCTCGCCGGCGATCGTGAGCAAGGTGGTGGTCTTGCCTGCGCCGTTGGGGCCCAGCAGACACACGACCTCGCCAGGGTCCACGTAGAGGTTGACCTTCTGGACGACCTCGCGGCCCAGGTAGCCGGCCTTGAGGAGGCGGGTTTCGAGAAGAGCCGTCATTGGCCGCCACCGCCTGCGCCCGCCCCGCCGCCAGGCACGGGTGCTGCCTCGTCGCTGGCCTCGGCCTCGACGGAGGCCTCCGTCTCGTCGTGCCTTTCGTTGGCGTCGGCTTCATCGCCGAGATACGCGGCGATGACAGCCGGGTCGGACCGAATCTCCTCCGGCGTTCCCGACGCGATGCGTTCGCCGAAGTCGAGAACCACCACGTCGTCGCAGACCCCCATCACGAAGTTCATGTCGTGTTCGACGACGAGCACCGCCATGCCCCATTCGTCAGCGAGCCGCCGCACGACGCGAGCGAGCTCGGCGCTCTCAGCGGTGCTCAGCCCGGCCACTGGCTCGTCGAGAAGGATGATGCTCGGGTGCATCGCGACCGCTCGGGCGATCGCCAGCAGTCGCCGCTTGCCGTACGAGAGATCTTTGACGTCGCGGTGGAGGTCCTCGTCGAGTTGGAACTCGACGATGGCCCGCACCACTTCCGGCGGGAACTTCGGGTTCTTCGGCCAGATGAGGTCGACGGCGTAGGACCTCAGGTCCTGCGGGTCGGCTGCGACGCTGAGGTTTTCGAACACCGTCGAATCCTCGAAGAGCTCGAGCGACTGGAAGGATCGCGCGACCCCCGAGCGCGCCCGCTTGACTGGACCTTTGGCCGAGACGTCGACCCCGTCGAGCACGACCCGCCCCTCCGAAGGCGTGAAGCCGCTCAACGCATCGATGAGTGATGTCTTTCCGGCGCCGTTGGGTCCGATGAGGCCGGTGATCTTGCCTGGCTCGAGGCCGAAGCTCACGTTGTCGACGGCCACGACCGCCCCATACCGCACGGTGAGGTTCTCGATCTCCAGCGACCGCGGAGGCACCTTGGTCGGGTGATCGGGGTCGATGTCGGCGTCTGCCACATCCTCGAGCGGAATGATGTATGGCCGGCCCCACTTCTTGACCCTCTTGAGCAATCGCGCGACGCGAGCCCACTCCGCGGCGACACCGTCCTTGTAGCCCAGCACGGTCAGGAGAATCGCGATGCCGCTGATGAGCTGGATCCACCGACCGACGCTGCCCCAGGTGGACTCGATGACCTCCTGGCTGAACCCGGCCGTGGCCATCGTCGATCCCACGAATGCGCCGAGGAGGTAGCCGACGCCCCCGAGGAGGGCCAGCCCGACGAAGGTGATCGACGTGAAGTTGTTGAAGGACTGGTAGCTGATCGAGCTGAGACGGAAGGCGAGGAGGATGCCGCCGAGCGCAGCGATCGCCGAGGCCAGCGAGAAGGCGAACAGCTTTGCGACCATCACGTCGATGCCGAGCGCCGCGGCCGCGCGTTCGTTGGTGCGTACTGCGATCAGCCGGCGGCCGCTGCGGCCCCGCCGGACGTTCGCAACCACGATCACCGTCAGCATCGTGAGCGCCAGGACGAAGATTCCGTAGCGCTCCGGATACCTGATCGAGCCGATGTCGTAACCGAACAGGTCGGGGTTGCCGACCTGGGTCCCCTGCACACCGCCGGTGTAATCGCGGTTGCGGAAGAGCATCAGCTCCATCGTCGTTCCGAGACCGAGGGTGACGATCGCGAGGTTGATCCCGCGGGTTCGAACCGCGGGCAGACCGAAGACCAGCCCGAGCGGAACCGCCGCGACGACGCCGGCGACGAGCCCGAGGAGGAAGGGGATGTCGTACACCGCGACGAGTCGACCGGCGACCCACGCCCCGAACCCGGCCATCGCGTATTGCCCCAGTGAGAGCTGTCCCGCATACCCGGTCACCACGACGATCGAGAGCAGAACGATGGCGACGCCGAGCGACACGGTGAAGGCGTCGATCCACTTCGTCTGCTTGGTCAGCATGATGAAGATGATCGAGCCGGTTCCGAACACCATCCAGTCCCACGACATGCGGCCGTTGCCCACCATCGGGAGCTCGCGCAGGAAGTAGTCGCGCAGCGGGAGCGACCGACCTCGGAACACGAGGAACACGATGATCACGAGGAACGGCAGCGACGGACCCAGGCCCGGCTGGTCGACGTAGCGTCCGACGAGGGTCTGGCCGATCCCGAGGCCCAGTCCAGCGGCCGTCGCGATCGGGAACGATCGGAAGTCCCCGACGAGGGCGGCGGCCAGGGCGGCCAAGACCAGCGAGGTCATGGCCGTCACCTGCAGGGTGATGATGGGCACGACCAGGATTCCGGCGACCGCGGCGATGGCTGAGCCGAGGGCCCAGTTGAGGATTGCGATGCGGTTGGGTGACACCCCGACCGCAGCGGCTGATCGCTCACTCTCGGACACGGCTTCGGTCGCCAGCCCGAAGTGGCTGGAGCGGTAGAGGTACCAGAGCAGGCCAGCGGACACGCTCGCGATGCCGAGCAGGATGAGCCGGTCGACGAAGACCGACACCTCACCCCACAACGTGAAGCGGTCGGTGGGCAGCCAGCTGGGAACCTGACGGGGGTTGGAGCCGTAGCGGATGACGACTCCGGCTTGGATGCTGATCAGGACGCCGAGAGTCGCGATGACCCGGATCAGCGAGCTGGCGCGGCGGAGCGGGCGCATGATCACCCAATGGGTCAGCGCCCCGAGCAGTGCTGAGAGCCCCACACCGACTGCTGCGGCACCGAGGAACGGCCAGCCCTGTTCGTACTGCAGTTCCCACTGCACGAACACGCCGGCGATCGCGGTCGCGCCGAGCGAGAAGTTGAGAACGCCGGTACCACGGTAGATCGCGATCAGCCCCTGCGACGCGAATGCGTACAGGGCACCCACTCCGAGGCCCAGCAACGCAAACCTGATGACCTCGCTCACTGTCCCCCTCGGCGGCGCTCACGGCATCGGCAGTGGACCGGCGACGCGCAGCGATAGTAGTTGGCGGCTCGCGTCCCGTCCCGTGAGACACCTGACGCGAGCGCGCCACCCGCCCGGAGGGACGGGTGGCGCATCCTCACGAGTCAGCCCGGGTCAACCAGCGTTGCCCAGCGCCAGGTCGCTCACGTCTTCGAAACCGCCAGGAAGCGGCACCACCTTGCCGTTGTCGAGGGTGCTGTACACCACGCTGCGGTTGAAGAGCCGCTGATAGCCCTCGAGGCCGTCAGTCCACTCCTGGGTGAAGTCGAGCGGCGGAACCATGCCGCCCAGATCCAGGTTGGTGGTGTTGGACGCCGCTTCGAAGAACGACGAAGCGGTGATCTCACCGTCGATCGTCTCGGCGATCTGGGTGAAGCCGACGAACGCGGCCCAGGTGCCCATCCCGCCCAGGCTGTTGTAGTCGTTGCCGTCATCGCCGACACCGGCGTCGGCCAGAGCCACCCGGTACTCGCTCCACGGATCGGTCGAGATGTCGGGGTACATGCCGGCGATGATGTCGCCGTCGGTCGACGCTTCGTTGCCCGCAGCCGAAACCTCGTTGAGGTTGCCCTGTGGGCCGTACTGCACTGCCTCGGTCCCCGACTGCGTCCAAGCGGTGTTCCAGGTGATGAACGGTGTCTCGCCCACGATCATGATCACGCAGTCGGCGTCAGCGCTCGTCGCCTGTGCGACTTCGGAGGAGTAGTCCTGTGCTGTCGGAGGCAGGATCACGATCTCGCCGAAGCTCTGCCCCAGCGCACCGATCGCGTTCTCCATCGGCGGCAGGAAGATCTGCGCACCGTCGATGATCACGGCGTTGATGGCCCGGCATCCGTCGTCGACTGCTCGCTTCACGGCGCCGACCGCGTACATCGGCTGGTTGCCGATGGGGAACGAATGCGGGCTCGTCAGCTCTGACGGGGTGATCGGGCAGCAGGGGCCGAACCACGTGATGTCGGACTCGGCGATCACCGGAACGATCGACTCGGCGAAGAAGGTGAAGGAGCCGACGACCGACACCATTCCCTCCTCGACCGCCTGTCGAGCGCAGGTGGTGGCGACCGCGGGGTCGAACTGCTCATCGCACACCGTGACCTCGAGGGGGCGACCCGCGATGCCGCCGCGTGCGTTGATGTAGCTCTCGAACGCCTCGGCTGTGTTGGCGATGTTCTGGTAGGTCGGGCCTGCGGCGTTGAGAGTCGTCACCGTCATGACCTTGATCGGCTCGCCGGTCGGCGCCTCATCGGCGGTGTCGGTCGCTTCGCTGGTCTCGGGGGCGTCCCCGGAGTCACCAGCGTCGTCGGAGTCGCTGTCGCTGTCGCCGCATGCTGCGGCGAGAAGTGCGAAGGCGAACAGGAGCGCCAGCACACGTCGTATCGACAGAAATCCCCTGCGTCGCGCACGTGATCTCATCATCTTCGGTTTCCCCTCTATGGACATGCGCACGAGCCTTCCGGCCCCCACCCGGCACACGGAAGCCGCGGTGCGCGGAGACATTTGAGCACAGAACCGTCGACGATGGGTGCGGCGGTTGGCGGCGCGACGTCGACTCGAGGAGTGGCTACGAGACGATCCGGGTGATCAAGAAGATGATGAGGACCACGGCGAGCAGCATGATCGCGATCGACGCCAGCCCATCGGACGCCACAGGAGTCTTCTGCGGGCTCTCCTGCGGCGAGCTCGGTGACTCCTGGCCGTCCGGGGATTCGTCGGTCATGGTCGATCGCTCGGGCTGGGGCTCATCGGGTCGATTGTCGGCCAGTGTGGTCGAGCCTGCAACCCTCACGTTGATCTACGCCTCCGCCGACCGCCTGATGTTGACTGGGGCGGTGTTCAGACTCGCTCGCCCGACCACCGACGTCATCGCTGCGTTTCGGTTGCGGAGTGAGGCCGAAAAACCGGCCGAGGTGCCGACTGCGGCGCGCACGGTCGAGGCGCTCCGCGCGGTCGGCAACGGGCCGGAGGATTGTCCGGACCGGTCGGTCGTGCGCTCCAACGTCGGTACACGGTGGGGTACCTGGACGCGGTGCAGTCTTGGGTGCAGTCCAGCGACGACCCGACGAGTTGGGCAGCCGGTCCGCCGCAGATGAGATGCCCGCGTTGACCTGCAGACGGGCTTGCGAATGCCGATGGTAATTTCGGCGGTTGCTCGTCATCTGCGACGGCCCGCCCCATCAGGCAGGACATGACCACCGAACGCGACACCGATCCAGCTGGCGAGACGGTCGACGCGGAGTCGGAGCGTCGGCGCCAGGGCGATGCCGCGGTGTCCGGCGCACGATGGCTGACGGTCGCCCAGATGTTCAGTCAGATGCTGCGGGCCGCGATGAACTTCGTTCTGGTCTGGTTCCTGACCAAGGGCGACTACGGCCGGGTCGGCGTGGCGATGATCGTGTTGGCGCTGGTCGACCGGCTCGCCGACATGGGCACCGGCCAGGCCGTGATCCAGCGCGAAGGCCTCGACAAGCGGACCACTGATGCGGTCTTCGGGCTCAACACCGTGATCGGTGTGGTCCTCGCCGGGCTGATTTTGGTGTTCGCCGAGCCGCTCGCCGTGTTGGCGGGTGGTCCCGAGGCCGGCTCGAGCACGCCTCTCCTACGGCTGTTGGCCCTCTCGGTTCTGGCCAGATCGATGGGCATCGTTCACATCGCGCTGCTTCGCCGCAACCTCCAGTTCAAGAAGGCGGCGATGGTCCTCATGATCAGCGCCGTCGTGTTTGCAGGTGTCGCGGTGGTTCTGGCGATCGCCGACGCGCGGGCCTGGTCGATCGTCATCGGATCCACAGCGGCCAGCGCCGTCTCCACGGTCTTGGCGTGGTCGTGGAGTGCGTACCGCCCGTCGCTCCGGGTCCAGCCGAGCGCCTTGAGGTCCGTGGCGGGATTCAGCACCAGCCTGACGGCCACCAACTTCTTCAACTATCTGATCCAGAACCTCGACCGAGCGCTGGTCAGCCGCAACCTCGGCGGGCCGGCTCTCGGTCTGTACGCCCTCGGTGTCCGGATCCTGCAGACGCCGATCGTGATGCTCACCCAAACCTCCAACCAGGTTCTCATTCCCGTCTTGTCGCGGAACCAGGACGACCCTGCTGAGCAGCGTCGACGGTTTCTCCAGGCCACGGCCGGAGTCGCCCTCGCGGCGCAACCGGCGATGGCTGGTCTCGCGGTGGTGGCCGACCTCTTCACCGAGGTGGCTTTCTCCGACGAATGGTCCGACGCCGGCTCGATCATCCGCGTGATGGCGCTCGTCGGCATGGTGAGCTCGGTCGTCAACCTCGCGTCGTCGGTATACGTGGCCAACGCCCGCACGACGGCCCAGCTGATCAACAGCATCTGCGTCGGTGGATGCCTGATCGCGAGCTACATCATCACGTCGAGGTGGAGCGTCGAGGCCGTTGTTCTCGGCACGGGCCTCGTGCTCCTCGTCACCGCACCGTTCGTGCTCGTCGTGCCGTTTCGGATTCTCGAGATGCGAACGTCCGAGTATCTCCGGGCGATTCTCCCTGCTGCGATGATCGCTGGGGCGACCGCAGGCGCAGCCTTCGGCGGGCGGGTCGGGCTCGAGGCGCTCGGCGCAGGGGCGGTGGCCCAGCTTCTCGCCGCCGTCGTCGCCGGCGGTCTCACGGCGCTGGCCGCCATCGTCGTCGTCAAGCCGACCGGCTACCACGAGGTCGAACGGATCATCGGACTGAAGGGGCGCAGGCGGGCTCGCGCCCAGGGCTGAGCCGGCAGCGCTCGGCCGACCTACGGTGAGCGCAAGATGAGCGCTTCACTCACCGACGACGATCCCTATCGGAGCCCCACCGACGCCGAGCTGGCCCACCTCGAGCACGCCTTTCGCGAGGACCTCTTCGGGGGGCAGGTCGCGCTGGTGACCGGAGGCGCGGGCGGCATCGGCCGCTCGATCTGCATGCTGCTCGGTCGGCTCGGAGCCACGATCGTGACCTGCGGGCGGGACCAGGCGAAGCTCGACGAGGTCGAGGCCTCGTTGGCCGAACACGGGATCGACTGCCGCACGGTCGCGATGACCATCCGCGACCCCGAACAGGTCGAGGCGATGATCGCCGGCGTCTGGGAGACCGAAGGCCGCCTCGATCTGGTGGTCAACAACGCGGGAGGGCAGTTCGCCGCACCGGCGGTCGATGTGTCTCCCAAGGGCTGGGCCGCGGTCGTGGAGACCAACCTCTACGGCACCTGGTACGTGATGCAGGCGGCGGCGAAGCACTGGATCGCGCACGACGAGCCGGGCTCGATCGTCAACATCGGCACCATCACGGGGCGCGGCAGCGTGGGAATCCCTCACACCGCTGCGGCTCGCTCAGGCGCGGCAGGGCTCGCTGCGTCGCTGAGCGTGGAGTGGGCTCCGCATCGCATCCGCGTCAACACGATCGCCGTCGGTGTGGTGCGCAGCCCGGGGTTGGTCAACTACCCGCCCGAGGCTCGGCCGTCGTTCGATCACAACCCGCAACGACGCCTCGGCGATGTCCACGATGTGGCCCAGACGGTTGCGTACCTCGGTTCGCCGGTCGCCAGCGGATTCATCACCGGCGACGTCGTGCATGTTGCGGGTGGCGAGCAGATCTGGGGCGAGTACTGGGCCCTCGGCAAGCCCGACTGGTTCAAAGTGGAGGAGTAGAGATGCGAAATGAATGTGAGATCGGACGCGAGTTGTGAGCGCCAGCGAACAACTCGGTGAGGGAGCGAGCGGCAGCGAGCGAGCGACGCGCAGCGCAGGAAGCGACAAGTCTGGCGAGCAGGGCAACAGCCCGTCAGGGCTGGGGCGCAGCGCAGGAAGCGACAAAACAGACACCGGTCGCCTTCAGGGGATCGCTCGCGCGTACACCGAGTCGGCGGTGCTCTACACAGCGATCGACGTGGAGCTGTTCACCCACGTCCGCAACGGAGCGGAGACCGAAGCGGCGCTGGCCGAGGCCACGGGGCTGCGCCCGATCGATGTCGATCGCCTGGTGACCTGTGCTCTCAGCATGGATCTGCTGCGGTGGGATGAGTCCGGCGAGCGGCTCGTGAACGCACCGGACACGGACCTCTACCTCGTGAAGGGCGAGCGCAGGTATGCGGGGCCGTGGATGACCTTCACTCGGCGCGATGTTCCCGACTGGTTCCGCATGACCGAGTTGATGCGGGAGGGCGACAGCACCCAGCTCGGGATGTACGAGGAGCTCACCGTGGAGGCGGCCAAGGCCTACCACCGGTCGACGTCGTCGATCGGGTTCGGTGCTGCGCGCCGTTTCGTGCGCACCGTGGATCTCAGCGGTCGGTCCCATTTGCTCGACCTCGGCGGTGGCTCGGGTGCCTACAGCATCACGGCTGTCGAAGCGGTCGACGGGTTGCGGGCAACCGTGCTCGATCTCCCACCGGTCGTCGTCGCGACCGAGGAGTACATCGCCGACGCGGAGGTGGGCGACCGGGTCAGCACGCACGCGGCGGACTTCACCCAGGGTGAGTTCCCCGGCCCCTGCGATGTGGTCGTCATGGCCAGCAACCTGCCGATCTACGACGGCCCGACCATCGCAGGTGTGGTCGCGCGGGCGTTCCGCGCACTCGAATCGGGTGGCGAGATGCACCTGATCGGCGAGATGCTCAACGACGATCGCACCGGGCCCGTCGACGCGGCCATGTGGGGCATGAACGAGCTCGTGTGCGGCTCCAACGGGCGCGCTCACAGCCGTGGCGAGGTGGCCGGCTACTTCGCGGAGGCCGGGTACGTGGATGTGGAGGTCACCGAGTTCGTTCCCGGAATCCTCGCCCGCTGCGAGGGCCGCAAGCCGTAGGTCAGGCGGTCACTGGTCTGTGCGCGACCCGGCTTCGTCTGCGATGAATCGGTCGAGCGCCTCGGTGTCGAGTGTGGAGCAGGTCTGCTTGATCAGGTGCGCGGTGAAGACCACGGGCGCGGGCAGCGCAGGATTCGGCGCGAGGTGGGCCCGATCGGGTAGCTGACTCTCCAGCTCGGCGACGGCTTCTGCTTCGACATCATTTGGCCGGTACTGCACCAGCACGTCGCCGCTCTCGAGGACCCCCACCTGTTCGGCCGGGCTCAAGACGCGGTCGATGACGGCGGGGGCGTTCCAGGCGATGTGCGGGCCCGACGTCGGCGGGTCGCTCAGGTAGTCGGTCTCGGCGCCGGGCAGCACGTGGATCAGGCCGTCGGGCGCGAGAGGTTCGGACCGGGCGCCTTCGCAGGCGGCGCCTTCATCCGAGTCACCACACGCGCCCACGAGCAGTACCGCCGACAGCACGATCCGACACCGTCGGGAGGGCGCAGTGCCTCCAGTTCGTCCGCCCGCTCTGGGTGGCGACGGCCTGCGGTACATTGACACTGCGTGGGAACCCGCTCGGTCGAGAGACGACTCCGCCAAGTGGCGGCGCGGCTGTCGAGCCTACGCGACGAGCTGCGGATCCTCGACGAGCAGCACGTGCACCTGGCCAACGACGCAGACGAGGCCCGGCTTGCCGCGCTGGTGTCCGAAACCCCGCTCGCCGACCGCGCCCATCGACACGCCGCCCGTCACGCCAGCACCGCAGCGGTGCGTCGCGACGAGGTGCGCGCCCAGATCGACCAGCTCGAGAGCGAGCAGGATCAGCTCCTCGACGAGCTGACCGGCAACTGAATTCCGACATTCGGGATTCGGCCCTCGCCGACTAACCTGGCCGACGGACTCCAAGCAAAGGAAGCGTGTGTCGAAGCGGGTCGTGATCGCCGAGGACGAAGCCATCATCCGCCTGGACCTGCGCGAGATGCTGGAGGGCGAGGGCTACACGGTGGTGGCCGAGACCGGCCGCGGCGACGAAGCCGTCGAGCTCGTCAAGCACCACGAGCCCGATCTGTGCGTCTTCGACATCAAGATGCCCGGCCTCGACGGTCTCTCTGCCGCGCGCGAAGTGTCCGGCGAACGGCAGGCCGCCGTGGTGATCCTCACCGCGTTCAGCCAACGGCACCTCATCGAACAGGCACGCGATGCCGGCGTGCTGAGCTATCTCGTGAAACCGTTCCAGAAAGAGGAGCTGATCTCGGCCATCGAGGTCGCTCTCGCCCGCTTCGAAGAGATGCGGGAGCTCGACGAGCAGGTGAAGGGCCTCGAGGATCAGCTCGAGACCCGCAAAGCCGTCGATCGAGCGAAGGGCCGGCTGATGGACGAGCACGGCCTCACCGAACACGATGCCTTCGGCTTCATCCAGCGCACCGCAATGAGCGGCCGGGCCACCATGCTCGACGTCGCCAACCAGGTCATCGAGGGCCAGCTCACGCCCTGAGGTTCAGACCCCTCGAATACACTGCCGGGGTGGCGAACAAGAAGCTCCTCCTGCTCGATGGCAACTCGTTGACCTACCGGGCATTCTTCGCCCTTCCGACCGACATGGCGACCGCTTCGGGGCAGGTCACCAACGCGGTGTTCGGCTTCACGTCGATGCTCGTGAACCTCGTCCGAGACCACGAACCCGACGGCATCGCGGTCACCTTCGATCGCCCGGAACCCACGTTCCGCCACGAGATGCTTCCGGAGTACAAGGCGCAGCGGGAGGAGACCCCCGACATCTTGCGCCAGCAGATGGGGCTGGTCCGCGAGGTTCTCGGGGCGATGAACATCCCGATCGAGGAGCAGGCGGGTTTCGAGGCCGACGACCTCCTGGCGACGATGGCGGTGCGGGCGGCGGACAACGGTGACGACGCGATCCTGGTCACCGGCGACCGCGACATCTACCAGATGGTCAAGGACCCCCACATCAAGGTCCTCTACAACCGTCGCGGTGTGTCCGACTACGCCCTCTACGACGAGGCAGGGATCGTCGACCGAACCGGTGTCACCGCGGAGCTGTACCCGCAGTACGCGGCGCTGCGAGGTGACCCGTCGGACAACCTGCCGGGCATTCCCGGGGTGGGGGAGAAGACGGCGGCGAAGCTGATCAACAAGTACGGCGGACTCGACGGGATCTTCGAGAACGTCGATGCCCAGACGCCCAAGCTCAAGTCGAACCTCATCGAGTACGAGGAGCGCGCTCGACGCAACTTCCAGGCAATGGTGCTGCTCACCGATGCGCCGGTCGAGCTCGACGTAACCACGCTGAGCTGGGGTGATGTGGATGTCGACGAGGTGCAGCGCATCTTCGACTTCCTCGAGTTCAACAGTCTGTACGACCGCCTCAACACGGCGTTGGAGGGTCGCCTTCCCGCCCTCGAGTCCGACGGCGGGGTCCTCGAAGCGGAGCTCGTGGCGCCCGTCGAGCCGGCCGAGCTCGCCAAGCGCCTTCGGGCACTGGCCGAGTACGAGGAACCCGTTGCCCTGGCCTGGTCGTCAGCCGCGGACGGCTCCCTCGGGGTGCTCGCCGCAGTGAGCGACGCCGAGGTGGGCGAGGTCCTCGCTGTTCGCAGAAGCCAACTCGACGACGGCGATGTCATCGCGGCACTCGGGGCGCTTCTCGGATCGGACGGTCCCGGGGTGCACGTCCATCGAGCGAAGGGTCTGCTTCGGAGGCTCGCTCCTGTGGAGCTCACCTGCGAGGGGCTCGACGTCGACACGGCGATCGCGGCCTACCTCATCGATCCAGCCGATGGGCGCTACGTGCTCGGTGATCTGCTGTTGCGGTACTGCCGCACCGAGCTTCCGGCGGGTACGTCTGCTCCGGAGGGGCAGCTCGACCTCACGGGTGAGGCCGACGATCCTGCGCTGCTCACCGCTCGCGAGGCTCTGGCGGTGCATCGGCTCGCTCCCGTTCTGCGGGAGCTGCTCGAGGATCGCGAGATGTGGTCGCTGTACGGCGACATCGAACGCCCGCTGATCTCGGTGCTCGCCGACATGGAGGACCTCGGTGTCGGCGTCGACGTCGGCGAACTCACCCGGCTGCGCGACTACCTCGTGAGCGAGGTCGACCGACTCGAAGCGAAGATCCACACGGCGGCGGGCCGCGAATTCAACGTCAACTCCACCAAGCAGCTCCGCGAGGTGTTGTTCGACGAGCTCGGCCTCACCCCGCAGAAGAAGACCAAGACCGGCTATTCGACGGACGCCGCGTCTCTCGAGAAGATCCGCGACCAGCACGAGATCATCGAGCATCTCCTCGACTATCGCGAGGTCGAGAAGCTGCGATCGACCTACGGACAGGGTCTGCTCGACGTCGTCGGCGATGACGCGCGGATCCACGCCACTTTCAACCAGACCGTCGCTCGCACCGGCAGGTTGAGCTCCGAGGAGCCCAACCTCCACAACATCCCGGTCCGGACCGAACAGGGACGCGAGTTTCGCAAGGCCTTCGTGCCCACGGCTGGCCACGAGCTTCTTGTCGCCGACTACAACCAGATCGAGCTGCGGGTGATCGCTCACCTGGCAGACGACCCCGGCCTCGTGGGCGCCTTCGAGAGCGGCCAGGACATCCACAACACCACGGCATCGAGCGTGTTCGGCGTGGCCTCCGACGAGGTGACCGTCGAGATGCGCTCCAAGGCCAAGATGGTGAGCTACGGGTTGGCCTACGGCATGGAGGCCTACGGCCTCGGGCAGCGCCTCGCCATTCCCACCGAGGAAGCCGCCGAGATCCTCGATGCGTACTTCGCCGCGTTCCCCAACGTGAAGTCCTTCATGGACAGCGTTGTCGCCGAGACCAAAGAACGCGGGTACACCGAGACGATGTTCGGCAGGCGTCGGCCGATCCCCGAGCTCAACGCGGGCAACTTCCGCGTCCGCCAGGCCGCCGAGCGGCAGGCCATGAACGCCCCCATCCAGGGCCTGGCCGCAGACATCTTCAAGGTCGCCCTGGTCCGGCTCGACGCCGCGCTCACCGAGCGAGATGCGGCGAGTCGTCTCGTCCTGCAGGTCCACGACGAGGTGATCCTCGAGGTGCCGCCCGATGAGCACGACGAGATCGGCGAGCTCACCGTCGACACGATGCACGACGCCGCTGAGCTGCGTGTACCGCTCGAGGTGAACCTCGCGTGGGGCCGCACCTGGGCCGACGCGAAGGGGTGAGCCCGCGTCGTGCCGTCGTCATCGCCATGTGGGTGGTGGCCGGTGTCGTTCTCCTCCTCACCGACCGATGGTTTCTCCGACCTGGCAGCGACGAGGTGGTCTCGGCGGATGCTGCGCTGGTGTTCGTCGGGGGTGAACTCGAGCGAGCGAGGGCGGTGCGAGATCTCGCCGTGGATGGTGTGGTCGACCATGTCGTGGTCGTCGCCGCGGGGCTCGGCCCCTCCAACGTCTTCGGGCGCATGTGCGAAGACGGCCTGCGCGCTGACGTCGAGCTCCACTGCCTCGAGCTGGCGGGCGCTGACACCCGCCGCGAGGCCGAGCTGCTCGCCGAGTACGCAACCGAGCAGCGGTGGGATCACGTTGTGGTCGTGACCTCCAGCTACCACCTGCGCCGAGCGACCCTGCTGGTCGAGCGCTGTTTCGACGGCCGGGTCGACCAGATCGCGGCGATACCGGAGTCGAGTGCGGCGGTGTGGTTCGGCCAGGTCCTCCACGAGTGGGGCGGAATCCTCGAGACGACGTTGCGACGTGGCTGCTGACGACGGTCACTGGTTCGAGGCGCTGGCCTCCCACATGGGTCCGGCGTACCTGCGCTACTCCTTCACCAAGAACACGGTGCGCGAGGTGGATTTTCTCGTGGATGCGCTCGGGCTCGCACCAGGTGCGCGGGTTCTCGACGTCGGCTGCGGCCCAGGACGACATGCGCTGGAGCTCGCCCGTCGGCACATGGAGGTTGTGGGCATCGACATCTCCAGCGAGTTCGTGCGCCTGGCGAGCGAGGCAGCGGCGGGGGAGGGCCTGTCGAACGCGACCTTCGTCGTCGCCGATGCGCGCGAGCTCGAGGCGCTGACGCTCGGGCCCTTCGACGCGGCCATGGCCATGTGTCAGGGGGCCTTCGGTCTGCAAGCGGGCCCGGCAGCGGGCCCCGACCCCCTCAATCTGGTCGCCGACGAGCGGATCCTCGGTGGCATGGCATCCCAGCTCGCACCCGGTGGCCTGGTCGGGGTCGCTGCATTCTCGGCGTATTTCCAGGTCCGGCACCTCGAGAACTCGACGTTCGATGCGCTCACCGCAACCAACCACGAGCACACCGAGGTGCGCGACCCCGAAGGCACCATCCGGGAGGTGGAGCTGTGGACGACCTGCTTCACTCCTCGAGAGCTGTTCATGCTCGCCGAGCGAGCGGGGCTCGAGCCGCTCAGGGTGCGGTCGGTGAGCTCGGTCGGTGACTACAGCGGCGCACCGCCGAGCGTCGATGAGCAGGAGCTGTTTCTGATCGCGAGGCGGCCCCAGTAGACTCGACCCTCGTGCGCGGTGGCCCCTTCGTTCGTCACCTCGCGCCCGTATTCCCTAGTAGAGCGAATCTCTGTGTCCGACACCCAAGAATTCGGCAGCTTCACTGACGCCGGCGAATACATCCCCCGCACCGTGGTCGAAAACGACCTGGGCTCCATGTCCTTCGAGGACGCCATCAACGGCACCATCGTGGAGTTCGGGGACGGCGACCTCGTGAACGGCACGGTCGTCCGTATCGATCGCGACGAGGTCCTCCTCGACATCGGTTTCAAGTCCGAAGGCGTCATCCCGTCCCGCGAGCTGTCGATCCGAAACGACATCGACCCATCCGAGGTCGTGTCGATCGGCGAGGAGATCGAGGCGCTCGTTCTCCAGAAGGAAGACCAAGACGGTCGGCTGGTCCTCTCCAAGAAGCGCGCTCAGTACGAGCGGGCGTGGGGACGGATCGAAGAGATCAAAGAGGCAGAGGGCGTCGTCAAGGGCCCCGTCATCGAGGTCGTCAAGGGCGGCCTGATCCTCGACATCGGTCTGCGCGGCTTCCTCCCGGCATCTCTCGTCGAGCTGCGCCGGGTCCGCGACCTCGCGCCCTACATCGGCATGGAGCTCGAGGCCAAGATCATCGAGCTCGACAAGAACCGCAACAACGTGGTGCTGTCGCGCCGAGCCTGGCTCGAAGAGACGCAGAAGGAACAGCGCGAGGAGTTCCTCGACAACCTCAAGCCGGGCGAGAAGCGTTCCGGCGTTGTCTCCTCGGTCGTCAGCTTCGGCGCCTTCGTCGATCTCGGCGGCATGGACGGACTCATCCACGTGTCCGAGCTGTCCTGGAAGCACGTCGATCACCCGAGCTCGGTCGTCACCGTCGGCGATGAGGTCGACGTCGAAGTGCTCGAAGTCGATCGTGAGCGCGAGCGCATCAGCCTCTCGCTCAAGGCCACCCAGCAGGATCCGTGGCAGGAGTTCGCCAACGGTCACCGGGTCGGCGAGCTGGTCTATGGCCGGGTCACCAAGCTGGTGCCGTTCGGTTCGTTCGTCCAGGTCGGCGACGGCATCGAGGGCCTCGTTCACATCTCGGAGATGTCCGCCCACCACGTGGAGCTGCCCGAGCAGGTCGTCACGCCCGGCGAGGAGCTGTGGGTCAAGATCATCGATCTCGATCTTCAGCGTCGCCGCATCAGCCTGTCGATCAAGCAGGCTGCCGAAGGTGGCGTCGTGGCCGCCGAGTACCAGGAGGCGTTCGGCGAGCACCAGTACGACGACTCCGGCAACTTCATCGGCGACTTCGACTACGAGGCTCCCGCCGAAGGCGAGGAGTCCGAGGCCGAGCGTGCCTGGCGTGAGTACTACGAGGAGCACGGCGAAGAGGCATATCGCCAGGCTCTGGCCCAGTACGAGGAGAACGACGGCGAAGGCGGCGAGGTCAACGGGGCTGGCGAAGCTGCTGAGTCGGCCGAGGCCGGCGAGGTCGCAGAGGCCACAGAGGCCACAGAAGACGCCTGACGTTCGGTGATCGTCATCGGTCTCACCGGGGGAATCGGAAGCGGTAAATCCACCGTTTCCGACTCCCTGGTCGAACGCGGCGCAGTGCTCATCGACGCAGACGCCGTCGTCAAGGACCTCCAGCAACCCGGCCAAGAGGTCTACGCGGGGATGGTGGAGCGGTTCGGCGACGGGATCGTCGGCGACGACGGTCAACTGATCCGACCCGCGATCGCCGAGATCGTCTTCAGCGACAAGCAGGCGTTGAAGGACCTCAACGCGATCGTGCACCCGCCCACCAACCGGGAGATCCGTCGGCGGATCCGCGAGCAGGCCGACAGCGGCAACCTCGTGGTGCTCGACATCCCACTTCTCGTCGAGGGCATCATCGCGGGTGGACCGCCGCGCTACGTGGTGAGCGGGATCCTCGTGGTCGACACTCCGGCCCCGGTGGCCATCGATCGTCTGGTCGAGCACCGTGGGTTCAGCGTCGAGGACGCCGAGAATCGCATCAAGGCACAGGTGTCGAGGGAACAGCGGCTGGCCGTCGCCGACTTCGTCGTCGACAACTCCGGCTCCCTCGACCTCTTGCCGACACAGATCGAGCGAGCCGAGTCGTGGGCGCGGGGACTCCCTCCCACCGAGCCGACGCCGGAGCCGCCGAACGAGCCGCCAAACCAGGGGTGACCCCATGACCGCAGCCGATGTCGACGACGTGGCATGGGACATCCAACCGTTGCTCGAGGGCTCCGATGTGGACGAGCTGCTCGATCGGGCGCAACAGGACGCCGAGGAGCTCGCCACGTACCGCGGCCGGATCGCTGCGCTCACCTCGGCCGAGCTCGCCACCGTGATGGAAGCCGTCGGCCGAATCCACGATCTGGTCGGGCGCGCCGCTAGCTACGCGGGTCTTCGCTTCGCCGTCGACACAGGCGAGGGAGCGCTGTATCAGGCGGTGAGCGAGCGAGCGGCACAGATCTCCACGGAGCTGGTCTTCGTCGACCTGGAGTGGGCAGCGGCGCAAGACGATGTCGCGGCGCGGCTGCTGGCGGACCCCGCGTTGGGCTTTTGCGCCCACCACCTGCGCGCCGCACGCCGCTACGCCCCCCACCTCCTGTCCGAGCCGGAAGAGAAGCTGCTGACCGAGAAGTCCGTCACCGGCTCGTCCGCCTGGGTGCGCCTCTTCGATCAGCTGACGAGCGAGATCAGCGTCGAGATCGGCGGAGAAGACACCTCGCTGGAGATGGCGCTCTCCCAGCTGGCCTCCCCCGATGGGGAACAGAGGAAGGCCGCCGCCGAGGCTGTCACTGCCGCGCTGCAACCCGGCATCGGCACCCGCGCGTACGTGTTCAACACCCTCGCTGCAGACAAGGCCACCGACGACCGGCTGCGCTCCTACCCGTCGTGGATCTCGTCGCGCAATCTCAGCAACGAGGCGAGCGACGAGTCGGTCCAGGCCCTCGTCGACGCCGTGGTCGACCGCTACGACATCCCGCGGCGCTGGTACCGGCTCAAGGCCGAGATTCTCGGCCACCCGATCCGCGACTACGACCGGATGGCCTCGGTCGCCGATTCGGACTCCGAGATCGAGTGGGGGTCGGCCGCCGAGCTCGTGCTCGATTCCTACGCCTCGTTCAGCGGCGAGCTGGCGGACACCGCCCGCCGTTTCTTCGACGAGAACTGGATCGACGCTCCTGTCAGGGACAGCAAGCGCCCTGGGGCGTTCTGCGCGTACACCGTGGCGTCGCACCACCCGTACGTGATGCTCAATTGGACGGGCCGCAACCGTGACGTGCTGACCTTGGCTCACGAGTTGGGTCACGGCCTCCACGCCCACCTCGCGCGCCCCCAGGGGATCTTTCACCAAGCGACGCCGCTGACCCTCGCGGAGACGGCCTCGGTGTTCGGCGAAACCGTCACATTCGGGCGGCTGCTCGATGCGACGGACGATCCCAACGAGCGGTTGGCGCTGCTGGCCGAGTCGATCGAGGGTTCGATCGCCACGGTCTTCCGGCAGACCGCGATGAACCGATTCGAGGACGCCGTCCACGGCCATCGCCGCGACAACGGCGAACTGTCGGTCGAGGACTTCGGCGACCTCTGGTACCGCACCCAGCACGACATGGTGGGCGACAGCGTGGAGCTCACTGACGGCTACCGCAGCTGGTGGAGCTACATCCCGCACTTCATCGGGACGCCCGGATACGTGTACGCGTACGCCTACGGCCAGCTGCTGGCCCTGTCGGTGTACCGCCGCTACGCGGAGCGCGGAGCGGAATTCGTTCCGCGGTATCTCGAACTGCTCCGAGCCGGCGGATCGATGACTCCCGAGGAGCTGGGCTCCATCGTCGACTGCGATCTCGGCGATCCGGAGTTCTGGAACGGTGGCCTCGGCATCGTGGAGTCCCAACTCGAAGCAGCCGAAGACGCCGCCCGCGCGGCAGGCCGGATCTGACTGATTTCTCGCCGCCTGCGCTGCCCGCGCAGCGCTGCTTTTGGGTACGTGGCAGCGCCGGTGCGGGCGCCCCAAAACAGGGGAACCGCGCTGCAGATGACCCAGAAGTCAGCTCTCTGTGGCGCCGGCGGCTGCGTCGCCTGCTGATTCCAAGCGCTGCTGAAGGCGGTTCATCCCGTGGAGCCAGCGATCGGGGTCGGCGGTCTTGCGTTCCATCCAGGTCTGGGCGATCTCGTCGGTCAGGATGAGGAACCGCTCCTCGTCAATGGCCTCGGCCACGTAGTTGGCGGCGTCCTCCGGCTCCTTCAGCGGACCCCCCGCCTGGCTCGCCCACTCCGAGTTGGCCTGGTTTCCGAGCATCGGCGTGCGCACGACGAGCGGTGCCAACAGTGAGTTCTTGATGCCGCGGTGGTCGTACGTGAACGCCATCCATTCGGCGAGTCCCACCACGGCGTGCTTGCTCACGGCGTAGGGGAGGTTGCCGTGGCTGGAGAGGATTCCGGCCATCGACGCGGTGTAGAGGATGTAGCCCGTACCTCGCTCCAGCATCCCGGGCAGCACGCCACGGATCGCATGAACGTGGCTCATGAGGTTGACGTCCCACTGCCTCTGCCACTCATCCAGCGGCGAATCGAGGGGACCGCCCCCCGACGCGATTCCTGCGTTGTTGAAGAGCACGTCGGTGGGGCCGAGGCTGCTCTCGCATTCCGCGACCATGTCGGCGATGGCGTCCGGATCGCGGAGATCGCATGTCACCGCGATACCGCCCACTTCGTCGGCGACTTTCGCGGCGCCGTCGGCGTTGACGTCGATCACAGCGACCCGTGCGCCGTCCTGCGCGAACCGTCGGGCGCACGCCGCCCCGATGCCGCTCGCGGCGCCCGTGATGATGCAGTTCTTCCCCGAGAGATCCATGCGGGGACCCTAGCCGGGCCTCAGGGACCGCCACTCGTGGGTAGCCCCAGCGGCGATTCGACGAAGTCGTGAGCCGCCGCACGCGCCGATCCACGTGCGAGGAGTTGCGGAGGCAGAGGCCCGTCAGGGCCGCCGCCGGAGCGGCGACGAGCCGTGGCAAGTGGGACAGCCGTGGCTACGAAACGTTCAGCGGGGTTCCGCAGTGGGGGCAGGCGGGGTCGGGTCCGCGGGTGTCGAACTGGCTCTCGGCCACGAGGAGGAAGCAACCGTCGCAGAGGATCTCGTCTTCGCGGCGGTCCGACTCGGCCTTCTTCTTCTTTTTGGCCGGTGCGCCGTCCTCGTCCTCTTCGTCGTCGTCTTCTTCCTCGTCTGAGGCGAGGCGTTCGCGCAGGATCGTGTCGAGGTCGGCTTCGACGTCTTCTTCCTCGTCGTCGTCGTCGCCTTCGTCTGTGACGGGGCGGGCGCCGGAGGGAACCTCTTCGGCCTCGTCGTCGTCATCGTCAGCGTCGGTGTCACCGTCCGCGACGATCTCCACGTCGGCCTCGAGCTCGAGATCCGCTTCATCGAGGTCGGCCTCGTCGAGGTCGGGGTCGGCATCGCCGGCCAGCTCGTCGGCGTCGATCTCGTCGGGTTCGTCGGTGTCAGTCATGAGGGGCCTCGGGGCGGGGCCTCGGGAGGGGCCAGGGGGGTCAGGGCGGGAGGATATCCATTTCGGCGCGCAACAGGAAGGCCACGGCCGCGCAAAGGTGGCGCCTCACCTCGATCGGCTGTCCCACCCTGTTCGTAAGCTGTCGGTGTGACTGTCACTTCTGACTCTCCATCGGACGCCGAATCGGGGAAGAGCGCGACCCCCGCGGTGCGGCCTGCGCCCACGGTGGGCAACCCCTTTCGCGTGGTGTCCGACTTCGCTCCTGCCGGCGATCAGCCCAAGGCCATCGAGTCCCTGGCGCGCGGCGTGGACGGCGGCGATCGCTTCCAGACCCTGCTCGGGATCACCGGGTCGGGCAAGAGCGCCACGATCGCCTGGACGATCGAGCAGGTGCAGCGGCCCACCTTGGTGCTTGCCCCCAACAAGTCGCTTGCCGCGCAGCTCGCCAACGAGTTCCGGGAGTTCTTCCCGGACAACCGGGTGGAGTATTTCGTCTCCTACTACGACTACTACCAACCCGAGGCGTACATGCCGTCGTCGGACACCTACATCGAGAAGGATTCGTCCGTCAACGACGAGATCGACCGGTTGCGTCATTCTGCAACGGCTGCCCTGCTCACCCGGCGGGACGTGATCGTGGTGGCCTCGGTGTCTGCCATCTATGGCCTCGGACCGCCCGAGGAATACCTCCGCAAGATGCTGTACCTCCGAGCCGGCGAGGAACACGATCAGCGGGGCATGCTCCGTCAGCTGGTCGACATGCAATACGAGCGCAACGACATGAACCTCGTGCGCGGCAAGTTCAGGGTGCGCGGGGACACCCTCGAGGTCCACCCGGCCTACGAGGAGCACGCGGTTCGTATCGAGCTCTTCGGCGACGAGATCGACCGGATCACCCAGGTCGACACCTTGACTGGGGAGCGCCTCGGCGAACTCGAGGAGATCACCATCTTCCCCGCGACGCATTACGTCACCGGTGAAGAGAAGCTTCGACTGGCGATCACCGACATCGAGCACGAACTCCAGGTGCGACTCAAGCAGTTCGAGGAGGAGAACAAGCTCCTCGAAGCGCAGCGCCTGCGGATGCGCACCGAGTACGACCTCGAGATGATGCAGGAGGTCGGGTACTGCAATGGGATCGAGAACTACTCGATGCATCTCGACCGTCGCACCTACGACGAGCCTCCCTACACCCTCCTCGACTTCTTTCCAGACGACTACCTCCTCGTGATCGACGAGAGTCACGTGGCGGTGCCTCAGCTCCACGGCCAGTTCGCCGGAGACCGGAGCCGCAAGGACACCCTGGTGGACCACGGGTTCCGGCTGCCCTCCGCGCGGGACAATCGGCCGCTGCGCTTCGAGGAGGTGATGGAGCGCCTCAACCAGGTGGTGTTCCTGTCGGCGACCCCCGGCAACTACGAGCTCACTCAGAGCGATCAGGTCGTCGAACAGATCGTGCGGCCAACCGGGCTCGTCGATCCCGAGATCGTGGTGAAGCCGACCAAGGGTCAGATCGATGACCTGCTCGAACAGATCGATGTGACGGTCGGCAAGGGCGACCGGGTTCTGGTCACGACCCTCACCAAGAAGATGTCGGAGGACCTCACCGACTATCTGCTGGAGCTGGGTGTGCGGGTGCGCTATCTGCACTCCAACATCGACACGATCGAGCGCATCGAGATCCTGCGGGATCTGCGCCTCGGCGAGTTCGACGTGCTGGTGGGCATCAACCTCCTCCGTGAGGGTCTCGACCTTCCGGAGGTGTCGCTGGTGGCGATCCTCGACGCGGACAAGGAGGGGTTCCTCCGCAGCGAGACCTCGTTGATCCAGACGATCGGGCGTGCGGCCCGAAACGTCGACGGCTCGGTGATCATGTACGCCGATCAGGTCACCGATTCGATGCAGCGGGCGATCTCGGAGACCAACCGGCGGCGTGGGCTGCAGCAGGCCTACAACGCCGAGCACGGCATCAACCCCAAGACGATCCGCAAGGCGGTCACCGACATCCTCGCGGTGCTGCGTGGGCCCGAGGAGGGTGCACCCGTCCCCGAGAAGCTCGTGACCGGCCGTGGCGCCCACAAGGCGGCTCAGGCGATGAAGGAGCTGGCCGACCTTCCCCCCGATGATCTCAACCGGCTGATCCACGAGCTGGAGGCCGAGATGGCCGAGGCGGCGGAGGATCTTCGCTTCGAATACGCCGCCCGCTTGCGCGATGAGCTCAAGGAGCTTCGCCGCGAGCTGCGCGATGCCACTGCGTGAGCAGCTAGAGCTAGCAGGGTGCGCGGCGAGTCAGCCGGCGAATTCGCCGAGGTCCCATCGCAGCGTGATCTCGCCGCTGCTCTGCACTTCACGGAAGTCGTCCGGCCAGCTCACGACGCGCGTGTCGAGCGTGTCGCCCGCCCAGAGGCGGAGGGTGATCTCGTGTGGCCCCGGTCGTGCAGCAACCGCTTCGACGAGAGGCGAAGGCACATCGAACCAGAACCTCCCAGGGCAGTCGGCGTCCGCCGAGCCCTCCCCGCGGGCCGGGTGGAAGTGGCCGTCGGCCGAGCGCACCTGGACGCCGAAGCGGTCGCGACCGGTTGTGGCGGTCCACGGCATGCCGTCGACGACGAACCGCGGCCGCGCCGATCGTGAGAGGGCGGTGCCGTCAGCTGTCCACCCCGAAGTGCTGACGGTGAGGCCGACCGGGTGGGGTGGGCAGCCAGCGGCACGACCGGCGAGCCCGTCGACGACGTCCTCACGGTCGACCCCGGAGTGCAGCACCACGCCCTCGACCCACGCACCGGCCTCTGGGTCCCAGCGCTCGAGCAGGCCGGCGCTCGACGTCGTCACCCGCGACGAGCCGTCGAGCGTTGCGCCCTCGATCAGGGGGTGGTCCGTCTCGAACGACCTCGCGACGCCGATCACGTTCGACCGGGTGAGCCCGCCGGGGCGGTCTGCCGCGCGTTCGAGGACTTCTACCAGCACAGCAGCATCTGCCCAGCCGAGCCGGAACTCTACGGGCACGCCCCATGCGAGCTCCTGCGAAGGAGGCACTTCGTGGCCGGCCGCGTCGTCCATCGGACCCGTCGTCGGCCCGGCGAGGTTGACCCGCCAGAGCTCGGTACCCGCGACGGGCGGCGTCGGTTCGAGCCAGCGTGGTGTGCAGCTCGCGAGCACCACGGTCGGGGTCGGTCGCACCAACCCGGCGAGACCTACGCAGCCGGAGCTCAACGCGGCGACCACGACGTCGACGCCGGAGGACAACTGGATGTGATGGCCGGGCGTGTGGGTCATCACATCGACCGTCGCCTGTGGCGCCGCCGCTGCGAGCCGCCGCAGAAACACGGTGACATGCGAGGTCACCCAGGGGTGCTCGTCTCGCACGACCACGACGTTGGCGCCAGAGCCTGCCAGGGCCTTCACGGCTTCGACCCACAAGGCTGCTTCGAGAGTGCTGCTGGAGATGTCGGGCATCGTCCACCGACTCATGTCGGAGGCCGGGAGATCGACGGAGTCGATCGCGCCGATGTCGGGCACGCAGCTCGTTTCGACGAGCCGTTGGAGTTCTCGCCCCGAGTTGGTGGGACCCACGGTCCACACGACGAAGGGCTGGACGTGGACCATGAGCCAGCCGAAAGTCCTGAGGTACATGCCGAGGTCATTGGGGGCGAGGAAGAGCGGTTCGAAGGAGAGCTGACGGCCGTCCACACCGCCCCGGGCATTCACGAGCTCCAGGTACGCCTCGAAGCCTGCGTAGCGGTCGAGGCCGACGGACCACATTCCGTGGGAGCCCACCACGATCCGATCCTCGAAGACGCCCTCGGTCTCGTCCCAGCCGGTCGGGCATGCGGACGTGTCGACGTGAAGGAAGGGGATCTCAGGTCCCGCATCCGCGCTCGTCAACGGTGTGATCGAGGCGCGCTCGCCAGTCTCGGGCGTCGGGGGCTGAACGACGCTGGGCGGGGTTGTTCGAACCGGGGCCGCTGGACCTTCGACGCCCGACCCGGAACACGAGGCGAGGATCGCTGCCGCAACCGCCAACGCGACTCCCCGCCGTCCCACGCCGCGATCGTAGCGACCCCCGCTGCGTTCCGGATCGCAGCGGCGACGAGGGTGTCCCATCGCGGGTACGGTTTCGCTTCGTCACAAACAGCGATCCCGGGGGTCAGCGGTCATGCCGCATCAGGTTCGAGCAGTCGTCGCGAAAGCGAAGGGTGAGCCGGTCACGGTGGAGACCGTCACGATTCCCGATCCGGGTCCGGGTGAGGTCGTCGTCGATGTGAAGGCTTGTGGCGTGTGCCACACGGACCTGCACTACCGCGAGGGCGCGATCAACGACGAGTTCCCGTTCCTGCTGGGTCACGAGGCCGCCGGCATCGTGAGCGAAGTCGGCGAGGGCGTGACCAATGTCGAGGTGGGCGATTTCGTGATCCTCAACTGGCGTGCGGTGTGCGGTGAGTGTCGCAGCTGCTTGCGTGGCCGCCCGTGGTACTGCTTCGCCACCCACAACGCGACGCAGAAGATGACGCTCGACGGCGTGGAGCTCAGCCCGGCGCTCGGCATCGGCGCGTTCGCCGAGAAGACGCTGGTTGCGGCAGGCCAGGCCACCAAGGTCGATCCCGAAGCCAGTGCCGAGGTGGCGGGTCTCATCGGTTGTGGCGTGATGGCAGGCCTCGGCGCCGCCATGAACACCGGAAACGTCGGCCGGGGCGACAGCGTTGCGGTCTGGGGCTGCGGCGGCGTCGGCGACGCCGCGATCGAGGGTTCCCGAATCGCCGGCGCGCACACCATCATCGCGATCGACCTCGACGACACGAAGCTGGAGTGGGCGAAGGAGTTCGGCGCGACCCACACCATCAACAGTTCGGGCATGAGCAACGACGAGGTGATCGAAGCCGTTCGCGAGCTCACCAACGGTGATGGTGTCGACGTGGCCATCGAGGCCATCGGCCTCCCGCAGACCTACGAGCAGGCCTTCTTCGCACGCGATCTCGCCGGCACCGTCGTCCTGGTGGGCGTCCCCAACCCCGAGATGAAGCTCGAGTTGCCGATGATCGAGGTGTTCGGCCGAGGCGGTTCGCTCAAGAGTTCGTGGTACGGCGATTGCCTCCCGAGTCGTGACTTTCCGATGCTCATCGATCTGTATCTGCGGGGTCGTTTGAACCTCGACAAGTTCGTTTCGGAGACCATCGCGATCGACGAGGTCGAAGACGCCTTCCACAAGATGGAAGAGGGCGGCGTCCTGCGCTCCGTGGTGGTGCTGTAGCCGTCGAATCCGCAGACGAGCGAGCGCAGCGAGCGAGGATTGCGGCGCCAACACCGCAGACGAGCGAGCGCAGCGAGCGAGGATTGCGGCGCCAACACCGCAGACGAGCGAGCGCAGCGAGCGAGGATTGCGGCGACAGCACAGCAAACACACGTTCGTGTCCCACCGTCCAGATAGGCTGCCGCCCATATGGGCGACAAGCTGATCGTTCGCGGGGCCCGCGAGCACAACCTCCGCGACGTCGACGTCGAGCTGCCGCGGGACAAGATGATCGTGTTCACCGGGTTGTCGGGCAGCGGCAAGTCGTCGCTGGCCTTCGACACGATCTATGCGGAGGGTCAGCGACGCTATGTCGAGTCGCTGTCCGCGTATGCCCGGCAGTTTCTCGGGCAGATGGACAAGCCGGATGTGGACTTCCTCGAAGGCCTCTCGCCGGCGATCTCGATCGATCAGAAGAGCGCGAGCCGCAACCCGCGCTCCACGGTGGGCACGATCACCGAGGTGTATGACTACCTGCGGCTGCTGTACGCGCGGATCGGCGTCCAGCACGACCCCGAGACCGGCGAGGTCGTCCAGCGCCAGACGAGCCAGCAGATCGTCGATCGCATCCTCGGTCTTCCAGCAGAGACGCGCTTTCAGGTCCTGGCCCCCGTCGTGCGCGGTCGCAAGGGCGACTACCACACGCTGATGGCGGACCTTGCAGGCCAGGGGTATGCCCGAGCCAAGGTCGACGGCGAGGTGCGCGACCTCAACGCGGAGGACGATCTCGAGGAGCGCCTCGATCGGTACAGCAATCACGACATCGAGGTGATCGTCGATCGGTTGGTGATGCGCGATGGCATCGAGCAACGTCTGACCGAATCGCTCGAAGCCGCGCTGGCCCTCGCCGACGGCCACGTGTGGATCGAGATCGTGCCGCGATCCGACGCCGACGCCCCCGCCGACAGCGACGGCGACCTGCTCACCTTCTCCCAGCACCTCTACTCGCCGGCCACGGGCCGGAGCTTCGAGGAGTTGGCACCCCGAAACTTCTCGTTCAACTCCCCATATGGCGCGTGCGGAACCTGCGATGGCCTCGGCACCAAGTTCGAGGTCGATCCCGAGCTGGTGGTCCCCAACAAGGACTTGTCGGTGGGCGAGGGCGCACTCACCCCGTGGGCGGGTGCAACCAGCAAGTGGTTCACCCGCATGTTGCAGACAGTGGGGGAGGACTTCGCCATCCCCCTCGACGTGCCCTGGCGCAAGCTCACGGCCAAGCAGCAGAAACTGCTGCTGCACGGCGCGCCGCAGAACAAGAAGATGACCGTGCGGTATCGCAACCGCTATGGCCGCCAGCGGAGCTACACCACGCACTACGAGGGCGTGATTCCGTTCCTGCAGCGTCGGCACTCCGACACCGAGAGCGACTGGTCGCGTGATCGCATCGAGGGCTACATGCGGGAGGTTCCTTGCGGAACGTGCGGCGGCGCCCGCCTCAACGACGTGTCGCTCGCGGTCAAGGTCGCCGACCAGAACATCCACGGCCTCTGCTCGGTCTCGATCGGAGAGGCGGCCAAGGTCATCGCCGGCCTCGAGCTCACAGATCGCGAGCAGATGATCGCGGCTCCGATCGTCAAGGAGATCGACGCGCGACTCAACTTCCTGCTCGACGTGGGTCTCGACTACCTGACCCTCAACCGGTCGGCCGCGACGCTGGCCGGCGGGGAGGCACAGCGGATTCGATTGGCCAGCCAGATCGGCAGTGGGCTCGAAGGCGTTCTCTACGTGCTCGACGAGCCCTCGATCGGTCTCCACCAACGCGACAATCGCCGTTTGATCGAGACCCTGCTGCACCTGCGCGACCTCGGCAACACGGTTCTGGTCGTCGAGCACGACGAGGAGACGATCAACGAGTCGGACTGGGTGGTCGACATCGGCCCAGGAGCCGGCGAGCACGGTGGTGAGGTGATCTACAGCGGTCCGGTCACGGGGCTGCGCAAGGCCAAGAAGTCGGTCACGGGGCAATACCTGTCGGGCAAGAGGGAGATCGCCATCCCCGAGATGCGTCGGTCCGCCCTCACCGAGCAGGTGGTGGTGCGCGGGGCTCGGGAGAACAACCTCAAAGAGATCGATGTCTCGATCCCCCTCGGGGTCTTCGCGTGCGTCACCGGCGTCTCGGGTTCGGGCAAGAGCACGCTCATCAACGAGATCCTGCACAAGGCGTTGATGCAGCGGATCTACAAGTCCAAGGCGGTACCCGGGTTGCACACCTCGGTCGACGGTTGGGAAGCCCTCGACAAGGTGATCGACATCGACCAGTCGCCGATCGGTCGAACTCCACGTTCCAATCCCGCCACCTACACCGGTGTCTTCGATCACATCCGCAAGCTCTTCGCGGCGACCAATGAGGCGAAGGTCCGGGGTTACCTGCCCGGGCGGTTCAGCTTCAACGTGAAGGGCGGTCGCTGCGAGGCGTGCTCGGGCGACGGCACCATCAAGATCGAGATGCACTTCCTGCCAGACGTGTACGTCCCGTGTGAGGTGTGCAAGGGCGCCCGCTACAACCGCGAGACCCTCGAGGTGCGGTTCAAGGGAATGACGATCTCCGACGTGTTGGAGATGTCGTGTGAGGACGCGCTGGAATTCTTCGCCGCGCAGCCCGCGATCAGTCGTCACATGCAGACTTTGGTCGACGTCGGGCTCGGCTACATCCGCCTCGGCCAGCCGGCCACCACTCTGTCCGGCGGCGAGGCTCAGCGGGTGAAGTTGGCGAGCGAGCTCTCCAAGCGGTCCACGGGCCACACGATCTACATCCTCGACGAGCCCACGACCGGCCTGCACTTCGAAGACATCCGTCGTCTGCTCACCGTGCTGTCGCGGCTGGTCGACCAGGGCAACACCGTGGTGGTCATCGAGCACAACCTCGATGTGATCAAGACGGCCGACTGGATCATCGACATGGGACCCGAAGGGGGAAGCGGCGGCGGCCAGATCGTCGTCGCAGGAACGCCGGAGGCGGTTGCCGATACGCCGGAGAGTCACACGGGACGGTTCCTCAAGCCCCTCCTCGAAGGACGGAGCTGACCGATGGCACGCGGCGTCGAAGAACTGGCTCGCGGGTACCGCGAGGGCACGATCACACCCGTCGAGGCCGTCGAGGAGTGTCTGTCGGCGATCGACGATCTCGATGGCACGGTCGGTGCCTGGCAGGACGTCTACGCAGAGCACGCGCGCACCGCGGCGGCAGGCGCGGCCCAGACGCTCGCGAGCGGCCATGCCGTCGGGCCCTTTCACGGCGTTCCCTTCGCGCTCAAGGACATCGTCGACGTCGAGGGTCGTGTCACCACCGCTGGATGCGCCGAATGGGCCGAGCGCATCTCGCCGGGCACCGCCACGATCGCGTCCCGGCTCATCGCTGCCGGCGGCATCCTCGTCGGCAAGACCAAGACCGTCGAGTTCGCCATGGGTGGTTGGGGAACCAACCAGCACATGGGAACGCCCTGGAATCCCTGGGACGCCGAGATCAAGCGCACGCCGGGCGGTTCGTCCTGCGGATCAGGTGCTGCGGTCGGCTCTGGGATGATCCCGTGCGCCATCGGAACCGACACTGGCGGCTCGGTTCGGCTCCCTGCTGCGCTCTGCGGGATCGTCGGCCTGAAGACCACCGAGGGCCTGCTGCCCATCGACGGGATTGTTCCGCTGTCGCACACGCTCGACACCCCGGGGCCGATGGCTCGTTCGACGGTGGATGCCGCGGTGATGTTCGATGCCATGACCGACGCCAGCCAGGCGAGCGTGATGGCCGACTGGCGCAACGGAGCGGGCCGCTACGCCGAGATGCGGCGAGGAGTTGAGGGGCTGCGTTTCGCCACGCTCGGGGATGCCGAACGGGTCGGCGTAGCAGCCGAGCAGCTGGCCGCCTACGACGCGGCGCTGGACCTACTCGTGTCGATGGGCGCCTCGGTGACCCCGTTCGATCCGCCTACGCCGTTCGAGGAGATGAGGGACGCGACGTTCGTGATCGTGACGGCCGAGGGCTACCACTACCACGGTCACCTGATGGACGACCCCGCGACCCGGGTGGACGAAAACGTGCGGGGACGTATCCGACCGGGTGTCGACATCCGAGCAACCGACTACGTCGCCGCGACACTCCAACGCGTGGCCGATCAGGCCGAATTCGCCGCGGCGTTCGCCGGATTCGACGCCTTGTTGACTCCCACCACGCCCGATCTTCCGCTTCCCGTCGATGGGATCGACGAGTCCTCGACACCCGCTCATTTCACCCGAGCCGGTAACTACCTGGCCATGTGTGGCACGTCGGTGCCGAGCGCTGTGAGCCCGTCGGGGTTGCCCGCCTCGTTGCACGTTCTGTGTCGAGGCGGAGACGAGACACTCGCGCTGCGCATCACCGCTGCGTTCGAGCGAGCTCGCGGGGCGCTTGCCGTACCACCCATCTTCGCAGCGTGACCGGGGGTTCTGGACTGCCCACCGGCGTCTACGAACAGCTCGATGCGCTCTTTCGTTCCGATGCCTACGTCGGGCGCATCGGCGCCGAGATCGTCGACTGGTCGATCGGTTCGGCCACGATTGCCGCCACCGTTCAGGACGATCAGGTCAACTTCGTGGGGGTCGGGCACGGCGGGCTGCTGTTCTCCCTCGCCGATATCGGGATGTCTGTGGTCTCCAACAGTGAGGGGCGAATCTCGCTTGCCATCAGCTTCAACATCGATTTCCAGCGGGCGACCCGACCAGGTGATCGCATCCTGGTCGCCGCGACCACGACCAGCCAGACCCGCCGGCTCTCCACGCACGAAGTGGTCGCGATGGTCGGCGACCGCCAGGTGGGCGCGGGCAGGGGAATCACCTACCGCACCGACGACTGGCTCCTGGGCGAGGACGCCTGGCCTGACCAGTGGCGGGCCACCCACTGATCCTTCGGGGATTTTTGGCCGACGAAGTTGGAGTACGAACGTGTGTTCGATATCTTGGATGGTATGGACGGCGGGGCGATTCTCGGGGACAGCCAACATCTCGACTCGCTGAACACCGACGCAGAAGCGTTGACCTACAAGGTCGAAAAGG